>JBAQJL010000070.1:0-42217 GCA_049300295.1 Xanthobacteraceae bacterium
CAGCTTGATGACGTTAGTGTCGGTCACGGCGTATCACTCCTTTGGTCGAGAAGTGGAGGCGTCGAACACCCCCACGATACGTCGCCTTACCCCTTCATGCCGTCACCAACTTCCGCTCATAGCTCCATTCGTACATCGTCATGGTAGTACCATCTTTGCTACTGGAGTATGCCTCATTCACAACCTCGTGCAAAAGCGTCGGCAGGCGAATGATATTGTCGGTATTTTGCAGTTGCTCCGGCAAAATGTTGCCTTCATTGGCGCCGCCTTGCGTCACGATGTGATGATACTGATATCCGTCGCCTGCGCGGCCGAACATCTTGCTTGTAACATCGAGGGTCGACTCGCCCTTGATAAAGTCGCCATAGCTCGCAAATTCCTCGTGGCCGTTCGAGAGCATTTGAAGCTCCTCGAGGTTATAAGGTCCTTTGCTGGCAAAATCGAAAGCGGCTTGGGCATCGGTCGCAAGTTTCCAGTAATTCGAAATTGTATTCGCGATATCCAGCGCCGCCGCAGCGTCCGCAACAACATCGAGACCCGGGACCAGATTGGCCACGGCCGCAGCGCCCAGGTGCAGGATCTCCTGCGAAGCCAGACGCAGCGCTCGGCGCGCGGCAACGCGGATGATGCGAATTTTGACATCAAGCGAGATTTCAGCGTCCGAGCCATCCTCAGGTCGGAACTTTCCCCCACGCCCGCCAGGCGTTCCGGCGGGCCAGCCTGGGTGTTTCGGATCGTCCGGACTTGCCTTATCGAGCCCTTGAGCACTTCGCTCCAGCTTCGCACCAGTCCCGTTTATTCGTTGGTCCTCTGCCGCCAGGCGCTCGCGTGCGGCGGCATCACGCAAATCTGGAATCTTGAGGTGCACTGCTGCGATCCGCGCCAAACAAGGATCATTGCCGTTAAGAGCACGAGCCACATTTGATAGCCCAGCCATGAGGCTTTCAAGCGAGGTGGCGCGCTCATACGCGCAGCGCAATAGCCGCTCGATGTCACCTCGCTCGCGGACGACGAAACGATCATCTCGTCGCTCTACCAGCGGCGTTCTTCCGAGCAGCATCCCATCGTCGGTAAAGGCGGGGCCAAGGTTTTCCGGGCCGGCCTCGCTCAGCCGCCACATTCGGTAGATCATCGTCTTTCCCAAAAGTTGGGATGATTCGCAGCGAGACCCAGTTGTGGGTCGCGAACAGCAAGAGTTCCGCCGCCACGGTGACAAAGCAACGCTCCCTGTGCTGCGCTAATTCACCGCCGCAGCCCGTTCATTGCGCAGCACCACGCAGGCACCGCCAGCGGCGACGAGCTTGCCGCAGAATTTTTGCAGAAACGGCCGGTCGTCGTCGACGACGCGGATCATGTAACGCGCGGCGACGCCCATCCCGGGCAGCCGGCCGCGCAGCACGATCGGCTCGCGATCGCCGATCAGCGCCGCGTAGCGCTTCGCCAGCATCCGATAGGTCGCCCAGGCGCGGCTTTCCGACAAATTGGCGGTGAGCTGCGCGCCCCAGCGCGGCACGTAGGCGGCGGCGCGCCGCGCGTCCTGCGGTTTCGCCAGAATCAGATTGGCAAGCCGCGCGCACGGCACGCCCTGCGGAATCGTCGTGTCCGCCTCCTTCGGCGGCGAAGCTGACGCCCATTCATCCGCGGTCCAGCCCGTAATGATGGCGACGTAGTCGCGCGTCTCGCGCGGCAGACCGCGCCTGCCGTCGAGCCAGGCGCTGACGCGTCCCGGCCCCGCGTTGTAGCCGGCGGCGGCGAGCCCGAGATTGCCGAATTGCTTGCGCAGGTCGCCGAGGTAACCTGCCGCTTCGCGCAGCGCCGCAATCGGATCGAACGGATCGGCAAGGCCGCGGTCACCCGCCGTCGCCGGCATGAATTGCGCGATCCCCTCCGCGCCCTTGTGACTGACCGCAAGCGCATTGAAGCGGCTCTCCTGCCAGATCACACGTGCAAAAAATTCGACCGGCAAATCGTTCCGCGCGGCGCCTTGCTCCACCGCGTGGCAGATGTCGTCGGCGGTGGCGGCGGCTGGCTGCGCCGGCGTTTTTTTGGCCGGGTCCACGGGCTTGTCGGAAGATGCGGGCGGCAGTGCCGCCGCGGCCGGCTTCGCCTGATCGGCCGCCGCCGGCGCAGGCACGGCCGTTTGCGCGTTCGCCGACGCGCTCCATAAAGCCAAACTTACTGCAAGTAGCGTTCGCCAAGGGCGCATGATCGGCACAACGCTCGAAAGCGGCTCAGGTGCCGCGCTTGACGATTCTACCGCCGGCGACGCGCGGCCAAAAATCACAAAGCAAAGAGCGAGCGCGTTGTGCGACTACGCGGCGTGCACCGCGACAGACGTGCGGCGGGCGATGACGGCGGGCACGTCCGACGCTGGAACCGGACGGCTGAACAGAAAGCCTTGCGCCTCCTTGCAACCCGCCGCGCGCACGAGGCGAAGCTGCGCCGGCGTTTCGACGCCTTCGGCGATCGTCGGCACGCCGAGGCTGCGGCCGAGGTCGGCGATCGCCCGCACGATCGGCGCGCCGTCCGACTTGTCGCCGAGCTCCATGACGAACGACTGGTCGATCTTGATCTTGCTGAACGGAAACGCGCGCAGATAGCTCAACGAGGAATAGCCGATGCCGAAATCGTCGAGCGCAATCGTGACCCCGAGCGCGCCCAGCTCCTGCAGCGTCGCGCGATTGGCCTGATTTTCCTGCAGCACGACGGTTTCGGTGATTTCCAGCTCCAACCGCTGCGCCGGCAGCCCGGTACTCGCCAACACGTTCTTCACGATCTCAGCCAGCCTGCGGTCCTTGAATTGTACTGGCGAAAGATTGACCGCGATCCGCACGGCGGCTGGCCATGCGATTGCCGCCGCGCAGGCCGTTTTGAGCACCCACTCGCCGATCTCCGAAATCAAACCGATCTCTTCCGCTACCGGAATGAATTCGCCCGGCATGATGAGACCGCGCCGCGGGTGGTTCCAGCGCAGCAGCGCTTCAACGCCGCTGACCTCGTTGGAGTCGAGATCGATCGTCGGCTGGTAGACGACGTCCAGTTCGCCCGCCGCCAAAGCGTGGCGCAAGTCGTGTTCGAGGGCGCTGCGGGCCTGTGCGTGCGCTTCCATGGCGGGCTCGAAAAACCGCCAGGTTCCGCGGCCTCCGGTCTTGACCGCATAGAGCGCGATATCCGCGTTCTTGAGCAGCCCCTCGGCCTCCAAACCATCGTCGGGCGCGACGGCGATGCCGATGCTGGTGCCCATATCGACGCCATGGCCTTCAATCTCGAAGGGGTCCTTGATGGCCTCGAGAATGCGCGTGCACAGCCGCTCCACATCGGCCCGGCTCTCGACCGATGTCTGCACGATGGCGAATTCATCGCCGCCGAACCGCGCCACGGTGTCGGTCTCGCGCACGGTCCGGCACAGGCGCTGCGCCGCGACTTTCAGGAGCGCGTCGCCGGCCGGATGCCCCATCGTGTCGTTAACATCCTTGAAGCGGTCGAGATCGAGCAACAGCACGGCGAAGCGTTCGTTGGTGCGCCTGGCCCGCGCGATGGCCTGTCCGATACGCTCGCGGAACAGCACGCGGTTCGCGAGGCCGGTGAGTTCGTCGTGGCGCGCCATATGGGCGATCCGCTCTTCGCTGTCCTTACGCAGCGTCACGTCGGTAAAGGTCCGCACAAATCCGCCGCCCGCCAGCGGCACGCTGCGCACTTCGAGGGTGGTGCCGTTCGGGCGCGTCCGCTCGTAAACGCCGATCTCGCCGAGGCCGCCGGCCTTGACGAAATCGCGGATTTTCGGATCGAGCGTTTCGCCGTCCTGGCCGAAGTCCCCCTGCTCCCAGAGACTTTCAACCACATCCCCAAACGGCCGCGGTCCTTCGACGAAATCTGCCGGCAGGGACAGCAATTCGATGGCCCGATGATTGATCACCGCAACCTTGCGGGCGCCGTCGACCATCATCAGGCCCTGGCTCATATGATCCAGCGTGATTTCAAGCTCGCGCGATTTTTCCAGCGCCACCGCTCCGCTGGCGCGGGCGGCTTCCCGTGCCTCGTCGACGCGGCGCCGCTGTTCGGCATCGAGCACAATGCCCAACAGGATCAGAACCGTTATGGCGGCGGCGAGGAAGTCGTCGATCTCCTGATCGCGCAACAGTCCCGCCATCAGCTCCTGCTGGGAAAAAGCAACGCCGACAATGAGCGGGAGGCCCTTGACCTTGCGGAACGTGATCAGTCGGCGGACCCCATCGAACGCTTGCGCGTAGAAAGAATCGCCGTCGAGGTGCGATTTCCACAGCGGCGGATTAAGCTTCTGCCCAAGGATATTGCGAGAGGCGCCCTTGGCCGCGCGCACGTAGTCGTCTTCGCCGATCAACGAGATGCGGCCCTGCTTGCCGATGTCGACCACCTCGTAGAAGCGCGTCAGCATCGCGGGATCGACCCCAAGCGTGATCACGCCCTTGAAGCTGCCGTCGGTGGCGATGATCGGGCGGGCGAACGGCACAACCCACGTGTTGCCGGCGCGGCCGACGATCGGCTTGCCGATGTAGAGCCGGTCGCTGTGGTCCGTCAGAAAGGTCTGGAAGTGCTCGCGATCGTGCAGATCGAAGAGCTGCCCGGCCTGGGAGCTGCCCGAATTCACCGTGAAGCCGTTGGCATCGATCAGCGCGGCATTTTTGACAAGGTCGCTGGAATAGAGTGGGTTCGCCGCCACGCGGTGGATATCGAAATGCTGCGGATCGAGCAGATAGCGTGCGCGCAGCAAGAGCAGCGTCTTATCGACTTCGCTGACCGAGCGGACCACGCTTTCCTCGAACGCGCTCGCCAGGTTTTTGCCGTGCTCGCGCGTCACGGTCAGGAAATGCTGCGTACTGTTGCGCTCGCTCCAAAGCACGCCGGACCAAATGATGGCGATTATCGCGAGGCCAAAATAGCTCTTGCCATTGAGCAGCCACCGCGCCCATTGAAGGAAGGCTGAGCGTTTCATTTCGCGCGACGCCAATTCGTTTTATAGGATAGGTCTTACCGTCGTAAGCTTGCGGAAGATTTACATTTTCGCGTCGCATAACTCCGTAAGTGTACCTATCGGTCACGCCAGGAGCGGCTGCGGCAATATCCTGTTAAGCATGGCGATCGCGTGCCTGGAGCCACTGGCGTCGTTGGAGCGGGCGTGGCGTGGCAACTTCAGTTCGGCTCGGTTGCGCTCCATTTCCAGACGGGCTTGGTCTCGGTCACCTTGTTGGCGCTCTTCATCGCCGCCTGAGTGATCGTGTCATAGACCTTGCCGTTCGGCCCGCTGACGGTCACCGTGGCGCTGAGCGAAAGCCACTTGCCGATGAAATTGCAGGTGTAGGGCGCAGCCCGCATACCGCCCAGGTTCACCCACTCCCTTGGAAACCGATTGCCGCCACAGATGATGTCGTCGGCCGTCTTATGGGCCGCTGCGAGCGCCGCGGCGACTTCGCCCTTGAGCTGCGCCGACTGACCGATCAGCGAATTGATATCGCTGAGCGACAGCGAGCCACCCTGCCCGAGCTTGCTGGCATCGAAGGCGGCCGCCGGTGAAGCGGCCACCACCATGGCGATAAGACTAAACTGTTTCAGCAATTTCACCTCCAATGAGTTCGAGCAAGCTTAGCATGAGCGTAGCGGCATGCTAAGCATCTTGTATGTACAAAATGTATGCACATATGTTAGGCTCGTCCGATGGAATTCGAATGAGACGAGCGCAAGCGGGCACGCATCCTCAAGGATCGCGCGCTCGATCTGGCGTCGGCCTATCTCTTCTTCGACGGCCGGCCGGCGATCCATCAGCCGACGCCTCGCAATGAGGAAGACCGCTGGAAGACGACGGCAATTATCGAAGGCGTCCTGTTCACCCTTGTATGGACTTGGCGTGGCGAAACCATTCGTGTGATCACGATGAGGCGAGCGCATGAGCAAGAAATCCGGAAATATCGTCAGGCGCACGGCGGCTGAATTGCGTGCCATGGAAAGGCGCGGCGAGGTTAGGACCGATTGGAAGGCGGCAGCGAAAAAGCCCCTGCCCTCCGGTCGCGACCCTGACGATGCGATGGACGAGATCGACTGGCTTACCACCGAACTGCCGAAGCCGCCGCGCAAGGGCCACATGACCCTGCGCATTGACACTGATGTGCTCGATTGGTTCCGCGCGCATGGCAAAGGCTATCAGTCGCGCATCAACGCGATTCTGCGGCGGTATTTCGAGCAGCACACGCGATGAATATTCCGAGGATCACCGAGCGATCCCCAGCTTTCGCTCGGCTCAAGCCGGGCCACAGTATCAGTTCCCCACGCCCTTCCTCTTCAACGCACTCCCAATCTCATCCAACACCACCGGATCGTCGATCGTCGCCGGCATGGTCCAGCTTTCGCCGTCGGCGATTTTTTTGATGGTGCCGCGCAGAATTTTCCCCGAGCGCGTCTTCGGCAGCCGCGCCACCGTGATGGCGAGGCGGAACGAGGCGACCGGACCGATTTTTTCGCGAATGAGCGCGATGCACTCCTTCTCAATCTCAGTGGGCGGCCGGTTGACGCCGCTCTTGAGCACGATGAAGCCGCACGGCACTTCGCCCTTGAGCTGATCGGCGATGCCGAGCACGGCGCATTCGGCGACGTCGGGGTGCGCGGCGAGCACTTCCTCCATGCCGCCGGTCGAGAGCCGGTGACCGGCAACGTTGATGATGTCGTCGGTGCGGCCCATGACGAAAACGTAGCCGTCCTCGTCCTTGAAGCCGGCATCGGCGGTTTTGTAGTAGCCGGGAAATTCGTCGAGATAACTTTCGCGCATGCGCTCGTCGGCCTGCCACAGCGTCGGCAGGCAGGACGGCGGCAGCGGCAGCTTGATCACGATGGAGCCCATCGTGTTGGCGGCGACTTCCTTGCAGGCTTCGTCGACAACGCGCACGTCGTAGCCGGGCATCGGCACCGTCGCCGAGCCGTATTTGACCGGCAGCGTGCCCAGCCCGACCGGATTGCCGGCAATGCACCAGCCGGTCTCTGTCTGCCACCAGTGATCGAGCACCGGGATTTTCAAAAGATTCTCCGCCCACTGCACGGTGTCGGGATCGGCACGCTCGCCGGCGAGAAACAGCGTGCGGAATTTTTTCAGATCGTATTGCGCCAGGAATTTTCCTTGCGGGTCCTCTTTCTTGACCGCACGGAACGCGGTCGGCGCTGTGAACATGGCGGCACAGCCATGCTCGGCGATGACGCGCCAGAACGCGCCGGCGTCCGGCGTGCCGACCGGCTTGCCCTCGTAAAGGATCGTGGTGCAGCCGTGAAACAGCGGCGCGTAGACGATGTAAGAATGCCCGACCACCCAGCCGACATCGGACGCCGCCCAATACACTTCGCCCGGCTCGACGCCGTAGAGATACTGCATCGACCATTTGAGCGCGACCATGTGGCCGCCATTGTCGCGCACGACGCCCTTGGGCCGGCCGGTGGTGCCCGACGTGTAGAGAATATAGAGCGGATCGGTCGCCGTGACCGGCACGCAATCGTAGGCCGAGCGGGCATAAACCAGCGCGTAATCGCGCATCGCGGCCCAGTCGCGGTCGCGGCCTTCGATCAGTGCGGCTTGCATCTGCGGCCGCTGCAGAATCAAACATGCATCGGGCTTATGCGTCGACAGCGCGACGGCTTCATCGAGCAGCGGCTTGTAGGCAACGACGCGGCCGGGTTCGAGCCCGCAGCTCGCCGACAGGATGACCTTCGGCTTGGCGTCGTCGATCCGGGTCGCCAGTTCGGGCGCCGCAAAGCCGCCGAACACCACCGAATGAATCGCGCCGATGCGCGCGCAGGCGAGCATCGCGATGATCGCCTCCGGAATCATCGGCATGTAGAGGATGACGCGGTCGCCCTTTTGCACGCCGAGATCCCGCAGCATGCCGCCGAGCACCTGCGTCTCAGTCAGCAGGCGGTGGTAGCTGATGGTCCGCTTTTGCCCAGCGAGCGGCGAATCGTAGATGATCGCGGCTTGATCGCCGCGCCCGGCATCGACATGGCGGTCGACCGCATTGAAGCAGGTGTTGCACACCCCGCCCACGAACCAGCGGCCGTAGATGCCGGCCTTGGCGTCGAATACGGTTTTCGGCTTTTCGAACCAGTCGATGGCCTCGGCCGCCTCGCCCCAGAAGCCGGTCGGATCGCGCTGCCAGCGCGCATAGGCTTCGTGGTAGCGGCTCGATCGGGCATCCATGACTTTGTCCTCCTCTCCCCGCACGCCGGGAGGGATTTATCTTCCGCCTCGCGGCGACGTTTGCAAGCTGCCACACAAGCCCAACTTGCATCACAGCGCTTCCCTTGAGCCCCGCGCTTTGATCTATGTCATCGTCCCTTACAGGTTCCTACTCCAATACACCCCGTGATTACCGATCCGCTGTTCTATCTCGTGGCCATTCCGGCTGTGATCCTGCTCGGCCTGGGCAAGGGCGGCTTTGCCGGCCTTGGCATGATCTCGGTCCCGCTGTTGACGCTGCGGGTGCCGATCCTGCAGGCCGCCGCCATCATCCTGCCGCTGCTCGTCACCCAGGACGCCATCTCGGCCTGGACCTATCGGCGCGCGTGGAGCGCGTGGAACCTGAAGGTGCTGATTCCGGGCTCGATCATCGGCATGGGTGCCGGCACGCTGTTTGCGAGCTACGTCTCCAATGCGGCGATAGAAGTGGCCGGCGGCACCATCGGGCTGTCGTTCGTGGTGTACCGCTGGATCGGCCGGTGGCTGTGGCCGCATCTCATTCGCGCCGCCGAAAAGCCCAAACAGCCGCACGCGCTCGCCGGCGTGTTCTGGGGATCGCTCGCGGGCTTCATGTCGCTTCTGATCAATGTCGGCGCCCCGCCCTACCAGATTCACATCCTGCCGCAGCGCCTCGACAAGCTAACCTTCGTGGGCACCACGGTGATGTTCTTTGCCTTCATGAATCTGATGAAGATCGGCCCCTATTTTTTGCTCGGCCAATTTTCGCTGCGCAATTTCGCAACGTCGATGGCGCTCTGGCCGCTGGCGGTGGCGGCGAACTACCTCGGCATCTGGCTGGTGCGGCGAACGCCGACCGAGCCGTTCTACCGCATCACCTATCTGTTGATGTTTTCGATCTCGGTGGCGCTGATCTGGCAGGGCTGGCTGGGTCTGGCGCACGGCGACTAACAAACCACTTGCTATTCGCCCGCGCGCAGCTATCGGCTAAACTCTATGCGGGAGGAAACATGGCGACACCTTACGATAGCGGCCTCGATCGTAATCCGGCGAATTTTCAGCCGCTGACCCCGCTGTCATTTCTGGCCCGCGCCGCCTTGGTCTATCCGGAACAGATGGCGATCATTCATGGCGGGCGGTTCTGGACCTACCGCGAATTTTTTGCGCGCGCCAAAAAACTGGGCTCGGCGCTCGCCCGGCGCGGCATCGGGCGCGGCGATACCGTGGCGGCGGTGCTCGCCAATACGCCGGCAATGCTGGACGCGCACTACGGCGTCGCAATGGCCGGAGCCGTGCTCAACACCATCAATACAAGGCTCGACGCCGCCATCATCGCGTTCATTCTCGATCACGGCGAGGCGAAGGTGCTGATCGTCGATCATGAGTTCTCCAACGTGGTGAAAGATGCGCTGGCGCTCTGCAAGGCGAAGCCGCTGGTCGTCGATTACGACGATCCGGAATACAAAGGCGCCGGCGAACGGCTCGGCGCCATCGAATACGAAGATTTTTTGCGCGAAGGCGATCCGGAATTCGCCTGGCTGAAGCCGGACGACGAATGGGACGCGATCTCGCTCAACTACACGTCGGGCACCACAGGCGACCCCAAGGGCGTCGTCTATCATCACCGCGGCGCTTATTTGCTGGCGATGGCCAACGTCATCACCTGCGGCATGGGCAAGCATCCGGTTTACCTGTGGACCTTGCCGATGTTCCACTGCAATGGGTGGTGCTTTCCCTGGACTTTGTCAGTCGTGGCGGGGACTCATGTCTGCCTGCGCGCCGTCCGCGCTGCGCCAATCTTCGACGCCATCGCCACCCACAAGGTGACGCACCTATGCGGCGCACCGATCGTGATGTCGACTTTGCTCAACGCAACGCCGCAGGAGAAAAAGCCGCTGCCGCACACGGTCGAGTTCGTCACCGCCGCGGCGCCGCCGCCGGAAGCTGTGCTGGCGGAGATGAAAGCCGCGGGCTTCAACGTCACCCATGTTTACGGTTTGACCGAGACCTACGGGCCGGCGAGCGTCAACGACTGGCATCGCGAGTGGGACGCCTTGCCTGCTTCCGAGCAGGCGGCCAAGAAGGCGCGCCAGGGGGTTTGTTATCCAGTGCTCGATGCGCTCGACGTGCGCGATACGGCGACGATGCAGCCGGTGCCACGCGACGGCGAGACACTCGGCGAAGTCATGTTTCGCGGCAACGTCGTGATGAAAGGCTATCTGAAAAACAAGGCGGCGACCGAGCGGGAATTTTCGGGTGGCTGGTTTCACTCCGGCGACCTCGGCGTGATGCATCCCGACGGCTATATCCAGCTCAAGGACCGCTCCAAGGACATCATCATTTCCGGCGGCGAGAATATTTCCTCGATCGAGGTCGAGGACGCGCTCTACAAACATCCCGCCGTGCAGGCGGTCGCCGTCGTCGCCAAGCCCGACGATAAATGGGGCGAGACACCGTGCGCCTTCGTCGAACTTAAATCCGGCGCATCAGCCACGGCAGAGGAGTTGATTGCGTGGTGCCGGCAAAACCTCGCCACCTACAAATGCCCGCGCCACGTTGTCTTCGCCGAGATCCCGAAAACCTCAACCGGCAAGCTGCAAAAATTCAAGCTGCGGGATGTGGCGAAGAGGATTTGATCTTATTCATGGCCAAGACCGCGCGAGTAATCCCGATTACCAATTGATCAGCCGGCCTTACAATCCCTTGCCGAATCCAGGACTTATGTACACGAGATCAGTTGCAGGATCGTTGCTAAAGAGCAGCTTTTTTTGGGCCTGGGCGAACTTGGCTCTACGCCGCCTCAGCCTCTATTACCCCGACGACCAACCGCTTGCCGAGTGCGCGCAACGCGGCCGTAAGCGCCGGCAGTTTGGTCGCATGGCGCGGATCGAGAATCCGGCGGACTTCTTTCTCGTCCTTGCCGATGCGCCGCGCGAGTTCGCTTTTGCTGATGCCGGCGGCTGCAAACGCTTCCAGCACCGCGAGTTTGGCCGCCACGTCGGGCGCCACCGTGACATCGATTAGGCCGCGGCCCTTGGAGCGCGGCTTCGGCAGTGGCTTGCTACGTTCGAGATAGTCGAGCAATACGAGACCGAGGGCCTCCTCGGCCATCGCGCGCGCATCGGCTTCGCCATGTCCTTGAGTGATTGCCTCCGGCACATCAGGAAAGCTGACAACAATATTGCCACGTCGGTCACCCGGCTCGAACAGCGCTCGATAGACATAAGACCGCATCGTGTTTCTCCTGGCCTCGAACTAATCCGCCAGCCCAAGTTGTTTCCTGATTTTCCGTGCCGTCTTCGGGTCAATCTCGCGCGACGGCAAGGTCGTCAGCCGGTTGCCGACGTAAACCAACATGTGACCGCCCTTGCCACGGCGCTTTTCGGCTCTGAAGGACACGCCCTTGCGGCGCGCCTCGTCTCTCAGTTCGGCAACGAAAATGTCGCGTTTATCCACCGCGGATCTTCAGTTTTCGCCCGTTGGAGCCGCTTCTCGGACAAAATTGTCCGGCTGTCAATAAGAGCCCCTTCGTTACGCGAACCGCAGACCATTCCAGATAAACGGGAAAGCCGCTGAAGCACTCGTTTCAATAAAAAGTCACCTTACTCCCCGCGCGCGGGGACGATCCGAGAAAAACGCCGTGACTTGAAAGTTTAGTGCAGGACCGGGTCCAGTCTAAGCCGTTCCATTTCGTCCTTGACGTGCAATTTCTTCCGTTTCAGTTCCGCAACTTTAAAGTCGTCGGCCGAGGGGTGGGTCATCGCTTCAGTGATTTCCTCCTCAAGGGCCTGGTGCCGCTTTTCGAGCTCCGCAAGATGCGATTGCATCGCCATGTGGCCTATCTCCTTGCGTTGAATGCCGCCTGTCGAATGAAGGTACCACCCTATAACGAAGCACATCATACTCCGTTTCCGGCCTGCCGAAAATCCCGTCTGTGTACACACGTATACGTGCGGCTCGCCCGGCGGGCTTGTCGGGCGTTAACCAACCCGCGATAATCCGCCGCCAGCAACCGGTCAGACCATGTCCAAGCCCCTGTCCAAGCCGTAGCGGAGCCGCAACCGCGGCGCGACAAGGCGGAAATGACGAAAGAGGAAGAACAAGAGCTTCGGGCGCAGCTGGCACGCCTGCTGCAGGAACATCGGGACCTGGATGCGGCCATCGCGGCACTGCAAGATGCGCGGGGCGCTGACGTCATTCAGGTGCAGCGGCTTAAGAAGCGCAAGTTGTATCTGCGGGATCGGATTACCTTCATCGAAGACCAGCTCACGCCGGATATTATTGCGTGATATTTTCCGTGCTGCGCGCGGTGGGCGAGGCCTGATCGCCACATCCGGCCTTGCGGGCATACTTCCTGGCGTACATGGCGGCGTCGGCGCGGGCCAGCAGTTGGTCCGGGGTATCGAGCGCTGCGGCCAGCGCCACACCGGCCGATGCGCCGACGACGAGTGTCGAGGCGCCCCATCGCACCGGCGTCGCATAAACCGCCCGCTCCAGCGCCGCGGCCTTCGCCGCCGCCGACGCGGCGCCGAGATTCCACAGCAGCACAGCGAATTCGTCGCCGCCGATTCGCGCCACCACGTCGGAAGCGCGCACGTTGCCAACGATCGCGGCGGCAACTGCCTTGAGCACGGCATCGCCGGCGGCGTGGCCGTGGCGGTCGTTGACCGGCTTGAAGCCGTCGAGGTCGAGAAAGATCAGCGCAGCGCCGACGCCGTAACGTTTGACATAAGCCACGGAGCGTTTGAGCTCGCGCTCGAAGCCGCGGCGATTAAGCAGGTCGGTCAGCGGGTCGATATCGACCTTGGCTTCGAGATCGACGATCCGTGCGCGCGAGCGCTCAAGCTCGGCAGCGAGCCGCTCGACTTCGGCCGCGAGCTGCATGGATGCGGAACGCGCCGGTCGCTTGCGTTTTGACGGGTCCGTCGATGCCGGATCGGCAGTAAGGCGCTGCGCACGAACCTGCTGCCGCAGTGGCGCGGCCGTCTTGCGCCGCGGCTTTGCGGCGTTGCGCTTCATTGCGGCCCCCTCCCCGCCCCACCCGAATCGTCGGCAAAGATACTCCGTCCGGACTGATCCGGTGATGCGCCAGCCGCGGATTTTCCGCGCTACGTCAGCCCTTCCGTCCACTCATGCGGCGTATTGTCGCATAGTCGGCTCATGGCACGGTCAGCGCATGGCCGCCCATGCAGCGCCGGGCCGCACTTTCGCTCATTGGGCCTGGATGATCGCGATCGGCGCACTCTGTGTGTCGTCGAAAGCCGCCGCGGTCAGCGGACCGCCGAACACGGCGGCAGTGTCGAGGTTGAGCCGGTTGGGCCGCAGGTCGGGCTTGGCAGTCTCCAGAGGCGTGTGGCCGTGGACGATGAGGCGGCCGTAGTCCCGATCATCGTCGAGAAAAGGCTCCCTGATCCAAATCAGGTCATGTTCGTCCTGCGCGCCGAGCGGCTTGTGCGGGTCAACCCCGGCATGAACGAACAACCGGCGCCCATCGTCGTAGGTCAGTGGCAGCGATCGCAACCAGTTGACATGCGCCTTCGGTATTTCACCAACGTCGCTGGCGCCATAGGCTCGACAGCGTCGCTGCGCCGCCGTTGCGAAGCCATGCCTTGGCCGGCAGCAAGCCATCGAGCACCGCGACCGCCCACGCTTCGTGATTGCCCTTGAGCGCGACGACATGCTGCGGCGCATCGGCCTGCAAGCTGAGCATGTAGCGGATGACGCCCGCCGAGTCCGGCCCGCGGTCGATGTAGTCGCCGAGAAACACCAACATCATTTCATCGTCGCCGGCATGCTGGCGGCATGCCGCGATCAAGCTTTTCAGCTTGTCCAGACAGCCGTGGATGTCGCCGACAGCGTAGGTCAGCCTCATGATTTCCCGTTCATGGTTGCTTGTTCATGGTTTCATGGCCCCGACTTTTCCTAATGATGGCCACATTCGGGCAGCATTGTTCAGTGGACGTTCACGTTTAAATGGGAACTTTAAGCTAACGCGGGCTGTTGGAGTTCAATGGCAACACATCCTGTCGAGGTAACGTCATGAGGAAAACTGTGACTGCTCTCGTCGCGGCCGCAGCGATCGCTATCGCGGCGGTCGCGACAGCCGGCTCCGCGGAGGCACGCTGGGGTGGGCACGGCGGCGGTGGCTGGCACGGCGGCGGTTGGCGCGGGGGTGGATGGCGTGGCGGCGGTTGGGGTCCCGGTCCGTTCATTGCCGGTGCTCTCCTCGGCGGCGCGGTCGTCGGCGCCTACGCCTATCCCTACGGTTACTATGGTCCCTACTCTTACGGGTACGCCCCGTGCGCCTGGCGCACTTGGTGGAACGGCTATCGCTGGATGCGCTCCTGTTACTAAGCCGGCTCAGGTACCACGATCTATGACGGCGTCCCGCATGGGGCGCCGTTGCGATGTGGCGTGGCAAGCGCCGCCGATCTCGGTGGTGGATGCGTCATGCGCACCCAACTTCCGCCAAAGAGTTACGACTTTAATGGCGTAATAGGACTCTGAAGGGGAATCGGGGGTATGTCGGGGACTTCCGCAGCTTAACTTTGTCGCATCGGCACCCGAACGATCATATCAGGAGAACACATGCACAAAGCACTCATCGGGCTTGCCGTTGCGGCCACGCTTGGCCTTGCCACGGTAGCAGCACCGAGCGCGGCGAATGCCCGCTGCTTCGGTTGCGCCGTGGGCGTGGGCGTTCTTGGCGGAGTCGTCGCTGGCGCTATCGTCGGCAGCGCCATTGCCAACAATCCGCCCCCGCCGCCGGCTTACGGTTATCCGCCGCCGCCCCCCGGCTACCCGCCGCCTGCCGCATATGGGCCGCCGCCGGCCCAGTATGCCCAGCTCGCTCCGGGCTGCTACTGGAGCAAGCCGCACAAGGTTTGGATCGAGGGCTACGGTTGGCAGTGGCGCCGTCATCCGATCTGCCCGTAGCACTGGACGGGTCGTGATCGCGCGGTTGCGCGTCGGTTTCAGCCGGTCGGCTTGCAAGAGCCGGCCGGTTTTCTTTTTTGGTCAACCCGCGGAGGCCAAGTCCTGAACACGCTTTCGGCACCGCACGAAGCAAATAGCGCGAGCGATGGCGCTCTGCCGGGAGACAGCGAAGCCGCCGTCATGCCGCCGCGCTGGACAGTCGCTTATGCGATCGCGGTCGCTCGTGGATTGTTGATCGTCACGCGGCGGCGGATTACGCCACGCGCAGCTTACGCGTTGACCATTGCGCTTGGTCTCATCGAGGTCACGCGGCAACGGGTCGCGCCGTACGCCGCTTACGCACCGCGGCGCGCGTACACGATCAGCGCACTCAAATGGATGGCGATCGCCGCGGCCTGCGTCTACGTCGGGATCTCAGCCGTGCTGTACGCGAACCAGCGCGCGCTGATGTATTTCCCCGACACGGCCCACACCACGCCCGCGGAGGCCGGACTGCCAGAAGCCACCGAACTGCCGCTAACTGCGGCCGACGGCGTTCACATTACGGCTTGGTTCGTCGCGCCGCAGGGCGAAAAGCCGGTGATCGTTTTTTTCCATGGCAATGGCGGCTCACTGCGCTACAGCGTCGCGCGCTTTCGCGAGTTGATCGGCGCGGGCATCGGCCTCGTCGCGCTCGAATATCGCGGCTATGGCGGCAACGAAGGCAGCCCGAGCGAAGCCGGTCTGATTGCCGACGGCGAGGCCGCCTACGCTTACGCCGCTGCACACTTTCCGACGAAGCAGATCGTGATATGGGGCCAGTCGCTCGGCTCCGGCGTCGCCGTTGCGGTGGCGGCGGAAAAACCGGTCGGCCGCATAATTCTAGAAGCGCCGTTCACCTCAACGGCCGCTGTCGCTTCGATCCGCTACTGGTACATTCCGGTCAGCCTTCTGATGAAGGACCAATTTCATTCCGACCGGCGCATCCAGAAAGTCACCGCATCGCTGTTGATCCTGCACGGCATGAAGGATCAGGTGGTGCCCTTCGCGATGGGCGAGCGCCTGTTTGAACTCGCCAACAAGCCGAAGCATATCGTGCGCTTCCTCGACGCCGGGCATGACGACCTCGACGCCAACGGCGCCCTGAATGCAGTCGCGCGCTTTCTTGCCGGCGATCTGGATCGCGTCCCTAGCCCACCCAAAATAGCCAATCCAAAAAGCTGACGATCACGGCGGGATTGCGCGACTCATAAAGCATCGGCAGCACACTTCTCGCTTAAGAAATCCACAAACGCGCGAACTCTCGGCTTGGCGATATTTGTCCTGACGTAAAGCGCATGCACGGCAATAGCTTCATCGTGGTGAGATCGCTCCAAAAGCGATACCAATTCGCCCCCGCGGATCAATGGGCGAGCACGATATTCGACCATCCGAAAAATTCCGGCGCCCATGATTGCGAGCCGATAAAGCGCCTGCGCATTGTTTGACACGATGCGGCCACCGACCTTGACGTGACGCATGGCCCCATTCACTTCGAAGGGCCAACGGTTCAGGTAGTCGTGCTCCTCATCCCACAAGAGACAATCATGATTCAGAAGATCGGCGGGTGTCTTTGGCCGGCCGTTCGCGGCTATGTAGGCGGGAGAAGCAACGATCACTCGGCGCATCTCTCCAATCTTTCTGGCGATCAACGATGAATCCGCAAGTCGTCCGAGCCGGATTGCCACGTCGATTTTCTCCTCGATCAGGTCGACGTACCGATCCGTGAGGGACAGATGCACTCCGATCTTTGGATGGCGGGTCGTGAATTCCGGAAGAAGGGGAACAAGTGGATCCAGTCCCCAGACCACGGCTGCACTGACCCGCAGAGTGCCCGTGGGTTGCTTGTCCGAAGTGACCGACCTCTCGGCTTCTCCAATGTCCTCCAGAACCTGCCGGCACGCTTGCAGGAAAATAGCGCCCTCGTCCGTGAGACTGATGCGACGCGTGGAGCGGTGCAGAAGCGAGGTGCCGAGCCGCTGTTCGAGGCGCAAAACCGCGCGACTCACCATGCTTTGGCTCACGCCAAGCTCGGTCGCGGCGGCTGTAAAACCCCCTGCATCCGCAACCGCCTGAAACATCTTCATTTCGGACAGCTTGTCCAGCATTCATCCATATCCAGCATAAGTGTTATTCAGAAATAAGATATTATCCCAGAATCGGCATTAAAATATACTAGTTCAGGTTGCTTCCGTGGAGCTGGCGGAGGGCAAGATCGCGCGCTGGACCAGGAAGCCGCCGGAGACGCCGCTCATTTGAGGGGATTCTGATGAAAACCCATCGCCGCGAATTCTTGCATCTGGCAGCGGGTGCCGCCGCGCTGTCGATTCCGCTTCGCGGAGCATGGGCGCTCGATTATCCGACGCGACCGGTGCGTTGGATCGTCGGATTTCCGCCGGGCGGGCCGACCGATATTACCGCGCGCCTCATGGCCGAACGATTATCAGCGCGCCTACACCAATCCTTTGTCGTCGAGAACCGGCCCGGCGCGTCGAGCAACGTCGCAACGGAGATGGTCGCGAAGTCTCCGCCTGACGGTTACACGGTCATGGCACTGGCTACCGTCAATTCAATCAATCCATCGCTCTACGATAATCTGAACTACGATTTTCTGCGCGACATCCGGGTCGTTGCCGGCATCGCCAATGGGCCGGCCGTCATGCTGGTGAATCCTGCCGTGCCTGCGCAGAACATTCCCGCATTCATCGCCTATGCCAAGGCCAATCCGGGCAAGATCAATATGGGCTCGGCAGGCAGCGGCACGCCGCAGCAGACCATCGGCGAAATGTTCAAGATGATGACCGGAGTCCACATGGTACACGTGCCCTACCATGGCTCGGCTCCCGAATTGGTCGATCTTATTGCCGGCCATGTTCAGGTCGCATTCGAACCGATCCAATCGTGCCTCGGCTATATCAAGGCCGGAACGCTGCGCGCTTTGGCTGTTTCGACAGCGACGCGCGCAAAGGCGCTGCCAGACGTGCCGGCTTTGGGCGAATTCATTCCGGGATTTGAAGCCAGCACCTGGCAGGGACTGGGAGCACCGAAACATTTGCCCGCCGAGATCGCCGACACGCTTAACAAGGAAGTGATTGCTGCTTTGGCCGAACCGGCGTTGCAAGCGCGGCTTGCGGACCTCGGCATCGCGCCAATGCCGATGACCCTGGCTGAATGTCAGACCTTCATCACGGCCGAGGTGGAGAAGTGGGCGAAGGTGATCAAGTTTGCGAACATCAAGCCGGAATAGGCCGGGAGCCGCCGACACGCCATAAACATCGGGAGTCTGACCGGACGCGCCTATTGCGGCGCGGTCATCAGTTCGAGCACGTGCCCGTTCGGATCGCGAAAATAGACGCCGCGGCCGCCGTTCCAGTCGTTCAGCTCGCCGTCCTCAAGGCTCCATGGCGCGCTGCCGAAGGCGATATTCGCTTTCTTGACGCGGCGCAAAATGGCGTCGAACTCGCGGTCGTTGACGTGGAACGCATAGTGATGACTGTCAAACTTGGCGTCATCGTCGAACAGCAGCGTCAATGTCTCGTTGACCTTGACGGGCGCGAAATGGCCGCTGCGCCCGCGCTTGAGGCCGAAAATGTCGGCAAAGAATTTTGCCGCCGCGGCCTTGTCGTGCGCCGGAACGATCGTGTGATTGAGCATGATGGTCATGGCCATCGCCTCGCTCAGAATGTCTGATAGGCCTTGCCAACCTCGCCGCCGACGCGCGCAAAACCGGTGACGGCCGGCGGATATTTGTTGTTGATGTTGAGCGCCTTGGCGTAAGAGCCGGCGGCTTTCTCTTTCAGGCCGAGCCGCTCGTAGGCAAGCCCGCGGCTCGCCCAGGCTTTCGGGTCCGAAGGATTGAGCTGCACGGCGTGATCGAGATCGCTCGCCGCCGACTTGTTATCGCCGAGTGCGAGATACGACAGCGCCCTCGCGACATAGACCTCGCCGCGCTGCGGCGTGAGTCCGATCGCGGTGGAAAAATCATTGATCGCAAACTGATGCTGGGCCTGGCTCTGATAGAGCTGGCCGCGGTCGTAATAGGCTTCTGAATCGTTGGGGCGCAGCGCGATGACTTTGTTGAAGTCGGCGAGCGATTGCTCCGAGCGGCGCTGCAGCCGATAGACGATGCCGCGGCCCAGATAAGCCGGCGCATACGAGGCATCGAGCGTCAGCGCCTTGTCGTAATCGGCAAGCGCCAGATCGAGCTTGTTGAGACGGCGGTAAACCAGCGCCCGGTTGGCGTAGGCCTGCGCGTAGTTGGGATCGAGCCCGATCGCCTTGTTGAAGTCGGCGAGCGCCTGCTCGTCCATGCCGGCCTCGCCGTAGGCCGAGCCGCGCATGTTGTAGGCCTGCGGATCGGACGGATGCGATTCGATGACCTGGCTCAGCGAACTGAGATTGGATTGCGAGGCGCCATAGAGCGCGCCGTCGTTCTTCTCGGCAACCGATGGAGCGCCCAGGTTGCCCAGGCTCGCGCAGCCGGCGAGCGCCAAGACGGCCGTCAGCGCGGCAGCGAGCGGAACGGCCT
Organism: Xanthobacteraceae bacterium; assembly: GCA_049300295.1. Lineage (GTDB taxonomy): Bacteria > Pseudomonadota > Alphaproteobacteria > Rhizobiales > Xanthobacteraceae > BOG-931. The sequence continues at coordinate 19,689 of JBAQJL010000070.1, forward strand.
TGGGCGCTGTGCGCCTATTCTTCCTGAGCTGGCCGATCGCTGGTCCTTGCATCCCGATGCCTCGCGGGCACCCCGCACGCGGAACTTTGGCCCAAAACTCTTCGGTTCAAAGATCTTTGGTTCCAAGGCCTTCGGTCACGAGGGCAAACCCGAACGATATTCTTAAACGATAGTAAGTCTGCTTGCCAAAACAATGGCGCGGGCCTCGATGCCCGCGCCACGCAGAAAGACCGGTCCGATGCGCCGACCCGAAACCCGGTTCAACCGAACCGCGGGGCGCGGGGCGCGCTCGGCCTGCCACCGGGGCCAGCTGGACCCGTGGGCTTGGGCTTCATCGGCAGCAATCCCTCGCGCTGCAATTTCTTGCGCGCCAGCTTGCGGGCCCGGCGGATCGCTTCCGCCCTCTCGCGTGCTTTCCGTTCAGAGGGTTTTTCGTAATGACCGCGGAGCTTCATCTCGCGGAAAATTCCCTCGCGCTGCATCTTTTTCTTCAGCACCTTAAGGGCCTGGTCGACGTTGTTGTCACGGACGAGAACCTGCACGCGTGCTCCTCTTGCAGTGGGTTCATGAAATGGGTTGGCGGCCTGGACCTAAACCCAAGCTGCTTGCGGCGGCACGTAGCAGAACAACACCGGAAAGTCCACCAGTACGGCGCGTTTGCACCTACTCGTCGGCAAAAACGCGGGTCACATGGCCCATTTTGCGGCCCGGCCGGACGGCGGCCTTGCCGTAAAGATGGACCGTCGCCCCCGGAACGGCGAGCCAGCGCCGGAAATCGTCGACCTCGGTGCCGATAAGGTTGGTCATTTCCACGCGTCCGCGGCGCACCGGCTTGCCCAGCGGCCAGCCCGCCACCGCGCGGATATGCTGCTCGAATTGCGATACCGACGCGCCGTCGAGCGTCCAGTGACCGGAATTGTGCACCCGCGGCGCGATTTCATTAACCAGAATCTCGGCCCCGCCACGCAGCACGAACATCTCGACCGCCAGCACGCCCACATAGCCGAACTTGCTGGCGATCGTCTCGGCGATGCGCCGCGCTTTCTCTGCACCGGCCTCCGGCAAGTCAGCCGGCACGCGCGAGACCTTCAAGATGTGGTCGCGGTGCTCGTTCTCGGTGACGTCGAAGCATTCCACCGAGCCGTCATGACCGCGCGCGGCGATCACCGACACTTCCCGATCGAACGGCACGAAGGCCTCCAGAATGCAGGGCTGGCCGCCGACCTCGCGCCAGACAGCCTGCGCATCGGTGCCGTTTTTGATCGTCACCTGGCCCTTGCCGTCATAGCCATAACGCCGCGTCTTAAGAACAGCCGGCCGCCCGATCCGCTCGATCGCCGCGGCCAATTCGGCCGGTCCGCCGACCGCGGCGAACGGCGCGGTCGGAATACCGAGACTGCCCACGAAGGTCTTTTCCACCAACCGATCCTGGGTGGTGGCGAGAATTTTCGGATCCGGCAGCACCGGAACGCGGGCGGCCAGAAACGTTGCGGTCTCGGCCGGCACGTTTTCGAACTCGTAGGTGACGATGTCGACGTCCGCGGCGAAGCGGTCGAGCGCCTCGGTGTTGCTGTAATCGGCGCAGCTCACCCGCTGCACCACGTCGAAGGCCGGCGAATCCGGGCTGGGCGAAAAGACGTGACACTTAAAGCCGAGCCGCGCTGCGGCCAGCGCCAGCATCCGGCCAAGTTGACCGCCGCCGAGGATGCCGATCGTGGCCAACGGTTCGAGCACAATCCCGCTCACCCGCGGGAATCCTTCGGCTCTTCGGCGACGGCCGCGGTCTGCCGCGCGCGCCACGCGTCGAGCCGCTCGCCGAGAGCGGAGTCGCTCAAAGCCAGAATGCCGGCAGCGAGCAGCGCGGCGTTGGTGGCGCCAGCCTGGCCGATCGCCAAGGTGCCGACCGGAACGCCCGGCGGCATCTGCACGATCGAATAAAGCGAATCGATGCCCGACAACGCCTTTGATTCGACCGGCACGCCGAGCACCGGCAGGCTGGTCAGCGCGGCGGTCATGCCGGGCAAATGCGCCGCGCCGCCGGCGCCGGCGATGATGACTTTAAAGCCGGCAGCCTTTGCACCCTTGGCGAATGCGTACAGCCGTTCCGGCGTGCGATGGGCAGAAACGATGCGCGATTCGTAGGAGACACCGAGCGCATCGAGCGTCTCGGCGGCGTGCTTCATGGTCTGCCAGTCGGACTGGCTCCCCATGATAATTGCAACGGATTTGCTTCCCGGCGGCGCCACGCAATAAATTCCCTGTCCGAAGGAAGCGGCGAATTATAGGCCCGCGCGTTGATGTGGCAAGGCAAATGAGGAGACATGCCGATGCCAATGAACGGTTATTATTACCTGCCGCTGACTCCCGGCTATTTTGCCATCCTCATCGTCATTTACGTTATCGTCGGCATCCTCCTGATTTCAACACTGCGCTACGCCTATGAGAGCCTCGGCGTCAGTTCCGGCACCGCGCTCCTGCTGCTGTTCGGTTCGTTGATCGGCAGCTATTTCAACATTCCGGTGGCCCACCTGCCGCCCGAGCACGTCATGTCCGAACAGGCCCGCGACTTTTTTGGCATGCTTTACGTCGTGCCGCGCGTGCAGAGTTATCCCGGCACGACGATCGCCGTGAATGTCGGTGGCGCGGTCATCCCGACCGTCATGTCGCTCTATCTCCTGTTCTCGCGGCGGCTCTGGGTCAGAGGCTTGATCGCCACCATCATCGTCGCGCTCGTGCTGCATTGGACGGCCCAGCCGGTGCGCGGCGTCGGCATCGCGGTGCCGATCTTTGTCCCGGCCGTGGTCACCGCCGTCGTCGCCCTGGTGCTTGCCTGGCAGGACGCAGCCCCGCTCGCCTACATCGCCGGCAGTCTCGGCACGCTGATCGGCGCCGACCTCAGCAACATCGGCCGCGTGCGCGGGCTCGGCGCGCCGGTCGCCTCGATCGGCGGAGCCGGCACCTTCGACGGCATATTCCTGACCGGCATTCTGGCCGTGTTGCTCGCCTGCCTGTTTCACCCAACCCGGAGAGTCGCCGCCTATCATTGACGGCGGCTCCTCGCCGCGCCACGCGCAACCCGCTATCTTGCTCTGGGCTATAGAGTCTGAAGCAGCGGACCAGCAAATATGAGCACCGCCGAGAGGGCAGCGGGCGCGGCGAGACGCGGTCCCCGCACATTCAGAACGCCGTTGTGGATGCGGGTGTTCTCCGTCATCGGCACCGGCATTCTCATCCTCACCACAGCCATCATGATCGGCGCAGCCTACCTGGGCTTCAGACTGCAATGGGCGCTCGGTCTGTTCATGTTGGCCATAGCGGGCTTCATCGGCGCGCTGACGGGCTATGTCTGGCGCGACCTGCGCGGCAAACTGGGCTTGCGCGTCGTCCTGGGCCCTGACGCCGTCACGCTCGACCTGCCGAGCGGGCGCTCGCTCATTCATCGGCCGCCGGCGCAGCACTTGACCATTCCCTACGCGGACATTGCGACGATCGAATCGCGCTACGAAGCCTACGGCAACCTGGGCATGGAAATGATGCAGCGCGCCTATGTGTTGCGCCGCAAGAGCAGCGAGCTGATCTTTCTGTTCGAGGAGCGCGCGCTGGCAACCGGCATGGCCAGTACGATGTTCGCCAATATCGTGGCCGATCTGGCGGCGCGTGCCGGTGTCACCATCCGCGAGCTTGGCACCGTCGAAGGCAAAGGGGGATTTCTGGGAGTGTGGGGAACTCACGCCCCGGATTGGTCGGCGCCGGCTCTATCGATGGCGCGGCAGCTGCGGCTGTGGCGGCATGCCGCCTCGACCGGCACCCTTACAATGTCGCTGGTCATTCTCATCGTTCTCATCATGCGCTATCTTGGCACCGGTTGACGGACGATCCGAGATGACCGAACCAGAAAAAATCACGGAATATCACGCCCACATCTATTACGACCCGGCGACGACCCGTGGCTGCGCCGAACGGTTGCGCGAGCGGGTCGCGGCAGACTTTCCGCAGGCCAGAGTCGGCCGCTGGCACGACGAGATGGTCGGCCCGCACCCACAATCGATGTATCAGGTCGCCTTCCCGAGCGAGATGCTGGCGCGGTTCGTGCCGTGGCTCATGCTCAATCGCGACGGCCTGACCGTGCTGCTGCATCCCGAGACCGGCGACAACCTGACCGACCACAGCGCCCACGCCGCCTGGTTCGGCGCCGTGCTGCCGCTCCGCCTCGACGTGTTCAAGAAAAAGTAGGACGTCGTTCTCCGGCGATCCTGGCTGCCGGCATCCTGCTCTATTCGTATGCGGGCCGCGTGCTCGCGGCGAGCGGTTAGCCAGGACTTATTTTCTATGGCTTGTCCACGACATCGGTGTCGGGACGATCGCTGCCGAGCGCACGCTCGACGTGCCATTTGCCCTGCGCGTCTTCGTACTCGATCGACTCTGTCTGCCCCGGAACCCGCTGCTCACGCGCGGCGCGTTGCGCTGCATTGAGGGCCTCGGCGTGGGTCGCGAAGCTTTCGGAAAACACCCCGTCGACGGTATACGCCCAGCCGTCCTCGTGACGGACGATCTTGTAGGTCACATGTGCCATCTGTTCGTCTCCTCGGGACTTAACCCGCTTACGACATTCGTCACGCACCATTTAGTTGGACGCATGATCTTTGCCGAAAACCGGTGCCCACTTTTCGGGATCATGCTTCAGCGCGGCTGCCCATCATCAAACTTGCGCTCGAAAATCTCACCGATCGATGAGTAGAAAAATCCGTTGAGCCGCCCGACCGGATTCAGCTTGCGCATATCGATATAGCCGTTGGTCATGCAGGCCGGATCGACGTGCATGTAGACGACTTCGCCGATGACCAGCGGATGCCGGTTGGGACCGAGTTCGATCACCTGATGCAGTTTGCACTCGAAATGTATCGGCACCTCTTTGACGCGCGGCGGCTTGATCTTCACGCTCGGTATGGGAGTGAGCCCGGTCTTGTCGAATTCGGAATCCTCCACGGGGAAGCCATTGGCCGAATCCACCATCTCCTTCCAGACCGGTTCGGTTACGACATTAAAGCAGAACTCGCCAGTCTGGCGCGCGTTCTTGAGCGTGTGCTTTTCGCTGCCGTCAGGATTGCGTGCGATGGTCAGCGAAATCATCGGCGGCACCACGCAGACCACGGTGAAGAAGCTGAACGGCGCCAGGTTGGTGCGGCCGGCCGCGTCGACGGTCGATGCCCAGCCGATCGGCCGCGGCACCACCGAGCCGACCAGCATGCGGTAGATCTGCCGCCGCTCGGCGCTCGCGGGATCGATTTCAAGATACTCCGACATCGAGTACGCCCCCTTGCGCGGCGATGCCTCGCGGCGCGCAGCGCGGCACGATTGCTAAAACGCCGGTTGATTAGGTCCCCAGCCGTGCCATAGTCAATGCTCTGCGACCACATCAGGAGTCCTGCGATGAACGTGAACATCGCGCCCGAATCCGCGCTTGCGAAAGCCGCGCCGCCATTTCAAGTCGAACGCCTGGGCGTCAGGCTCGGCGCGGAGATTTTCGGTGTCGATCTCAGAGGGCCATTGCCGCCGGCGACGCTGCACGCCTTCGAAGCCGCGTTGATCGAGCACAAGGTCGTCATACTGCGCGACCAGCATCTGACGACCGAGCAGCATGTTGCGCTCAGCCGCCAGTTCGGCGATCTCGAAGTGCATCCGATGCGGCCGCAGGGCGAATTTCCGGAAATCCTGGTGCTCGACAATCATAAGGACAATCCGGTGCTGTCCACCGATGTGTGGCACAGCGACACGACGTTTCGCAAAACCCCGACCAAATACACCATCCTGCGCTGCCAGATCATGCCAAAGCTCGGTGGCGACACGTTGTGGGCGGACATGGAGGCCGCTTACGACGGCCTGGGCAGTTCGTTCAAGACAATGGTCGACGGCATGCGCGCGGTGCACGACTTCCAGAACTTCCGCGTGCTGTTCAAGAATACCGACGAGGACCGGGCCAAGCTGCGCAAGATGGAAGACCTGTTCCCCAACCCGTCGCATCCGGTGGTGCGCACCCATCCGGTGACCGGACGCAAGAGCATCTACGTCAATCCGCAATTCACGCTGCGCATCGAAGGGCTCAAGCCGGCCGAGAGCCGCGCCATCCTCGACGTGCTGTTCGCCCAGGCGCTGGTGCCGGAATATCAGTTCCGCCTGCGCTGGGCCCCCGGCGCGATCGTATTCTGGGACAACAGATCGACGCAGCACTACGCGGCCAACGATTATTATCCCGAGCGGCGTCGCATGGAGCGCACCGCCGTGATCGGCGATGCGCCGTTTTGATTGGTGCCGCGGGCGTTTCCAACACCTCGTAAATTCGAAATAAACCCAGCCTCGCGTGGCCGGGTTTTTCATTGGTTCCCGATGAGCCGCACACCATCTTGTGAGAGAACGCAAGCGCCAGCTTTCGACTTAACGCCGAGAACCAAATCAACGCGGAGATCGAACCATGACGCTGAAGAAGACCATCATGACAGGCGCGCTCATCCTTGGCGCAACCGTGGGCCTGACGACGGCAACATTCGCCCAGAGTTATGGCGGACGTTATGACAGGCCAGCCTACAGCTACGGCGGCAGCGGTTACGAGTACAATCGCGGCCCGGCGGTCCCCGACACCGAGCGTGGCGGCCCCGGCCCGCGCGTGGGAGCTGGTTCCGGAGCAGGCATCGGCGCCCAACGCTGACGCACAGTTCCGTCATCGGAACGAAAGCGAGAAACCCGGCCACTTGGCCGGGTTTCTTATAGCTACGGTGACGTTGCGCCTGGCTCAGCCGGTCGTATGGCTGCGGCGAACGCGGCGAACGTGGCGGTAACCGTGGTGGCGCCAGTGACGGCGATATACCGGAACGCCGGGCGAATAAGCCGCCGGACGAATTCCGAGCGCGCCATCGACGCCGCCGATCACGCCGCCGACAACGCCGCCGACCAGACCGCCGACCGGCCCCGCAGCTTGCGCGCCGACATACGCGCCGTGCGACACGCCATCCGGGACGCCCTGTGCCTGCGCTGCCAATGGAAACGCCAGTGATGCAGCCAACGCGACTGCAGATACGATGTAAAGTTTCACGCTACGACCCCTCCTGTTTGTTGGGTATCGCCACGTTGCGGCCAAAGTGGGCGAATGCGCGGCACCATCGTGGCGCGCATGATTTACGCGAGCGGGTGAGACAAATCCGTCACATAAGCGCGCAAGTTCCAACGACATATTTTTCGATGGAACTCGACGGCTTAGCGCGACGGAACTCGACGGCTTAGCGCGATGTAACGCGACGACTTGGCGCGATGGAACGCGACGGCTTGGCGCAGCGGCGACCCCAAGGCAGTATGTCGGCGATATGCAGCATCGTGACCTGCTGCCGCCCTTTGCCGGTCCATCGCGCGATCGTCCGATCATGGCCAATGCACCCTCATCGTCGCGCGCCGAACCGCGTCAGCGCATCGCCATTATCGGTCTCGGCAGCATCGGCGGAGCCGTGGCAGGCTGTCTCGCCGCGGCCGACCGCCACGATGTGATCGCCTGCACGCGTCAACCCCTTGAGCGGCTGACGCTCGAGTCGCTGGCCGGCACAGCGGAGCTGCGGATCTCAGCACTCAGCGATCCTGCCACCGTCACGCAGCCGGCCGATTGGGTCATGCTCTGCACTAAGACGCATCAGACCGCGGCGGCGGCACCGTGGCTGTTGCGGCTGTGCACGCCCGCGACGCGCGTTGCAGCGCTGCAAAACGGCATCGGCCACGTCGAGCGGGTCGCACCGTTTGCGAACGGCGCCACCGTGCTGCCGGCGGTCGTCTATTTCAACGGCGAACGCCTGGCGGCCGATCGAGTGAGATTACGGCAAGGCAGCGACCAGGACATCGCCGTCGCCGACGATGCGGCGGGGCGCGATTTTGCAAACCTGTTTACCGGCACGCCGCTGCGCGTCGCGCTCAGCGGCGAGTTTGCCACGCTGGTGTGGCGCAAGCTTCTGATCAACGCCGTCGCCAACCCGATCACGACGCTGACACTGCAGCGCCAAGCGGTGCTGCGGCGGCCCGACGTCCAGGAACTCTGCCTGAAAATTCTCGACGAGGCGGTGGCGGTGGCGCGGGCCGAAGGCGTGCCGGTCGCCGACGACGAACCGGCACGCGCGATGGCAACGCTGTTCACATTTTCCGGCGAACTCGGCACCTCGATGTATTTCGACCGGCTCGCCGGCCGCCATCTCGAAGTCGACGCCCTGACCGGCGCCATCGTCGCCGCCGCCGAGCGTCACGGCATCGCGACGCCATTGAACCGCGCGCTGCTCACGCTGTTGCGTGTGATCGATGACGCGACCGGGAAAAGCTGAACGCTCGTTTGCACCTTACACGCGGTCGATGCGCGCGGCTTAGCAGCCGGGCGCGGCGAAATGAATGTGCAGGTAGACTGCGCAACAAAAAAGCATGGCGAACCGGAAGGTCCGCCACGCTTCATCTCTCCGCGTGGACGCGGCGCCACCGCAGTGAGCGAGGCGGCGGCGAAAACCGCCGATCTATTTCCAGCCGGCATCCTTATCGCAAGCCGCGCGCTCTTGCGGATGGCTCTTTTCCCACTGGGTGATCGATTGCGTTTCGCTATTGCTCATCTTGTTGTTCATGCAGGTGCAATATTTCAGCACCACGGACTCGGACGCGTCGCCCTTGTTGTCAGCAACGCATTGATTGATCCACTTGACGTCATCGGTGGTTGCCGCGACCGCGCTTGTTGCGGTGATGGCAGATACAGCGACGAACAGAATAGCCCCGGCCAGTTTCATAAGCCCCTCTCAAGGATAAAGCCGCGGACATCCCGCAGCAGTCGTCAATGTGCCCGACTTGGGCTGACGCAGCAAGCCTGGGCGCAACTCGCGCTTGCGGCAAAATAATGAACCGGCAGAGCACCTCGAATCCACAGGCTCTCCCGACTCACCGCGACATCTGCTAAGAGTTTGCCATGAATCGACGACCGACTCACGATGCTCGCGCCGCCGCCGAACGGGCCTTCAAGGCAGTGACCGCGCCGAAGAAGCCCCCCGAGCTGGCCGCCAGACCGGCGGTGCCGCCCGGCGCGAAGGAGATGGTGTCGCTGCGCATCGACCGCGAAGTGCTCGATTATTTCCAGGCCGACGGGCCCGGCTGGCAGGACCGCATCAACGCTACGCTGCGCAAGGCTGCCGGCAAGTAGCCACGGCCCGCGAGCCGTTGTCGCACACGCCTGCCGCGGCACGCGACATCGCCAAGCTGTCACGGCGATGTGTTATTTGCGGTGTTGCGGTTCGCGTCACGGGATTTTATGTCGAGTTGGGGCGGCTACCCGTGTGGTGGTTCAGAAGTCCGCACCCTTATTGCCGTAAGGCTCATTTGCGCATTTCCGAATCGCGGCACCAGGACGATGGAGGTTCCGGTGGCGGCAGAACGCGCCTTCACATGCAGCAGCGGCAAGTATTACGTGACCGAGTGCTGCGGCTATTTCACTGTCCAGAAGCAGGGCTGGTTCGGCAGGTCATTTGTCAGCTACGCTCGCGATGTTGCCGACGCGATCGCGCGCATCGAAGCCGATGCGCATTGTTGGACGGTTCGCGCGGCCTAGCCATCCGCCGGCATGATCTAGCCTGCTGAAGCGGCGCGCCGGCGTACCGCCCGGGCGGCACCAAGATCGCGTGAACATCCCCGATTCCACAACTTGACTCGGTATCCGCTTTGTGTTCCTGTTTCGTTCCAGGGCCGCAGGCGGCCCTGACCGAGAACACACACGCCAATAAGCGCCAGGATATCGGCGGTTCTTGGCGGCAGGGGAGACGAACCATGCGAACTTTCTTGATGGCACTTTGCTTGTCGCTCGCGCCGGCGTTGGCCCAGACTGCGTTGGCCGAGACTGCATTGGCCCAGACTGCGGCGCCTCCGACCATCGCCGCAGCCGACGCCAAGGCGCATGTTGGCCAGACCGCGGTGGTCCAAGCCTCGGTCAGCGCCGTGCGGACCGGCCGTTCGGGCGCGACCTTCATCGATATGGACGGGCTTTATCCTGACAATCGCTTTGCCGCGGTGATCTTTGTCGACGACATCGGCAAATTTCCCGGCGTCAAGGCGCTCGAAGGCAAGACGGTATCGATCAGCGGCCCGGTGCAGCTCTATCAGGGCAGACCAGAGATCGTTCTGAAATCAGCCGCGCAGCTGAGAACCAGATAAGCATTACGCCGGCGCAAGAGGCGGACTCGCGCATGGCGCTTTTCCGCGCGCCGGCGGTTCATTCGGCGCTCGGCATGTGCAGATACATCGACTGTAGGCCGACCCGGCCCGGACCGGTGAATCTGTTGACGATGAAGTTCATGCCACCGAAGAAGCCGCTGGTGAGACGGTCCACCACCGTCTCCATGCGTACCACAGGATCCTTGTAGAGCCAGCCGCCCGGTTCGATATCGATGATTTCGCCCGGCGCCAGCGTCTTCTCGAACACGTTGCCGTAGCCGTGCAGCCACAGCACGCCGTCGCCCCGGTGGCCGTGGAACTTATCAATGAAGAAGCCGCTGCCGCCGAACAGCATGTTGGCGACGCCGCGCACGCGCTCGAACGTGTAATCGACGTTGCCTGTCGCCGCCAGGAACTGATGCTCTCGCACGTGCAACTCGCTGCCGGCGGCGAGATGGATGGGGACGATGTGGCCCGCGCCGTCGCGGCTGAACGCGATCATGCCGGGGCCGCTCGCCTCGGTGACGAATACCTGCATGCCGGCCATCATGCGCTTGAGCGCGCCCTTCATCGGTTTGAGGCCGATGCGCACCGTCGGGTGTTTCCACAGCAGAATGTGGTGCTCGAAATAGACCGGCATTTTCGATACGTCGACGGTCAAGACCGGCACCAGTTCGCCCTCGATCCGGTAGGTCACACCGCCGAAGGTCTCGGTCTGCGCCGCCGTCGGCATGAGTTGAGGCAAGTCCTGCATGCGAAACATCCTGTTCCTGGAAGAGCGGCCGCCATGGTGCGAGAGCGTGCGGCCAAATGCAACGCAGTACAGGCTGCGGCGGGACGCAATGCGACGTGGCCGGACGGTTAAAGTTCAACTGACGAAAAACGACGACTTTTCAGATCGGACGACAAGGGCAATTTAGAATACCGCAGCGAACACTTGTGCGCACATCCACGTATTTCTCCTTCTTAACTTCTCGCCGCTACGCTGACCCTGCAATGGAGCGCCGTGTCGCGTTGCAATAGATGTCGGAGCATAGACGGTTTCATCGTATCCGCCCGAGCGGGCTGATTCCTAAAACCGCGATCATGTTTGCCGATCTGAAAAGCCCGGCAACCGCGTGCACTATCATCGACATCAGCGCCGGCGGCGCCTGCATCGAGGTCCATGGCGCCGGCGCCATTCCGCGCCGGTTCACACTCAACCACGGGGGCACCAAGAAGAGCTGCAGTCTCGTCTGGCAAAAGGGCCGCCGGATTGGGATCTGTTTCTGATCGGCCGCGCCGCATCCGCCATGCGCGCGCCTTCGTTCATCTTCGCACTAGCGGCCACGCCGAAAGTCTAACTGGAATAGCGGCTCGCGATCTCTTCAAGCAGCGGCCGCGGGCGATCCTCCGGCACACCCGGCGGGCGGCCGATATGCACGAAACCCGCGATCTTCTCGTGCGCCTGCAGGCCGAGCGCATTGAGCACGCCGCGATCGTAGGCGTACCATTCGGTGATCCACGCAGCGCCATATCCGAGCGCGTGCGCGGCCAATACGAGGTTCATCGCCGCGGCGCCGGCGGAAAGCACCTGCTCCCATTCCGGAATTTTCACGTGCGGGGCGGCGCGGCTGACGACCGCGATGACGAGCGGCGCTCGCGCAAGCCGCGCGCGCTCGGCCTCGGCCTGTTCGGGTTTCGCGTCCGGATATTTGGCGTGAAACGCCGCGACGATCGCCGAGCCCGCAGCGCGCCGCGCCTCGCCTTCGAACACGATGAAGCGCCATGGGGTCAGCTTGCCGTGGTCCGGCACCCGCGACGCGACGGTGAGCAGCGTATCGATCTCGGCCGCCGTCGGCGACGGACCCGTTAATTCGACCGCCTTGAACGACCGGCGCGTTTTGAGGAGTTCGAGAGCATCGGGCATGTGTCTGGCTCCAGGCGCGTGCGCCTAGCACAGCGCCGGGCGGGCGACAAATCCGACGGCAAAATTCGCCTCTCGTGCTATCGCACCAGCGAGCGGATGGCTAGGCTCGCCGCGCCAGAGTAGCCGGGGACCGGAGCGATGTCTGAGGAAGCTTTTTTGCCGCCTGCCGGCGCCTTCACCCGCAGCGTGACGATTCGCTTTTCGCACTGCGACGCCGCCGGCATCGTCTATTTCCCGCATTATTTTGACATGTTCAATGGCGTGATCGAGGACTGGTACAAGGCCGAGCTGAAGCACGATTACGCCGAGCTCGTCATGGGCAGCCGCTTCGGCTTTCCGTTCGTTCATATCGAGTGCGATTTCAAGATCCCGAGCATGATGGGCGAAGTCATCGACCTCACGCTTCTGGTAGAGCGCATCGGCCGCTCCTCGCTGTCCATCGCCATCGTTTGCCATCGCGAGGGGCTCCTGCGGCTGCGCGCGCGCATGGTTACGGTGGTGATGTCGCTCGAGACCCGCAAGCCCGTGCCGATGCCGCAGGAGCTGCGCGACGCGATCGAGGCCTATCAGCAAAAGACGACAGGATGAGCAAGGCCGGTGCGGCTTACGCCTTCGTCACCATCCGGTGGATCGCGGCGCAATGGCGCACCAGGTTCGGCTGCGTCGAGACGAAGCGTTTCAGCGGAGTATCGATGGCGAAGAAATAAATGTTGGCAACAAATCCATAGATACCAGCGTCGATGCTGGTCGGCGCCGGACCGTGCACATAGCCGTCTGCCGGCACGAGCCGCGCCAGCACGGCAAGATCGGCAACACCTCGCGCATACGCCGCTTCAGGCGTGTAGCGGCCGATGCCGTGGAAATGATAGCGTTGCGCGTTGTAATCGCGCGCCTTATCCAACCCGGCCGCGGTCAGTCTTGGATGCTGCTGAATAAACGCATCCCGGAACGCGGGAAAATAACGATCGTCCTTCCAGCGTGAATACGACATCACCCAGTAAAGATCGTCGAGCGTGCGGGTAACGAGAAGACTTTGGTCGCGTTGCCGCGCGTCAAGTCCGGCGTCGATGGTCAGCGCGTATTTGGCCATCAGATGCGCGATGATTGTCTCGCTGTCGCCAATGATGTCACCGTCATCGTCGATATAGGGCAATTGCCCGCGCGGCGCCTTTGAGGCGTCGAAGATATGCTCGTGCACGAACGGCACGGCGGCAATCCGCATGAAGGCAAACACCTTCAGCCCGTAGCCGTTGTTGTCGGCGACACCGAACAGTTCGGGATAGGAGTACAGCGTGATCATGGCGAACCATTGTAGCAAGCTACGGACCAAAAGGCGCCTCTACCGGCCATCGCCGCACCGCATCGATTGATGGCTTCCGGGTTCCGCGGCGGCAGACCCGACGCCTTTCTCGTACCCGGTTGACAGCAAAAAACGTAACAGGTATTGTTCTATTTATGGCAGCCAACAGTCTCCTTGCCGGTGCGGTTCAAATGCTCTGCGTCATCGCTTGGCGCGGCGGCAAGGGCGCGAACTCCGAGCTTTTAGCCAAAAGCCTCAACACCAATCCGGTGGTGGTGCGGCGTATCCTCAAGACTCTGGAGAACCATGGGCTGGTCAAGGTGCGCCCGGGGCGGCACGGCGGCGTCGAATTGTTGCGCTCGCCTGCGGACATCACGCTCGAGGACGTCTACAAGGCCGTCGAACCGGACGGCGCGCTGTTTGCCTTGCGCGAGCGCGGCAATCAGCGTTGTCCGGTCAACAACGCCATGATTCGTACGCTGCCGTCCTTGTTCGGCACCGCCGACGCCGCAGTCGATAATGTGCTGCGGCGAACCAAGATCGCCTCACTCGTCGAAAAAGTCACCTGATCGCGTTTCCCGAAGGAAAGGCCGTATATCCGCGCGTATAAATAAAACAACTCTTGTTATGTATTAAAATGGAGAGATTACCATGGCCTACCGCGAGACATCGAACCAAGCGCTTGCTGCACCGGCTCCCGGTGCGCTCGGCGCCCTGCTCCCCGCAGTGCCGCCCGCGCCAACAAAACCCAATCAGGTGTTGGCCATCGTCAGCATCGGCATGGTTTTGGCCAATCTCGATCTCTTCATCGTCAACGTGGCGCTGCCGAGCATCGGGCACGACTTTCCGGGCGCCGGCCTGGAGGCCCTTTCCTGGGTGCTCAACGGCTACGCCATCGTGTACGCGGCGCTGCTGGTTTTCTTCGGCAGGCTCGCGGAACGCTATCGCCGCAATGTGAGCTTTCTGCTCGGCGTTGCATTGTTTACCGCAGCCTCGGCCGCCTGCACCGTCGCGACCAGCATCAACATGCTGGTCGCATTCCGCGTCCTGCAGGCCGCCGGCGCGGCGCTGATGACGCCGACATCGCTCGGCCTGCTGCTTGCAACGTTTGCACCGGAGCAACGTGGCGGCGCAGTCCGCATTTGGACCGCCATTGGTGGGTTCGCGGCAGCACTCGGCCCACTGGTTGGCGGCGTCCTGGTTACGGTGAACTGGCGCTGGATCTTCCTCGTCAATCTGCCGATCGGCGCGCTCGCGCTGCTCATCGGCTACTGGAAGCTGCCCGAGGTGCCCGGTCAGGCCATAAAGAGGCCGGACGCCTGGGTAGCGGCTCTGGTGACGTTCGGCGTTGGCGCGCTCACCTTCGGCATTATGAAAACCGCGGATTGGGGCTGGCACTCGCGTGGCGTTATCGCGAGCCTGGCGTTGGCTGCCGTCCTGCTGGCGCTGTTCGCCGCCGACTGCCTGCGATCAAAAAACCCTTTGATAAATCCGGCGCTGCTGCGCATCCGCCAGTTTGCCGGCGCAACGCTGATCATGGCCCCCTACTCCATTGCGTTCGGCGCCATGCTGCTGTCAATCGCCCTGTGGCTGCAGCAAGGCTGGGGCTTTTCCGCGCTCAAAACCGGCCTCGTCATCGCGCCGGGCCCGCTCCTTGTTCCGATCACGTCGCTCGCCGTGGCCGGCCACCTGATTAAGCGCATCGGCCCGGCGGCCGTCATCGCCCTGGGTATCATTCTGTTCGCGGCCGGCGTCGTCTGGTGGGCCGCGATCCTCGGACTCGCACCCGATGCGACCGCAGCGGTGACAGGCATCGCGCTCATCGGCGCGGGCGTCGGCCTGACATACCCGACCTTGATGGGGTTGGGTACCGCGGCGCTGCCGCCGTCATCGTTCGCCACCGGCTCCGGTATCCTCAACATGACGCGGCAAACCGCGCTCGCGCTTGGCGTAGCCCTTTTTGTCGCCATCGTGGCTACGCCGCACACGCCGCTCGAACGCCTTGCAGCCTTCGATCGCGCCTGGTGGGTCATGGCCGCGGTGGTCATGCTATCGCTGATACCGCTGGTGTGGCTGACTGCGCCGAAGGCCCACCACGCGGCGGTTTCCGCAGAAACGCCCATGACGCGAATTCCTACTGCGCCGTCGCGCGCAATAGCGCTGCGGTTTTCGATCTGATCAAGCGCCAGTGATTTGCCGCCGGTCAATGGCGTCCTCTCTCCTGTGCAAACGGAGAGGAGACGACATTAACCGCATCCCCTGCGTCGCGCGCGGGAGAAGCGAAGCGGGCTCGATGCTTCCTATTTCCTCCGCTTGAGCATCTCGTCGCGCTGCTTGACCAGCGCTTCCAGCTCTTCTTCCTGCCGCGCCAGCCGGTCGGCGTTGCGCTCCTCATCGCCCGCGCCCGAATACGCGGCCGCCTGTTCGATGAGCTGGCGGATATTGTCGCGCGCGATGGCGATGCGGTCTTCGATCTGATCGAGCGACAGGTCGTTGGTCATGGCGTCTCCCTTCGGGGCGAACCGTCAGCGTACCGAACATCCTCTCGCGCGCAAGTGGAGGTCGTTCAGCCCGGCCGCGCCTTTGATTGTCACGCAAAATATGGACTTAACAAGGGTATGGATTTGGTTCGGTTCCGGGCATCCTTTGCGCGGCTGGCGCCGGTGTGCTTTGACGAGCAACGCCGCGCCAGGCGAGGAGGACGACGTGAAGAATTCAAACACATGCCCCAAATGCCGGTCGAGCGATATCATTCGGGTGCCCGGCGAAGCTCGCTCCTACGGGGCCGGCAATAACATCGTGGTCAGCGGACCGATCCTATTCAAGTTCGTCCTGGTAATGCGCTATGTCTGCGGCTCCTGCGGCTTCAGCGAAGAGTGGATCGATACCGCCGAGGATATCGCCAAGGTCAGAAAAAAATACGGGTCTTGACGACCGCGGCTTGCGCGCCACAGGACGAGCGCAGACCCGGCGGCCCAACGTGCTATCCATGGCGCGCAGTCGCAGTGGACCGAGAAGACCCATGATGGGGAGAGCATGATAACCGAGGCCTCGCCGGGCAAGCTGATCCGCTGGCACTATCTGTGGTACGCAGCGCTCGCGCTCGCCGTCATGATCTTTTCGATCGCCAACCGCCATCTCTGGCTGCTCAATTTCGTGCACGTCTTCTGCGGCCTGTTGTGGACCGGCATCGACCTGTTCATGGGCTTTTTGCTCGGCCCCATCCTGCGCTCGATCGATATTTCAGCCCGCAAGGCCGTGCTGCTGCGGCTGACGCCGCGCACCCTGTTCCTGATGCCGACACTCTCGATCATCACCGGCACGACCGGCTGGTATATCGCGCGTGACATCGGCTTCACGGCGCTCCCCTGGCCGCAATACGGCTGGATCGCAGCCGCATTGGCGCTCGTCACTCTGATGACCATCCAGGGGCTCGGCTATCTGTTGCCGGCGAATCTCCGCGTCTGTCTGGAACTGCAAAAGCAAAAGCCGGACAACACGCGGATCGCGGCACTGACCAGTCACTATTTTTTTGCCGTGGCGATGCAGGGTGCGATGCAGGTCGTGACCATCGTCGTCATGGCGCGGCTGGCGACAGGAATTTGAAACTCACCATCGCGGGAGGAATCTCATGGCCAAAGGGCACCAGGACAAAGTCGCGCTTATCACAGGCGGCGCCAACGGCATCGGCCAGGCGTTTGCCAAACGGCTCGCAGAAGATGGCGTGCATGTCGCCGTCGCCGACATGGCCGATGGCGCAGAAACCGTTCGGCTGGTCGAAGCCGCCGGGCGCAATGCGCTCGCGGTCACGTGCGACGTGTCGAACGAGGATTCGGTCGCCGCGATGGCCAGACAGGTGCAGCAGAAATTCGGCCGCGCCGATATCGTAGTGAACTGCGCCGGCATTTATCCGCAGTTGGATTTCTCTGCGATGACGTTCGCCGATTGGCGACGCGTCCTGTCGATCAACCTCGACGGCACGTTCCTCGTCACCGCGGCCTTCGTGCCCGGGATGCGGGCCCGCAAATGGGGACGCATCGTCAATATGGCGTCGAGCACGTTCGGCTCGGTGACCACCGGCTTTGCGCATTACGTCGCCTCCAAGGGCGGCGTCATCGGCTTCACCCGGGCGCTCGCCGGCGACGTCGCCGCCGACGGCATTACCGTCAACGCCATTGCGCCGGGGCTGACGCGTTCGCCTGGCACGATCGTGCGCAAGCCACGCCCCGGCTTTACCAACATGGACGAGGAGTTTGTCGCGGTCGCGAGCCTGCAGGCCATCAGGCGGCCGGAACTGCCGGAAGATCTCGTCGGCGCCCTGTCGTTTCTCACCAGCGACGATGCAGCCTTCATGACCGGCCAAACGCTCAACGTGGATGGCGGACGGGTGCGGTCGTAGCCAAGAACGAATGAATGAATGACGCTTGAGCAGGTGCTCGGGGAGCGCAGACTGCATCTCAAATGTGCGATGGGCCTTGCGTGCCGCGGCGCCGAAGCGCGGCGAACGGCCAATCGACCAGACCGGCGCTGAACAGAACGCCCCAAATGATAACCGGCTGCATGGCGAGCCGCGGCCCGTGATACCACCAGCTATCTGGAATATGCGGAATGACGATGCCGTCGAACGCCTGCTTGATATTGGCCGGCCATACGCACAGCGCATAAAGCGCCAGCGCGATGCCGGCCCAGAAGCGCAACGGCCGCGTGACGAGCGCAGCCGCGCCGGCGAATTCGCAAAGGCCGGTGACGAAGATCACCTGACGCGCGAACGGAACCCAATCCGGCGTGATCGTGAGCAGAATGTCGGGCACGGCGAGATGCGCGACGCCGGCGGTCGCAAAGAATGCCGCCAGCACCCAGCGCATGATCGCACGCGTGCGCGCAAAGCGATCGCCGGCTTTATCGTCCATCATTGCGCCTGGTTTCATTGCAGGCCCATACGCCGGCGCCGTGGCTCGGATCAAGTCGGTCAAGGAACTTATCGCCTGGGGCAAAGTGAACCCAGACAAAGCCAACCATGCTTTGCGAGCGCCAGCGAAGCAATCCAGCTGCGGCATCAGCGCTGGATTGCTGCGTCGCTATCGCTCCTCGCGATGACGACAAGAGGCCGCCGGCACGGTATGGTGGCCGGGGGTTGGCCAAGCTGATTCGTGTCGTCACACATCCCGGGGAGTGAACATCCATGCGCACCGTATCCGCCCTTCGTGCAAGCCTGATCGCCCTGCTGGCGCTAGCCGGCGTCACGTTCTCGTCTGCCGTTTACGCCGACGAAGGCGGCATCACGTTCAGCGTGGTCAAGGCGGGCATCGTCATCGGCGGTTCGGCGGGTTCCGGCATGCTCACCTTCCACGGCCGTCAATATCCGCTCGGCATCGGCGGCATCAGCTATGGGTTCACCTTCGGCGCATCCGAGACCCGCTTCCGCGGCGTCGTGAGCCACATTCGCAGCCCGGGCGATGTCGCCGGCGTCTATGCGGCGGGCAATGTCGGCGCCGCCGTCGGGCGTGGCGCACAGGCCATCGTGCTGACCAACCCCAAGGGCGCCGTGCTGACGCTGACCGGCAATTCGGTCGGCGCCATCGTCAGCGCCGACCTCAACGGGTTGGTGATCACGGTGAGATAAGCCGATACGCTGCTCGGCCTTATCACCCTCGATTCCGCTTTATTCCGTCGGACCCTATGCTTGCCCCGCGCAGGGCCCGACCGTGCGCGTCCGGGATCTGGCGACCTGAGAACCGAGTCATGTCTGTTCTCAGGGCCTCTGTTTTCGAGGACTCTGTTCTCAAGGCCCCTTGCAGTCTGTCGCCGACATATTGAAAAGCATATGATACATGACCACCATCGCCCCCTCGCACGGAGTATTCGGCATGAAGAAGCGAAAGCCGGCTGCCACCAAAAAGCGCCGCACAACATCAAAGGTGTCTCACCCCGGCATGATGGGCGATGGCACCGAGGAGCAGAACCTCGGTGAGCGCGGCAACCCGGCGGCGCGAATCAAGAAAAAGGAAGTGGTCGCTGCCTTCGGCAAGAAAAAGAAGCGGAAAAAATAATTCCGCCGCGGCGCGGCTATCCCACGGCGTGCAGCGACGTTTCCTGGTTGGCCGCGGTCGCTGAGCCATGATGTAGAGTCCGCCGCAGAATTGCGGGAGACGTCATGGGCAGCCAGTTGCAGGGCAAGATCGCGATCGTCACCGGCGCAAGCAACGGCATCGGCCGCGGCATTGCCGAGACGTTCGCCGCCGAAGGCGCAAAAACCGTGCTGGTGGCGCGGCGCAAGGAGCTGCTCGACGAAGTCGCCGCCGGCATCAAAGCGCGCGGCGGCGAAGCGCTGCCGGTCGTGGCCGATCTCACGCGCGAAGATGCCGTCACTGCCCTGTTCGCCACAGTGGCGAAAATCTATCGCCGCCTCGACGTGCTGGTGAACAATGCCGGCATCGCCACCCACCGCAACACCGAAGACATCACGCTCGACTACTGGCGCGAGGCGCTCGACATCAACATCACCGCGGCGTTTCTGTGTGCGCGCGAGGCGATCCGCATGATGAAGGCGCAGGAGCCGAAGGGCGGCCGCATCATCAACATCGGCAGCATTTCGGCGAAGACGCCGCGGCCGGATTCGCTGCCCTACACCGTGACCAAATTCGGCCTGCAAGGCATGACCCACCAGCTCACCATGGACGGCCGCAAGCACAACATCGTCGCCTCGATCCTCCATCCCGGCGCCACGCTGTCGTCATTCACCACCCGCCGCGGCCGCGCCAAGGCCGGCCCCGGCAACACGCCGGAAGATTACGTGATGACCGCAGAGGACGTCGCCAAGGTCGCAGTGCTGATGGCATCGCTGCCGCCGGAAGTGAACCTGTACGAGGCGACGATCCTGCCGAACCACATGCGCTCGTTTATTGGGCGGGGGTGACACTGCGACCAAGCAAGTGGCGCGCGCCATGTGCTATGATCAGGAAAGTTGCGGGACGTGTTAGCTTTAATTAAATGCACTGTCACCGTAATGCGATAGCCGTAGCCGGAGGTCAGCGCTTCCGAGGTGCGGTTGCCGACGCCGTCATAGGTCCAGTTCAGCGTGCCCCAGATGCCTTCGCCCTGCTGGAGTTGACAGGCCGAGTCCTTCGTTAGTGTGTCGTACAGCTCGTCGAGAACATCAGGCGCAAGTCCAATGCCGCGGCTTCGTTAGGATGACGTGCGGTGAAGGCGAACGGCGTCGCCAGTCGGTCCATACGGCTCCGTCTGAATCTGCGTAGTAATAAGCGCCAGAATTATGCTAACGATCAGAACCACGCGCACGATGATCATCGTGAGGTAGTGGCGTTCGTGTTCCCTGCACCATCTAATGTACTTGTGTTCTAGGTAACCCGGTGTGCCGATATAGAAGTGGCGCATTTGAACGCGCTTTCGGCGCAAAAAGATCCACAGAAATGCTTGCTGCAAAAGTAGCAGAAACATTGACGCCGCAAGCCAAATATCCAGCATTCCGTCCCTGACCATGTCGACCCTTCTTGCTCACCTACGGGAAGACGCGCTCATAGTTCGTATAAGCTTGTCCAACACCATAGGGCGGCGATTACGGTGCGATTACGGTGATGGGGTGGACGGCGCCCCGATCGGCATCGATGTGCCAAGATGGTCGTTGTCACAACCCATCTGAGGGAAGCCGTCCATGGTCAAGTCTATCAGGAATCTGTCGTCTGTAACGGTCATCGGGCTCGATATCGCCAAGAATGTTTTTCAGGTTCACGGCGTCGACGCCGGCGGTGCCGAGGTCGTCGCCAAGGCGGTCCGGCGCGGCCAGTTGGTGAGTTTCTTTTCGTCGTTGCCGTCCTGTTTGATCGGGATCGAGGCCTGCAGCTCGGCGCACCATTGGGCGCGGTCGCTGGTTGCGCTCGGCCATCAAGTCAAGCTGATCCCGCCTGCCTATGTGAAGCCTTACGTTCGGCGCAACAAGAACGATGCGGTCGACGCGGCGGCGATCTGCGAGGCGGTGGGGCGACCGAACATGCGCTTTGTGGCGGTGCGCAGCGTCGAGAACCAGGCACAACTGATGCGCCACCGCGCGCGCGAACTGCTGGTGGGCAATCGCACGCGAATGCTCAACGCCTTGCGCGGCCACTTGGCGGAGATCGGGATCGTCGCGGCGCAGGGGGTTCAACACGCCTATGCGCTCAAGCATCTGCTGGCCGATGGCGTCGACGCGAACGGCGCGATGGTCGTCTCCGATGCCGTGCGCAAGGCCCTGGCACCGCTCGTTCATCAGATCGATGCAATCGACGCCGAGATCGCGGCGATCGACCAAGAGATCAAGACGCAGGTCAAGGCCGACGATACGGCGCGGCGGCTGATGACCATCCCCGGCATCGGGCCGCTCACGGCCGCGGCGATCGTCGCCACCGTGCCGGACACGAGCGCTTTCGCGTCCGGCCGGGAGTTTGCGGCGTTCCTCGGCCTGACACCGCGCCAGAACGCGACCGGCGGCAAGGAGCGGCTCGGGCGGATCACCAAGATGGGCGACCGCTACTTGCGCAAACTCTTGGTGGTGGGGGCCTGCGCGACGCTGAGCCATCGCACGGCACATGACGATGCATTGCGCCTCTGGGCCGATCGATTGCTGGCGCGCAAGGCGGTCAAATACAAGTTCAAGCTGACAGCCGTCGCGCTGGCCAACAAGGTCGCGCGCATTGTCTTTGCGTTGCTCACGCGGGGCGGCGAATACAACGAGCGGCCTGCCCTCGGCTGAGGCTGCCAAAATGACTGCAAGAGGTTTGGCGAGGAATATCGCCGCGAGGCGACACGCAATCGAGGGTGACCATGGGGTGATGTGAACCAACGGAAATGGCTCGGAAGCCTGCTGAACTGTCGGCGTCGGATTGAACGCGATACGGTGATTGAGGCAAACAGCCAAGCGGACGAACCATCAGGGCCAGCGGGTCTCGACCCGCGCAAACAGGCCGAAGACATGACCGCACCCGAGACGTTCGCACAGCTCCAAAGAAACCCTTGACACGGGGCGCCGTCCAGACAGGACAGTGCATTCAATAGATGCCTTTGCCTCCCGTCAGCGATTCGTCTTTGGCTTCGGCCCGCGTTTGCCGGCTCGCAGCATCC
>JBAQJL010000071.1:0-15761 GCA_049300295.1 Xanthobacteraceae bacterium
CGCTCGCCTTCCGGCGCTCTACCGCGGCTCTCGCCAAGTTTTCAGGCTTGGCTCAGTCCGGTCCCGCGCTTCATGGCAGCGCCAACGGATGTCACTCCGTCCGCCACCCGGGCAGCGAGCTCCTCGCAGACCGGCGTCGGGGCCGGCCGGGCGGGTTTCCGAACCGCCCGTGGATGGAGTTACGAACCTCATCCCGGGCACCGCTCCCGCTCGCATCAATCGGCCGTCACCGGTTGACGTCCCTTTAGACGAGCGAGATGAGTTCTTTTAGTTCACCGCACGGTGAGATTTCAAGAAATTCCGGCGGCTGCAGCCATCTCGTTGATCTGACGAGAGTCTTTTTTCGCTGTTTGTTTGATTCGCAGGCGCGGAAATTGTGGCATTGCCGCCATGATTCGCATTTTTCCAGCTAAGGTGCCGAGACTATGGACGTTTTTGAATTATGGCAGCGGAGATCGCAGCGACGAGCCTAGGCTGCGCTCTCGGTATAAAAACCGAACACAGAATGATGCTTGAAGCCGTTCCAAACTCTGCTAAACAGCCGTCCTCGGCCCGGTGCCCAAATATGCGCATTACGCGGCCGGCCTATACGAAACATGGCGAAGATTGGTCGGAATGAGCCCTGCCCGTGCGGCAGCGGGCTAAAGTACAAGAAGTGCCACGGGAGCTACGGCGGCTCGCCCGTCGAAGCGGCGGGTAAAGCCGTGCCAAATCTCCAGCATGTCGCTGAACAGATGCGCGCGCGCGAGCGCATCCGACAGACGCAGCAAGGGCTTGGCCGACCGATTGTCGGCCTCAAGTCCGGAGGTCGCCAGATCGTCGCCGTCGGAAATAAAGTCTATTTTTCCGACAAGTGGAAGACGTTTCCCGACTTCCTCGCTGACTACATGAAGCAGAAACTGGGAAGCGACTGGGGGAACGCCGAAATCGCCAAGCCGTTCGCCGAACGGAACCCGCTCATGCAGTGGTACGATGCCTACTGCAAATATCAGCAAGCCACGATCGCAACTCCCGGCGAAGTCTGTAACGCCAATGTCAGTGGCGTCGTCGCCTGTTACCTCGGTTTGGCTTACAGCCTTTATCTGCTCGACCACAACGTCGAAATTCAGGACCGACTGATCGCCCGCCTCAGAGACCCCCGAAACTTTCAGGGCGCGTTCTACGAGCTATTTGTCGCAAACATCCTGATCCGTGCGGGCTTCCAACTCACGTTGGAGGACGAAAGCGACGGCAAGTCGAAACATTGCGAGTTTGCCACAGTATCGCGCGAAACCGGCAGAAAATACTCGGTCGAAGCGAAAATGGGCTCCTCCGCTGGGGTTCTGGGAAAGACGCGTCTGGACGGTGGCAGTGGTCGAAAAGCTCTTGGACGGCTGATCCCCAACCTCAATAACGCACTTGCCAAGCCCGCAGTGGGCGAGCGGCTGATTTTCATTGATCTAAACGTCGACCCAAAGTTCGACCACAACAACAAACCGACTTGGTCCGATGCCGCCGTGGAGCGGATCGACCGTTACGAAGCGACCGAGTTACCGAAAGGTGTTTCGGCGTATCTTTTCCTGACCAATATCGGCTTTCACCGAAATCTCGACGGCACGCCTGCTCCCGCGATGCTGCCGTTTGGTCTCGGCATTCCAGACTTCAACAGACCGGGATACATGAGGCTTTCCGCAATCTACCGGCAAAAACGCAAACACATCGACGCCCATCACATCGGAGAATCTTTCCTCAATTACACGAAGTTCCCGACGACCTTTGACGGAAGCCTGCCGTCCGAAGCGTTCGGCGGAGCGTCATCGCGCGTAAAGATCGGCGAGTCTTATCTGTTTCAGAACGTTGGCGGCGTGGACATGGTCGGCACCGTGACTTACGCCACGGTTTGGGAGAGCGAAAAGAGGGCCGCGATTTCGGTGACATTCACAGATGGAACATCACGCATTATTACGCAGCCGATGGCGAATGCCGAATTTACTGACTTCAAGGCGCACCCCGATGCTTATTTCGGAAGGATTCTTCCGGTCAATAGGCGAGTTGAAAATCAATATGAACTTTTCGAATTTTTCATCGAAGCGAACAGGGGCTTGTCCCGCGCGATACTGCTGCAGTGCCTCCACAAGCTGGCAGACTTCGATCCGCTAGGCATTGTTAGCGACGAAGATTTGCTCGCCGAATACTGCGAGGCGCTGGTCGCGGCCGTCCCCGATCCGGCAAAGAAATCGGCTTGACGCCGTAATTACAACTCTGCCTGAAACTTGATACGTTTCCACTCGAGGCTGCCTGTCGTTATTGACCACCCGGGCGCGGATTACGATCCAT
Source organism: Xanthobacteraceae bacterium (assembly GCA_049300295.1). GTDB lineage: Bacteria > Pseudomonadota > Alphaproteobacteria > Rhizobiales > Xanthobacteraceae > BOG-931. The sequence continues at coordinate 2,317 of JBAQJL010000071.1, forward strand.
TACGACGGCCACCCGTCAATTGATCCAGGCCGGCGGCTTGAGCCCTTGTTCTAGATTGCTTAGCCATCCAATTAAGCGAGCAACAAGGATGGGTTGAGCGTAGCGAAACCCATCATGCAGCCTTCCCGGCCCGATGATGGGTTTCACTTCGTTCAACCCATCCTACAAGGTTTTTCGTTTCACTTCACGCTTGGATAAAGCCCCGAGGCCTTGATCACGGCGAGGCCCTCGGCGCGGTCGGCAGGCAGTTCCTTGGCGAATTGCTCCGCCGATTCCAGCGACGGGGTGAGGCCCTTGTTGATCAGGAATTTCTGCTGGAAGTCCGGCTTCGATTCCACCGCGACGATCGCCTTGTTCAGTTTGTCGATGATCGGCATCGGCGTGCCTTTGGGCGCGTAGATGCCGAAGAAGGTCGGCGAGATGTGCTCGGTGTAGCCGACCTGCTTGAAGGTCGGAATGTCCGGCGCCAGCGGCGAGCGTGTGTCGCCGTCGATGGCTAGCCCCACGATCTTGTCGGCCTTGATAAACGAAATCAGATTGCCGATGCCGAAGATGGCGATTTGGGTTGTGCCGTTGAGCATGCTGGTGACGGCATCGCCGCCGCCCTTGAACGGCACGCGCACGATGTCGGTGCCGTTCTTTTTGTTGAAGCCCTCCATGAAGGCGACCTTCGATACCGATGGCGCCATGTAGTTGAATGTGCCGGGCTTGGACTTGACGAGTTTCGCGAGCTCGGCGAACGATTTGACGCCCAGTGAAGCGTTCACCGCGAAAATCTGCGTCAGGTAGTACGGTCGCGCGATCGGCGTCAGGTGCGTCATCGGGTCCCAATCCGCTCCCGGAAGGAACGGATTGGTGACGAAGGCCTGATCGGGAAGTATGCAGATCGTGTAGCCGTCGGCTGCGGATTCGGCGCAAGCCTTGGCGCCGATCGTGCCTTCCGCGCCGGCGCGGTCCTCCACCACGATCGAGGTGCCGAGCGCAGGGCCGAGGTCTTGGCCAAGCGCGCGCATGAAGAGATCGCTCAGTCCGCCGGCACCCTGCGATGCGATCGCGCGAATCGGCCGCGACGGGTAATTTTGCGCCGCGGCTGGCAGTGCGGGCGCCAGCATCGCGATGACAGCGAGCGCGCGGGTCCACCGGGTCATGACGTCTCCTCCTGGCATATGCTTTTTGCTCGGGCCACAATGCCGAAGGCATCGATAGGCGGCAAGGCACTAGTGTCCTAATTCCGAAGTTCGCATCATTGTGCCGCACCCTCGTGTGCGAACTTCGGAATTAAGGGACACTAGCAATTATAACTCTAGTGTGGGTTTCGGATTTGAAATTCCTACTCGAGTTTGCCGCTGCGCCTTAGGAACTTCAAATCCGCCACACTAGGAGTGAGCGAAGTGACGCAATACGGAATGAAGGTTGAGAAGGGCATCACGGTTACGATGCGCGACGGCGTGCGCATTTCGCTCGCCGTGTACCGGCCGGACGGCGAGGGCCGTTTTCCGACGCTGTTCGCGGCTTCACCCTACCAGTACGAGATGGACGAGGTGCCGGCCTATCCGTTGTTTCTGTGGCGCGAGACCGGGCCGGTCGAATGGTATGTCGGCCAGGGTTACGCCTACGTGCATGCCGACGTGCGCGGCGCCGGCCAGTCCGAAGGCGAGTTCGAGTTCATGGGGGGCAACGAGCAGCAGGACTATCTCGAACTGATTGCCTGGATCGTGCGGCAGGCATGGTGCAACGGCCGGGTCGGCGGCATCGGCCAGTCGTATTACGCCATGGCGCAGTGGCTGATGGCGACCTACAACCCGCCGGGCCTCGCCTGTATCGTGCCGTATGACGGCTTGGTCGATCAGTATCGCGGCTCGAACTATCACGGCGGCATCTACTGCTCGTACCGTTCGGTCTGGTACACGTCGCTGCGCGCCGACAATCAGCACCGTCTCGCCGGGCGGCATGGCCGGCCGCCGATGACATACGATCTGGTCGGCGAGATGATCGATCATCCGCTCGACGACGATTTTTGGCGCGTGCGCTCGCCGTATTGGCGGCTCGACAAAATCAAGTGCCCGGTGCTGTCGATCGGCCATTGGGGCAAGATGGGATTGCACCTGCGCGGCAACATCCTCGGCTACGAGGAGGTGAAAGCGCCGAAGAAACTCGTGGTCACCGGCGCGCGCAACACCTTCGAAGCGCACCGCATGTTCGATCAGGTCGAATTTCACGAAAAGGAGCTGCTGCCGTTCTACAATCTGCATCTCAAGGGCGCCAACAACGGCTTCATGGATGCCGAGCCGGTTCGGCTCTTCGTGCGCGGCGCCAATGTCTGGCGTGCCGAGGAAGAGTGGCCGCCGAAGCGCGCGACGCCCGCGGTCTATCATCTGCGCAAGGGCCCGTCGGGCAGCGTGACCTCGCTCAACGATGGCGGGCTGTCGATCGCGAAGCCCGCGGCGGCGGAGCCGGCGACGAGCTACACCTATCCGGACTGGGAATGGGTCAACGGTGTGGCCGTGATCGGGCCCGATGGGCGGGTCGATCCGGCGCGGCGCGTGCTCACCTTTACGACCGGGCCGCTTGAGGCTGATCTGGAAGTGACCGGACCGATCGTGCTCAAACTCTACGTCTCATCGAGCGCGATCGATACGCAGTTCATCGTCAAGCTGACCGATCAGCATCCGCAAGACGCCGCGGCGCGCGCCAAGGGCGAGCAGCCGGCCTACACGCCGGTCTCGAAAGGCTGGCTGAAGGCGTCGCATCGCGAGAAGGATGCGGCGCGCTCGACGCCGGAGCGGCCGTTTTACACGCACGTCAATCCGCAGCCGCTCACGCCGGGCGAAATCTATGAGTTCGATATCGAGGTGCTGCCGATCGCCTACGTGTTCAAGGAAGGCCACCGCCTCAGGCTCGAACTTGCCAACGGCGACTCGCCCGCGACCGACGGCGTGTTCTCACATCCCTATCATCCGTGCCTGATGGGCACCGACACGATCCACCACGACGGTGCGCATGCGTCGTGCCTCATCCTGCCGGTGATCCAGTAATGTCTCCCGGGCGCAGCGCAGCATGGAGCGCAGCGGAATGATGCGCTGCAGACCCGGGATCGTTACAAACTCAGAGTCTGCGACGATCCCGGATCAGCGGTGCACCGCTTCGCGCTGCACCGCATCCGGGAAACGCGATTTTCAAGCCCGCGCGTACCGCCCGCGATTGAAGAAGCGATCCTTCTGGTCATCGTTCGCGGTTTCGCGGTTCGATTTGATGGCGCCGACCTTGGCGAGCGCGGCTTTGACCGCGGGACGCTCGTCGATCGTCTTGAACCAGCGGGCGAGGTTGGGGTTGTCCTCCCACTTGACGCCTTGCATGTCGTGATTGCGGGTCCACGGGAAGGTCGCGATGTCGGCGATGGTGTATTCGTTGCCGGCCAAATACGTCGAATGCGCCAGTTGCTTTTCCATGACGTCGTATAGCCGCTTCACTTCGGTCTGATAGCGTCCCATCGAGTAGGAATTATCCTTGTCCTTCGGCGCGAACAACTTGAAATGCGTGAATTGGCCGAACATCGGGCCGACGCCGCTCGTCTGAAAAAACAGCCATTGCAGCACGTCGTATTTCCTAGCCATATCGGTGGGCAGGAATTTTCCCGATTTCTCGGCGAGGTACATCAGGATCGCGCCGGACTCGAAAATTGTGATCGGCTTGCCGCCGGGACCTTCGTGGTCGACGATGGCGGGGATTTTCGAGTTCGGATTGATCTTGATGAAATTCGGGTCGTACTGATCGCCCTTCCACACATCGACGAAATGCTCCTTGTAGGGCAGTTTGGTTTCTTCCAGCATGACGTAGACTTTCTGCACGTTCGGGCTGGTCAACGCATAAAGATCGATCATGGCAATGTCCTCGTGTGGCGGGGCCGTGAAACTATCGGGAGGCGTTGCCTCCGGCAAGGCGCTGCGGACAGGGCAGGCGCTTCCCGCGCCCTTGTGCGGCATCGTCACTGCCGCGTAGGTTCTGCTGCATAAAGTTGTTTAGCGCGCGGTCGGCATGACCGCAGCGCACAGGGAGAGAAAAATGCCAGGTGGAATTCGGCGATGGGCTGCTGTCGCCTGTGTTTGCGCTCTTGTGGCCGGCTCCGGCGCGGCGCGCGCCGCAGAAGATTTTCCGAACCATCCGGTGCGCTGGATCGTCGGCTATCCGCCGGGCGGTTCGACCGACGTTTGCGCTCGCCTGATCGGGGCCTATTTGTCGGAACACCTGCATCAGCAATTTGCCATCGAGAATAAGCCGGGCGCCGGCAACAATCTCGCCACCGAGGTCGCTATCCATGCGCCGCCCGACGGCTACACGGTGTTCCTGGTCAACCCCGCTAACACGATCAACGCCTCGCTCTATAAGAACCTGCCGTTCGATTTTATCCGCGATATGGCGCCGGTGGCCGGCTTCATCCGCGTGCCGAATGTGATGGAAGTCAATCCGAACGTTCCGGTACACAACGTTGCCGAATTCATTGCTTACGCGAGAGCCAATGCCGGCAAGATCAATATGGCCTCCGCCGGCGTCGGCACCTCCACGCATCTGTCGGGAGCCTTGTTCATGCTGATGACCGGCACAGAGCTCGTGCATGTGCCTTATCGCGGCGCGTCGCCGGCGCTGACCGATCTGCTTGGCGGCCAAGTGCAGGTTTATTTCGATAACCTGCCGTCTTCGATCGGGCACATCAAGGCCGGCAGGCTACGGGCGCTCGCCGTGACGACGGCACAGCGCTCGAAAGAGTTGCCGACGACGCCGACCGTCGCGGAGACGGTGCCCGGCTATGAAGCCAGCGCTTTCTTCGGCATGGCGGTGCCGAAAGGAACGCCGCGCAACATCATCGACAAGCTGAACAAGACGGTAAACGAGGCGCTCGCCGATCCCGGAGTCCAAGCCAAGCTCGCCAAGCTTGGCGGCACCAGCATTGCGGGCACGCCGGAGGATTTTGGCAAGATCGTCGTCGACGAGACCAACAAATGGGCGAAGGTGGTCAAGGCCACCGGCGCGACCGCGGAGTAGGGGCGTGACGACGCAATCCAAGAAGTCGCCCGAGGAACTGCGGAGCTATCGCTGGCTCGGCAAGAACGATCTGCGTTCGTTCGGCCATCGCTCGCGGCTGCGCCAATTCGGCTATGACCGCGACGACTGGGTCGGCAAGCCGGTCATCGGCATCATCAACACCTGGAGCGACATCAACGCCTGCCACGGCCATTTGCGCGCACGGGCGGAGGACGTCAAACGCGGCGTCTATCAGGCCGGCGGCTTTCCGATCGAGCTGCCTGCGATGTCGCTCGCCGAGCCGTTCGTCAAACCGTCGACGATGCTTTACCGCAACTTCCTCGCCATGGAGTGCGAGGAACTCTTACGCTGCCATCCGATCGATGGCGCGGTGCTGATGGGCGGCTGCGACAAGACCACGCCCGGCCTGCTGATGGGTGCGGTGAGCATGGGCGTGCCGGCCATCTACGTGCCGGCCGGGCCGATGCTGCGCGGCAACTGGCGCGGTCAGACGCTAGGCTCCGGCTCCGACGCGTGGAAATACTGGGACGAAAAACGCGCGGGCCGCATCGGCGACGAGGAGTGGAACGAGATCGAGGGCGGCATCTCGCGCTCGTTCGGCACCTGCATGGTGATGGGCACGGCCGCCACCATGATGGCGATCGCCGAAGCGCTCGGCATGGCGCTGCCCGGCGCGTCGTCGATTCCGGCACCCGATGCCAATCATCCGCGCATGTGCGCGGCCGCTGGCCGCCGCGCCGTCGAGATGGTGTGGGAGGATTTGACGCCGGACAAAATCCTGACGCCGTCGGCTTTCGATAACGCCATCCGCGTGCACATGGCGCTGGGCGGCTCGACCAACGCCATCATCCACGTCATCGCGCTCGCGCGCCGCGCCGGTATCGCGCTCGACATGGCGCGTTTCGACGAGATTTCGCGAGAAGTGCCGGTGATCGCCAACATCACACCGTCCGGCAAATATCTGATGGAGGATTTCTATTATGCGGGAGGCTTGCGCGCGCTGATGGCGCAGATGCAGGACCTGCTCGATCTGTCCTGCCTCACGGTCAATGGCCGCAGCGTCGGCGACAACATAGCGGGCGCAGGCGTACATTTGCCCGACGTGATCCACGCGCTGTCGCAGCCACTCTATCCCGAAGGCGCGACCGCGGTGCTCACCGGCAATCTGGCGCCGCGCGGCTGCGTGATGAAGCCGGCGGCGGCCGAGCAGCGCCTGCTCAAACATCGCGGCAAGGCGATTGCATTCGAGAATTACGATCACATGGCGCGCGAGGTCGACCGCTATGATCTCGATGTCACGGCCGATCACGTGCTGGTGCTCAAGAATGGTGGCCCCAAGGGCGGGCCCGGCATGCCCGAATGGGGGCAGCTGCCGATTCCGAAGAAGCTCCTGAAAGCCGGCGTCAAAGACATGCTGCGTATTTCGGATGCGCGCATGAGCGGCACCAGCTACGGCGCCTGCATCCTGCACGTGGCGCCGGAAAGTTTCGTCGGCGGGCCGCTCGCTTTTGTACAGACCGGCGACGAGATCGAGGTCGATGTCGAGGCGCGGCGGATTCATCTGCACGTCGGCGACGAGGAAATGGCGCGCCGCCGCGCCGCCTGGAAGCAGTCGCCGCCAAAATACCCGCGCGGCTACGGCGCGATGTTCTCACAGCACATCGGCCAGGCCGACGAGGGCTGCGACTTCGATTTTCTGGCCGGCACGGAGAAGATCGAGGAGCCGGAGATACATTAATGTCATTCCGGGGCGGCCCGAAGGCCGAGCCCGGAATCCATAACCACGGTTGTTGCAGGTGGAACTCAGTGCGAGTTCTGCCATCTCTGTGATTATGGATTCCGGGCGCGCCGCTTCGCGGCGCCCCGGAATGACGGATCACTCCGCCGCGTGCTGAACCTTGACGCGGTAGCTGCCCGGCACGGTACGGAACGCGATGTTGAGCCGGTTGGCTCCGTTGATGGCGATGATCGCCAGCGTCAGGTTGGCAAGCTCTTCCTCGGAGAATTGCGCGCGTGCCTGATCGTAGACATGGTCCGGCGCATGGCCGTCGGTGATCAGCGTCAACGCTTCTGTCCAGGCGAGCGCAGCGCGTTCGCGCTCGCTGTAGAACGGCGACTCCTCCCAGGCGTTGAGCAGATAAAGCCGCTGCTCGCTTTCGCCGGCGGCGCGCAGCTCCTTGGTGTGCATGTCGATGCAATGGGCGCAGCCGTTGATCTGCGAGGCGCGCAGCTTGACGAGTTCAAGCAGTGAATGTTCGAGGCCGCAGCGGTGGACAAAGGCATGCAGCTCGCTGACGGCTTTGGCACCTTGCGGGGACGCTTTGCGAAAATCCATGCGGGCTTTCATGGTCACCTCCTCTAGTCCCTCGCGAACAGTTTCTGGGCGTCGGCGCGCGTCATCGATGATTTGAGAATATTGAACTCGCCTTTTTGGCGCAGTTCCTCGGCGAGGTGCTGGATCTGCGACATGACCACCATGCTGGCGCCCGAGGCGATGCTGACGCGCGCGACGCCGGCGGCCTCGAGCGTCTTGAGTCCCGGTCCGCCGGCGCGGCCGACGACATTGACCGGAGCCTTGATGGCGGCCGTGAGCTTTTTGATCAGGTCCACGTCGGTAACGGCAAAAACAAAGATGCAGTCGGCGCCGGCGGCGACGTAGGCTTCCGCCCGCTGCACCGTTCCGGTAAAGCGCGTGGCTTCATCGCCGACGTGTTTCAGATAAAGATCGACCCGCGCATTGATTACGATCGGCACGCCCGCGGCGTTGGCGGCGGCGCGCGCGGCGCGGATACGCGCGGTAGCCTCCTCGATGGTCCGCACGGGCTGTTGCGGGTCCGGCGTGCCGTCTTCCAGATTGACCCCTACGGCCCCGGCGCCAATAATGTCGGTGATGCTGCGCGCCACCTGTTCCGGTGTCTCCCCATAGCCGGCTTCGATGTCGGCAGTGAGCGGCACGCGTATCGCCTGCGCAATCCGCCGCGTCGCCGCGACCACCTCCGGCCACGGCGTCTTCTCGCCGTCCTGATAGCCGAGCGCCCAGGCGAGCCCGCCGCTGGTCGTCGCCGCCGCCGGAAAACCGGCGGCTTCGAAGATGCGCGCGCTCATCGGATCCCAGGCGTTAGGCAACAGCAGAATCGGCGGCGCGCGGTGCAGCTTGCGGAAATTGTCGGCCAGTTGCCGTTGTTCGGATGTGTTCACAGCGCCTCTCTTGACGTGGCTTTATCGGTCGCCGACGCTTGCTATGCTATATCGGCGCGCCGCGCCAAATTATGCAAGCTGCAAATGGGCGCGGGAAGGGCGGGACAGATATGACGTATGCTCGTTCGTTGTTACGCGCGCCGGTCGCGATGCTGGCGTTGCTGCTGTTTTCTCTGCCGCGCCCGGCGCTCGCCGATGGGCCGAAATTCAAGGTCGATCCGTTCTGGCCGAAGCCGCTGCCGAACAATTGGATCATCGGCCAGGTCGGCGGCATGACGATCGACGCCAACGACAATATCTGGGTGTTCCAGCGCCCGCGTTCGCTCACGCCCGACGAGAAGGGCGCAGCGCTCAAGCCGCCGCGCTCGAAATGCTGCGTGCCGGCGCCGTCGGTGCTGGTGTTCAATCCGGCCGGCGATGTGGTCAAGGCGTGGGGTGGCCCCGGCGACAACCAGGGTTATGACTGGCCGGCGCAGGAGCACTCGATCCTTGTCGATGGTAAAGGCTTCGTCTGGCTGTCGGGCAACGGCAAGGACGACAGCATGGTGCTGAAATTCACCACCGACGGCAAATTCGTCAAAGAACTCGGTCGCCGCGGCCCGCTGACCAGCAGCACCGATCTGACGCAGTTCGGTCAGGTCGGCGGCTTCGCGCTCGATGCCGCGGCCAATGAAATCTATGCCGCCGATGGCTACGGTAATCACCGCGTTGCGGTGCTCGACGCCGACAGTGGCGCGATCAAGCGCATCTGGGGCGCCTACGGCAAGCCGCCGACCGATAAGGACCTGCCGAAATACAATCCGGACTCCCCGCAATTCGGCAACCCGGTGCACTGCATCGGCCTTGCGCATGATGGCCTGGTCTATGTGTGTGACCGCACCAACAACCGTATTCAGGTATTCCACAAAGACGGCACTTACGTGCGGCAATTCGTGTTCGACGCCAAGACGCAAGGCTCAGGGTCAACCTGGGGCATGGCGTTCTCGCCGCTGGACAAAGCGCAGAATTATTTCATGCTGATCGACGGCACCAACAATGTCATGGAAACGGTGCGCCGTTCGGATGGCGCGGTGGTCGGCACGTTCGGCAGCCCGGGTCGCAACGCCGGCGAATTCCATTGGGTGCATGTCGGCGCGTTCGACTCACACGGTAACTTTTATACCGGCGAGGTCGATACCGGGAAGCGGCTGCAGAAATGGGCGCCGGTGCAATAACTCCGGCGGCGCGCACGCGTCTGCTTTCCCATCGCTTTTGGTACCTGGAGCCGTCATGGCAGGGGGCCGAACGGCACGATCTTGTTATGAATGTCGTGCCCGATGTCGGCGCGTCCCAGCCAGGGAATTCCGGCCCGCCGGCACCAGTATTTGGCGACTTCCTCTTCATTCATTCCGAAGTCCGGTTCATTCGGTGTGATGTTGCTGCAGCGGCCGAGCATGATGCCTGACACGCGTCGGATGCCGGCGTTGCTGGTGATGTGAAACAGCGATCGATCGATTCGGTAAATCGCTTCCCCGACCTCCTCCAACATGAGCACATGTCCGTCGAGGTTGGGCTCCAGCGGTGTGCCGAGCAAGTGACTGAGCACCGTCATGTTAAACGCCGCGGTCTTTTTTGTGCCATCGACGCTCGGCTCGAGCGTCTGCGGTGCGCGATCAATCATCCAGGCGAGCGCCCTCGCAACCGCGGCATCCCCGCCATCCCGAAGGATGTCCTGCGCGACGGGCCCGTGCGCCACGGCGGTGAATCCGGCACGGTACAAAGCGGCAAGCAGCATGCCGGCATCGCTATAGCCCACATAGGCCTTTCGCCGAGACGCCTGCGTCAACCGGGACATGACCTGTTCGACCACGCGGCACGTTCCGTATCCGCCGCGTGCGAACCAGACCGCGTCGAAGCTTGCGTCGTTGGCGATGTCGAGAAAGGCCTGCGCGCGCGCCTCGTCTTCGCCCGCGAAATGTCCATGCGACGCAAAGCACTGCGGGTGGAAGACGATCTCGGGCGTGCGTTCCGGATAGAGACGCTCGACCAAGGCTGGCACACGCGTAACGACGTCGGGAGACATGCGCGAGGCCGGCGCGACGACGCCAATCTTGCACCTCTGCCTGCTCATGCGGGCGACCCGATCAAGTTGTCCCTCATCGGCAATGCTTGTAGATTTCGCCGATGTCCCAACATCGAGATTACTTTTTCTGCGGCATCGGCGGTAGCGGCATGACTCCCCTCGCACTGATCATCCAGGCGAGGGGCGGAGGCGTCGAGGGTTCTGATCGCGCGCTCGACCAGGGACGCAACGGCGAACGATTCGATTTCCTGCGCGCGCGTGGCATACCGCTCCACCCGCAAGATGGCAGCGGAATGCGCCGCGACAGTCAGATCCTGGTCACCTCTGCCGCGGTCGAGGAGACGATCCCTGACGTGCAGGCGGCGCGTCGCCTCGGCGCCGCCGTCATGACACGCGCACAACTTCTCGCTCAACTCTTCAACCAGTCCGGTCTTGCCGTCGGCGTTGCCGGTACGAGCGGCAAGTCCACGACCGTCGGTATGATCGGATGGATTCTGCACCGCGCCGGAAAAAGCCCGACGATCATGAACGGCGCCGATATGAAGAGCTTCATCGACCCGGGCTCGCCGTTTGCCAGCGCCCGGGTCGGCGACGGCGATATTTTCGTCAGCGAAGTCGACGAGAGCGACGGCTCGATTGCACTTTTCGAGCCGCGCATTGCGGTCGTGAACAATATCTCGCTTGACCACAAGTCGCTCGACGAGCTGCGCGGCCTTTTCCGGGGTTTTGTCGCCGGAGCCCAAACGGTGATACTGAATCTCGATAACACGGAAACCGCGGCGCTTGCTGCCGATCTGAAGCCGGGACAGGCAGTGACCTACAGTCTGGGCGCGGCGCCAGCCGATCTTGTTGCCTCAACGGTGATCCCCATGCCGGCCGGAATTGCTTTCCAGGTCAAGGCCTGCGACAGCAGCGAGAGCGTCACCGTGAAGCTAAAAGTGCCAGGGCTGCACAACGTCTCCAATGCTCTTGCCGCCTTGTGTGTCGCCAAGGTTTGTGGCGTCGGCCTCGCGGAGGCTGCATCCTATTTAGGTGAATTCAGCGGTATCCGGCGACGATTGGAAGTCGTCGGCACTGTCAACGATATTACGGTGATCGACGACTTCGCCCACAACCCCGACAAGATCGCGGCCACGCTCGCGACCCTGCATGCGTTTCCCGGCCGCCTGCTGCTGATGTTTCAACCTCATGGCTACGGCCCGATTCGTTTGATGAGAAATGCCCTGGTGGATTGTTTTGTGCACGGGTTGAACGATGAGGACGTTCTGTTCATGCCGGAGCCGGTATATTTCGGCGGTACTGTCGATCGCAGCGTTGGAAGCCGCGACATTATCCGCGACATTGAACGGCAAGGGCGTCATGCGGTTGCTTTTCCAGACCGTGGCGGCTGCGGCGACGCGCTGATTGAGCTGGCGCGTCGTGGCGATCGAATTGTGATCATGGGCGCGCGCGACGATTCGCTTTCGCATTTCGCGCATGAACTTCTTCGTCGGATAGCTAAGAGCTAGACGTCCGATCCAGCTCAACTGGATCGCGGTCCCTGGGCTGCAAACAGCTGTGTTGAGCTGAGCGAGGTCGCGCCCTGGCCAAGCGCGGTGTTCGTGTCGAGGGCGCCGTTGGCCGGCGCAAATGCCGACATCGCCTGGGTGAGCTGGCTCAGTGAGCCGGCGGTGATACCCGCCACCTGCCACTCGGTTCCGACCTGCCCCATCGGGGTGGCCGAAGTGATGGCGTTGTGGCTGATGTCGAACACCTCGAACTGTCCGGTATTGCTGTTGCGCATCAGCATGTCGGTCTCATTGGCGTTGCCGGAAAAATCGCCAAAGCCCGCGACCTGCCATTCCAAGCCGACCTGCCCCATCGGGCCGGCCGAGGTGATGGTGTTGTTGGCGATATCGTAGAGTTCGAATGCGCCGGTGTTGCTGTTGCGCATCAGCATGTCGGTCTCGTTGGCGTTGCCGGAGAAGTCGCCAAAGCCCGCGACCTGCCATTCCAAGCCGACCTGCCCCATCGGGCCGGCCGAGGTAATGGTGTTGTTGGCGATGTCGAAGAGCTCGAATGAGCCGGTGTTGCTGTTGCGCATCAGCATATCGGTCTCGTTGGCCTGGGTTGAGAAATCGCCGAAGCCGACGACCTGCCATTCCAAGCCGACCTGGCCCATCGGCGCGGCAGAGGTGATGGTGTTGTTGATGATGTCGTAGACCTCGAACGCGCCGGTATTGCCGTTGCGCATCAGCATGTCGGTTTCGCTGGCGCGCGAGCTGAAATCGCCAAAGCCCGCCATCTGCCATTCGAGTCCGACCTGACCCAACGAGGCGGCGCCCACGATGTTGTTGTTGCTCACGTCATAGACCGTGAGCGCCCCCGTGGTGGAATCGCGCAGCAGCAGGTCTGCGGTGTCGGCGCCATCGAAGTGACCGATGCCGGCAACTTGCCACGTCGGATTGATCTGGCCGAGCGAATCGGCGGCCAGGATGCTGTTGTTGCCGACATCAAAGATCTCGTACGAGCCGTTGGAGCCTTTGCTCATAATGATGTCGGCGCTGGTGCCGGCCGGCGGTGCTGCATTAAGCGCCGGCGTAAACTGTGAAGCTGTGACGGTGAAAGTCGTAAAAGCGCCGGACCCCATCGAGTCGGAGGCCGCCACTTCGAGCATGTCGGTCACCGGCGCGGCCGAATTCGCACCCGCCACGAAGCTTAATTGCGACAGCTGTGCCGCGGAGATCGTGGTGATCTGGCCGTTGGCCAGCGCCGTTCCGTTGAGCACCCAGAAGCCTTGCGAGGGACCGGTGCTCACGTCCTCGACCTGATAGGACAGGATCGGCAGGCTGTTCGGATCGGCGGCGCTGAACAGCGTCGAGGCGATAAAAGTTTCGCTCGCGTTCGCCGACACATTGGTGGATGCCGGCGTCACCGTCGGCACACTCGCGCCTCCTTGTCCGCCGTTGCCACCCGTACCGCCATTGCCAGGCAGGAAGGTCGGGGGATTGCCAGGCGGGAAAGTGGTGCCGCCCATACCGCCGTCGCCGCCGTTGCCACCTGGGGCACCTGCGGAGCCACCGCTGCCGCCCGCACCGCCTGCGCCGCCGCCCGCGCCGGCATTACCGCCGTTGCCGCCCGTGCCTCCGGCGCCACCTGTACCGCC
>JBAQJL010000072.1:0-4331 GCA_049300295.1 Xanthobacteraceae bacterium
GCACTCAGTATCCGCTCGGCCGCCGTGGCCGGCAGCTTCCCGTTCCGTGACGCGCCTCGGTGCTGGCTCACCAGCCCATGATAGATGGGCGAATCAGTCAGGGCAGCTTCAACACCTCGGCACGGACACCGCCAAGCTGGTCGAAGCCCGCGCTGGCTTCAGTAGTAAGCAGGATTCTGCTGGTCGCAGCGGCGGTAGCGGCGATCATCATGTCATTGGCGGATCTTGGCCGCCCCTTCGCCATCGCCTCGACCACGAGCCGCGCATGCACCCTGGCGACGCCCACGGTGTAAGGCTCAATGGGCAGACTGGACAGGATCGCTTCCACCCCCACCGCGCGCGACTGGCGGTTGGCGTCGTCGGCGCGCTCGACGCCAACCAGCAGCTCCATCGCGGTAATTGCCGCGATCGCGGCATCGTCAATGCCGAGCACCGTGTCCACGTCGAGCTTGCCGCGCTCGATAGCGATGAGGACGCCCGTGTCGAGGATTACTCGCCTGGCCATCCGCGTACCTCTTCGTTGAAGGCGGACCGTAGATCATCGTGCACGCGCTCAAGGTCATCCGCGAACCCGGCATCCGCTGGGTTATCAAGCAGGGCGGCCTTGAGTCGGTCCGCCGATGTACGCCGCTCCGGGACGAGCCGGCCAACCGGAACTCCGTCGCGCGTGATGACAACAGTCTCCCCGTGCTCGACGGCGTCGAGGATATTGGCGAAACTCCGCGCCGCTTGAGTGGCAGTCACCACCATCATGAATACATACTATCAGATCTACTCTGCTACTATGTATAGGTTGTTGATCCGCGTATGGGTGGCGGTTACCGCAGGGCGCCCCTCATCCCACGCCCAGTCCGCCTCGGCCCGGTGACCGCCTCAAGGAACCAGTGGCACTCCGCGTCTTGCCTACTTCGGCACCAGCAACTCCCGCGCCTCCACGTCTCTTTCCCCAAGACTGGTCAGCAGGTACCGATCTCCAGTCAGGTGCAGGAGATCTTTCGAATCGAGGCCACCGATGGTCCGTCTAAGATTCGCACGCATGGCGGATCGAGCCCATGCGCGCAACTCTTCGTAGGAGGCCCCCTCTACGCCACGCCAGTAGAGCAATGCCAAGAGGTGGTCCGATGCACTCAATGGCTTGAGCACACGAGGGAAACCATCGAACACTTGAATCACGGGGACCTCTTTGGACACTAGCTCGGCGATGATGCCGTGTGACTCGGCTGGAGACACATCGTGGAAGAGGCGGACTAGCTCCGCCAAGACCCACTCCATGTTTCGTACCACCAGGGTCGCATCCTGCTGGTTCGGGTCGATACCGTCAGCAAGGTGTGCGACGTCACGCTTGTTTCTGATGTCGTAGATCAGCCGCAATGTCCTAGGAATGTGCAATCGAACACTATCAGGCCCACGCCGCTTCTCCAGCTCTTTCATGAGCTCTGGGACCGGAGGCAGCATCCTGCCAATGGGCGTGTATCTCCGGCCCGTCTGCCACTCCAAGATACGGAAAACACCCTCCGAGAATCTACCGCCTTCAATCGCCGATGGTCGAAGATCACCTAGGTAGAATCTGCGCTTGGCCTCGACGAAGGAATTCAAAACCATATCGACGAGTTCGTTGGGCAGTTCTGCCGCGATGAAGCCCTGTCGGACACGAACGTCGAGGGCGGTCACAATGCGCCTGACAGGCTATCCACCAGGTTTGGGAACCCAGCGATTCCGGCGCCCTTAACACGCAGGCGCCGGTTCTGGTTTGCCCCGGTGATCACGTAGCCGTCAAGCGCCTTGAGCTGGCGCGAGAAATTTGTCGAGTCGTAGACCTTTAGTCGCTCGCATTCAGCGCGAATTACGTCGATCAACGTCCCATTTTCGCCGAGACCGAAGCCTCGAACGATGGTCAGGATTTGCGCCACAGCACGGGTGCGATCCGCGTTATTTCTCCCTAGCCTCAGTCCGGGAATGCTGACGTGCGGGCCGTCATCGTCCATGTGAACGAGTTGCTCTAGATTCTCGCGATCCGCGCTGGTTTGAGCGACCACCCTAATATACATCTCGTCCTCAGAGATGTTGATCTCGGAGCCGGAATTCAGACCTTTGCCATCCGAGCCATTTGAGGCGGCCCCACCATTGCCGGCTGGATTCCCCATGCGCGCTGGGCTTGCGGCCGTGCCGGACCTAGAAACTAGTAGGCGGATAGCCTCCCGAAAGGCCGTCTCCCGTACTTGCTCGGGCAGGTCAGCCTCACCGACAGCGATCCACGCATTCCGGAGAACCTCGCTCACTTCCATTGCGACACTCCTTTATCCCTACGATTGTCGTGCGCTGCGCGCGACCCCCGCGACACGAACGACTGCACTGAGGCCTCTTGACGCGTCGGCAGGTTGGTTTCAACCTGATAGCAGGACTGTCGCACTTATGTCGCCGCGTTCGCCGTTATCCGACGGAGAGGACCGTACACGCAGGTGTCCGCCGTTTTTCGTCGTAGACGACCGACGGTACGAGCTCGGCGAAGACGCACGCGGGACGGCCAGTTTGGAGGTTGCCGATGCCCTCAAAAACTCCCGACAGGACTGCAGCGACAGGGGCGCTCCTTCGGGATCTTCTCACTCTCGATCACCGCTATCGTCGACTATGGCACAGAAGAGAAGCTCGGCATCGAAGCGAACTCAGTCAAGCCGCGGTAGCAAAAGTTATAGAAGAGTATCTCTGGGATAGCGGAGAGCGTGATGAGCACTTGTTGCACCTTGCACGCCAACTGAAGGACCGCGTTTCGAGGGCACTCAGAGGCGAAAGATTGACAGCTGAGACGCTCTCCTGGTTCGCTTCCGCGTTCGAGATGGACGATGGGGACAAGAATCGGCTCTGGGCAATTTATAGCGGACGCGCTGGGGATTCGCCGGGCATATCCCACACACTCCAAAAACACCGAGAAATGATTCGTCGACAACGGCATAGGACCGTGAGCCTGGTCGAGCGTTATGCAGTGGATCACGATGGTGCACTTGCCCTTCGCCGCACACACCACACCATCCGGGCAACAGAAGACAGAGTAGGGATTTATATCTACAATCATGAGCCCCAAGCCTCTTTGATTGAAGTGGTTCATGGCGGACGAATCGGACGCCAATATGCGTACGGCGACGGCTTGACAAGTGTAGAGATAGAGCTCGATAGACAACTGGCAGCGGGGGAAACTACCGTACTCGAATATCGAACGTTCTTTACCAGGCAATCGATCAAGTTGACAGAGGTTCGACGAGCAGCTTTCGCCCGTTGCGAAAATGTTGATTTCGCCGTTGAGTTTGACAATTCAAAGAGACCGTCAAATGCATGGTGGTGCGCATGGGATGATCATTTTGACGGTGCCTGCGTTATAGCAACGCCCGCTGACATCCGTAGAGGAATTATCCGACAATTTGTTCCGTATATAGAGGAAACCGTCGTTGGATTCAGGTGGGAGTGGTGACAGCGCAGCTTGGGAAAGCAGGTTTCCCATGATGGAGGACGTCATGATGCTGGCCATGCTGGTGACCTACCAGGTCATGCGGATCGGCATCGTCGACGTACCGGGACCGACCCCCGACCGCGTCAGGTTCACTGTCGCCTCGCGGCCACCCGCGACCAGGTCGCTAGCGCCTCCGGAGTCATTACGGCCGACATCCCCGGCCTGGCCAGGCACGATCGGACGCTTCGCGTAGCCGCTTGCCTCAACGAACCAGTGGCGCTCCGCCTTGCTCAGGTGCTCGACCATGCCCGCGACCGTCCAGCCCGACGCGACGACTGGCGTGTGCCAAGTTTCCTCGTCCAGTCCCTCGACGATGGAGCGCACCGAGGACCGCTGGGCACCCAGCCTGATTCATCGCCGCGGGTCCAGCCGCGGGGGGCCGGCCCGGCGCCGATGAATCGACGGGTGCGGGCACGTCTATGTCATGACGGGCGCCAGCTCGCATGTGCCAAGGAGGCCACGCTCATGACGACAGAGACCGACACGACTACCCGGGAGCAGATCCGGGTGCTGCTGAACGACCGCGCCGCCGCCATCACCGCCAGGGACGCGCGTCGCGCGGTAGCTCATTACGCGCCCGGGGTCGTCAGCTTCACCCTGGCGCCGCCGCTGCGTCAAGCCGAGAACGAGGCTCTCGACCCGGCCGGCCTCGAGGGCTGGTTCCGCACCTGGGGCGGCCCGATCGGCTACGACATCGGCGAGCCGGTGATCGAGGCGGGTGACGACGTCGCCTTCTGCCATGGCCTGACCCACATGACGGGCACTAAGGCGGACGGCGAGCAAGTGGACCTGTGGTTCCGCTCCACCGTCGGGCTCCGCCGGACGGCCG
>JBAQJL010000073.1:0-48770 GCA_049300295.1 Xanthobacteraceae bacterium
GATACAACCAGTTGTCCAAGATCATCATGGGTGTAAAGTTCAAGGACGGAATCGAGATCGTCAGATTGCACGCTCAAACCGCTGCCGCCTGACCCCGTCCGTCACCAAGATTCGGCGATAGCTCGCGCCCTTGCCCGGGGCCTTCACTTCGATGAATCCAACCAGCGCTTTGCTGACGGTGACGGCAAAGTCCGGCCGGGTTTTCAATTCGGCAAGCGTCGTCTCGCCGACAAGCGCGACCGCGTTGGCCGGAATTCCTTCTAACCCGGCCAAATCACGGATGAGCGCTTCGAGTGGACCGCGAAGCTGATCCTCCGGCGCTCCCGTAATTGCGGGGCTCGATAGTTTTGCTTTGGCGCTGGCGCCGTAAGCTGAAACGGCGTCCGCGAGTGTTTTTCCCGCCAAGTTTCGTTTTCCTTCTCGAGTGATTCCGATTACGCCGATTAGGCGGGATTACAAGAACGCCACTTTGCCAATGCCAGCATCGAGAGCGAAGCTAAGCGATCTCCGGCGCGAGGAAGTAAACCGGCTCCAAGCGCAGCTTGGCACGCGAGCCAGCGCGGCAATCCCGACCCCTTCATCGGCTCGGTGTCGAACGAGTCGAGGGGCAGCTTCGCTTCGATTTCCCGGAAAATGTCCTGCGGGCGCATGCCCTCGGGATGGCTCTTGAGCAACTCCAAAGTGAACTTCAGCAACGCGACGCCGCGATCGGAAGTCTTGGGTTGGGCTGTTCGCTCGCTGACCAAACTCATGATGCCCTGCTCTCAGCACGACTTTCGTTGCCGCCGGAGTGGCATCTTAGCCTTGCAATCGCACGTTGCTCAACACGGAGTCCTCTATGCGACTTCTAAACGATGATTCGCTTGATTCGCACGAATTCCTTGCGCCGCATTCATCGCGCCCACACCGGCGCCGTAATAAAAATCGCCGCAAAATCAACCGTCGTCCCTTTTGCCGCGACAAAGTCTTGACAAAATCAGAGACAAGGACTAAAAACCCTCCACTCGCTCTCCGTACAAGGACGCCAGCCGGTGACGAATAGCTGGCGGGAGCGGGTGTGGTGCTCGCGGGCAGAGGTTCGTCCCTTCTGCACTCGGGCGGCGTCGGGCATCAACCTGCCGGCATAACGACCGGCACGTGAGGTGCTCACAGGACGGTGACAGGACGGCGCGGGTAACGCCCGTGGAACAGCGCAAGGTCTCCGCCCCCCGGTTGGGGCGGCCGTACCGGATCGAGCGCTCCGGACTGTCACCCGAAGCGTGGCCTGACGCAGAGCCTTGGGGACCAGCTGTCCCTCTGGCAAGAGCCACAGTGGAACGCCGACAGGCGAGCGCGCTTTGCAAAGCGCGCGCTGCGCCGGCGGGTGCAGCAGTTGATTACACGTCTGTCGGCGTTCTGCTTCCTTGTATTTTTTCCGTTCGTTCGTTCGTGAGCCGTGCCTGATCGTGATGAACCCGGCCATCCACTGCCGGGGCATCTGACGGCGATCGGGAAGCGGCGTCGTTTTTGGGAATGGCGTGCTGATAGCTCGGGGGCGCGAACAAAAAGCGTCTCGCGAGAACGATGATGCTCGTCATTGCGAGCGCAGCGAAGCAATCCAGGGCGGCTGGCGGTCGCGGTGAGGCTGTTCTGGATTGCTTCGGCCCTGCGGGCCTCGCAATGACGAGCTTACCTCGTCTTTTCGAAAATTTCGCGGCCGATCAGCATGCGGCGGATTTCAGAGGTGCCGGCGCCGATCTCGTAGAGTTTGGCGTCGCGCAAAAGCCGCCCGGCCGGGAATTCATTGATGTAGCCGTTGCCGCCGAGGCATTGGATGGTTTCGAGCGCCATCCAGGTGGCGCGCTCGGCGGCGTAGAGGATGGCGCCGGCGGCGTCCTCGCGCGTGGTCTCGCCGCGGTCGCAAGCGCGCGCAACAGCATAGACGTAGGCCTTGGCGGCGTTGAGCGTCACGTACATGTCGGCGAGCTTGGCCTGCATGAGCTGAAAACGGCCGATCGGCTGGCCGAACTGGGAGCGTTGATGCACGTAGGGAATGACCAGGTCGAGGCACGACTGCATCAGCCCGATCGGGCCCGCCGCCAGCACGGCGCGCTCGTAATCGAGGCCGCTCATCAGCACGTTGACGCCGTTGCCAACGGCGCCGAGCACGTTGTCGGCCGGCACCTCGCAATCGGAAAACACGATCTCGCTGGTGTCGGAGCCGCGCATGCCGAGCTTGTCGAGTTTTTTCCCGGTGGAGAAACCCGGAAATGTGCGCTCGACGATGAAGGCGGTGATACCGCGGGCGCCGGCGGTGCGGTCGGTCTTGGCATAGACCACGAGCGTGTCGGCAACCGGGCCGTTGGTGATCCACATCTTGGCGCCGTTGAGCAGGAAGCGGTCGCCCTTCTTGTCGGCGCGGGTGCGCATCGACACCACGTCGGAGCCGGCCTCGGGCTCGGACATGGCGAGCGCGCCGACATGCGCGCCGGAAACGAGTTTGGGCAGGTAGCGTTTTTTCTGTTCGGCGCTGCCGTTTCGCCGGATCTGATTGACGCAGAGGTTGGAATGGGCGCCGTAGGACAGGCCGATGGCGGCGCTGCCGCGCGAGATTTCCTCCATGGCGACGCAATGGGCGAGATAGCCGAGGCCGGCGCCGCCGTACTCCTCCTCGACCGTGATGCCGAGCAGGCCCATCGCGCCGAGCTCCGGCCACAGCGCGCGCGGAAACGCGTTAGCGCGATCGATCTCGTCGGCGAGCGGCGCGATCTTGTCGGCCACAAACGCGCGCACACTGTCGCGCAGCATGTCGATGTCGCTGCCAAGACCGAAATCGAGGCCGGGCAGGCTGTTGGCAATCATCGGGCGCTCCTGTCGGGCGCTAACATAGCGCGTTTCCCGGGCGCAGCGCAGCATGAAGCCATAAGCGCGTTTACGCGCGTCTTCGACGCGCTATGGCGGAATGGTGCGCTGCAGACCCGGGATCGTCCCAGACGCAGCGCGTTCTGCGATCCCGGATCAGCAGCGCACCACTGCGTGCTGCGCCGCGTCCGGGAAACGGAGCAACTAGCGTCAGGATGCGGCGGCGATCGGAATGGCGGCGACTTGTGCGTCGCGGCCGCGCATCGGCACAGAGCGCAGCGCGATTTTGTCGATTGCCGCGGCCGGGCGCGGCGCGGCGAACAGAAAGCCTTGCATTTCGTCGCAACCGGCGAGCCGCAACAGCACGCGCTGCTGTTCGGTCTCGATGCCTTCGGCGAGCACCACCATGCCGAGCGCATGGCCGAGGGTGACGATCGAATGAATGATGGCGCCGGCATTGCCGACTTCGCCGAGCGAGGCGACAAACGCGCGGTCGATCTTGACGCGCTGGAACGGAAATTTCTGCAGGTAGCTGAGGCTGGAATAGCCGGTGCCGAAATCATCAAGCGCAATACCGACGCCAAGCGCGCGCAATGCCTGCAGCGTTTTCTCGACGTGCTCGGCGTCGTCGATCAGAACGCCCTCGGTCACTTCGAGGACGACCCGCGAAGCCTCGATGCCGGTCTCGGCCACAACGCGGCCGACCAGCGCGACGAAATGCGGATCGCGGATCTGGACCGGCGACAGATTGACGGCGATGAACAGATCGGGCCAGCGCGCGGCATCGCTGAGCGCGCGGCGCAGCACGAATTCGCCGAGTTCGTTCATCAGGCCGTGGCGCTCGGCGAGCGGGATGAAGTTGGAGGGCGGAATGTCACCGCGCTCGGGGTGCGTCCAGCGCAGCAGCGCCTCGACGCCGAGAATGCCGCCGCGCGCCGCGGCGACGATCGGCTGATAATGCAGATCGAAGGCGCACGCCGCGATCGCCGCTTTCAGTTCGCGCAGCACGAAGCGGCGTTCGGCGTGGTCGGTTTCGATCTGCGGCTCGAAGCGTCGCGCGACGCCGTGTCCGGCCTGCTTGGCGGTGTCGAGCGCAAGGCCGGCGCGGCGGATCAAGTCCTCGGCAGTCGCGCCGTCCTCCGGCGCCTGGGTCACGCCGACGGCGGCGCTGATCTGCAGCGCGCGGGCAGCCTCGATCGGCTCGGCAAAGGCCGCCCGCAGCGTTACGGCCAGCGCCTCGGCGAGGCCGGCGTCGCTGCCGCCGGCGACGACGCCGAACTGGTCGTCCTCGAAGCGACCGAGCAACGCTGCTTGCGGCAGCGCGGCCTTGAGCCGCGCCGCAATGGCGCGCATCGCCTCGTCGCCACCCGCACGCCCCATCGTATCGTTGACCTCGCGGAAGCTATCGGGGTCGACCAGCGCGAAGGCGACATGGCTGCAGGCGCCCCTGCCCCGCTCGACCAGCGCATGCTCGAGGCTTTGGACGACGACGCGCTGGTTGGGCAGCCCGGTCAGGATGTCTTCGCTGGTCAGCTTGCGCACGGCTTTGACACTGCGCGCGAACGCGCCCGCCAACCGCAGCGTCGCCCGCGCCGTCATCATGGCAAAAACCATCAGCGCGATGCCGACCGCGCCGGCGATACTCCACAGCCACTCCATGGCTCGGATCAGAGCGCGATCCGGCGTCCAGGAGAACCAGCCGACGATGCGGCCATGCGCGTCCTGCACCGACTGCACTTCGCTGCCGCTATCCGCCGCCGGATCCGTGCCGAAGCGCAGGCCGGCAAGTCCGCTGCGCTGCTCGATCAACCGCTCCGCGCCGTCGTCGAAACGATCGGCAGCGCCAAAAATTGGGCGCAGATCTTCAAGCGTTCTATGCAGAGCAACCTGCCGCTCGGCGGTCGACCGTCGATCATTAGACTGTGTCACCGCAACACCGATCACCGCGCAGACGATCGCCGCGCCGGCGAGCAGAAGGAGCGAGAATGACGAGATGCGGACGGCATGAAGGCTTTTCGAGGACAGCGCGATCGCGTCGGCTACGTGCCGATCGCCGAAAACGCCGGCAGCCGGGACGTTATTTGACCGGCGCGCCGCCCACCATCGCCGGGCTGCCGCAACGGCCCTCATCGAACGCCCCTTCATACAAATGCCGCCGGCAAGGTAAAGGCGCATCATTAACGGGAAGGAAAAGTCCGAACGGCTCGGGTCACGCCCGCGACAATTTATCAACAGAACCCGGCCGCTAAAAAGTTATTGTTAACATGACATTAGCTGCACAAGCCGGTAATCTGCGCTAAGGGGCTAACCGGCGCGCCGAAGCGACACAATGGCGACAAGATCGGGCATTGAGGACAAGTCATGCGTCAAGTTCCCGGAGTCTTCACGGCCGCGACCCTGCTCGCGGCCGGCATCATCAGCGCGCTGTTCGCCGCCGCGCCGGCGCGCGCGGAAAGCTGCCCGGGAAATCCCGATGCGCTCGGCACCAGCCGCACCATCGTCGTCAGCCCGCAGGAATATCAGCGGATCGGTTCGATGCAGTACAAGCAGAATCTGCCGCTGAACGACCACGAGGTGGTGCTCACGTTCGACGATGGACCGCTGCCGCCGTGGTCCGACCGGGCGCTCGATATTCTCAAGTCGCAATGCGTGAAGGTCGCCTATTTCATCGTCGGCGAGATGGCGCATGTCTATCCCGACGTGGTGCGGCGCGAATACGAGGCCGGCAATTCGATCGGCTTGCATAGCATGACGCATCCGACACGATTTCAGAAGCTGACGGGCGACAAGCTGGCCTACCAGATCGACGGCTCAGTCGCGGCGGTCGAGGCCGCGCTCGGCGATCCAAACGAACTGGCGCCGTTCTTTCGCATCCCCGGCTTTGGCCGCTCCGATGTCATCGAAAAAGCACTCGCCGATCGAGGGCTCGTCGTATTCTCCGTAGATGTGGTCGCCGACGACTGGTTCCGTCACATCTCGCCGGCCCAGATCGTGCAGCGCGCCATGAGCCGGCTGGATAAACGCGGCCGCGGCATCCTGTTGCTGCACGACATTCATCCGTGGACGGTCGCAGCACTGCCAGAACTCCTGAAGGAATTAAAGCAGCACGGCTATCATGTCGTGCAGGTCGTGCCGCCGGCGCCGCGCGGTCCTTTGATCGCGGGCGGCCCAAACGCCTGGGCGCGCGCGGCCGCCATGCCGCTGCCCGGCCTGATCGACCCTGGCGCCGTGTCGCCAACCTGGCCGCAAGCCGATGGGCTGATTGCCACGGCTGACATTGCGCTGCCGGCGCCAGATCCCGCAGCCTTCGACGTCGCGCAGGCGGTCCAGAACGGAGTCGGCATCGACGGAGCCGGCGTCGACGGTGCCGCGAGCACGAAATGGCCGCAGCTTGCCGATGTAATTCCGCCTTCCGTCGAAACGGATTTTCCCGTCCCTGGCTTGGCGGAACTTGGCGTCAGCCTCCTGGACCACAGGCTTGTTGGAACCGAAATTGAGGCGCCGCCCCACATCGTCGCGCACACGCGGTTCGAACGCCGGCGCTACCGGCATGTTCACATGCGCCTGCGCGTGCATGAGCGTCGCCCGATGCACCGGCTACGCCGGCGTGCCGATGCGCAGCCGCAAGCGGACCTCTTCGCGGCGCTGCTCCCGCCAGTGCGAGACCAGCAACACCGTGAACAGCCGCAGCGCGCACAGCGACGCGCTGACGGTTTTATTTGCTCGGCGTAAATTGGTGCGGTCGAGAGGACTCGAACCTCCACGGGTTGCCCCGCTAGCACCTCAAGCTAGTGCGTCTGCCATTCCGCCACGACCGCATGTGGGGTGGTTGCGCGTCCGTCCGGCCGCGCGACCGCGCGGATGTAACAGTTCGGCCCGTGGCGGACAAGGTCCCGGGCGGCGTTAGGTGGCGTCGGGCGAGCGCGGCAGCAGCTGCTTGACCTCGACGGCGATGCGGTTGCCGCTCACCACCACGGTGCCGCGGGCAACCGGCAGGTTGTTGGCGAGGATGTGAACGTCGTCGTCCTCGGATGCGTCGAGCTCGATGATGGCGCCGCGGCCCAGCCGCAGCACCTGATGGATCGGCATGGAGGTGTTGCCCAACACCACCGAAATATCGACCGCAACGTCGTCGAGTTTCGCCATGGGGCCTCCATCTCTGCTCTGGCAGCGTATATCTTGGCGGCGATGGCCGCAGTGATCCCTTTCACCACGGTATGGTTACGAGGTGGTTAACACGCGCGATCAGCTGGCGATCGGGCTTCTGCCGCAGGGCGGCGCGCCGCCTGTCGAGTGGCGGACCAGCGACGCACCGGTCGACTATCAGGCGGCGCTTGCCGCCATGGATGCGCGCGCCGCCGCGATCGCGCGCGGCGAAGCGGCCGAACTGGTCTGGCTCCTGGAGCACCCTGCCCTTTATACCGCCGGCACTTCGGCGCAACCGCACCAACTGCTCCACGCCCGATTTCCGGTCCACAGCGCCGGCCGCGGCGGGCAGTTCACCTATCACGGGCCCGGACAACGAGTCGGCTACGTGATGCTCGATCTTAAGCGCCGTGCGCCCGATGTGCGCCGCTTCGTCGCCATGATCGAGGCCTGGATCATCGCCACGCTCGGCGCTTTTAGCGTGCGCGGCGAGCGCCGCGACGACCGGGTCGGCGTGTGGGTGCGGCGGCCCGACAAGGGCGACGGTTTCGAGGACAAGATCGCCGCCATCGGTATCCGCGTACGGCAGTGGGTGACGCTGCACGGCTTTGCGCTTAACGTCGAGCCTGACCTGTCGCACTTTTCCGGCATCGTGCCGTGCGGCGTCGCCGAACCGCGCTACGGCGTCACGTCATTGGCCGATCTCGGCCATGTGGTGACGATGCCCGAAGTCGATATGGCGCTGCGGGCAGCGTTCGAGCCGCTGTTCGGTGCGATCGCTGGCGCTCAGGCGGTCGCGAGTACAGAGAATGCCTCGCCGCGCCTGCGCAGCGTCAAATCCGCCGGGCTAGTCTCGCCTTGATCGATGGCATCCACTCGGGCGCCTGGCGGACCCTGGCGGCACAATTCGATCACGGCGAGCACCGTCGGCTCCGGCCCGGCGAGCACCGCCTCGACCGAACCG
This sequence comes from Xanthobacteraceae bacterium, assembly GCA_049300295.1. Lineage (GTDB taxonomy): Bacteria > Pseudomonadota > Alphaproteobacteria > Rhizobiales > Xanthobacteraceae > BOG-931. The sequence continues at coordinate 7,952 of JBAQJL010000073.1, forward strand.
TCGCGGCGGTTGCGCACCCAGCCTTGGAGGGCGCGCTCGTTCGCCATCGCTTCAAGCCAGGCGCGGAAACCCACGCCCTGAACGCGGCCGCGAATGATGAGCCGAAAAATTACGTCCATCCAAATTCCCTGAGCTTGCGCGAGCCGGCTCCGCGCGGCTGGGCGGGCAACCAGCGTCGCAACGATCCAATGTACGCACCCGGCAAGTCCCACGTCCATGCCGCCCCCAAAACCAGCTCCATATAGCCAGCCTTCGGGCGGCCGGCAGCGCGCGGACGGGCCACATAAACCAGCGACTGCACACGGCCTGCATTGGGCAATTTCACCGGCAACATCGCGGCCCGGTACTTCCCGCTCGAAACGCTCTCCCAGAGATCGAGGGTGACGCGATCACGCGGCGTCAGTCGCCACAGCACTCCGTGCACCACCTGCGCCCGCGCCGATACGACAGAGGCGTAGCCGTCTGCCGTGATGACAAAAGCATGGTTGGGCAACGACGCGACACCGAGCGCAATGGCAGCCGGCGCGTGCCGGCGCATGATGGCGCGGTCCATGTTCGATCCGTAGGCGAAATGCAGCATCTGGCGGTGCGCCGGCGCTTTACGCAAACTCCATAATGACGGCATCGACCGCGACGCTGTCGCCCGGTTTGACGTGCACCTTCTTGATGATGCCGTCGCGCTCGGCGCGCAGAACATTCTCCATCTTCATCGCTTCGACCACAGCCAGCGTCTCACCGGCTTTGACCTCCTGCCCTTCGGCAACCGCAATCGAGACGACAAGGCCCGGCATCGGACAGCGGATCGACTTTTCGCTGCCCGAGAGCTTTTTCACCGGCATCAGGCGCGCATACGCCGCCTCGCGCTCGGTGTAGACGAAGGCCTTCGCCTCAGCGCCGCGGTAGGCAAGCTCAAAGCCGTTTGGCACCATACGGACGTGCATCGCAATGGGCGCGCCGTCGACAAAACCCTTCCACAGCGGCATGCCGGGCGCGAAGTCGGAATGCAGCACATGCTTGGCGCCATCTTCGAAGGTGACAGCGACGGCGTTGCCATCATGCTCGACATCGGCCTGGATCTCATTGTCCCCAAGCCAGATCGAGCGCCGCCGCTCGCGCGTCAGCGCTGCGTTTAATTGGCCGGTGATCCTTCGCTTACGCTCGCCGAGCACATGATCGATAGCGGCGGCGACAGCGGCAATTTTGCGGGCGGCCGCGTCGGACGGCGCCGTGCGCTCAAAGCCGCGGGGAAATTCTTCGGCAATGAAGCCCGTGCTCAATTTGCCGCTGCGCCAGCGCGCGTTTGCCATGACGGCGGCGAGGAATGGAATATTGTGGCGAATGCCCTCGATGACGAAGGCATCGAGAGCATCGGCCTGCGCATCGATTGCCTGGCTGCGGGTTCTCGCGTGCGTGACGAGCTTCGCGATCATCGGGTCGTAGTACAGAGATATTTCGCCGCCTTCGGTGACGCCCGTATCGTTGCGCACTGTCACCCCATCGCGCATCCCTTCCAGCGGCGGCCGGTAGCGAATGAGCCGGCCGACAGACGGTGCGAAGTTGCGATACGGGTCTTCCGCATAGATGCGGCTCTCGACTGCCCAGCCATTGAGCTTGATGTCGCTCTGCTTAAGCGTGAGCCGCTCGCCAGCGGCGACGCGGATCATCTGTTCGACGAGATCGATGCCGGTGACGAGTTCGGTGACCGCATGCTCGACCTGCAGCCGCGTGTTCATTTCGAGAAAGTAGAAACTCTTGTCCTGTGCGGCCACGAACTCGACCGTGCCCGCGCTGTCGTAACCGACGGCCTGGGCGAGCGCGACCGCCTGTTCTCCCATCCTGGTGCGCGTCTTTTCATCGAGCAGTGGGCTGGGCGCTTCCTCGATGACCTTTTGGTTGCGGCGTTGGATCGAACATTCACGCTCGCCGAGATAAATGACGTTGCCGTGCTTGTCGCCCAAGACCTGGATTTCGACGTGGCGTGGATCGGTGATGAACTTCTCGATAAAGACGCGATCGTCGCCGAAGCTCGATTTCGCTTCCGAGCGGGCGCGCACAAACCCTTCCTCGACTTCGGCCTTCGAAAAAGCGATCCGCATGCCCTTGCCGCCGCCGCCGGCCGAGGCCTTGATCATGACCGGGTAGCCGACCTGCTCGGCAATGGTGAGCGCCTGTGCCGCGTCGTCGATCACGCCAAGATGGCCCGGCACCGTTGAGACATTGGCGCGCGCTGCCGCCTTCTTCGATTCGATCTTGTCGCCCATGGCGGCGATGGCTTTTGGATTGGGGCCAATGAAGACGATGCCGGCCTTGGCCAGCGCCTCCGCGAACGCCGCACGCTCCGACAGAAATCCGTAACCGGGATGCACCGCATCGGCGCCGCTCGCCTTGCACGCGGCAACGATCTTTTCGATCACCAGATAACTCTGCGCGGCCGCCGGCGGACCGATCGGCACCGCCGTATCCGCCATCTCGACATGCAATGCGTCGCGATCGGCCTCGGAAAATACCGCGACGGTTGCAATTCCCATCCGTCGCGCGGTTTTAATGATCCTGCAGGCGATCTCGCCGCGATTGGCAATCAGGATGCGCTTAAACATTCCGGTCACAAACCGCGCGGTCAGTTAACGGTCCGATTCTAACATTCGCATCGCGGTACCGCACACTCGCATACGAATGTCTGAATCAAGGGACCACGAGCAGCCACAAGTTCCAGCTCGCTTTGGATTGCGGCTGCGCAGCGCAAAAGTCAACGCTTGGCACTCGCATTGACAGCGTCGAGCGCCAGTGAAACGTTGCCGCTGCATCCGATAGGGGGGAACCAATGCGCTTGCCGGTCGCAATCGTCGCCGTTGTTGCAACTCTGTCGGTAGCGGGGTGCTCGCAGGGCTCGCCCGGGGCCGCAGGAGCGCAGGGCGACCCCGGATCGCAAGGGCCTCCGGGCAAGCAAGGCGCGACGGGTCCGGCAGGCCCGCAGGGACCGCCCGGGCCGGTCGGCGCGACAGGGCTGCATTTCGTGCATCACGAGACCTGTGCTCCGAGCAACAATTGCGATTTGAGCTGCAGCCCAGGCGAGCGGCTGGTCTCTGTGACCTGTCCCGGAGCTACGATCGTCATTTCAAGAAATGGCGGTGTGGATTCGGCAGCATGCAGCAATACGCCGGGACCGGCCTTGGTGCTGTGCATGAGCGTGAAGAAATAGGCCAGTAAGTTTTGATGTGACGGCTTTTCCGGAAAATGGTTGCCTCTTTGCACGTCTCACGCAATCGCTGCGGCATTGCCCAGGGCGTTCGCTGCATCAGCCGATGCCGATGTTGGCGCACCCTTCTCGACGCTTTCTATCAAAATCTTGCGTTGCCGACCGTTTTCGAGGGAAAGCTCCACCTCGTCGCCTTCTTCCGCATCGAGTATTGCCTTGCCAAGCGGCGAACTTGGGGAAAGGCGGCCTTTTTCCAGATCATCGGCTCCGTCGGACATCCGCACCGAGACTCGCTTTTGATCGTCGGCAAAAACCAGAACAACCTTATCGCCGAGCGCAATCCCTCCGGGGGCCGAGGCGAACACTTCAGTGTCTTCAGCACCCACGCCACTTAAAGCAATTCCGACGACATCAGGCTGTGGGGGCGTTTGCGGACTGACGTGCTCGACGATCCTGTGCTCTGTGAACCGGTGCTGCGGGCGGGCTGCTTCATCCTTGCCGATGGGCTGAATTCCCATCCGCGTGAGCATCTCAACGAGGTCGTTCACGACCCCGTCCGGGTCACGATAGAAGCTCGACGCAAAACAGCGCCAGAAGCGCCAGCCGACCCGTTCGAGCACGCGCTGCCGCCGCATGTCGTGCCGCCATTGCTCAGGTCCATGGTAGCGGTCGCCGTCGCATTCCACGGCAAGCCTTCTCCGATCGGCACCTTCCACCACCATATCGATCCGGTATCCGATCGAGCCCACTTGTCCCTGCACGCGGTATCCGCGCTCCAGCAGTCGCTGCATCAGGTCGCGCTCGGACTTTGATTCGCAAACCGATAGCGCATCCTCGATTTCCTCCACTTCCGGCATTGGATTTTCGAAATGTGCTATGAGACGCGCCTTGAGATCGTTCGGATTGAGCTCTTCGCGCTTTACGGAGCGGACAAGAACCACGCGGTCCCGCGCACGAGACACGGCGACATTGAAGCGTTGTTCGTAGCGGAGCATGGTCAAAGCAGTCTTATTGGCTGAATCCGCTACCATTGATAAATAAACGACGTCCCGTTCGCTGCCCTGAAAGGTCGCGCTGTCGCCGCACAGAATGGAATGGCGCTGCATCAGTTCCTCGCCAATCCTTTCGGAGAGGCGTGAACGGATATGTTCGGCCTGTTCGGCACCGACAAGAGAAATCACGCCGATCGTGCGCTCTCGCATTTCCGGGCGCGCGGTAAAGGCGGCAATTTCTTCAACGATAATATCGGCCTCAACCCCGTTGATTTTCTTGCGCCTTCCACGCGTTCCATGCGGCGCATAAATGTCAATCAGAGGCGGATCGAGACGCTCGTGCGCCTCGGGAATGCGCAGCGGCAGCATTTTCTCGGGATAGAACTGCATGGAAAAGCGGATGATCGGCTCCACGCAGCGGAAATGCTCCTTGAGCATCAGGCGTTCGTTGGGGAATACCGCCCGCATCAGGTCGTAGATGCTTTCGCCCGGCTCCAGGAGGCTCTTAAAGGGCATGTCGCCCAGATAATGATGCCTGAGCTGGCCAATCTTCTCTTGGGTGACGAAGGGCGCGGTCGGGCTTACCTGCCGGTCATCGCCGACGACAAGGATTTTCTTGCCGCGCAGGAGCGCCGGAAGCTCGGTGACATCCGATTGCGATGCTTCGTCGATAATAACGAGATCGACCACGCCTAAGTCTGCCGGGAGTTGCTCAGCTACGCGCCAAGTTGGCATGATCCAGCACGGCACGGCACCATAGCATCTTTCCATCGCGTCACGAGCAGTTCTCCGGTGCATCCATGCCGCCTTGCCAGTGCCACGGCCGATTCGAGCCAACGCCCGCACGAACTCGACAAGCGCCGCCTTGATCGCAGCCGAGAGACGCCGATCGAGCTGATAGAATGTCCGCTCGCGGACGATTTCGCCGAAAAGTTGGCGGCATCGCCTTTCCGCTTGTTCGCGTTCTGTCACGAGCTGTGACACTTTCTGCCGCGCATCGATCTTCGCCAGTTGCGCTTCCGCGGCCGCGTGATCCCATGCGTCGCGCCACGCCGGAGAAGCGCGCGGATCGTCCGGTACCGCTATTTCAGTGCGGAGCATTTTGGCCCAGTCCGGTGCGCCCGCCGCCGTGATCGCGCGCGTCGCTTCCTTGATCGTGCCGAAGTCGCGCGCCAAGCCTTTGAGCTGGGTAAGCCCGTTGAGGAGACCAGCCCAAAACCCAGCGACCTTGTCCGAGGTTACGCTTGGCTGCCCGACGACGCCATCGATGAGTTGTTGAGCCAACCTGGAAGTGCGGTCTGTACCCTGAAAAAGCTGCAACAGGCGCCGGCGATCCTGTTCGACCTCCGCAAGCCGCACCGATGTTGCCGACGCCCGAATTTGCTTGGCGACCGCGCCGCAAAGAGCGGGATCATTTGCCAGCGTCTCAACGGCGTACGTGCCTGAGACCAGTGACGCAATCAAAACAGATTTCGCCTTGGCGTCGTCGCATATCTGCAGCACTCGTCCCGCAAGGTTAATCGCCGATTTGGCGTTCGCGCCGGTCGGCGCGCTTATCTCTTTGGCGAAGGCATCCCAGCGCGCCCTAACTTCCCTTTGCCGAACGGTATTCTCGATAACCGCGGCGACATGGTGCCAGCCTTCAGCGTCCTCTTTTTTCAATGACGCGCCGTCTATTCGAATTTCGCCGACAAAAGCCTTGGCAGCGCCTTTGCCGAGCGCCATCAGCGGCCATAGTTTCTGGCCCTTCGCACCCCGATTTACGGCTTCGCGGGCGTCGTTATTGTCGATGAGCCCATCGGGCAATTCGACTGAGCGTCGGACGAGCTGGGCCCTCTCCGCATCGACCGCGGCCCATTCTGCGATCCGTTCGCGCAGCCGGTCGCACCACGCGTTCGGTTGACCCTCGATCACGACGCGACGAAACGGCTCCAGCCATCGCGTGTTGGATGCGGTTTGATGCACGCGAACCAAATCGTCCAGCGTCTGCGCGAGGCCCTGAGCTGCGCTGATATTCTCAGCGCGTATCCGCAGGTTGCGAACCGGCCCTTGCCCGGCGGCTTGGCCATGTTGAGCCGCGGCAATCAAATCCTCATGCCAGCGCGCGATCGTATCGGCATCCGGCAAATCTAGCGGCGAAGGCAAACTGGCATCGAGATGATCGGTCAGTTCGCCGCAACGGACACGCGCCTCGAACAGACCGGCAATCTCCCCATCCTCCAGCGAGGTTTCCGATACGAAGCGCAAGGGGCGATCTGTAAACCACCTGAAGGCGTCCCGCTCGGCGACGACGCGTTGCGCGAGTTCCGCCGGCGTTTCGCTACGTGGGCCGATCTTGTTCAGGTGAGCCAATGCAATCGCATCAAGCTCGTGGTCGATTTCGGCTATGCGCTTGCGAAGGCCCTCCAGTTCTTTTTCGAGTCGGGTGATCGTCGCGCGCCGATTCTGCGGCTGCGTTCCCCCGACCACGCCCTGAATTTCCCGAATCGCGCTCTCGATTTGCCGCAGTCCTTCCCGTTCATTGGACAGAACCGCAATGGCGAGTGGCTGAACTTCTTTCGGGAGCTGCTCTTTCAGGACCGCCAACGCCGCTTCGCCCCGCGAAACGACCAGGACACGCTCGCCAGTTGCCATCGCATGACAGATCAAGTTCGCAATCGTATGGGTCTTTCCCGTTCCGGGCGGTCCCTGAACGACGAGGCCATCCGCCTTTGACAGCCTGCGAATGATTTCCAGTTGATCGTCGTTGAAGGGCTTCGGAAAGAACACATCCAGAGCGTCGTCGGCGGACGAAAACGCTTCGTTGTTGCCGCCACCCGATCCGCCAATACGCTTGCTTAGCGGCTCCCAGGCACCTTCAGGCGCTTCGCGTGACGGCTCCGTGACCAGACGTTGCGGAAGCCCATTGATTGAGCGTTCCTCGTCTCCCGCCGAGCGGCGCAGCCGATCGATATCCTGCAGCACGACATGCTGTGAGCGTGGGCGTGCGAACAGCACCCATTTGTCCGTCACCGTAAGACGGGACGCCGGGGCAGTCTCCGAAGCCACTGTCGCCGTGTCCGGCGCATAACAGCCTTCAGGATCCAGGCGCACGCCCGCCTGCGATAAAATCGGCTCGAAGCTATCGCGGATGAACGGCGAAATACCCTCGCTTTCACCGGCGCGCTGAATTTCGCGGCGGATCAGATCAGCGAGGCTCAGCAGGTTGGCGCAACCTAATTCTTCATAAGGCTTGAGATCGAAGAGAGCGTCGGCGCCGGTCGGACGAATTCGGATCAGCCCGCCGCGTTTGTCATCGAGTTCGATATCCACGCGGCGTTCAAGAAGCGGTCTATCTATAAGTCTTCCATCCTTTTGCCAGTTAACGACGCCGATACCCCAGGCAAGCTCGATTGGGCTCTCGGTGCCGCCCACTTCCAGAAGCTGAAAGATTTTATAGAGCCCCTGATAAAGCGTGATCGTTTTCCGTCTCGGTAACTCGACGGTGGACCACTCGGTCCAGGGCCCGGCGATCCACAGGCTGATGGCATTGCTTGTTTCGGGATGGTCTTCGAGACGAAGTTTCAGATCGTAGCGCGGGGGCGCGTCGGCCCGCTCGCCGCGCTTACGCGGCGCCTCCAATACGTCGTCGGGACGGACGCTGCCGTTCGCCAGCGCAGCGCCGCGTTCAGCCGCCGTGACCGTGACGAACCTTTCCGAGCGTATCTCGGGCGATCTTCCAGGGTCCGCGGCGACGACCAGCCATTCGGCAATATCTTTCGGCGGCGACGGAGGCTCCTTGCGGACGAGGCGCTCGACTTCCAACCAAACCGGTCCCTCATCGTCGCGGTGGTCGTGCCGCACACCGGGCAAGTTCTGGGTATCGCTCCTCGATACGGCAAAGGCCGTGCTGTCTGGCAGACGATATTCCGACAGGCGGAATGCAACCCGTTCGTCGAGGCGAACGACTTGTTCCACATAGTCCAGAAGACCGATGAGTTTTTGGCGTGCGTCGGCCATGAAAGTCCGTCCCCAGCGCCGGCAGGTTGCATCACAGCGCCCAATTGCGCGCGACGCAACCAATTACCGGGCCCCTCATCGGAGAAGATATATAGGTTATTGAAATATAATGAGTATGCGTCGTGTCGCACCCAGCTAGGAGGCCTTTGGACACGCCATACCGCGCTTTCCGATTCCACGTAATCAGAAAGCGCTTAGTGCCGGAACCAAAGTGAGGCGATCAGCGCGATCGCGAGCAGCGCCGATACGCCTTGCCAAAATCGGATCGGCGAGCGCTCGTAGAACGTCCGCGGCCGGGGCACGCCCACGGGCACGCGCGCCGGTCCGGTCTCCATCTCGACGGCGAATTCCAGCACGTCGCGATAGCGTTCAGCCGGATCAACCGCGATGGCCCGCGCCAAAGCGGCCTGCAGCCAAGCGGGCAGATCCGGCCGGAGCGCCGCGAGCGCGGTAGGGCGGTTTCGCCGCGCCGGCGTGGTCGCATCCGGATTGCCGTACGGGTACTCGCCCGTAAGCGCGCGAAACATGGTGACGCCAAGCGCGTAGATATCGGTCGATTCATTGCCCGGCTCTCCGGCGAACATCTCGGGCGCCATGTAGGCGGCGGTACCGGGAATGTCGGTCGGTGGAAAGTCTTCGAGGCCCGGCACGCGAACCACACCGAGATCGATCAGCTTGAGCGACCCTTCGCCTTCAAGGATAATGTTGTCGGGCTTGATGTCGCGGTGAATGATGCCGGCGTGGTGCAGCGCGGCCACGGCACGCGCCAGTTTGATCGCGATATTGCGTCCTTCCTCCAAACCCACCGCGGGACGGCGCGCCAATCGCGTTTCCAGCAATTCGCCCTCGTAGAGAGGCATCACCGTGTAGAGGCAGGTCTGCCGGCCGGGCGGCAGTTCAATGGTACGGCCGACCCACGGGCTGTGCACGCGCGCGCCGACCCAGGCCTCGCGGACGAAGGCGGCGCGATAAGTGTCCACGGCCGCGACCTGGGGCTTGGGAAACTTCAGCGCCACCTCGCCGCCTTCGATCTCATCCATGGCGCCGAACAGGCGCGTGTAGCGTCCGTCCGACATCAGAACTTTGAGCACGAAGCCATCGACGGTTTCGCCATCGATCGGCACCGGAATAAGCGGCAGCTGCATGATCGGCGCGCCGATATCGGCCGATTCTGCGGTTGGCAGTTCCACGACATCGACCACTAGCGCCGTGCAATTGTCGGTGCCGCCCGATTCAAGTGCAGCGGCGACGAGAGCGCGCGCCGAGTCCTCGGACGCGGAACGCTCGCGCAAAATCTCGGCAATAGCTTCAGCCGGCAGGAACGCGTGCACACCGTCACTGCACAGCAGGAAACGATCGTGCCGCGCCAACGGCTGCGTTGAATAATCGAGCGGCACTTCGGTCTCAACGCCGAGCGCACGAACCAAAGTGTTTGACCGGCCGCTCCCGGCATCGCGCACATGGTCATGCGTGAGGCAAGTCAAGCGATCGCTGCGCAGCCGATAGAGCCGAGTATCGCCGACATGCAGCACGTGCGCGACCCGTCCGCGCAGGATCAGCGCCGTGAACGTGCACCCCATGCCCGCCAGTTTGGCGTCGCGCCGTCCCTGTGAATAAATCCAGCTGTTGAGTGAAGTCAGAATTTGCGCGCCGGCACGGCGGACCTCCATGGTTTCCGGCAAATCACAAAAACCGTCGAGAAAGCCGCGCACTGCCATCTCGGCGGCGACGCGCCCGCCCTTGGCGCCGCCGATACCATCGGCGATAGCCGCGACCACGTCGCGGCGCGGCTGCGGCAGTTCCGAGCCGAACACCGTGCCTGCGAAATCTTCATTACGCTCACGCGGTCCGGTTTCCGAGGCGAACCCGACGGTCGCCTTGACGCCGGCAAGCCGCTCAGACATCAGCGGGGATCCCGATTGGGTGTGGCAGCGAAAGTCTGCCTATTTGTCCAGTTTGCACTGATCATACAAAAAATTGCCGCCGGTAGACGAAGCCAGGACGACCGTAAGCTTCCCGAACTTGCGATCAAGTGTGTATCTCCAACCATTGCTTTCCTGCCAGGCAATCGTCTCATCGTTGATCACGGCCGGATTAGAATCCACAGTGTGGCGATCATAGTCGATATGGATCTGCCAAGTCGCGCCGCTCGCCGGATTGCTGCACGTAACAGCGGCCATCCCACTCTGCGCGTAAGCGCCGCCTATCCCAACGGCCGTTCCGACTGCGCTCGCCAGTGTAAGCCTCAGCGCGCCGAGTTGCAGGCTCCTGCCTTTTTTATGTGCACTTGTAGAAGTTTTCATCATCTGCACTCCCTTCGGCCGCGGTAAGTCCCGGAAACTGCGTCCGGCTGGAACCGATTAACTGGCATAAGTTTTGCGATCAGCCAAACACTCGCCGGTGTGCGACCTGCATACAGGGAGAACTCGATTGCCCATGCGCCCTCGGCGCGCAACGGGCATATTTGGGGGAAGGGCAGATGGCAGTCGAACTAGCGCTCGTAGCCGCACCAAAGTGGCTCGATACAGGAAATAACGCTTGGCAGCTTGCAGCCGCAACCTTCGTCGGTTTGCAAAGCATTCCCGGGCTGACGGTTCTCTACGGCGGCATTGTCAAGAAGAAGTGGGCGATCAATTCCGCCTTCATGTCGATTTACGCCTTCGCTTCGGTGCTCGTTGTCTGGGTGCTGTTCGATTACAACATGGCATTCGGGCCACAATGGTTTCCGTTCCTCGGTATGCCCTCGCCAGCGACGTCGGCCCTTTTCACTTTGGGCCAAGCAACCATCCCGGCAGCGGCCGCCGGTATGCCGGCGCTGACCTTTCCGATGGCGACACTGATGTTCTTTCAGTTCGTGTTCGCCGCCATCACCGTCATTATCCTTGCCGGATCGGTGCTGGGGCGAATGAATTTCACTGCCTGGATGATCTTCTGTCCGGTTTGGATGACCCTGGTCTACACCGTGGGCGCCTTCAGCCTTTGGGGCGGCGGCTGGTTGGCCGGTCTAGGTGTGGCCGACTTCTCGGGCGGCTACGTCATCCATCTGGCAGCCGGCACGTCGGGCTTCGTCGCGGCCGCGGTGATCGGTCCGCGCCTACAAGCCGATCGTGACCATTTCCCGCCAAACAGCCTGCTGGTGACGCTCATCGGCGCCGGCATCCTTTGGCTCGGCTGGAACGGCTTCAACGGAGGCGACCCGTACTTTGCCAACGCCGATGCGGGCGCGGCGGTGATGAACACCAACACCGCAACGGCCGTGGCGCTGCTGGTCTGGACGCTGATGGACAAGATGGCCTACGGCAAGCCGTCGGTGCTCGGCGCTGTCAATGGCATGATTGCCGGTCTGGTCGCCATCACCCCCGGCGCCGGTTACGTGGATGGCTGGGGCGCCATTATCATCGGCGTCGTTGCTGGCATCATCCCCTGGCTCGCCATGAACAAGTTCCAGAAGCTCGCGTTCATGCAGAAGGTGGACGACACGCTGAGCGTCTTCTCAACACATGGCGTCGCCGGCGTGACCGGCGGCCTGATGGTCGGCGTCGTCGCCAACCCGGCGATGCTGCAGTATATCGGCACCGATAAGGAAGCGCCGGGCGTGTCTGTGACCGGCCTGCTCTACGGCGACTCCGGTCATCAGCTGCTGATGCAGGTCTATGGCGCGGCGTTCATCATCGTGTTCAACGCCATCATGACCTTCATCATCCTCAAGGTTATCGGCTTGATCGTGCCGCTCCGCATGGACGATGCGACACTGAAAGTCGGTGACGATGCGGTTCACGGCGAGACCGCCTACGCGATCGGGACCGAGGGGGAGTAATCACCAACGCTGACTTGCGGGCGGCTCCGACCGCTCGCAAGCACCGGTTCGCGCCGAACTCCTCTTACGCGAACTCTTGGCGGCCCTCCAATCTCCGGGGCCGCCATTTTGTTTTGAACAGCGGTGTGCGCCGTCGCGATAATCCTCGGTAAAATCGTCATACCCCTGTCATGCGATCGGCCAACAACATGGCCGCTCATCATTCATCTCCGCTGGACGGGAGGTTCGACGTGCGCGCCATTTCGGTTTTGGCTCCAGCAATCCTTTCTCTCACTCTGATGTCGTCGGCCGACGCGCAAACGGTCCAGACACGCTTGCACAATGTTGTGCTGTTCGTTGCCGACGGCCTGCGCTCTCGGATCGTGGACGACAGCACCGCGCCGACCATGGCCGCGATTGCCCGCAACGGGGTCAGCCTGCGCAACAGCCACGCGCTGTTTCCGACTTTCACCACAGCGAACGCGTCGGCGATGGCGACCGGCCACATGCTCGGCGACACCGGCGATTTCGCCAACACCATCGACGCCGGTTTTGAAGTGCCCGGCGCCGGCAAAAGCCTGACCCCGTTCCTGGAAAGCGACGCCGTGCTCGGCGATGTCGACGAGCATTTTTCCGGCAATTATCTCGACGAGGCGACGATCTTAAAATTGGCGCGCGACAAGGGCTACAGCACGGCCTCGATCGGCAAGATCGGTCCTACGTTGATTTTTGACCCGACCGAACGATCGGGCAGTCAAACAATTCTGGTCGACGATGCGACCGGCTCGCCCAAGGGCATTCCCCTGTCGCCCCAAATAGCCAAACTGATAAAGGCGGCGAACCTGCCACTCGCCACACCATCGCGCGGGGCGAACGATCCGGCCGGGACGGTGAGTGCGCCCGGCACCCACGTCGCCAACGTCGTGCAGCAGGATTATTTCGCGGCAGTGACCACCAGAGTTGTTTTGCCGCTATTCAAAGAGCGCAACAAGCCGTTCGTGCTGGTGTTCTGGTCGCGTGACCCCGATGGCAGCCAGCATAACCAGGGCGACAGCCTGAACCGTCTGGTTCCCGGCATCAACGGCCCGACTTCGCTCGCCGCCATCCGCAATGCGGATGACGATCTGGCGCGAATTCGTGCCGCTCTCGACGAACTCGGATTGCTCGACACCACCGACATCATCGTCACCGCGGATCATGGGTTCTCGACGATTTCAAAAGAAAGCCGGACAAGTCAGGCGACGAAAACCAACTACGCCAACACCTTGCCGGGACACCTGCCGGTTGGCTTTGTCGCACTCGACCTCGCCGGCGCACTCAAGATGCCGCTGCTCGACCCGGACAGCGACTACAAGAGCATCGCGCCCGGCGAGCATACGCGGCTTGGCAACGGACTCATCGGTGGAGACCGAAACAATCCGAAAGTGGTGGTGGCGGCCAACGGCGGCTCAGATATGATTTATCTGCCCGATGGCGACAAAGCCGTGGCCAAGCGTGTAATCGATTTTCTGCTGACGCAGGATTACGTGAGCGGCCTGTTTGTCGATCCCAAACTCGGAAAATATCCGGGAACATTGACCCTCGACGACATCGCGTTGGATGGGACCGCATTGACACCGCACCCGGCGATCGCTGTGAATTTCCGTTCGTTCGATACGGTGTGCGGCGAACCGGTGCGCTGCGCCGTCGAAGTCGCCGATACAGGCCTGCAGCAAGGCCAGGGCATGCACGGCACGTTCAGCCGTGCCGATACCTGGAATTTCATGGCGATGCAGGGGCCGGACTTCAAATCGCAATTTGTCGATCCGGCTCCGACAAGCAATGCCGATCTGGGTCGCACGATTGCTCTCCTAATGCACCTTGATCCGCACGACAATGGCGCCCTCATAGGCCGCGCGCTGACAGAGGCTTTACCGGGAGGCCCAGTGCCGGCCGTGACCAGCCGGATTTTGAAATCCGTGCCAGCAGCCAATGGGCTTGCGACTGTTCTTGATATGCAGGCGGTGGGGACGACCCGCTATTTCGACGCAGCGGGATTTCCGGGCCGAACTGTGGGGTTGGCGACGACAAGCCAGCCTAGTCCGACCCAATAGGGCGTCGCACCGACCGTTGGACCAATATAAGGTTTGAGTTTGTTGGCTAGAGGCGTGCGACCGCGCGACCAACGCGGCGACCCTCCGCAGCGATCCACTCCAGCACGGCGACGTCCACGTCGTCGAAACCGGCGGGAAACGGTCGGTGCCGCCAAAGCGGCTCTCGATCCGCCTCCAGGACCACAATCTGCGAGTGGGCGATGACAGCGAGAAGCGTGCTGAGATCGGGAAATTCTGCGCCGATGTTCACTTCCGTGCCTCCGGGCCGCTTAGCGAACCGGCATCGCTGCCGCTGCGGCCGATATTATTGGGATTAGTTGCGCGACTCGGCCTTGAGGTTCGAAGACTCCAATTCCAGGGTGGCCTGGGAAAGGCGCTCATGCGGCAAAGTCGCGACCGAAGCAGCTGTTCCCTCAAGCTTCGGTGATGGCAAAGCCTGCCCGAAAATTCTTTCCTAATCGGAAAATCGGTTAGCCCTTTCTTCCAAAGGATTAAATTTGCTTGAATAAATCGTTCCCCGCTGCGACCGAATACGGCACCGGGACGGGCTGGTATCGAACCCAATTCGACCGTACATACGCTCTGGCAAGGCATTTGCGGACAATTCCATCAAAACACGGAGGTTTTCCATGGCGCTGGCGATCGGCGAAACCGCCCCAGATTTCGAGGCCGAGACGACGGAAGGCAAAATCCACTTTCACGATTGGATCGGAAACAGCTGGGTGGTTCTGTTCTCCCACCCCAAGGACTTTACGCCCGTCTGCACCACCGAACTTGGCACCATGGCGCGGCTGAAGCCGGAATTCGACAAGCGCGGCGTCAAGATCATTGGTCTCTCGGTCGACCCCGTCGACAACCACAAGAAATGGGCCGCCGACATTAAGGACGTCACGGGTTCCGCCCCGAATTACCCGATGATCGGCGATACCGAACTCAAGGTGTCCAAGGCCTACGGGATGCTGCCGGCCAGCACGACGGGCAGCTCGGAAGGCCGCACTCCCAACGACAATCAGACGGTGCGCAACGTGTTTGTCATTGGCCCGGACAAGAAGATCAAACTCGTGCTGGTCTATCCGATGAGCACTGGCCGCAACTTCGATGAAGTGCTTCGCGTTATCGACTCGCTGCAGTTGACCGCCAAGCACCGTGTATCCACGCCGGCAAACTGGAAACCGGGCGAAGATGTGATCTTGGGCGGCGCTATCACCGACGACGAAGCCAAAAAGCTCTACCCGCAAGGCTGGAAGACGCCGAAACCCTATATCCGCGTGGTGCCGCAGCCGCGGTAGTGACTCTCTTGGCGAACAAGTTTTAGGGTGCGAGAGCGCGGCTTCGGCCGCGCTCTTTGTTTGCCGACTGATAGAGGCTCGACGATGAACGATCGACCGGATCGCGATGCCAAGGCGCAGCCGCCGTTCGCGAAATTGATGGGCATAGATATCACCCACCTGTCGCCCGACAAGGTCGTGGCCGAACTGTTCGTGCGCGATGATCTGGAGAACAGGATGGGCATCCTGCACGGCGGCGCGATCATGGCGTTTGCCGACAATCTCGGTGGAACGGCGACCACAGCCAACCTGCCGCCGGGCGCCCGCACCGCGACGATCGAGAGCAAGACCAATTTTTTTGCGCCTATCCCGATCGGCGACACGGCGTATGCCGAGTGCACGCCGCTGCATCGCGGCCGCAGCACCATGGTCTGGCAGACGCGCATCACGCGAAAGGACGGCAGACTCTGCGCCATCGTCACACAGACGCAAATCGTTATTCCCGCGGGCAAGGAGTAAGGCGGACCGCCGGCGGCAGTCAGGCGCGCGGCTTGATCTGCTGGGCGACGTAATCGGCGATCTCCAGGTCGTCGTCCTGCCGCCGCTGCCGCAGTCCCTGCACGACGCCCTCGCGGTCCTGCATTTCGCGGTTCTGGCTCATTTTCCATTTGCCTTCGAGCCGCGTGATAGCGAAGCGGAAGCCGACGATCGCCCGGACCATGCCGCTGATGTAGCTATCGGGCGCGTCTGACACCTGCCACGGCCGTGACGCACCACGTTCCTGCTGTGCCGTCAGTTCGCCGACATGGCGGCGCAACCATGCGGGATCGTCCATCACTTCGGGACGCCCGTAGGCGTGCACGACAGCATAATTCCAGGTCGGCACGACCTTGCCGTGCTGCGCTTTGGACGGATACCAGTTCGGTGTGATGTAACCTTCGGGGCCTTGGAAGATCATCAGCGCACTTTCGACCGCTGCAAGTTCTTTGCAATGCGGATTGGCGCGCGCGAGATGGCACTCGATGATGCCGAACTGGCCTTCGCCCTTCAGCACAGTCGGCAGGTGACTGGCGTAAAGCCCGAGCGCTCCGTCCGAGATCAGCGCAGCAAACGGTCGCGCCCGCATTAGCGCATGCATTTGTGCGGCATCGTCAACGCGAAACAGATCGGGTTGGTACATAACGGTCACCTAACGGGCGCGCGGGCCCTTCATGTCAGCTTGTAGAACCGCACCAGCACCCTCGCCTGCTCGCGGGCGCCGGTGCACACGATAATGTGGCGCGTGATCCAGGCATATGCCGGACTGCCGGCCTCGAAGAAAGTCGCGCCGCGGAAATAATAGCTTCCCGGCTCGACCGCATGGCCGGCTGCGAGTGCGGCCATGACATCAGGCGGACCGTGCCGCAGCGCATGATTGCGTACGTAGATCAGCACTCCGTCGGAAGTGCGCAGCGTGTAACGCGCCTCCAGTTCGGCAACACCGTCATTGCGCAGCACCTGCCAATCCGCGCCGCCTGGCAGCACTTCGCCACGCATCTGCGGTCCTGAGAACTCCCCGCCGGTGATCGGCACGATGCGCCGGCCGCCCTTGCCGACATCGCCCAAATCCTGCGGCGGGCCGACCGCGACCCAGGCTTCAAAGACGAAGTCCAGACCCGGCGTGGCCAATTCATCGCTAGTCATTCAAACCTCCTGGCGCCGCCGTCCGGCGACCAGGCAAGGATAGCGCACCAGAACCTGCGCTGCGCGCAGCGTCTAATGGGCGCGTAGTCCCATGCGCTTGAGGCGCGGCAGCACCTCGCCGCAGAAATACGGCACTTCCTTGAGATAATTAACGAACGACACGGCGATGCCGCGCACACCGGCACGTCCGATGTCGGCGAATTCCTGCGCGACCTTGTCAGGCGTGCCGACGAACGGAAAGCCGCCAACGCCGCTGACCGCCTGCATTGAGCGCTTGGCGGCAAACTCCGCCGCGGGCGTGTTTTGCGGCGTGATGTCCTTGAGCGCCAGCATCCGCTCCAGCGCAGGCCAATCCGCGTTCTCGACATTGGCGTAGTGATGATACTCCTCAGCGTCCTTTTGGGTCGGCCGGCAAATCACCTGCCCTTGCGTGAAAACCTCGATCTCGCGGCCAAGCGCCCGCGCCTCGGCTTTTATGCGATTGACCTGCTCGACGATGCGATCGAATACCGGCGCGTTCGCATCCTGTGTTGTGCCGGCGGCCGCCAGACGCAGCGCATGGGTTGAGGTGAAGAACGCGTCGCAATTGCGCATGGCGAAAGCCTGGCCCGTCGCCGAAGAGCCGGCATTCATGATGACAGGCTGCGTGCCGTCATAAGGGCCCGGCAAGCAATGAACGCCTTCAAGCTTGAAGAACTTACCGTCGAAGTCGAACTCATCCTGCTCGGACCAGGCACGCTTGATGACATCGATCCATTCCTGAGCGAATTCGTGGCGATCCTCGTGACCGCGCTGATCGAGCCCGAACATCTCGAACTCACCTTCATTCCAGCCGGCGACGATGTTGAGACCAAATCGGCCCTGGCCGATGTGATCGGCGGTGACCATTTCCTTGGCCGCGATCAGCGGATGAAACAGCGGCGCGTGCACGGTGCCGAAGACCGTGATGCGCTTCGTCGCCCCCAGCAGCCCGCATGCCCAAGTGACAGTCTCGAAGCTGGTGCCGTGGAAATTGCTCGTGCCGCCATAGCCCTTCCAGCGGCCGATCGGCAGCAGAAAGTCGATGCCGCCATCGTCGGCGATGCGCGCCATCTCCAGACAATCGGGCCAGGTCGCAAGCCAGCGCTCCGGCACCAGCGTCGCAGTGCGGGCTGACGAGCAATTGGCGCCGAACAGACCGATCTTCAGCGCATTGTCGTTGTGCATTTCGACGCGTTCGCGCCGCGATCCATTTTCCGTGGGCACTTTCAAGTCCTGGCTGCTGATCTGGTTTTCGTACTCAAGCGGAACTCGGCTGCGCCATTAGTCCAGCGACATTCCGGTCGCCGCGATGACTTTGCGCCATTTTACGACCTCGCTGCGGTAGAAGGCGGCAAAGTCGTCAGGGCCGCCCGGCAACGGGTTGAGGCCTTGCGCGGCAAATGCGGCTTTCAGATCCGGCGTCGTCAACGCTTGCGCGGTCGCGGTCGCAATCCGCTCGACGATGGGTCGCGGCGTCGCCTTCGGGGCCAAGATGCCGATCCACAGCCGCACATCGAAGCCAGGCACTCCTGACTCGGCAACGGTTGGAACATCGGGCAACATGGGATCGCGCTTGAGCCCGGTGGTCGCGATGGCCAATACCGAACCATTTTGCAGGAACGGCCGCACGGTAGGGATCGGCGCGATGTCCACCTTGATCTGGCCGGATACCAGATCCTTCATCACGTCGCCGCCGCCGCGATACTGCACGGACGTCATCTTGATGCCGGCCATCTGATTGAAGAGTTCGTTGGCGAGATGCGAAGCAGTGCCGACGCCGGGCGAGCCCGCCAAAATCGCACCGGGCGGCTGCGATTTTGCGAGCGCAATCAGTTCCCCGATCGTCTTCACGTGCAACGACGAGTGGACCGCCACCACGTTGTTTGTGTCAGCCACCGGCGCCACGGCGGCGAAATACTGCTCGTAGGTGTAGCGGAAATTCTTAAACAGCGTTTCGTTGGCGGCATTGGCAGACGGCGTCGCCAGCAGCGTCAATCCGTCCGGCGCCGACAATGCAACTTGCTCTGTCGCGATGGTGCCGCCGGCGCCGGTGCGATTATCGACAAAGACCTGCTGGCCGAGAATTTTCCCGAGCTCGCCGGAAAGAACACGCGCGGCGATATCGGTTGTCCCGGCAGCGCCAAATCCGACCACCATGCGGATCGGCTTTCCGCTGCCTGCGGTCTGGGCGTGCGCCCCAAGCGGCCAGCGTAGTGCCATGCCGCCGACGCCGGCAATCAAAGCGCGCCTGCCAATTCGAATAGCCATCCGTCTCCTGCCCTGCAAAATGAGGTTTCGTTGTCGGCCGCGATATTACCCTCGAACGCCCAGTTGTGTGAATGAGACCACACCGTACCGGAGGTCGTGGTTGGATGTCGAAAGCAAGGCCAATCGGTTGGATCCGTCGGTTTGGGTTCTTGAGGGCGCGAACCATAGTTCGTATGAGGGGGTGAGCGGTCCAGGGGCCGCGGATCGTTTACCCCGAAGGACGACAGAGGACCCGATTATGGATGTTCGCGCCGCTGTGGCGTACGCGCCGGGCAAGCCGCTGGAAGTGACGACGGTCCAGCTCGAAGGACCGCGCGCTGGCGAAGTCCTGGTCGAGATCAAAGCTACCGGCATCTGCCACACCGACGAGTTCACACTGTCTGGCGCCGATCCCGAGGGCCTGTTTCCCGCCATCCTCGGCCACGAGGGTGCGGGCATCGTCGTTGACATTGGCGCCGGCGTGACGTCTGTCAAAAAAGACGATCACGTTATTCCGCTCTACACGCCGGAATGCCGGCAGTGTCCGTCCTGCCTATCGCGCAAAACCAATCTGTGCACGGCGATCCGCGCCACGCAGGGTCAGGGCGTCATGCCTGACGGCACATCGCGATTTTCGGTCGAGGGCAAAAAGCTGCACCACTATATGGGCTGCTCGACCTTCGCCAATTTCACCGTGCTGCCGGAAATCGCAGTGGCTAAAATCCGTGAGGACGCACCGTTCGACAAGGTCTGCTACATCGGCTGCGGAGTCACCACCGGCGTCGGCGCCGTCATCAACACTGCCAAGGTCAAGCCAGGCGCTAAAGCCATTGTGTTCGGTCTCGGCGGTATCGGACTGAACGTTATCCAGGGCCTTCGGCTTGCCGGGGCTGACATGATTATCGGCGTCGACCTCAATCCGGACAAGAAAGCGTGGGGCGAACGCTTCGGCATGACGCATTTCGTCAATCCGAAGGAGATCGGCGGCGGGATGAGCGAACTGGTGGCGCACCTCGTCAACATGACCAAGAGCGGCGCCGACCAGATCGGCGGTGCCGACTACACATTCGAATGCGTCGGGAGCGTTCACTTGATGCGCGCCGCGCTCGAAAGCAGTCACCGCGGCTGGGGCCAGAGCATTATCATCGGCGTGGCCGGGTCTGGCCAGGAGATCACCACGCGGCCGTTCCAGCTTGTCACCGGCCGCTCCTGGCGTGGTACCGCATTCGGCGGCGCCCGCGGCCGCACCGATGTGCCCAAAATCG
Source organism: Xanthobacteraceae bacterium (assembly GCA_049300295.1). GTDB lineage: Bacteria > Pseudomonadota > Alphaproteobacteria > Rhizobiales > Xanthobacteraceae > BOG-931. Next base: position 28,512 of record JBAQJL010000073.1, read on the forward strand.
TCGACTGGTATATGCAAAAGAAGATCGAAATCGACCCGATGATTACCCACACCATGCCGCTCGCCGACATCAACAAGGGCTTCGACCTGATGCATCAGGGCAAAAGCATTCGCAGCGTCGTCGTATACTAGCGGCGACGTCGTCCTCAGAACGCACCCACAACACGGAATTAAAGGGAGAGAAATCATGCCTCGTATTAAAATCCTCGACCGCGCCGACATGAATGCCGAACAAGGACGAGTCTACGACGCCGCCAAGCAGGGTAGCGGCATCGTTGGCGGCCCGTACTACGCTTACATCCGCCTGCCGAAACTGTTCGCGGCCGCTCAAAACATGCGCGACTCGATGTCCGGCGGCCCGCTATTGCCGCGCGAGCAGCAAATTATCAACATGACGGTCGCCCGGCACTGGGGCGCGCGCTATCCATGGTTCGCACAGGTCCGTCGCTCGCTTTCGGTCGGCATTCCGCAGTCTGTCATTGACGCTATCAACGCCCGCCAGACCCCGAACCTACCGGATGCACGCGAACAAGCCTGCTTCACCGTGGCGCACGAACTCCTCGCCAACAAGAATTTGAGCGACCAAACATATGCAGCGGCTGAGAAGACCATGGGGCTTGAAAGCCTGGTGGCCTTGATCGCCACGACGGGCAGCTTTTCCATGACCTGCATGACCGCCAACAGTTTCGGCATCGAACCGCCGGCCGACAATCCCACGCCGCTCGCACAGTAACTCATTCGACCCAACGGCAGCGGCCATGAAAATTACCGGTGTCGAACCGATCTTGATCGCCGTGCCTTATGAGCACGGCGGGCCGAAACCGATGCGGCCATCCGGCCCGTGGTCGCATATGGAGACGCTGCTCGTGCGCCTCGACACCGATGCCGGCATCACCGGCTGGGGCGAGGCGTTCGGTTTTGCCGCCTCGCCGCTGACCCGCGAGGCCATTATCCGCGCCGTCGCGCCGCTCTGTATCGGCCGCGATTTCAACGGCGACGTCGGCGCGTTCATGACGGAGTTGGCGCGCAAGCTGCATGCCATGGGCCGCCACGGGCCGGTCAGCTTCGCGCTCGCCGGCATCGACATCGCGCTGTGGGATATCGCCGGCAAGGCGCAAGGCGTGCCCATCCATCGCCTGCTCGGCGGTGCGACGCGGGACCGCATTCCGACCTACGCGAGCCTTCTGCGCTACGGCAAAGGCGACCTTGTCGCGCGCTATACCGAAGAGGCTATCGCCCGCGGCTATAAGTCGGTGAAACTTCACGAGCATCTGGTCGAGACTGTCGCGCCGGGCCGCGAGGCTGCCGGACCCGATATCGCCATCATGGTCGACACCAATTGCGCCTGGGCGCCGGCCCAGGCAGTTGAGATGGCGCGCAAGCTCAAGGCCTATGATCTCTATTGGCTCGAAGAGCCGGTCGATCCGGTCGACGACTACGATACGATGGCGCGCATCCGCCGCGACACCGGCATGACGATTGCTGCCGGTGAGAACATCGGCCACGCCGGCGAAGCGCGCTACGCCATTGAACGCGGCGCACTCGATATTTTTCAGCCGAGCGTGACCAAGATCGGCGGCATCGTCGCCATGCGCAAAGCGATCTCCGTTGCGAAAGAGCATGGCGTGCGCGTCATGCCGCACTCGCCCTATTTCGGGCCGGGCCTGATCGCGACGTTGCACGTCATCGCGGCAGACTTGCCGGATTCGCAGTGCGAGCGCTTCTATTGCGAACTGGAAGCGACACCGCTCGGCGACGCCATCACGGCGCGCGATGGCGCCATGCAGGTGCCGCAGGGGCTGGGATTGGGCATCGATATCGACGAGCGCGTCATCGCCCGCTATCGCGTCGCCTGAGGCAAACCGGCCGCGGAACTCCCCTGCCCCGGAACTGTCATCGCAATCAGGCCGTTGCCGTCGCGATGGCCGCACCGTTCCGCCATAAGGCAAAATCCCGGCTACGCAACGCCGTCGCCCGCTACCGGGACGCCAGACGATCGCTGCACGCCCCGGCATCGTGGCGAAGCCGCTACGGGCTCGACTGGACAAATTTTTTCATCGCCGACGTTCAGACTGGCTTCGGCACTTTCGTCGCATTTTATCTTGCCCATCTCGGCTGGTCGCACAGCAGCATCGGACTGGTCTTGACCGTGGGCGGCATCGCCGCACTGATCGGGCAAATTCCAGGCGGTGCGCTCGTCGACGCTGTCACCTGGAAGCGCGGACTGCTGGCTGTCGGCATCGTCATGACAGGGGCGGCAGCGCTCATCCTCGCGCTCACGCCGTCGTTCGTCATGGTCTTCGTCGCGACACTGCTGCAGGGACTGACCGGCGGCATTATTGCGCCGGCGATCGCCGGCATCAGCCTCGGTCTGGTCGGACGCCGCACCATGTCGGTGCGCACCGGACGCAATTTCCGTTATGCGGCCGGCGGTCACGCTGTGACGGCCGCGCTGATGGGCTTCGCCGGCGCCTATTTCAGCGACAGCGCCATCTTCCTGACCGCCGCGAGCTTGTGTATCCCGGCGCTGATCGCACTTACCTTCATCCGTCCAGAGGAAATCGATTATTGGCGTGCGCGTAATGCCTCCAAAGGGAAGGCTGCGCGCCACGCCAGCATCCTCACCCTCGCCAAGAATCACAGACTTGTTCTGTTCATCGCAGCTCTCGTCCTGTTCCAGTTGGCTGATGCCTCTTTGCTGCCGCTGATCGGGGAAAACGTCGCCGTAACGATGAAATATCAGGCGCCGATCTGGATGTCGGCGCTCATCATCGTGCCGCAGATCGTCGTCGCGGCGCTTTCACCCTGGGTCGGCTACCATTCGGAGCAGCGCGGGCGGCGTCCGCTTCTCCTCATCGGCTTCGCTCTTGAACCACTTCGAGCGGTCCTCCTCGCCACGCTCGCCAACGGCTACACACTGCTGATCGTCGCACAGGTGCTTAACGGCATCACCGGGGCCATCATCGGCGTGCTTACTGTGCTGGTCATCACCGACCTGACAGCCGGAACCGGCCGCTTCAATCTAGCGCAAGGAATCGTCGGCGCGATGAGCGGCCTTGCCGCGTCCCTCAGCACGTTGGGGACGGGATATTTGGCTCAAGCCTTTGGCGTGACTGCCGGCTTTCTGGCGATCACCGCAGTCGCATGCGGCGCGACGGTCATGATCTGGGTCTTTATTGCAGAGACCAAGCCTGCGGATTACGAGAAATAACCGTCAAACCGCCATCCGTGTCATGACCGAACCGTTGCGATCCGCGCCGGTCGCTACTCGACCTTGATGTTGGCTTCCTTGATGACAGGTCCCCACAGCGTCGCGTCAGCCTGATTCATGGCCGCAAGCGCCGCCGGCGTCGAACCGCGCGCCTCAACGCCGAGCGGCTTGAATTTCTCTTTCACTTCGGGCTTTGCCAGTATCGCGACCATGTCGGCGTTTATCTTTCCGACAACGTCAGCCGGCGTCTTTACCGGCGCGTAAATGCCGTACCACGACGTTACGTCGTAGCCGGGCAAACCGGACTCCGCGACCGTCGGCAACTCGGGTTCGTCGGCGAACCTGTGCGCGCTGGTCACAGCCAGCCCGTGAACCTGCTTCGCCCGCACCGGCTGCAGCAGCGAGCCTGTCGTGTTGAACATCAGATCCAGCCTGCCGGCAATAAAGTCGCTCATCAGGCCCTGCGTCACGCCGCGATATGGCACGTGAGTCATGTCGATGCCGGCCATGTGCTTGAATAACTCTCCAGCGAGGTGCGGCACCGTGCCGATGCCGGGCGACGCCCAACTCAACTTGCCGGGATTCGCTTTGGCGTGGGCGATGAATTGCTGCAGCGTCTGGAACGGCGAAGAGTTCGGCACGACGATGATATTCGGGTAGGTACCAACGAGCGAGACCGGCGCCAAATCCGCAACGGGGTCGAACGTCAAATGCGAGAACAACAGCTCCTGAACCTGCGGCGAGCCTGGCGCCAGCAGCAGGGTATAGCCGTCAGGCGCCGCGTGGGCCGCGCCATCGAGCGCAATCCTGGCGCCCGCGCCGGGTCGATTTTCGACGATCACCTTCTGCTTCCAGCTCTCCGAAAGGCCCTCAACGACAAGGCGCGTTGCCAAATCCGCGCCGCCGCCAGGCGGAAACCCGACCAGAACTTTCACCACGTGCGAGGGATAGGCATCCGCCAAAGCCGGATGCGCTAAAGCGCTCAGTCCTGCCGCGCCGGTCAGCTGCAAAAAACGACGACGCCCGAATGTCATGTAGCCACCCGCTCGCTTCGCAACAACATTAGCCTCGCTTCAATCAGTCTACCTTGATCTTGGCGAACTTCACGACCTTGACCCACTTCGCGGTATCGGAAACGACGAATTTTTCGACATCGGCGGGGGTGCTCGGCGGCATGACCTGCGCGCCCAGATCGAGCAGGCGCTGCTTGACCTGCGGTTCTGCGACAGCCGCAGTCACCTGTTTATTCAATGCGTCAATGATCGGAGCCGGCGTCCCTTTGGGTGCGCCGAAGCCGATCCAGCCGAACGCTTCGTAACCGGGCAGGAACTCGGCCATGGCCGGCACGTTCGGCAGCACCGGCAAGCGCTCCGGCGTCGTCACCGCGAGCGGCCGCAGCTTGCCCGCCTTGATATGCGGCAGCGACGAAGGCGTCACATCGAACATCACCTGCACCTGCCCGCCCATCAGATCGACCAGAGCCGGCGTCGAGCCGCGGTAAGGCACATGCACGAGATCGACGCCGGCCATGTATTTGAACAGTTCGCCGGCGACGTGTTGCGGACCGCCGATGCCGCCCGACGCCATGTTGATCTTGCCCGGATGCGCCTTCGCGTAGGCGATGAACTCCGGCACCGTTTTGGCCGGGAACGATGGATTGACTTCCATCACCAGCGGCACCCGATCGACCAGCGCGATCGGCGCAATATCGCGCACGAAATCGAAATTGAGCTTGGTATAGAGCGCGGCGTTGATCGTATTTTGCGAGTTCATCACCAGCAGCGTGTAGCCATCGGGCGCCGAGCGCACGACCGCCTCGGTGGCGATGTTGCCGGTCGCTCCCGGGCGAATATCGATGACAAACTGCTGACCGAAATGCACCGACAACGGCTGCGCAACAAGCCGCGCGGTGATGTCGGTCGAACTACCGGCGGCCTGACCGACCAGCACATGCACCGGACGTGACGGGTAGGTCTGCGCCCGCGCCAGTCGCGCGCCCAGAGGCAATACAGTCGCGCCGGCTGCAAGGCGCAAAAATTCGCGACGGAGAATGTTCACGGCATCTCGCTCCACTCTGATTGCCAACACGGCGATTTGGCCCGCCTTCCCTCGTTATTGCCTTCGGGTTACGGTTTGGCGGCGGCGCCGCTCTGTTAGCAGATACGGACGAGGCGCACACGCCTTTTGGGAGGACTACGATGGCCGGAGATCGCGACCAAGCGACGCAAACTGTCGTAGTGGCAGGGCTGCTGTCCGCTTGCTTGTTCGGGCTCGTCGCCGCCGGCTCCGCCGCAGCGCAGGTGCCCGCCCCCGTGGGCGGCAAGTCCGTGACCATGATCATCGGCTTCGGGGCCGGTGGCGGATACGACACCTGGGGCCGCATGGTGGCCGGGCATATCGGGCCGCACCTGCCGGGAAAGCCTTCAGTCGTAGCGCAAAACCTTCCAGGCGGTGGCAGCTACCGCGCTGCGAGCTTCATCTATCATCAGGCGCCAAAGGACGGCTCGACGATGGCGCTGATCGCCCGTGACGCCGCGCTCGGTCCACTTACCGGAGAGCCGGGCGCCTTGTTCGATGCCACCAAATTTTCCTGGATCGGCACGCCCGCGACCGAAACCAATGTGTGTATCGCCTATCACACGGCGCCGGTAAAAGACGTTCACGCCCTTACTCAGAAAGAACTCATCTTCGGGGACACCGGACCGGGTACCGGCACGCATTCCTATCCAAAGGCTCTCAACGCCATTCTTGGCTTCAAATTCAGACTTGTCGGCGGCTACCCATCCTCGGCGGATGTGTTCCTGGCCATGGAGCGCGGCGAGGTGCAGGGCATCTGCGAAAGCCTCGACAGCGTCAAGGCGCGCCGCCCGGACTGGATCGCGTCAGGCGCGGTTACCGTACTGTTTCAGGGCGGCGTACGGCCCAATCCCGAATTAAAGGGCGTACCATTCGTGATCGATCTGGCGACCAAGCCGGAAGACAAAGAGGCGCTCGAATTTCTCTACATTGGCCAGGGAATCGGCCGCCCCTTCATTGCGCCGCCCGGTCTTGCCCCGGCGACGCTGAAAACTCTGCGCGATGCGTTCGACGCCACCATGAAGGACCCCGCCTTTATCGCCGAGGCCGCCAAACGCAAATACGCAATCGATCCGGAGGACGGCGCGACACTGCAGGCCTTGATCGACAAGGCGTATGCCACACCGAAGCCGATCATTGACCGCATAGCGGCGCTGATCAAGTAACGAGCGGCGGCTCAAAGCGACGGTTATGGCACTCTCGGCTGTGGCGCCACGGCAATCGAGCGCTGCAGCCGCGCCTCGCGCCAGAACAGAAAAAATCCCGACCCGACCACGATGGTCGAGCCGATCAATAAGCCCTCCGACGGCACGTCGCCCCATACGAGATAGCCGAAGGCCAGCGCCCATACCAGGTTCAGATAATAGAACGCCCCCACCGCGCTGGCCGGCGCAAGCCGCAGCGACTGCGTCCAGAAATATTGTCCGATGGCATTCGCAAAGCCGCTGCCGAACAGCATCAGCGCGTCGAGCGGCGCCGGCCAGCGCCAGCCGAACAGCAACAGGAAAGAGTGCAGAAACGCGATAACCGTCAGTTGCCAGATGATCAGCGTGTTAGCTGATTCGGTTTTTGTCATGCCGCGCACGGCGACCGTCACCGTGCCGTACATCACCGCATTGCCGAGTGCGAACAGCGCGCCGAGCGTCAACGAGTTCCGTCCCGGATTGGTGACGATAAGCACCCCGGCAAAGCCGATCAGGAGTGCGGCCCATCGCGAAAATGTGGCGCGCTCCTTCAGCCAAAGGATCGAGACAAGAGCAGCGAACAAGGGTGCTGAAAAATTGATCGAAACTGCGCCAGCAAGCGGCATGAGCGTGAATGCAAGGGCGAACAAGGTCTGCGACGTCGCCTGCGACAAACCGCGGGCAAAATGCTCCCATGGCCGCCGCGTGACATAGACCGAAAACCCCGTCATCGGCAGCATGACGGCGGCACAGACCACGAGCGACGAGATCGAGCGCAAAAAGACCACCTCGCCGACCGGATAGATGCCGACCTGCCACTTGGTCAGCGCCGAGGCAGTCGAGAACAGCATGGTGGCGAGCACCATGCAGCCGATGCCGCGCGGCACGTGATCCACGTGCCGCTTGGATTGGAAACTCGCGAGATCATTGCGACCGGACCTCGCAGCGTTGCGAGCATCAGACCAGCCGTCTTCGGCTTGGCTATCGGCGCGATCGGTCATGCGTAAGCCCCCGTGCATCCACCGAAGCATCGCCAGTGCACGTGATCAAGGCGCATCTGCGCGGCTTGCGGCAGACCAAAGGAACATTCAGCCAACGGTGGTGTTCACTGATCGAGGAGGCCGTTACGTCTCCTCGTGCCCAGGAGTGCCCCAAAAATGTGCGACTATAGTCTGCATCTCGTCGCATCCCGGCCCGCCGAGATCGGCGACAAGCTCATGACGACGGATTTTGCCCGCTCGATCACCCGCGGCTTTTCGGCTGTCGGCGAGCCGGAAGTGGCAGTTTGCCTGTTGCCGGGCACGGAGATCGCGTTCCAAGACGAGGTACGCTACGACCGGGCTTTCAGCCTGTTCGGCAAGGCTCGTATCGAACACAAGGTTGCCCGCTTCCGTCAGGTGAATATGGATGACCCGCACGTTCATCATGACGCACTCGAGTTTCCAGGGGATCAGATCGTACTGCTCACCCGGCTCGTTCCGGAACAGTTTGCGGTCGTGCTGCAATTGCCGTCGACAGGCCAAGGCAGCAGCGCCAAGGAACGCGCGGCGGAGCGCGAGTGGACGATCGAAGCGCTGACGCCCTAAGCCGGCACTCGACCAGCGGAGGCACCGCACCCGCGCAGCATTTTTCTTGCGGTGAGGTGATCGCTTCGCCGCGAGAAGCTTTGCAGCTCGTAATTTCGATTGGAATCAGAAAGCGCGATTGCCGTGCCCGACGACGATCGCTGCGTGCCCGTCGACAAGCCGACAATGTCGCGATAGCAGGCCGCGATATTTCGCTTGAAGACCAAGGCAGCGGCAAGCCTCCCGGCGATCGGAGGTGGCATCGGGCGGGATCGTGAAAAATTGATGCTCGGGCGGCCGCCTCTCTATTTCGCCACGCGGGATTCAGTCTTATCGTGGCAGCCACGCAAAAGGCGAGGCTCATCATGCAGTTCACGTTGGAAGTCAACGGCCGCAATCACACGGTCGATGTCGATGCCGACACCCCGTTACTGTGGGTCTTGCGCGACGCGATCGACCTGAAGGGCACAAAGTTCGGCTGCGGCGCCGGGCTGTGCGGCGCGTGCACGGTCCATGTGGACGGCGCGCCCATGCGCTCCTGCAGTCTGCCGATCTCCAACGTCGGCAAGGCAGCGGTGACTACGATCGAAGGCGTTGGCGGCACTCCGGTCGGCGAGCGCCTGCAAAAGGCGTGGCTCGATGTCGACGTTGTGCAGTGCGGGTATTGCCAGGCGGGCCAGATCATGACGGCCGCAGCGCTCTTGACGCGAAAGCCGGCGCCGAGCGACGACGACATTGTCTCGGCGATGAACGGCAACATCTGCCGCTGCGGCACGTATCTGCGCATTCACGAGGCCGTCAAGCAGGCTGCCAAGTCAGACTTGGGTTCGGCCGCCACCGGAAAGAGGAGCTGACGCCATGTTACACGGGCACCTCGTGTCAGACCCATCCGACGAGCCGACGAGCCATTCACCCAAGACGACCGTCGGTGCTTCTCGACGCGCCTTCCTCACAGCGACTGCAGCGGCGGCCGGCGGCATGCTGTTGTCATTGCATCTTCCAGATTTCATCGGCGCCGCAACAGCGGATGAAGCGCAAGGCGCGTTAGTCAAAGTCACGGCCTATGTCAGCATTACGCCTGACAATGTCGTGACCATCATGGCAAAGAATCCCGAGATCGGTCAGGGCGTCAAAACGATGCTGCCGATGCTCGTTGCCGAAGAACTTGATGTCGATTGGAGCCAAGTCCGCACCCAACAGGCGGATCTTAATCCGGCGCTCTACGGCAACCAGCATGCCGGCGGCAGCACGTCGACGCCGCAAAATTGGGATCCATTGCGCCGCGCCGGCGCCGCAGCACGACAGATGCTGGTAACGGCCGCAGCCAAGCGCTGGAACGTTGCCGAGAGTGAATGCGAAACCGGATCGGGCCAGGTGCGGCATGCGCCGAGCGGGCGCACCCTGACCTATGGCGCGCTCGCCGCCGACGCCGCGGCCTTACCGGTTCCGGATTTACGCAGCGTCAAACTCAAGGATCCAAAGAACTACAAAATCATCGGCCATTCGATTCCGGGCGTTGACAGCCCGCTCGTGGTGAAAGGCAAGCCGCTGTTCGGCATCGATACGGTCGTGCCGGACATGCAGTACGCCGTGTTTCAGAAATGCCCGGTGTTCGCCGGCAAATTCGTCAGGGCCAACCTGGACGAAATCAAGACGATGCCCGGCGTGCGCCATGTGCTGGTGGTCAAGGGCGGCAGCAATCTTGCCGGCCTCATGCCTGGAGTGGCCGTTGTTGCCGATAGCTGGTGGCATGCCGACAAGGCTCGCCGGAAGCTCGACATACAATGGGATGAAGGGCCAACCAGCCGGCAGAGCAGCGCCGGCTTTGCGCAGCAGGCCGTCGCGTTTGGCGCCAAGGCGCCCGAACACAGTCTGCGCAATGACGGTGATGTCGCCGCTGCACTCGGCAGCGCCGCGAAAGTTGTCGAAGCCAATTACTCCTATCCGTTCATCGCCCACGCGCCGCTTGAGCCGATGAACTGCACGGCCCGCGTCCAGGACGGCAAGGTCGAGCTCTGGGCACCGACACAGAATCCCGAGCCGGGCCGCAAACTCGTCGCGCAGACGCTCGGCATCGACGAGAAAAAAATCGTCGTCCACATGACGCGGTGCGGCGGCGGTTTTGGCCGGAGGCTGATGACCGATTACATGGCCGAAGCGGCGTGGATCGCGAAGGAGGCAGGCGTTCCCATCAAGCTCTTGTGGACCCGCGCCGACGATATACAGCACGACTTCTACCGGCCCGGAGGTTTTCATTTCCTCAAAGCGGGCTTGGACGCGGACGGCAAGGTCGCTGCCTGGCAACAACATTTCGTCAGCTACGGACGCGGCGGCAAGTTCGCACCCGCTGCCGACCTGTCGCCGGACACCTTTCCGGCGAAGCGGGTACCGAATCTGTCGTTTGGAGCGTCACTCATTCCGCTCGGCGTGCCGACCGGGCCGCTGCGGGCGCCGGGCGACAATGCGCTCGCCTTCGTCTTCCAGTCCTTCATCGACGAACTGGCCCACGCCGCCGGCAAGGATCCGCTGCAATTCCAAATCGACCTTCTCGGCAAGGACGAGCTGCTGCCGGGCAAAGGCGCGGGCTTCAATACAGCGCGGGCGCGCGCCTGTCTGGAAAAGGTGCGCGATGTGTCGGGCTGGGGCAAGCGCGCGTTGCCCGAGCGTACCGGGCTTGGCGTTGCAGTCTATTACAGCCACCTCGGCTATTTCGCCGAAGTCGTTGAGGCCGCGGTGGCCGATGACGGCCAAATCAAGATCAACAAAGTCTGGGCTGCCGGCGATATCGGCAGTCATGTGATCAATCCGACCGCGGCCATCAACATGTCGCAAGGCGCGATTCTCGACGGCTTTGCCGAGGCGCTGCACCAGCAGATCACGATCGAAGGCGGCCGCGTGATTCAGTCTAATTTCGATACGTTCCCCCTGTTACGTATGGCGCAAGCGGCGCCCATCGAGGTGCACTTCATCCAAAGCAACAATTCGCCAACCGGCTTGGGCGAACCGCCGTTGCCTGCCGCCATCCCAGCGCTGTGCAACGCGATTTTCGCCGCGACCGGAAAACGCATTCGCTCGCTGCCGATCGACACTGCGCCGTTGAAGGTCTGAGGCCCACGCCCGGAGCGCCCGGAGCGCCCAGCGCGTCACGCCGCACTGGGTGCCCGCTCGGCGGCGCGACTTCGCCGATTCCCATGCTATAGTGGCGCCAGGGAGAACGCGATGTGGCTATTGCCACTGCAAGCGCGGTGACAGCGGATGACAAAATCCAGCTCACCCTCGTCGGCTGGGGATGTTAAAGTTATCCCCTCGACCTGCACCGAGTGCTCGGTGCATTGCGGCTCCCTCATCACCGTACGAGATGGGGTGATTGAGAATATCAAACCGAACCCGTCGCACCCGCTCTCCAAAGGCGCGTTCTGCATCAAGGGGCTCAAAGGCTCCACCGGCATTACCTATTCGGAGCGGCGGCTGCACCATCCGTTGCGCCGCATCGGCGAACGCGGTGAAGGTAAATGGCAGCAGATCTCCTGGGACGAGGCGCTGGAATATGCGGCAGATCGCTACGCGGCGGTCCGTCAAAAATACGGTGCGCCCGCGCTGGTCGGGGTCTGTAATAATGTCTATTTCGGCCGCGGCCTTGCGGTGGTGCTGCTGCTGCGTTCGCTCGGCTCGCCGAACTGGCTGATCAATCAAGACCTCTGCGGCGGCTGCCGTGCTGTGAGCTTGCGCTCCACCGGCCTCGACATCACCCGCGGCGAAGACATCGATAATGCGCGCTGCGCGCTCGTCGTCGGCCGCAACTCCTACGATGCCGATCCGATCGAATGGATCGAGCTGAAGAACTTAAAGAAGCGCGGCGGCCAGATCGTCGTCATCGATCCGAAGCGCATTCCGACCGTCGGCATCGCCGACCTGTGGCTGCGGCCCAAGCCCGGCACTGACGCCGCCATCGGCCTTGCCATGATCCATGTGATGATCGCGGAAGGCCTCTACGACAAGGACTTTGTCGCACGCTCTACGCACGGCTTCGACAAACTCGCCGAGCGAGCGCGCGAATTTCCGCCGGAGCGCGCGGCGATGCTAAGCGGCGTGCCGGCGGCGGACATCGTCAGCGCGACCCGCATGTACGCGCATGGGCCCTCGACCTTCGTCAGCGGCCACGGCATCGACGCATTCTCGGCCGGCGTTCAGACATTCCGCGCCTTCCATTGCCTCGTCGGCATCAGCGGCAACGTCGACCGGCTCGGCGGCAACCGCCGCTCCAAGAAGCCGAAGGGATTTTTGGACAACCTCAATCTGATCCACGATCCGAGATTCCGCCTGCCCCGCGAGATCGAGGAGCAAACGCTCGGTGCGGACAAATTTCCGTTATGGGCCGGGCCGCGCGGCTGGCAGACCGCATGCCACAACCCGACGGCGATCGATGCCATCCTCACCGGCAAGCCATATCCGCTGCGCGCCATGTATCTGAGCGGCGCCAATATCGTCGTGACCTATCCGAACACGCCGAAGACCGTCGAAGCATTGCGTTCGCTCGATTTCCTGATGGTGGCAACCGATGCGATGACGCCAACGGCGGAACTCGCCGATATCGTGGTGCCGAAGACCACCGGCCTTGAAGAGGACGAAATACGTCTGCAGCCCGGCGGGCCGCTTGTCGCCATGACCCAAGCCGTGGTGCCGCCGCAAGGCGAGGCGCGCAACGACTTCGCCATCGCGCGCGGACTTCTGGAAAAGATGCGAGCGCGCAGCGCCATCACGGCGAATTTCTTGCCCTGGCAATCTCAGGACGAATTCATCGAATTTCTGCTTGGCGACAGCGGCGTGACGCTGGAAATGCTGCGCCGCGACGGATATGCCACATATCCCTACACGCTCGAAAACTTCGAAAAATTTCCCTCCTCGACCGGCAAGATCGAACTTTATTCCGAGGCGATCGCGTCGGTCGGCGTCGATCCGTTGCCGAATTTCGTCGAGCCTGCGCGCGAACGCGCGGAGCCGCAATTTAAGGCGCAATACCCTCTGACGCTGCTGACCGGAGACAGGGAGAAGACCTATCATCATTCGCGCTTCCGCGATCAGCCGTGGGCGAAGAAAATCTCACCCGATCCGCGACTGCTTATTCATCCCAAAACTGCACATCAGATGGCTGTTGCCGATGAGCAGTGGGTACGCATCGAAACGCCCGGAGCGCGCGGTTCGTGTAAGGCCAAGATCAAGATAACGGAAAACACGCCCGAAGGCGTGGTTTCAACCGGGATGGGCTGGTGGCGCCCAGGCAGCATGACGCCAGGCAGCGGCGCCTTTGACGTTAATATCAACGCCGCCATGACTTACGACGGCCCCTGGGATCCGATCTCCGGCTCGGTCGATTCGCGCGGAATGCTGTGCCGCATCGTCGCCGTTTAATCGAAAATGGAAGAAAAATGAGTGCAATCGAAGAAAAGCTGAAAGCCATGGGATTGACACTGCCCGCGCCGCGTCAGTTTCCGAGCCCCAATCGCCGCGGCTGCGTGCGCGCCGGTAATATTATCTTTGTATCCGGCCATACCGCCCATCATCCAGGAATGACCTATCGCGCGACCGGCAAGCTCGGCGCCGATATGACGCTCGAAGAAGGCAAGCTGGTCGCTCGCGTGGCTGCCCTTTCAATCCTCGCCTCCGTCAAGCAGGAAGTCGGCGACCTCGACCGCGTGCGGCGCGTCATTCGTCTGTTCGGCATGGTCAACTGCACCCCGGATTTTCCCAACATGCCGGCGGTGATTGACGGCGCGTCGGACCTGTTCTTCGAACTGTTCGGGCCGGAATACGGCTGCCACGCCCGGTCTGCCGTCGGACAGGTGAACTTGCCGCACGGTACCCCTGTTGAAATCAACGGCGAGTTCGAAGTGAAGTCCTGACGGCGGCGGCGCCGTGATACCGCGCGCCCGCTTCGGCGAAGTGGCGAATATCATGCAGTTTTCCCGACGGGACTTGTTGCCTCTCGCGGTTGGCGTAACGCTGCTGCCGGGATCACGCGCCGCGCAAGCGGAAAGCTATCCGTCACGCCCCATGCGCGTCATCGTCGCGCTGCCCGCTGGCAGTAGCACCGATGTTCTCGCCCGCATCATGGCGCAATGGCTCTCCGATCGGCTCGGCCAATCCGTCGTCGTCGATAACCGGCCGGGCGCTGGCGGCAATATCGGTACCGAATTCGTCGCGAAGGCGGCGCCGGACGGTTACACGCTGCTGTTTACGCTGCTCGCAAACGCGATCAACCAAACGCTCTACACCGGCCTTACGTTCAATTTCGTTCGCGACATTGTCCCCGTCGCGAGTGTCTGCACCACCAATTTCGCGATGTCGGTTAATCCATCGCTGCCGGCAAAGACGCTTCACGGGCTGATCGCCTATGCCAAAGCCAATCCAAACAAAATTGCAATGGCCTCATTCGGCAATGGCACCCTGCCCCACGTGTTCGGCGAGTTGTTCATGATGATGAGCGGCGTCAGCATGCTGCACGTGCCCTACCGCGGCAACTTCATGCCCGACCTGCTCAGCGGACAGGTGCACGCGGCTATCGCGCGCGCAGCCGCTTCGTCTCTGTGTGATCGACCTGTCCATCGGCATCGATCGCAACGCCGTAATCGCGACGCGCGACCTCCGCGGTTACCAGGCCGTCCAGCACATCGTCGCGCACATGCTCTGGATCGCGCGTGCGCGGATCGCCGAATCCGCCGCCGCCTGGAAGGCCGAGCTGAAGCGCATCACGCGGTGGCACGGTCTGCCGGCCTTTCGGCCGGATCGGGCGGCCGGACCGTAGCGCGACCTCACCCGCCGCCCCAACGCCGCCGCCATCGCGCCCACGCGCCGGATTCTTGACTCGCTCGAAGTTGCACAACAGCGCGATGGGGTTGGCGCCCGCACCACCGATTTCGATGGCCTGACCGAGACCGCCGCGAAATTTTCCAGCGCCGCCGGAGCCTTCGCGAAACTCGCGCCGATAAAAGATCACCGGCGCAATGCTTTCCGTCGCCTCCACCGGGATCGTGCGCACGCCGGAAGGAAACGAGGTTGCGGAAAGCCCGTCCTTGCCGGGTCGCGCGCCGGTGCCGCCGCAGTGAAAGATGACCGTCGAGAACAGCGGTAGCTCGTTCGCGTCCGTGCCCTCCTCGACTTCGTCGACCAGCGAACCACCGCCGAAGATCTGCGGATTCCACAGCGACGACGCGCCCTCGGCCGGAACGCCGCCGGCTATGGCCTGATGCAGGCACCCGGAAACCACGTCCGGCAGCATCTGGCCGACGGTGTGCCGCGCAGCGACCGGCCACGGCCGGTTAGCGTTGAGCACACAGCCTTGTGGCGCGCTCACCGTGATCGGCTCGAGCGAACCCGCGTTGTTTGGTACATCGGGCGCCACGAGACATTTGACGCCAAAGGCCGTGTAGGCAAGGCAGTAATTGAGCACGACGTTGATGCCATAGCTCGAAGCCGGCGACGTACCCTCGAAATCGACATGAATGCCGTCGTCCGAAATGGTCAACGCCGCATTGAGCACGAGCGGCTTGTCGTAACCATCCATGGTCAGCGCGTTGCGATAGGTGCCGCGCGGAAGCTTGCGAATGCGCTCGATCGTTGCCTCGCGCGATGCTTCAACGATCTGATCGCCGAGCCGATCGAGATTGGCGATCTCGAATTCGTCCATCATCTCGACCAGGCGGCGGCTACCTTCGTCGTTGCAGGCGGCGCAAGCGTAGATGTCTCCCTCGACCTGCAGCGGCTCGCGCACGTTGGCACGGACAAGCCGCAACAGGTCCTCGTTCATGCGGCCTTCGCGCGCGAGCGGCATGATCGGGATTGCCAAGCCCTCCTCGAACACCTGACGGCCGTCCGGGCCCATGCCAAGGCCGCCAATGTCGACGACATGGATGGTGTTGGCGAACAGTCCAACCGCCTGCCCGCGATAAAAGCTCGGCGTTACCACAGTGATATCATGCAGATGCCCAGACGTAAGCCACGGATCGTTGGTGATGTAATGGTCGCCCGGCTTCATGCCGGAAAGCGGAAAAACATCGAGGAAAAACTTTACCCCGTTGGCCATGGAATTGACGTGACCCGGCGTTCCGGTGACAGCCTGCGCCAGCATCCGGCCGTGGCGATCAAACACGCCGGCCGACAAGTCACCCGCCTCGCGCACCGAGGTCGAGAACGCGGTGCGAATCATGGTCTGCGCCTGCTCTTCGACCACTGCGATCAGGCGGCTCCACATGATCTGCTGGTGAATCTGCGCCAGCGCGGCGTTGGAACGGGCGACCATGATCAGCTCTCGCGACGTTTGAGTTCAATATAGCCGAAGCGGTCGATGCGCGCGTCGAAATCCGCGCTGACGATAGTCGAAGTTTCGTCTTCGGCGATCACCGCCGGACCTCTGATTTGCGCGCCAGGCGCAAGGTCGGCGCGCCAATAGATCGGCGTGTCGACAAACTCCCCGCGATCCGGATCAAACACGGCGCGGTGCGACAGGGGCGCAGCTTCCCCTGGCCGTTCGACCGCCTCGGCCGCGAGGCGCCCCTCCGCCGGTGCGCGCAACGAAACCACCCAGCTTAAGATTTCTATATCGACCCCGGGAATCGAGCGGCTGTAGAGCCGGCGATACGCCGCCTCGAAGCGTTGAACCAAAGGCGCCCGGTCGGCGTCGGTAAAAGCGCATACCGGGAGCTCGACCGCAATCTCGTGACCTTGGCCGCGATAGCGCATGAAAGATGAGCGCTGCTCAGTCAGTTCGGCTGTCGGCGCGCCACGCCGCACCACCGCCTCGGCTTCAGCGCGCATCTCTGAAAGGAGTTGGTTGACCGCGGCGGCATCGAACTCCGACAGACGCACCAGCCGTCCGCGCACGATTTCGTAAGCGACCGGCGCGCGCAGGAGGCCGACCGCCGAGCCGACCCCGGCATTGGCCGGCACCAGCACACGGTCGACGCCGAGCTTTTCGGCAACGCGCGCGGCGTGGAGTGGCGCAGCGCCGCCGAAGGCGATCAGCGTACGTGCACGCACATCCTTGCCGCTCTCGATGGCATGCACGCGTGCGGCATTGGCCATGTTCTCATCGACCATTTCGCTGATGCCCAGCGCGGCATGATCGGCCGCAAGGCCGAGCGGCGCACCGACGCGTTCAGCGATTGCATGTTCCGCACCCGCCGCGTCGAGCGCAATCTTGCCGCCGGAGAATCTGTTCGGGTCGATGCGGCCGAGCACGAGGTCGGCATCGGTCACCGTGGGCGCGCTGCCACCCTGGCCGTAGCACACGGGGCCCGGCTGCGACCCGGCGCTGTCAGGCCCCACCGCGATGCGTTTGAGCGCATCAAGCCGCGCTATCGAGCCGCCGCCCGCGCCGATCTCGACCATCTCGATCACCGGAATGCGTAACGGCAAGCCGCTGCCTTTGAGAAAGCGATAGATGCGCGCTACTTCCATGAAGCGCGCGGTCTGCGGCTGCGCCTTGTCGATTAAACAAATCTTGGCGGTCGTGCCACCCATGTCGAACGACACGACCTGATCAAGGCCATGCTGGCGGGCGATGCAGCCGGCAAAGATCGCACCGGCCGCCGGGCCGGACTCAATCAGCCGAACCGGGTAGCGGACCGCAGTCTCGACGGTGGTGATGCCGCCGCCCGAGGTCATCAGCAGTAGCGGACAGACGAAACCCGCCTGCTGCAGCTCGCGTTCGAGACCCTTGAGGTACCGCCCCATCAGCGGCTGGATGTAGGCGTTGGCGCAGGCGGTCGAGAAACGCTCATATTCGCGCATTTCCGGCGACACGTCGGACGACAATGTCACTCCCATCTTGGGCAAGCGCCGCACGATCGCCTCGCCGGTGCGGCGCTCATGATCCGGGTTGGTGAAGCTGTGCAGAAAGCCGACCGCAACTGCCTCGATGTCGCGCGCCGCGAGTTCGTCGATTGTGCGTGCCAAGCCTGCTTCGTCCAAGGACGTGAGAACGTGGCCTTGTGCATCGATACGCTCGCGCACTGGAAAACGCAGTCGCCGCGGCACCAGGGGCGGCGGCAGATCGATGTTGACGTCGTATTGGTCGAAGCGGTTTTCGTGACGGATTTCGACCACGTCGCGAAAACCCTCGGTGGTCAACAGCGCAGTCTTGGCGCCCTTGCGCTCGATCACCGCATTGGTCGCAAGCGTCGTGCCGTGGATAATCAGCCCGACCTGTCCCGGCGCTATGCCTGCCGCCCGCGTCACGACATCAAGCGCCGAAAGCACGCCTCGCTCAGGCGCTCCCGGGGTGGTCAGCGTCTTGGCGGTAAAGCGGCGTTCGCCGATCTCGAGCGCCACGTCAGTAAACGTGCCGCCGATATCGAGGCCGAGCCGGATTGTGGGGTCTATCACTTTTCGAATTCACACCGTTGGACCGACCTGAATTTTTGCCAGACCGGGCCGATCAGCGCAAATCGCGCGACACACCGAAGGGGAGCGGCGCGCGGAACGCTCCGGGCGCGCTGAAAGATAATTCGGCCAGAACAGCAGGCGCGGCGTTTATTGGCGCAAAACGCCGTTCATGTTGCTGATGTTGTCGAGCGACAGGCTTGTTGCATTCGAGGCGCCGCTGATCGTGCGACACAGTGCGCTCAGCGTCACGTAGGGGCCATCGACCAGGATCGCGATGTTACCGCAGCTTTGCTGAAAAGTGCTCGACCCGCCGCCCTGCACCAATTTTCCGTTTTGGTTCGATATCCCCTGCAGCGTCAGGGATGTCGCATTGGCGGCTCCATCGGCCTTTAGACATACGGCGTTTAGAGTGGCTTGATTACCCGAATATGCAAAACGTATTTCTGAGCACGTATTCTGAAACGTGCTTGCCGCGAATGCGGGGCTGGCGGTGGCGACTGTCAACAAGCATACAAAAAGCAGACCGCGCACGGGTTCCTCCACCTGAACGTGTGCAGAAACGGTAGCTATCCTTTGCTGCAATTTCAAGTGGTATTTATAATACCACACAACCTATCACGTTCAGACAGGATTGAGCACTTCAGGGCCCGCAAGCCGCGTTGGGTCAAATCCTAGCGAGTGGTTCTCCACCGCAATCCGAGCCGAGATTGGTCTTGCCCGCGATTACATGCAGGCGTCAGATGGCATGGCACCATAACGAGATATCGCCCGAAGATTCGAGGATTCCTTTAATAGCCCATCAAGCTAACAACCTAACACGCCGTTAGATGTTTGCTGTGAGCCTGTGGACGAAATTCGGCTTTGAAGCGACCGGCGGGTTACCGCCGCGCAACCCGATCGAACCGCGCCGGTAGCGAAGCCGGGCGCCGAACGATCTCACGGAGACACCATCATGTGCGTCGCATGTCAGAACGTTGCATTGTCGCGCCGGACCTTCCTTGCGCTCGTTGCGGCGAGCGCCGCCGCGACCGCGACCTTGGGCGGACGCGCGCTTGCCGCCGGCGCAACAACCAGCGTCACCCCCGACGAGGCGCTCGCACGGCTGAAGTCGGGCAATGGGAAATTCGTTGATGCGCCGCAGCTTTGCGCCGCCGATCTGGCGAAGCAGCGCGACGCCATCGCCAAGGCACAGACGCCGTGGGCGACGATCGTCGGTTGCGCGGACAGCCGCACGCCGCCCGAACTGGTATTTGGCGGCGTCGGCCTCGGTGAATTGTTCGTCGCTCGCAATGCCGGCAATATGGCCGACACGGCCACGATGGGAACGATCGAATACGGCGCTGCCGAACTTGGCATTCCACTCATTGTCGTTCTCGGCCATCAGCGCTGCGGCGCGGTCGCCGCCGCCTGTTCGGTCGTCGAAAAGCACGCGAAATTTCCCGGCTCGATCGGCCCGATGGTTGCGGCGATCGTGCCCGCTGCACGCGCGGTTCATGGCAAGCCCGGCGACTTCGTCGACAACGCGGTGCGCGAAAATGCGAAGCGCACTGCCACCAAGATCGCGAAAGACAGCAAGATTGTCGCCGGCCTCGCCAAGGCCAACAAGGTCAAGGTCCTGGCCGCCTACTATGATCTCGACAACGGCAAGGTCGAGTATTTGACCTGATCGGATCAGTGATACGCTGGCGCGCTCGGAGAGATTCGAACTCCCGACCCTCAGATTCGAAGTCTGATGCTCTATCCAGCTGAGCTACGAGCGCGTGCGACGCACCATAGCGGCTCCGCCGCAAATGTCACGGCTGCGCGCCGCATCACGGCAGATGGAACATGATCAACTGATCGGT
>JBAQJL010000074.1:0-48921 GCA_049300295.1 Xanthobacteraceae bacterium
CCAGCTTGATGACGTTAGTGTCGGTCACGGCGTATCACTCCTTTGGTCGAGAAGTGGAGGCGTCGAACACCCCCACGATACGTCGCCTTACCCCTTCATGCCGTCACCAACTTCCGCTCATAGCTCACACTCCGCACGATCTGACTAAAAGAGAACGGGGACAGAAGTACGCGGCTTGTGGGTCGGCAGACTTAGTAGCGTTCGCCGATGACAGCGGCGAATGGTACGCCCTTCAGGTCATCTTCGAATTCAAGGCACCAGACATCGCGCATGGCAAGTCGCAGCTCATGCGATACCTCAGCAACGAGCCCATGGCAAAAATGGGCTTCTGGACGAATGGAAGCCAGACGCTGGCAGTCTACAAGCGGCACCAGTCGGAGTGGGTATTCGTTGAGAACGCTGGCCTCCCCCACCCCACCGATGATCTAACTCAGCCACCGGACGTTCCCCCGACTTGGAAAACTATGCGACAGCCGAGCGAGGCCGAACTATCCGGCGCGCTGAAGCGTATCGTGGCAACGGTCGTGGTGTCAGATCCTCACGTTGTGAGGCGGGAAGATCAGCTTCGCGAACTGCTGCATATCCTGCTGGTGAAGCTCGAAAGTGACGCTATAGCCAGCCGATCCGCCAATCACGACAACCCCGTTGATTTCAGAATCTACGGCGATGCACTGACCAAGGTCGCGATCACCGCCAGCAAAGTGCGAGAAAGCTACAAGGAGTATTTCCACAAGCAGCGCACGAGAATATTCAATGCCGCTGACCGGGAAGAGCTGTTCCTCAGCGATGACACACTTTTCGCAGTCGCTGCCGAGCTAAGTCCTTTTCGAATTCTCGGTGATAATGTTGATCTACTTGCGAAAGCATTTCAGATTTTCCGAACTTCGGCACTCAAGAGCGGCGAAGGCCAGTACCTGACACCCCTTCGAGTGGTTCGACCCGCTGTGATGGCGATGGAGATTACATCAGCCGACAAGGTGATTGATCCAGCTTGCGGATCGGGGGCCTTCGTTGTCGAAGCCCTTCGTCAGGTGGCGTCGCGCGAGTTCCCCAACGAAAACGAAGCCTATCATCTCGTGAAGTGGGCGAACGACAACCTCTATGGTGTGGATAAGGACGACATCGGGGTCAAGCTGACCAAGGCGACCATGGTCGCGATGCGCGACGGTTCCACCCACGTCCTGCTGGGCGACGCGATCCGGACGAACCTTTGGCCCGCTAAATACCAGAAACTAAGCCAAGAGTTGGGCGCTCCGACAGAGAAGTTCGGGCTGGAACAGTTCACGGTCGTGATCACCAATCCGCCGTTCGGCGAAAGCCTAAAAGTCAAGGCAGCTGATTGCCGGGCAGCAGGCTATACGATCTCCACCTATGCTGCGATGAAAGGGCCGAACGATCACGTCGACCTTGAGATTGGCTTGGTTTACCTAGAGCAATGTTACCGGCTTCTTGGTGTCGGTGGGCGCGTGGGTATAGTTCTCCCTGAGACCTACTTCTTCAGCTACTCCTATCGTTGGCTTCCATATTGGCTAAATGGGCGACTTGCACTGCGGGGTATGCTGAATATTCCCATGGAGGCATTCGAAGAATTCTGTCGCGCCAAGACGAATTTCTACATTTTCGAGAAGGTGGGCCATGTCGAAACTGATTTCGACTCGACCATCATTCCCAAGAAGAAGACGGCGAAGAGGGGCACCGCGAAATGAGCATCCGCAAGCCAAACTGGTTTTCCAGCGAAACGATTATGGTTTCAACCGCCCCGACATGCGGCTTGACCAAGGGCGGCCGTCTCCTGCCGATAGTTGATCCGACGACGGGGAAGCGCGTCCAAGAGCTTGATCCCGAAACAGGCGCGGCTGTGGATGCCATTGATGACCGGCTGGCGGAAGATGCAATGGCGCTCTCGAAGGGGCAGCAAACCGACACTCTGACCTTCATTCCTACTGCGGACATTGACCTCCGTTGTGCCGTCCCCGTCTACTATGACCATCGCTTCCGCGACCAGTTCAACGAAGCAATGAAGAAGCCGCAGTTCTCGGGCTTCGAAACCGCTTCAATAGGAGTCCTAATTCGGCGGGGCGTCCTGACAGTCCGGGGCGGCCACGGATCACCGTCGCAAGACGAACGGATTGGGGATGTTCCCTACATCAAGGTTTCCGATCTTCGAGCTGGGTTGGTCAATATTAACCCAACGAACCGAATTCCTCTATCAGTCGCGAAGAAGTTTTGGGGCGGCGCTGATTCAGGGTTACGGGCATTCGATCTCTTGTGTCCGGAGAGAACGTCAAAAAATATCGGTGACTTCTGCATTCTACTTCCGGGGCAAGAACGAGTTGTCACGACGAAAGAGGTCATAGTTCTTCGTCCCGGTCCGCAGGCAAATTTCGATCCGTTCTACCTGCTTTGGGCGTTGTCGCTTAAGGTAGTGCGCGATCAGTGGCGCCGCATCATTTTTATGCAAACAAACCGGGAAGACGTGGGCAAACGCTATCTCGAAATTCTGCTGCCAGTGCCTCCGTCGCGCGAGCGCGCGGTGGAAATATCGGAGCCCTTCCGAACGTATTACAAGACCCTCGCCACGGCTCGCTCGGCGCTATCTGACTATCTCGATAAAGAGAAGCAACACCATTTTTTCGTGTCGGGGGCCGAAAAACTTTCGTCAATGAACGATCCAGACGCGGGAATCTGACAGTACGACAGCCGGTTCATGATCAGACCATAGGGCGTTGGCGGGTCATAGTGCCACAGCGAAAACGTAGTGATCATCGCTATCTGGTGCGGCCCGCCACTTCAGAACTGTCCGACCCAAACCCATGCGAAGTGAATCGCCCCTCGCAGGACCCGGCGTAGCGCGTCGACAATTCGGCTGTGGCTGATCGGCGGGATGTCCGCCTCCTCACGCCGGCTGGTTCGTGCGGGCGCAGTTCCACGCTGTGAAATCACAAAGAATCCCTGTTTAAGACGCGCTGGCGGCTAAAACGACCGTTTGAATTTCACTCGGGCGTTTGATAACTGTTCCGGCAATGAGGTGTCCCATGCTGACGATGGAGTTGACGCGACCGATTATCGACTATGTGCCGGCTTGTCCGAACTGTGGCCGCTCGATGCACCTGACGCGCACGACACCACGCGACGGGCTGCCGGACCAATGCGTTTTTAAATGCGGGGAATGCTCAATCTGGCTGACAGAGTCTGCCGACGACCGCCCCGCCGCTTAATTTCTGAGCACGTTCGCAGATAGCACCCTCGAACGCCGTCAATGCACAATCGGCCCCGTGTTTGTCGGCGGCGGCGCAAGGGAAACGAACTAAACACGGCACTCGGGAACTTAGTGGCGGATTTTTCGTTTTTGATCCGCACGATCACGCCGACCGAGGGAGGCTCGCGTTACAAAAGCCGCGCCGCAGGTAATGCGCAACGCACGCCTGCGTGAAGGGATGCCCTTCCCCCGCGGGGCGACCTGGTCGGGGTTAGGCGTTAACTTTGCCCTGTTCTCGGCCAACGCCACGAAGGTCGAGCTGTGTCTTTTCGACGACCAGGGCGAGCGTGAAATCGAGCGAATCGAACTGCCGGAATTCACCGACGAAATCTGGCACGGGTTTTTGCCCGATGCTCGCCCCGGCTCGATCTACGGTTATCGCGTGCACGGCCCGTACGATCCCGCGCACGGTCATCGCTTTAATCCAAACAAGCTGCTGCTCGACCCGTACGCCAAAGCCGTGGTCGGCAATCTCGACTGGAATCCGGCGCTGTTCGGCTACAAGATGGAGAGCGGCGACGATCTTTCATTCGACGAGAGCGACAGCGCGCCCTTTATGCCGCGCTGCCGCGTCATCGATCCCGCTTTCACCTGGGGAGACGAGCGGCCTCCGCGTGCGCCCTGGAGCCGGACCGTCATCTATGAACTGCACGTCCGCGGCTATACCAAGCTGCATCCGCTCGTGAGTGAAGGATTGCGCGGCACCTTCCGGGGATTGACCGAACCTGCGGTGCTGAACCACTTGCGCGATATCGGCATAACCGCCGTCGAACTGATGCCGGTGCATGCCTTCGTCAACGACAGCTATCTGCTCGACAAGAAACTGACGAATTACTGGGGTTACAACACGATCGCATTCTTCGCGCCGGATCGACGCTACGCACACGTGCCGGATTTCGCGTTCTCCGAATTCAAGGAAATGGTGGCCCGCTTTCACGATGCCGGCATCGAGATCATCCTCGACGTCGTGTACAACCATACCGCGGAGGGCAATCACCTCGGCCCAACGCTGTCGTTTAAAGGCATCGATAACGCCTCCTATTACCGGCTCGTGCCGGACGAGCCGCGCTATTACATCAACGACACCGGCACCGGAAACACCTTCAATCTTTCGCACCAGCGCGTGCTGCAGATGGTCACGGACTCGCTGCGCTATTGGGTGCAGGAGATGCACGTAGACGGTTTCCGTTTCGATCTCGGCACGGTGCTCGCCCGCGAAACGCACGGCTTTGACGCCGGCGGCGGCTTCCTCGATTCCTGCCAGCAGGATCCCATCCTGTCGTCAGTCAAGCTGATTGCCGAACCGTGGGATATCGGTCCGGGCGGCTATCAAGTCGGCGGCTTCGCTCCGGGCTGGGCCGAATGGAACGACCGTTATCGCGATACCGTGAGAGCGTACTGGAAGGGCGACGACGGCATGATTGCCGACCTCGCGGCGCGAATCAGCGGCTCGGCCGATCTCTTCAACCGGCGTGGCCGCAAGCCCTGGGCCAGCGTGAACTTTGTCACTGCACACGACGGATTCACGCTGAACGATCTCGTGGCGTACGACCAAAAGCACAATGAGGCCAATGGCGAAGACAATCGGGACGGCAACTCCGACAATAAATCGTGGAACCATGGCGCCGAAGGGCCGACGGACGACGAAAACATCATAGCGCTCCGCGAGCGGCAAAAAAGAAATCTGCTTGCTACGCTGCTGCTGTCGCAAGGCACCCCGATGATCCTCGCGGGCGACGAATTCGGCCGCACCCAGCGCGGCAACAACAACGCCTACTGTCAGGACAACGAGATTTCCTGGGTCAATTGGGATCACGACGATCGCGCCGAAGATTTGATTGCGTTCGTGCGCCGGCTGGCGGGTTTGCGCAGCCGATTTCCAGTCTTGCGCCAAAGCCTGTTCGTGACGGGCGCTTGGAATAAAGAACTGGGCGTCAAGGATTGCACGTGGCTCACGCCCGCGGGCGACGAGATGACGCCCCAGCACTGGCAGGATCCAGCCGCAAAATGCGTCGGACTTTTGCTTGACGGTCGCGCTCAGACCAGCGGTATTCGCCGGCTTGGTGGCGAAGCGTCACTGCTCCTGATCACAAACGCGCACCATGACGTTGTTGCATTTACGCTCCCAAAGGCGGCAGGAGGGCGCGACTGGCTTCGCCTCGTGGACACCAATACGCCTGACGAAGATGAGGACTATGACACGAGCGCGACCTTTAGGTTCGGGCATCGCTATCAGGTGACGGGCCGATCGTTGCTGCTGTTCCTGCTGCGCCGCCCACGCCGAGCCCGGCGGCCGTCAGGAGACGGCGTCCGCCCGGCCAAACGGTTCACCACACCCCAGTGAATGCCCCCAGGACGCGGCGGTTAGCAGCCTGCCCTTCAATGGAACTTTTCCGCCCCGTCCGTTTTGACACAAGGACATGGAACCCGACGGCCGGCCGAGGGGACAATCAGCTTTATGGCGATGGGCCAGCGTGCAAGCGTGGGCGAAGACGGTCGTGATCTGTTTGCACCCCGAATCTACTATTTTCATCCCCTATTGGCCGGACCGCGCCCGTCGTGGCCCGGGCAACTGCACCGCTGCCGCGACATGGGCTTCGATTGCGTGCTTACAGCCCCTCTATTTGCGCCGGGGGCGGCCGGCGACCTGTTCTTAACCGGAGACCATGAACGGCCTCATCCGGCGATCGAAGACTCGCTTGATGCCGATCAATTGATCGCCGAACTGGCGCGAGACTGCCGGGACGCCGGGCTGAATCTGTTTCTCGACATCGTAATCGGCCGTGTCGCCAACAATGCCAACGTGACGCAGTCGCATCCCGGTTGGTTTCGCAACGGCAATGCGAACGGTCACGCCGTGGACCCGCGGAACACCCTGCCGGCGCCCGCCGCGGCTTATTTGCGCTTCGACCAGGATGCCGTCGAACCGGTAACCGAGTGGTGGATCGAGCGGCTTCTTCGCCTGGCGAGTGCCGGCGTGTCTGGATTTTGCTGTTCGCAGCCGCAGCTGGTGCCGAGACAGGTTTGGCGGCGCATCATCACGGCCGTTGCGCAAAGCGTCCCGGATATCCGCTTCGTGGCCTGGACCCCGGGCCTGAACTGGTCAGACATCACAGCGCTGCAGGGGATTGGCTTCGACGGCGCTTTTTCGTCAGCGCCGTGGTGGGACGGTCGCGCCAATTGGTTCATCGAGGAGCACGAATTGTTGCGCGGACTTGGGGCGGTGATTGCCTCGCCCGAGGCGCCGTTCGGACCGCGACTCGCGCGGCGCTTGGCCCAGGTCGATAATCCAGTCCCCCTCTATCGGCACATGCTGCAGCGCGCCGCCGCCATCGGCGACGGCATCATCGTGCCCATGGGTTTCGAGTTCGTGGCAGCCGACGACATGGATGCGCGCCAAGAAAGCATCACGGACGCTCTGTCTGCAAGACCGAGCAGCAACGCGGATCTATCGGAGGCGATCCGCGACGCAAATGCGTTGAGCGCCGAGCTCAAAGCCCTGAAAATCAACCGGGAAATGCGGCGGCTGACCGATCCGGGGGAGCCTGTCACTGCTCTTATTCGCTCCGACAGCCCAAGCGTCCGAGACGCCTCCGCGCCGATCGTGGTGGTGATCAACACTGATCTCGCGCGCGAGAAGCCTCTTCCAATTGATCTTGAACCACTTCCGCCCGCGGCTGGCGCGAGCCTCATGGTGGCCAAAACTATTGTGACAGAGCGCGACAGAAGCTCAGCACTCGCAGCGGGCGAAATTCGAGTCCTGCAGGCCCGCAGAAGCGATCCGATCGAAGCCGCGCGACCCGAAGCCGCGCTGAAGGCACTCGCGGCGGCGCCGCGTATCGTCATCGACAAGCTGGTCCCAAGCGTGGACGGCGGACGGTTTGCGGCAAAGCGCGTGATTGGCGACCCCATAATCGTTGAGGCCGACGTCTTTACGGACGGTCACGAAACGCTCGGCGTGGAACTGCTCTGGCGAAGTGCCAACCGAAGAGACTGGTCGCGCTCGCCCATGCAGATCGTGAATAATGACCGGTGGCGCGCAACGATCCATCCGGAGCGAATCGGACGTTATGAACTCACCGTTGAGGCCTGGATCGACAGGTACGGAACACTCGCCCGCGACATCGCGTTGAAACGTGCGGCCGGCGCAGACGTTGCCAACGAAATCACCGAAGCACGACGTGTTCTCGATCGAGCCCACAAGCTCGTGACCGGCAGCGAGGGCAAAGTCATCGCCAGCGCTTTGAAATGGCTTTCTGACGCCTCGACCGACGAAAGCGCCGACATCCTGCTCACGCGCGACCTCCGCGAGGTGATGTATGAAGCGGGAGAGCGGGAGTTTGTTTGCCGTCGCAAGCCAGCCATTTCGTTGGACGTTGAGCGTCCCCAGGCGCTGTTTGCTGCCTGGTACGAGCTGTTTCCGCGTTCGACCGCAGCGACGAGCGATCGGCATGGTACTCTGACGGATGTCATCGGCCGCCTGCCTCGCTTGCAACAGATGGGCTTCGACGTGCTTTATCTCACGCCGATCCATCCGATCGGCAGCACCAATCGCAAAGGCCGAAACAACGCGCTGGACGCTGCGCCCGATGATGTCGGCAGTCCGTACGCCATCGGCAACAAGGACGGCGGACACGACGCCATCCACTCTGCGCTCGGCACAATCGAGGACTTCCGGCAGCTTCGCGACGCAGCCGCCGAGCATGGCTTGGAATTAGCGCTCGATTTTGCCGTCCAATGTTCGCCGGATCATCCCTGGCTGAGAGATCACCCTGAATGGTTCAATTGGCGCCCGGATGGGTCGATACGCTGTGCCGAGAATCCTCCGAAGAAATACGAGGACATCGTTAACGTTGATTTTTATGCAAAGGATGCAATCCCCGATCTGTGGCTTGCACTCCGTAACATCGCCCTATTCTGGGTCGCCGAGGGCGTACGGATTTTTCGCGTCGATAATCCGCACACAAAGCCGCTGCCCTTCTGGGAATGGCTCATCAGTGAGGTGCGGTCGCAGCATCCAGACGTGATCTTTCTGTCTGAAGCGTTCACGCGGCCCAAGATGATGAAGCGCTTGGCCAAGGTCGGATTTTCGCAGTCTTATACGTATTTCACGTGGCGCAACACCAAACAGGATCTGGTTGAGTATTTTACCGAGCTCACGACGTCAGAGGTCAAGGAATTCTTTCGACCGCATCTGTTCGTCAACACGCCGGATATTAATCCGTTCTTTCTGCAGACCTCCGGCCGGCCGGGGTTTCTCATCCGCGCCGCGCTGGCGGCGACCCTTTCCGGCCTATGGGGCATGTATTCGGGCTTCGAACTGTGCGAGGCGGCGCCGTTGCAGGGCCGCGAGGAATATCTCGATTCCGAGAAATACGAGATTCGCGCGCGCCGATTCGACGCGCCCGGAAGCATCGTCGCCGAGATCGGAAAACTCAACCGCGTCCGCAAGGCACACCCTGCGCTGCAGACCCATCTGGGACTGCGCTTCTACCCGGCCCACAACGATCAGGTGATCTTCTACGGCAAAGGATTGCTGGCCGGCCGCAGCCTCATTCTGTGCGCCATCAGTCTCGATCCTTTCCACGTCCAGGAAGCGACCGTCGAAGTCCCTCTGTGGGAGTGGGGCCTGCCCGACACCGCAAGTTTCACCGCTTACGATCTGATGCACGACACCGAAACCGTTCTCTCGGGCAAGCTGCAGCGCCTGCGTCTCGATCCGGCCGAGCTTCCGTTTGTTATCTGGCGCATCGCGCCGCTGGAAGCCTGATCGTGGACGCGCAATCAGCAAAAAGTGCGCCGCGCGCCGACCAGCTCTGGTACAAGGACGCATGCATCTATCAATTGCACGTCAAGTCGTTCTGCGACAGCAACGGCGACGGCATCGGCGATTTTCCAGGTCTTCTTTCCAAACTTGAGTACATCGCGGATCTCGGAGCCAACGCGATCTGGCTTTTGCCCTTCTATCCTTCGCCGTTGTTGGACGATGGCTACGACATCAGTGAGTACCGCAATGTTCACCCGGATTACGGCACGCTGGCCGATTTTCGCCAATTCGTGCGCGCCGCGCATGCGCGCGGCATCCGGGTCATTACCGAACTTGTCATCAACCATACCTCGGATCAGCATCCGTGGTTCCAGCGCGCGCGGCAGGCGAAGCCGGGCTCGTCGCACCGGAATTTCTACGTCTGGTCGGATACCGACCAAAAATACGCCGACACCCGTATTATCTTTCTCGACACCGAGCGTTCCAACTGGACCTGGGACCCGGTCGCCGGCGCCTACTATTGGCACCGCTTCTATTCTCATCAGCCTGATCTGAATTTTGATAATCCGCAGGTGATGCGCGCGGTTCTAAGCGTGATGCGGTTTTGGCTGGAAATAGGTGTCGACGGCCTGCGGCTCGACGCCGTCCCGTATCTCGTCGAGCGCGAAGGCACCAACAACGAGAACCTTCCCGAGACCCACGCGGTGCTCAAACGGATTCGCGCCGAGGTGGATGCTGCGTTTCCGGGGCGGATGCTGCTCGCCGAAGTGAACCAGTGGCCGGAGGATACCAAGGATTATTTCGGCGACGGCGACGAATGCCACATGGCGTTCCATTTCCCGCTGATGCCGCGCATGTACATGGCGATCGCACGCGAGGATCGCTTCCCGATCAGCGACATCATGCGTCAGACGCCGCCCATTCCGAGCAACTGCCAGTGGGCGATCTTTCTGCGCAACCACGACGAGCTGACGCTGGAGATGGTGACCGACGACGAGCGGGACTATCTGTGGCAAACCTACGCCGCCGACCGGCGCGCTCGGCTCAATCTGGGAATTCGCCGGCGGCTCTCGCCGCTTCTGGAACGCGACCGCCGCCGCATCGAACTGATGAACAGCCTGCTGCTGTCGCTTCCGGGCACCCCCGTCATCTATTACGGGGACGAAATCGGCATGGGCGACAACATCCACCTGGGCGACCGCAACGGCGTCCGCACGCCGATGCAATGGTCGTATGACCGCAACGGCGGATTCTCACGCGCGGATCCCGCCGCGCTTGTTTTGCCTCCCATCATGGATCCCCTCTATGGCTATGGCGCGGTCAACGTCGAGGCGCAAACACGTGATCCGCACTCGCTCTTGAATTGGATGCGGCGAATGCTTGCGGTGCGCAGCCGCCATCCCGCATTCGGCCGAGGAACACTGACGTTCCTGTATCCAAGAAATCGGAAGATTCTGGCCTTCCTGCGAGAATTGGAGGGCGAGACCCTGCTTTGTGTCGCCAACGTTGCGCACAGCCATCAGGCGGTGGAACTCGACCTGTCAACGTTCAAAGGCCGTGTTCCGGTGGAACTAAGCGCCGGGACTCCGTTTCCTCCCATTGGCGAGCTTACCTATTTGCTCACGCTGCCGCCTTACGGCTTTTATTGGTTTGCGTTGGGAACCATGAGCGACTGGCCTTCTTGGCATACTCCGGCGCCGGAACCACTACCGGAATTCGTGACACTCGTGGTTCGTGGGCGGGTAAGCGACGCGCTTTTGCGTATGGCGCGAGACGCCGTCGAAAACGAAATATTACCGCAATACATCGCCAAGCGCCGCTGGTTCGGTCTCAAAGATGAGAAAATCGAATCGACGCGAATCGCCCGCCTGTTCGATATTAGCGAGGGCGCCGAAGAGATTTTGCTCGCCGAGATCGAAGTTAAAACAAAGAGCGGTAAGACCTCCTGGCTCCTGCCGCTTGGCGTGCTTTGGGAGGATGGAACCACCGCGGCGCTGCCCAGCCGGCTCGCTCTTGCGCGCGTTCGCCAGCACCGACGTGTCGGCTTGCTCACCGACGGTTTTGCGCTGGCGAGCTTCGCGCGCCGCTTTGTCCAGGCGCTGGCCTCGGACGTTGAGTTAAACCAGGCCGACGGCGCGTTGCGCTTTCGCAGCATGCCGGGTGAACGGGATCTGCTCCGAACCCAGGCGGACGCGGAAGTAAACTGGCTGGCGGCAGAGCAATCGAACAGTTCGCTGACCATCGGCGACCGGCTCATGCTGAAGATCTATCGCCGGATATTGCCCGGCGAGCATCCTGAATCCGAAATGGGCCGCCATTTAACCTCCCAGGGCTTCGCTCACATGCCGCCGCTTCTTGGAGACGTGATTCAGGTCGCACCCGATGGAATTCCGCATACGCTTGCCATCGCGGTCGGCTTCATTCGCAATCAGGGCGACGCGTGGTCATGGACTCTCGATCAGCTCCGACATGCGCTCGACCAGATCACCGCACCGCAAGCCACTCCGGACATTGAATTAGCCGATTTAAAAGCCGTGATGGCGACCATCGGACGACGCCTCGGCGAAATGCATACGGTCCTCGCGCGTGAAACGTCGGACCAGGCGTTTGCGCCGCAAACCGCTGGTGCCGAGGACGCGGCACGCTGGGGCAAGAAGGTTGAGGAACGTCTCGGCAAAGCGTTGGCGCTGATTGCGAGCCAAAGCAACTGGCAGCGCGAGCAAGACTGCGAACGTGCGAACGTGCTTCTCGATCGGCGCGAGGCATTACTCTCCGCGATTCATATCCTGGCCAAAGCCGGCGAAGGCATGCCGATGACACGCGTTCACGGCGATTTTCATCTGGGTCAGGTGCTGGTCGCGAGCGGCGATGTCTACATTATCGATTTTGAAGGCGAGCCGGCGGCATCCATTGCCGAACGCCGGAGCAAAGCCAGTCCGTTGCGCGATGTGGCGGGGCTGCTGCGCTCGATCGATTATGCGGGTGCCGCGCTGATGGACCGCAACGACGTGAGTGCCGTTCCGATCGACGAAGCACGGCGCGATGAATTTATCGCCCGCTTTCGAAATCAAGCTTCGCAAGCGTTCCTCCACGACTACTGGGAAACAAGTCCCCTGCGCAATAGCCCGTCGGCGCGTGCATTGCTTGAACTCTTCCTGATCGAAAAAGCCGCCTACGAGATCGCCTACGAGGCCGCGAACCGCCCGAACTGGCTCGCGGTGCCGCTAGCGGGACTCTCACGGCTTCAGTCGCGGATTCTCGGCAAGGAGACGGTGGCAACCCATGGCTGAGCCGCGGCTAAAGACCTCCTGGCAGCTCGACATGGATTCCGCGCGCGCGCTGGCGCAGGCTAACCATGGCGACCCTTTTGCCGTCCTGGGGCCGCACGACACGGAGAACGGCCGCATCATTCGCGCGTTCCTGCCGGGAGCAATCAAAGTCGAGCTTTTGCGTCACGACGACAGCATCCTCGCGCCGCTGGAGCCTGGCGCGCAGGACGGTCTCTTTGAAAACTTGATCGCCGAGAAAATTCACTATCGCCTGCGAATCCACTGGCCCAATGGCATCCAGGAGACCGAGGATCCATACTCCTTTGGCGCCCTGATCGGTGATATCGACCTGCATCTGTTTAACGAGGGCCGTCACTTTGGACTGGCACGGTGTCTTGGCGCGCAGCCCACAACGGTTGATGGCGTCAACGGCGTCCGATTTGCCGTGTGGGCGCCCAATGCAGCGCGGGTGAGCGTCGTTGGCGATTTCAATTCGTGGGATCGCAGAAGACATCCGATGCGGCTGCGGCACCGCGCCGGCATTTGGGAAATATTTATACCGCGCGTCGCACCGGGCTCGCACTACAAATACGGCATTCGCGGACCGAATGGCACCGAGCTGCCATGGAAAGCCGATCCACTCGCCCGACAGACCGAAACGCCACCCGGTACCGCTTCAATCGTCCCGCATCCGGAGCGGCATCACTGGCACGACCAACACTGGATGGCCGAGCGCGCCAAGCGCCAAGCTGCTGATGCGCCTATTTCCATCTACGAAATGCATCTGGGATCATGGCTCACCCCGGATCAACACGGTGACGGCGACTCGCTTTGGAATTTTGCGACACGCCGACTGGTGCCGTATCTGGTCGAAATGGGATTTACCCACGTCGAGCTTCTGCCAATCACCGAACATCCTTTCGGCGGCTCTTGGGGTTATCAACCGCTGTCTCTCTACGCGCCGACGGCGCGATACGGCCCGCCGGACGACTTCTCGCGCTTTGTCGAGGCGCTGCACGCTGCGAACATCGGCATCATACTTGACTGGGTACCGGCGCACTTTCCAACCGATCCACACGGACTTGCCCGGTTCGACGGCACCGCGCTTTACGAACATCTCGATCCGCGCGAAGGCTTTCATCGCGACTGGAATACCTACATCTACAATTTCGGCCGGCGCGAAGTTCAAGGCTTTCTCATAGCAAGCGCGCTTTACTGGCTGGAGCATTTTCATATCGACGGGCTGCGCGTCGACGCCGTGGCGTCAATGCTCTATCGCGACTATAGCCGCAACGACGGCGAGTGGATCCCGAACGCCTATGGCGGCCGCGAAAATCTCGAGGCGATCGGCTTCGTGCGTCATCTCAACGCGGTAGTCGGCGAGCGCTGCCCGGGCGCGATGATGATCGCCGAGGAATCGACGGCTTGGCCCGGCGTCAGCCGTCCGATTTCGAGCGGTGGCCTCGGCTTTTCCTACAAGTGGAACATGGGATGGATGCACGACACGCTGCAATACATGGAAAAACAGCCGGTTCATCGCCAGCATCATCATCACGATATGACGTTCGGGCTGCTCTATGCGTTTTCCGAGAATTTCATTCTGCCGCTGTCCCATGACGAAGTCGTTTATGGAAAGCGATCGCTGATCGGCAAAATGCCGGGCGATCACTGGCAACGCTTCGCTAATCTGCGCGCCTATTTCGGCTTCATGTGGGGCCATCCGGGCAAGAAGCTCTTGTTCATGGGTGGCGAATTTGCCCAGGAAAGCGAGTGGGATCACGATCGCGAACTGGACTGGGGATCGATCAAAGATCCGGCGCACGCCGGGGTTCAGCGGCTCGTCGCCGATCTGAATCGGCTTTACGGGTGCGAACCCGCGCTGCACCGGCGCGATTCCGAAGGCAATGGCTTTTCCTGGACAGTTGGCGACGATCGCTCGAACTCCGTGTTTGCGTTCCTGCGTTTTGCCGCAGATGAACGCCCAGTTCTCGTCGTCAGCAACATGACGCCGGTGCCGCGGCACGGCTATCGCATCGGAGTGCCGCACGGCGGGCCCTGGCGCGAAATCCTCAACACGGATTCCAGCCATTACGGAGGATCAAACGTCGGCAACGCGGGCATCGTCCATGCATCGGACAGCCCCGCGCATGGCCAGCCATGTTCGCTGGAGCTGGTACTGCCACCGTTGGCGACGATCTTCCTTCGCTACGAGGGATGAGCGATGGCCGCTTTCCCTGACCGGCTGGAGCCGGGCGTGCCGAATCCGCTTGGCGCCACATGGGATGGTCTGGGCATAAACTTCGCGGTCTTTTCGGCGCATGCCGAGCAAATCGCAGTGTGCATCTTCGATCAAACAGCCCGGCGAGAGACGGCACGATTTCGATTACCCGAATGCACTGATGAGGTTTGGCACGGCTATCTCCCAGGCGCGCGAATTGGGCTGATCTACGGCTACCGCGCCTATGGACCTTACAATCCGCAAGACGGACATCGCTTCAACGACCGCAAGCTGCTGCTCGATCCGTATGCAAGACAGTACGTCGGAGCTTTTCGCTGGTCGGACGCGCTGTTCGGTTACCGCATTCATTCGCCGCGAAGCGATCTTTCCTACGACAGCCGCGACAGTGCCCAAGGCATGATGAAAGCGGTGGTTTGCGATGACACGTTCGATTGGGGCAACGACCGGCCTCCCAATGTTCCGTGGTCCGACACCGTCATTTATGAGGCGCATGTGCGCGGGATGACGATGCTGCGGAACGATATTCGACCGGAAGAACGCGGCACGTTCGCGGCCCTGGCAAACCCGGCGATTATCCGTCACCTGCAGGATCTCGGCATAACGGCGATCGAGCTGATGCCCATTCAGGCGTTCTTGCAGGACCGCACGCTCGTCGAACGCGGACTGACGAATTACTGGGGCTATAACACGCTGGGGTTTTTCGCGATCGAGCCGCGCTATCTTTCTGAAAAATTGCGTAACGAAATGCGCGTCGCAGTGCGACGGCTGCACGCGGCGGGCATCGAAGTTATTCTGGATGTTGTTTACAACCATACTGCGGAGGGAAACGAACTCGGGCCAACGCTCTCCTTTCGAGGCCTCGACAACGCCAGCTATTACCGCCTCGTCCCCGACAACAAGCGGCAATACATCAACGATACCGGCACGGGCAACACGCTGAACCTGTCGCGTCCGCGTGTGTTGCAGCTGGTCATGGACTCGCTGCGTTACTGGGTGAGTTCCTTCCACGTTGACGGGTTTCGCTTCGATCTCGGCGTCACCTTGGGACGCGAGGCCGGCGGCTTCGACCCGGCCTCAGGCTTTTTCGACGTCTTGCGCCAGGATCCGCTTTTGAGCCGGGTCAAACTGATTTCCGAGCCATGGGACCTCGGGCCGGGCGGCTACCAGCTCGGCAATCATCCACCGGGATTCGCCGAGTGGAACGATCGCTTCCGCGACAGCACAAGACGGTTCTGGCGAGGCGATGCCGGCGAACGTCCCGAATTCGCGGGACGCCTGGCGGGCTCGGCCGACCTGTTTGACAAGCGCGGACGGCGTCCCTGGGCGTCGGTCAACTACGCCGCTTGCCATGATGGCTTCACCCTGGCCGACCTGGTCAGCTTCGCCGGAAAGCACAACGAAGCGAATGGCGAGGACAATAAGGATGGGCCGGCGGAGAACTATTCGGCCAATTACGGCGTTGAAGGTCCAACGAGCGATAAGTCTATCCTGGAAATCCGCATGCGCGTTCAGCGCGCCCTGCTGGCAACCGTGGTTCTTGCGCTAGGTACGCCCATGATCCTGGGAGGCGACGAGTTTGTACGATCGCAGCAAGGCAACAACAATGCTTATTGCCAGGACAACGCAGTGTCCTGGTGGGATTGGTCGCAGGCAGCACTGCCGCAAGGCCGCCAGCTGACACGTTTTCTCGCCAAGCTCGTTGCCGTGCGCCGGCGCTATCCCGCACTCCGCTCCTTGCAGTTCCTGCATGGCAGGACTGAATTCGCCCCGAACCTGCGTGACATCGCCTGGTTTGACAGCGATGGCACGGAGATGGCCGACGAGTCTTGGAGGCACCCTGATCGCCGCTTGCTTTGTCTGCGCCGCGTCGCCACGGACGAAAATGACGGGCTGATGTTGTTGAATTTCCTGCTCAATCCGACCGCTGACGATGCTTACTTCATTTTACCCGAACCGGCTCTCCCTGGGCACATTCTGATCGACACCGCACAGCCCGACTCCGATGAAATTCCGCTGAGCGACAAAAAACTCGGAGTGCGTTCGCGGAGCGCCATATTGGTTAATTCGAAACTGGAAAGACCGTTGCAGTGAACAGCGTCAATTGGCGCCCGTCGTTCGGCGCCAACTTGCTTGAACAACAGCGAACCCGATTCCGCGTCTGGGCTCCTGCGCAAAGAATAATGTCTGTTGCAATCGAGGGCCGTTACCGCGTGGCGATGAAGCCAGCCGGCGATGGATGGTTCGAAACCGAGGCGACCTGCGGAGCAGGGACGCGCTATCATTTCCTCCTGGCCGACGATACCGCGATCCCCGACCCGGCTTCTCGCGGCCAGGACAGCGATGTCCATGGCGAGAGCATTGTGGTCGATGCTGCGTCCTACAACTGGCGCCATCCGCACTGGGTTGGGCGTCCTTGGCACGAGACAGTGCTGTACGAGCTTCACGCCGGGGTTCTGGGCGGTTACGCCGGCGTCATGCGGGAATTACCCCGGCTCGCCGAGCTTGGCATTACGGCGATCGAACTCATGCCGATCGCGGAATTCCCAGGCGCGCGCAATTGGGGCTACGACGGCACTCTGCCCTATGCTCCGGAACGCAGCTACGGCACGCCCGACGAATTGCGCGCGTTGATCGACGCGGCGCATGGGCACGACCTCATGGTCTTCCTTGACGTCGTGTACAATCACTTCGGACCGGACGGAAACTACCTTCCGCTTCTTGCGCCCGAAATGTTCCGCGCCGACGTTTCGACGCCGTGGGGACCGGCGATTGATTTTCGCCGCCCGCAGGTCCGCCGGTTCTTTACGGAAAACGCGCTCTACTGGCTGCTCGATTACCGGTTCGACGGTCTTCGCTTTGATGCCGTGCATGCCATTACCGAGCTGGACTGGCTCCATGAAATGGCCACCGAAGTCCGGCGCACTGTCAAGCGCGGACGCGCCGTGCATCTCGTACTTGAGAACGACCGAAATGACGCCGACTGTTTGTCTCGCGATTTCGACGCGCAGTGGAACGATGACGCGCATCATGTTTTGCATGTGCTGCTGACCGGCGAGCACGAAGGCTATTACGGGGACTATGCCGACAAACCTGCCGAGCGGCTGGCGCGCTGTCTGCGGGAGGGTTTTGGTTATCAGGGCGAGCCGTCTCCGCATCGCGGCGGCAAGCCGCGCGGCTCTCCGAGCGCGGCCTTGCCGCCGATGGCGTTCGTTCTGTTCCTGCAGAATCACGATCAGATCGGCAATCGTGCCTTCGGTGAACGGTTGACCACGCTCGCAGACCCGCGCGCCCTCGAAGCGGCGACGGCACTGCAACTGCTCGCCCCGCAGGTACCGCTTATCTTCATGGGCGAGGAAACGGCAAGTAAAGCGCCGTTTCTATTTTTCACCGATCACAATCCGGAGCTTGCCAAGGCCGTACGCGAAGGACGCAAAGCGGAATTCTCCACCTTTTCGCATTTCTCCGATCCGGCGCTGATCGCGCGCCTCCCTGACCCGAATGCACGCGATTCGTTCGAGCACTCAAGGCCAGTTCCGGAGGGCGGATGCGCGGCGGCGCGATCACTATTTTATCATGAGCTTCTGAAAGTTCGTCGCGCGGAGATCGTGCCGCGTCTCCCAAACACGCATGCGCTCGACGCGCACGCGCTCGGGGCCGCCGCCGTGGTCGCGCGCTGGCAAATGGGCGATGGCTCGCTGCTGACCGTCGCCTGTAATCTTGGACAGTCGAGCGTCGGGATACCGTCACTCTCCGGACGCGTTCTGTTCGCAACATCTCAAACGGCTGGGAAACAGGCTTCATCCGGTCAGCTTTCCGGCCGTTCAACAGTCGCTGCTTTAGATCTCAAATGAGCGACGAGTCGCTAAAGGCGCTCGCGCTGCGCGCCGGTATAGCTCTTGAATGGCGCGACTACGCCGACAAATCGCATACGGTCTCGATCGAAACCGTGCGGTGCATTCTCTCGGCTTTAGGATTTGCTTGCGACACGGCGGAGGCGATTGCCGACAGCACGCATCGGCTTGAATCTCACGCGATGCCGCCGCTGATCACGACGACTGTCGGGACACCAGTTGAGTTTCCGATTGATGCTAATCTGCTCGGCTCCGCGCGCGTCGTTGCGGAAGACGGCGCGATCGTTGGGGCACGACTTGAGGCAACGCCGCATGGAGCACGGCTCTATGGTCTGGAAAAACCGGGCTACCACGTTCTTGAGTTTGGCGATGATCGCGTGACTTTGGCAGCCGCGCCGTCCCGCTGTTTCACCGTCGGCGACATCACGGGCAACCAACGTCTTTGGGGGCTTGCGGTACAGGCTTACGCCCTGCGCGGCCCCGGCGACTGCGGCATCGGCGACATGGGTGACGTCGCGGCTCTTGCCAGCGAAGCAGCAAAACTCAAAGC
The DNA here is from genome assembly GCA_049300295.1 of Xanthobacteraceae bacterium. GTDB lineage: Bacteria > Pseudomonadota > Alphaproteobacteria > Rhizobiales > Xanthobacteraceae > BOG-931. The sequence continues at coordinate 18,936 of JBAQJL010000074.1, forward strand.
CGACGCGCTGGCGCTTAGTCCGGTTCACGCGTTGTTCGCGGCCAATCCAACCGCCTACAGTCCATATTCCCCGTCGAGCCGGCTTTTCTACAATCCCTTGTTAGCCGATCCGCGGCCACTGTTTGGTGACCGTTGTGTCCAAAAGGCTTCGGCCAAGGCCGAACTCCCTGAACACAGCGCTGACTTGATCCACAGTCCTCTCATCGATTGGCCTCGCGCCTTGGTATTCAAGCTGCGGATGTTTCGTTCTCTCTTCGACGATTTTTTGTCGCACGATCTCGCCGTCGGCCATGGAAGCCATCTCGGCGATGAGTTCCTCGAATTTTGCGAGGCAGGCGGCACATTTTTGCGCAACCATGCGGTTTTTGAAGCGCTCCATGCGGCTCGCACTGACATGGATGGTCCCGGATCGCGTTGGCGCTCTTGGCCTATTTCTTTGCAGTCGCCCCACAGCCAAGAGGTAAAGCAATTCGCGCGCGATAACGAAAAGGAAGTCCAGTTTCATTGCTTCCTGCAATGGGTCGCCGACCGGTCGCTCGCCACCGCGCAGCAAGCGACGACCGACGCCGGGATGCGCATAGGTCTGATTTCCGACCTTGCAGTCGGCATGAGCGTTGATGGCAGCCACGCATGGAGCAACCAGCACGATGTGTTGAACGGCCTTCGGATCGGTGCACCGCCAGATCTGTATAATCAAAATGGCCAGGACTGGGGCCTGACAACCTTCTCGCCTTGGGCGCTCCGTGGCGGCGGTTTCACTCCCTTTATCGCTACATTGCGTGCAGCGCTACGCCACGCCGGGGGCGTTCGGATCGACCACGTCATGGGTTTAATGCGTCTGTGGGTGATCCCGACCGGCGGCGGTGCGCAAGATGGCGCTTATCTCGCCTATCCGTTCGACGACCTGTCGCGATTAACGGCGCTTGAATCGCTCCGTCATCGGGCAATCGTCATCGGCGAGGATCTCGGTACCGTACCAACTGGATTTCGTGAGTTTCTCTCGCAGATCGGCATCTACGGCATGCAGGTTTTGTGGTTTGAACGCGAGAAACGACGCTTCTTCCCACCGCAAGACTGGTCGGTGAATGCTACCGCGATGACATCGACGCACGATCTGCCGACCGTGACCGGCTGGTGGCGCGGCCACGACATCGAAACGCGGCACGAGCTTGATCTTGTCGCGGATCCCGACGAGGAAATAAAAACGAGACAGGCTGACAGAAAAACTTTGTGGCGCTCGTTCGTGCGGACCAAAGCCGCGTCCGGAGAAATCCCGGCGCCAGGCGAGCCGGACCGCGCCGTCGATGCCGCCCTGGAGTTTGTCGCACAGACGCCTTCGCAACTAGCACTTATACCACTGGAAGATGCGCTCGCGCTTGAGGAACAGCCCAATCTCCCCGGCACGATCGACGAACATCCCAACTGGCGCCGCCGCTACCCCGGCAAAGCGGATCAACTGCTCGAGTCTGCTCAGGTCAGAAAACGGCTGGCGCCCCTGACGCGGCGGAGCAAGCAATGAGCGTCCCGCGCGCCACCATGCGCCTGCAATTCCACCGCGGCTTCACGTTCACCCATGCGGCCGCTCTGGCGCCTTACATTGCTTCGCTCGGTATCAGCCACATTTATGCATCGCCGATCATGACGGCGCGGTCAGGCTCGCTGCATGGCTATGACACGATCGATCCGACGCGCGTCAATGCCGAACTGGGCGGGGAAGACGGCCTGAGAGCGTTGGTGTGCGAACTCCGCCGCCACGACCTGGGACTGATTGTTGATATCGTCCCGAATCATATGGCAATCGGAAACGGCAACGCGTGGTGGCTGGATGTCCTGGCGCGCGGCCGGAACAGCCGCTACGGAAAATATTTCGACATCGACTGGACGCCGGCCGATCCGCACCTGCACGGCAAGTTGCTGTTACCGATTCTAGGCCGGCCGTACGGCGAGGCCCTTTCGGCTGGTGAAATTAAGCTGGGGACGAGTGAGGCGGGCCAATCTGTTATCCGCTATTTCGATCACGAATTTCCAGTGGCACCCGATTGCGCTGACGTTGGTCCCGGATCACTTCACGAGTTTGCGGCGGATTCGGCGGCTGGCCGCGCGCGACTTCATGGCCTTCTGGAACAGCAAAACTACCGGCTCGCTTGGTGGCGATGCGCCAACGATGAGATCAATTGGCGCCGGTTCTTCGATATCAACGAACTTGCGGCCATTCGCATTGAAGACCCCGAAGTCTTCGAGGCAATGCACGGCACGCTGTTTCGTCTTTACGTTGAGGGTATCATCGACGGCGTGCGTGTTGACCACGTCGACGGGCTGTCGCTGCCTGAAACATATTGTCGTCAACTGCGCGCACGCTTGACGGTGTTGGAGAGACAGCGCCCGCCCGACTGCCCCTCGGGTCCGGCCTATTTCGTCGTCGAAAAGATCCTCGCCTACGATGAACAGCTACCGGCCAATTGGGAAACCGACGGATCGACCGGCTACGATTTTATGGATGAAATAAGCGCGCTGCAGCATGACGGCACGGGCGAAGAGCCGCTGGGGAAGTTGTGGCAACAAATCAGCGGCCGCTCAAGCAGCTTCGCTGCCAAACAGCGCGAAGCGCGCCGGGAGATTCTGCAACGCAGCTTTTCGTCGCAGCTCGAGGCGGTGCTTGATGCGCTGTCCGCGATCGCGCAGGGCGATCCCAGGACCAGAGATATTTCGCGGGCCGCGCTCCGTCGCACCGTAACCGAAGTGCTCGCTCATTTTCCGGCCTACCGCATCTACGCACAAGTCGGAAAAAACTCGCGATCCGATGCCGCCATGTTGGCAAAGGCGGTTTCGGGCGCGGCGACATCTTGCCTGCCAAGTGACCGCTGGCTCGTCGCGTTGCTCGGACACTGGCTGCTTGGCGAGCGCATCCGTCCGAACGCCGACCAGCCGCAGAGCATTGCCCTTACGCGTTTCCAACAGCTAAGCGCGCCACTTTCCGCAAAGGCCGTGGAGGATACCGCGTTCTATCGCTACGGCCGGCTGCTGTCGCGCAACGACGTCGGCTTCGATCCCGGCCGCTTTGCCTGCTCGACTGCTGAATTCCATAATCGAATGCAATTAAGGAAAGACACCTTCCCTCACGCGATGCTTGCCACCGCGACACACGACCACAAGCGCGGTGAGGACGTCCGTGCCCGCCTCGCCGTACTGAGCGAAATCGCCGACGAATGGAGCAATTTCCTGGAGCGCTGGCTCGCATTGAGCGCCGAGCAATTCCCGTCGCAGACGGGCCAGCCGCTGCCGGATGCGGTGGACCGCACGACGCTGTTCCAAACGCTGGTGGGCGCGTGGCCCGCGCAGCCCACGCTCGATGATGTAGGCCTAAATCGGTTCGCCGAGCGAATTACCGCTTGGCAACTGAAATCGCTCAGGGAAGCAAAGTTGCGCAGCGAATGGACGACGGCAAACGAGCCTTACGAACGCGCGGCCGGCGAATTCGTGTCCTGGCTGTTTGCCGCATCTCCGCTCTTGCCCGAAATCGCAGCCTTCGCGCACCGCATCGCACCGGCCGGCGCCGTCAACAGTCTGGGACAAACGCTGTGCAAGCTCACGGCGCCAGGCGTGCCCGACATCTACCAGGGGACTGAGTATTGGGACTTAAGCCTGGTCGATCCAGACAACCGCCAACCAGTCGACTTTGCTGCGCGGCAACAATTGCTAACCGCATCAGCAGGTGCACGAGCGACTGACATAGAGACCGGCCGCATCAAGCAACGTCTCATCGGTCGCGTTCTTGCCGCGCGCAAGAAGGCACCGGCATTGTTTGCCGACGGCGATTATCTGCCGCTGCAGCCCGCAGGCCCGCTCGCGCGTCATCTCGTTGCCTTTGCGCGCGTCCTGCGCGGGGCGGTGGCTGTCTCGGTATTTTGCCGTCACCCGGCGCGCCTCTTGGGAAGTGAATCCAGCATTACCATTGCGCCGGAACGCTGGCAGGACACCCGCATCGTCCTGCCGGCGGCGATTCGCGCGGCGCAGTTTATCGATGTTGTGAGCGGCGAACCCAAATCCGCGAGCGGTACTGCCTTTGATGCAGCGCACATTCTCGCCTACATGCCCGTGACGCTTCTGCTTAATTACGGCGATTGACGGCTCATTTTTCTGATGTCGGCGTTCATTGTGCTCTGCAACGTAATGAAGGCTCGTCCATCGCGCATTGCGAACGTCATTGCGGGTTGCTAAATCTCGATTCGCATAGTCGCGGCGGCGTGGAAATCGCAGACACGCAGCAAGGGACGCACGGGAGCCGGGGGCCTACTGTTGGGTGAGGGGCGCCTAAGAGCGGACATCCGAGACGCAGCGGCCACTACCTCACGGTGCGTAGGTAGCGATAAAGTGGCCAGCCGGAGTGGCGACCGGCCCGCGATGCATGCACCTCCAACCTCGCTTCGCACATTCAATTCAGAAGCGGCAGCTTTTGCGGCACCCAAGTTGCGCTGATATTTGTCGTTGTCAGATGCCGGGGTATCTGCGCGTTTTCAAATGACGGGCGAGATCGCATTGACCCGCCGGCCGATTTCAGCCTATCGCAGCGATGCGGTGCGGGGGATTATAGAAACATGACGGCTTGGCTTCTCTCCGTTCGTGAGCACGGAGCTCGCTCATGATGAGCGACACTGTTCTTGCAATTCTATTCATCGGCGGATTTGTCCTTTACGGCGCGATCGGCACCACGGTCGTCCGCAGGTTGATTCGTCGGCAGGTCGCTGAGGGACAATGACGTTCTGGTGCCGCTGTTCCTGACGGCTGGCGTCATCTACGCCGTGCTGCTGGGCTTCATGGTGGTCGGCGAGTGGGAGTCTTACGACGCGGCGCGCGCCAACGCGGGCGAGGAGGCTGCCGTGCTCGTGCCGCTTTACCGGCAAGCGACCGTGATGGATGCGCACGGCCGCGACGCCATGCGCAAAGTGCTGCGCGAATATGCCGAGCATGTCGTTCAGGGATGGCAGCGCTTCGCGAACGGCGAACGCAACAGGCGGGCCGGACACGATGCCAATGAAATTCTCAGTGTCATCGGTGAGCTGAAATTCGAGACGAAGTCGCAGGAGCTGATAGCGGCCCAGTTTCTGCAGACCTATTCGCAGCTCGTTCTCGACCGCAACAAACGCTACGTGCAGGCGGCGGACTCGCTGTCTTGGCTGATGTGGTTCGCCGCCATCGGCGGCGGCATCGTCACGGTCACGATGAGTTTCATGCTGTTTATGGAGCGCTTCTGGCCGCAGGTTTTGGCGGTGTGCGTCATGTCTGCTCTGATCGGCACGCTGTTATGGACGGTGGCCCTGCTCAGCCGACCGTTTCTCGGCCCACTGGCACTCGATCCGGCGCCATTCGAGCAGTCGCTTTCCGTATTCGACGACGTCGATCACGGCTTTTAGGTCAGGTGTCACATGCACATCAGCAGCCTGAATGCTCTCCCACCGGGTGATGAGGAGCTCGGCGTCGTCTACGCCTCGGTCGAGGGTGTAAACGAAACCTCATACGAGGAGTGTCTGGAGAAACTGATTCACAAAGCTCATGGCCTTGGCGCCACGGCGCTCGTTGCGCTGCAGCTGGTGCAGAGCCAATTCCAGTGGAATCAGCGCACCAGTCTGCTTGCGACCGCGGTGCGCGCACGTGCCAGCAGCGCTCCGCCCCCTCACAGGGGCGGGCCAAGCGGCCGTTAAGGCAAATCCGAGGTCCGCAGTCGCACGCGGCACAGAGCCCTACCGGCTGACCGGACCGCGCTGGATTCTCCGGGGATATCAGGTATATGCAGGCGCCACCGTGCTCCGCGCCGCCAAATCGGGACGTTACGCGACAGCCGGCGCGCAATATTCGGGCTAAACATCAGGCCCTTAGGTTAAGGCTATGCAGACGCCACAACCGAGTATTTCCGGCACCCGCGACTACGCGGGGGGCGACGCCGTCGCGCTGCAGACGGCACGCGACGCCATAGAGGCGACGCTGCGGCGCTATGCCTATGCGCCAATCAACCCGCCTATTTTGGAAAGTCCGCTACCGTTCCTCAACCGCTCGGGCGAGGACATCCGCCGCCACATGTACATTTTCCCCGATCCCGGCGGCAGCGAAGTCTGCCTGCGGCCGGAGCTGACGATTCCAGTCTGCCGCGCCTATCTGCGCCAACTGCAGGCCGCGGGGAACGCCGCCGAAAAATCCGCCGAGCGCGAAGCGCGGCTTTGCTATTTCGGCTCGGCCTTCACCTACGAATCGTCCAACGACCGCCACTACCGGCAATTCTATCAAGCCGGCGCCGAATTCATCGGCGTGCAGGACCGAGAATCAGCGGACGCAGAAATACTGGCCGCGGCACTGGACGCGCTGGAAGCCGCCGGCCTCAAAGAAACGCGTGTTGAAATCGGCGATGTCGAAATTCGCAACGCATTTATCGATCAACTTCCAGTCAGCGAGCGTTCGAAGACGCGCATCCGGCGTATCGCGCTGCGCAACCAGAAAGAACTCCGCACCGGCGACACTTTTGCCAAATTGGGTACGACCGCGTCCGACGCGGTGAACGAATTCGGCGAGCTTGCGTCGCTGCTTGCGTCGGTCGAGCCTGGCAAGGCCGAACTGCTGATCCGGGAAGTGTTCGCGCTCGCGGATGTGCGGCATGTCGGCGGGCGCACGCCGGAGGAAATCGTCGAACGATTGATCAGCCGCAGCGCGCAACAGGTCGAGCCGGTTTCAGTCGAGCTGATGCAGGGCGTACTGGATCTTCTCAATGTCCGGGCCAAGCCGGAGACTGCCTTCAAACAGATCCGCGAGCATTTCCGTAAATTTCGCATCGGCTCCATCGATCGCGTTCTGGAGCGGTGCGACAAGCGGTTGCGTTACATCAGCGCCTATCGGCAGCAGCCGATGGAACTGCAATTCAACGTCGGACTGCGCCGCGGTCTTGAGTATTACACCGGGTTTCTGTTCGAGATCTACGCGAAGGACTTCACCGAGGTCGGGCATATCTGCGGCGGCGGCCGATACGATAATTTGCTCGACGGCCTAGGCGCAAGCGAATCAATCCCCGCGGTCGGATTTGGCATCGGGCTCGACCGTTTGCTTCCGGCGTTACAGAACATAAACCCCGCTGCGGCAGCTGCGATACCGGCTCCGCAGGCGCTGATCGTCGCCCTGGGCGGCAATCGCGAAGAGGAATGCATCGCCGCGAGCGTCGCGCTGCGGCGGGCCGGCTGCGCCGTTGAGCTCGATTTGTCGGGTCGGGACGAGCGGGGCGCACTGAACTACGCGGCTAAGCGAAAGATTTCCTGCTTGATTCTCATCGGTGCTGAAAAGGCTAAAAAAGGCCAGGCACGCGTCAGGCGGCTCGACAGTCGCGGTGACCAGGTCATGCCGATTGCATCGCTAACAGCCTATGTCAAAGGCGAAGCCGGCGGCACGGGCAAAGCGCCATGATCGCGAGCACTCCAAGGCAAAGGTTCGTGCTTGCCCTGCCGAGCAAAGGCCGGCTGCAGGAACAATGCATCGGTTTCCTCAGCGGCTGCGGCTTCGACGTACGCCGTGCGGGCAGCGGTCGCGAATATGTCGCCCCTATGGTCGGCGTCGACGACGTCGACGTCATCTTTTTGCGGCCCGAGGAGATTCCGAGCCGCATCGAACAGGGCGACGCTCACGCCGGCATGACCGGCGAAGACCTCTATCGCGAATACGGCGAGGGATCGCCGGCTTCTGCGCTGGTGATGCCCAAGCTCGGCTTCGGCGGCGCGCGCCTGGTGGTCGCGGTCCCGCAATCGTGGGTCGATGTCGCATCCATGAGCGACCTCGATGAGGCGGCGATGCTGTTTCATCAGCGGCACGGCCGAAGCCTGCGCGTCGCCACCAAATTTACTCGGCTCACGCGTGCGTTCTTCGCCGACAGCGGCATCGTCGAATATTCACTGGTCGAGTCGTCCGGTGCCACCGAGGGCGCACCGGCTTCCGGTGTGGCGGATTTCGTGGTCGATCTTACCTCGACAGGCACCACGCTCGCGGAAAATCATCTCAAGGAAATCTCCGGCGGCACCGTCCTGCAAACCGAGGTATGCCTGATCGCGTCGCTGCGCGGCGCGCTGTGGAGCCCTCAGGCCATCGCCGCATTAGAGCACCTGGTCGAGCAGATCGAGGCGCGCATTCGCGCGACCTCACGGCTCGTGCTTCGCTTTTCCATTCCAAATAAAGCGTCGGCAAATGCCAAGCAGCAATTAATGGAAAAGTACGGCTGCGTGCTCAGTTCGTGGGGCGACGGCGCTGCCTCGCCGTCGGCCGCGGGCCGTACCATTGCGGTCGCCTATTGCCAACGCTCAAAGCTGTACGGCGTCGTAAAATTCCTCAAATCGTCGGGCGCAGCGGGCATCATCGTCGATCGCGGCGAATTCATTTTCGAGGGATCGTCGCCGGCTTTCGAGACATTCAAGCAGGCGCTCAAAGGTCACCAAACCGCGGCAAGGCCCGGAGCTGCAGCCGGTAAAGAACGGGCACGCCGCTGAGCGGTTTGCGGCCTGATGCGCGAGGATACCCGCGCCAACGACAACAGGCTTGCTGGCACAACGGTCGGCGAATTGCTACTTGATAAAAAACCTTCGGCAGGATTTCAGCCATGAACGACCAGGCATCGCGGCCACTTGATCGGCCCAAAGCGCGCTTGCCGCGCGGATTTCAAGACTCGACCGGCAAGGTGCTCGCGGTCCACGACCGGCTGATCGGCAAGTTGTCGGAAGTCTATGCGTCGTACGGCTTCGACCGGCTGACCACACCGAGCATCGAGTTTGCCGACGCACTCGGCAAGTTCCTGCCTGATCTCGACCGGCCGCACGAAGGTGTGTTCTCGTTTCAGGACGATGACGGCCAATGGTTGGTGTTGCGCTACGATTTGACGGCACCGCTGGCGCGCTACGTGGCAGAGCATTTCGATACGCTGGCGTTTCCGTATCGGCGTTTTCAGACCGGCCTGGTGTTTCGCGATGAAAAGCCCGGGCCGGGGCGCTTCCGCGAATTCGTACAATTCGACGCCGACACGGTCGGCACTGCCGCGATGGCGGCGGATGCCGAACTCTGCATGCTGGTCGCGGACAGCCTCGAGGCGCTCGGCCTCGCTCCCTCCGATTACATCGTCAAGGTCAACAACCGCAAAGTCCTTAGCGGCATGCTCGAACTGATCGGCGTACCGGAAGGGCCGGAAGGCGACACGACTCGGCTCGCGGTGTTGCGCGCGATGGATAAGCTTGACCGCTTGGGTATGAAGGGCGTCGCCCAGCTTCTGGGCGGCGGCCGCAAGGACGAGTCCGGCGACTTCACCAAAGGCGCCGGATTGCCCACCAAAGATATCGACCGCGTGTTGGGCTTTCTCCACGCGGAGGGCGATAACCGCGCCGCGATTTGCACCTCAATGATGGAAAAGGTGAAAGGCAGCGCGGTCGCTGAACAAGGTGCCGCAGAGCTTTTGGAAATCGATGCCGCCTTGACGGCGGCGGGGTTTGGTCCCGATCGCGTGCGATTCGATCCGGCGATCATTCGCGGTCTCGGTTATTACACCGGCCCCATTTTCGAGGCAGAACTCAATTTCGAGATCAAGGACGATGACGGGCGCACGGTCCGGTTTGGCTCGGTCGGCGGCGGCGGACGTTATGACAATCTGGTCGAGCGCTTCCTGGGCAAGAAGGTGCCGGCAACCGGCGTGTCGATCGGCGTGTCGCGGCTGGCGGCCGCGCTGGAAATGCGCGGGTTGCTGACCCCACAAGCGCATGTCGGGCCGGTTGTCGTGCTGGTGCTCGATCGCGATCGGCTTGCGCGCTATCAGGCCATGGTCAGTGAGTTGCGCGCCAATGGGGTTCGCGCCGAGCTCTATCTCGGGCAGAGCGGGATGCGGGCGCAGCTCAAATATGCCGACAAGCGCGCTGCGCCGATCGTCGTCATCGAAGGCGGCGACGAACGGGCCAAGGGCGAAGTAACGCTGAAAGACATGGCGCTGGGCGCCGAACTGTCCAGCGAAATCAAGAGCCGCGCCGAATGGGCCAAGGGCGCGGTGGCGCAGGTCTCGGTTAAGCGCGAGGACCTGGCGCGGCGTGTTTGCGAGATTCTCGCAAGCCATCGCGCCTGAAAAATCACTTTTCGTCGCCTGACCGGCATGGAACTCCCCGGATTGGTCCGGCGTTAGCAGGCCGCACGAGTGGAGGATTATTGCGCCGATCACACGATGAGGCGCGGCTGGCGGTGCATTCGGCATGCATCGCGGCGGCTAAGGAAGGCGTTGTGATGCGGTGCGTTATCGTCAATGGAGCCAAACTCAAGGCTGAAGTGTTCTGCGCCCATTGTTCCCGCGCAGTCGGCGAAAATTATGTACGGGACACGCGCAATCGCGTGATCTACTGCGATTTCTCTTGCTACCGGGTGGCGGTTGGAATGCCGCCTGTAGCGTTCGAACAGCGGGCTACCGCGCCCAGTGGATGGACGCGACGATCATGAAGGTGCGTTGCGACTATTGCTGCGGCAAACTCGGTCTGATGGTTCACCGCTACTGGCATATGCGATTTTGCTCCTCGGCCTGCACGCAAAGCTACGAGCGGCGGCTTGACGAGACGAAGGCGAGGATGCGCCGGCTGTTCGGCAGGGGCGAGGACGCTTCGGCGATAAACGGCCGGCCCGGCGCTTCCGCAGTCGGAATTTGACCGCACGACCGAACGGCTTTGGCAAGCGAATGAGCGAAACGGGTTCGGCAAGCGAACAGGCGCGTCGCCTCGGGCGGGCGGCGCCCATCGTACAGGCAGCGCCGTAGCTGAATGATCACATCCGGCGACGGACGTCTCTGCGCTCGCGCATCCAAACGCAGCGTAATGCCGCACGCCTGCGCGATCCTTGTGACCACCGCCGTTTTGCTCATCCCGACGGCGGCATTGGCCGCGCCCGTGGCGCCAACGGAAAGTTCGATAGCGTCGTTTGTCGCCGAACTCGGCATATTGTTGCTGGTTGGCCGGCTTATGGGCGAGGCCGCGCGGCGCATCGGTCAGCCGGCCGTCATGGGGCAGCTCGTCGGCGGCGTTTTGCTCGGCCCGTCGGTGCTCGGCCTGTTGTGGCCGCAAGCGCAACACCTGCTGTTTCCCACGGGCGCTGTGCAAAAGAGCATGATCGATGGCGTGTCCCAGCTCGGCATTCTGATGCTGCTGCTGCTGACCGGTATGGAAACCGATTTGCCGCTGGTCAGACGCGTCGGGCGCAGCGCTATTATGGTCGCCATAGCCGGCGTCGCCATTCCTCTCGCCTGCGGCATAGGGCTCGGCGAAATGCTGCCCGCCTCGTTGCTGCCCAAGCCGGACGCGCGGTTTGTCACCGCGTTATTTCTCGGCATCGCGCTATCGATCTCCTCGGTAAAAATTGTCGCGATGGTCGTCGGCGAGATGAATTTCATGCGCCGCGACATCGGCCAGATCATCGTGGCCTCCGCCATTCTCGAGGACACAATAGGCTGGGTGGTTGTTGCCATTGCGTTTGGGCTGGCGTCGGCGGGCACCATCGACATCTGGTCGGTGGGGCGCTCGGTTTTGGAAACGGCGCTGTTTCTAGGCGTGAGCCTGACGATCGGCCGACGCATCGTGTTTCTTCTGATCCGCTTCGCCAACGACAATTTCCGCAGCGATTTTTCCGTCGTCACCACCATCCTGGTCATCATGGTCGCCATGGCGCTGACCACCCAGTGGATCGGCGTAAATCTGGTGCTCGGCGCTTTTGTCGCCGGCGTCCTGGTCGGTGAATCGCCGATCCTGACGCGCCACATCGACGAGCAATTACGCGGCCTCATTGTCGCGCTGTTCATGCCGGTATTTTTCGGTCTCTCGGGCTTGAGCGCCGATCTGACCGTTCTGAAGAATATCGACCTGGCGCTGCTTGCGTTCGGACTGATCGTGATCGCCTCCGCGGGTAAATCTCTCGGCGCCTTTGTCGGCGCTAAGCTCGGCGGCCTGGTCGGCAGTGAAGCGCTGGCGCTTGCTAGTGCAATGAATGCCCGCGGTTCGACCGAGGTGATCATCGCCACGATCGGCCTATCGATGGGTGTGCTCAGTCAAAACCTGTTCACGCTGATCGTCACCATGGCGATCATCACGACCGTTGCGATGCCGCCGATGCTGCGCTGGTCGCTCAGTCGCGTGCCGATGCGCGAAGATGAAAGGATCAGGCTCGAACGTGAAGAGATCGACGCGCGCGGCTTCGTGACCAATCTTGAGCGGCTTCTCCTCGCCGTGGACGACAGCCCCAACGGCAAGTTTGCGGCGCGGCTTGCCGGTGTCATCGGTGGCGCCATCGGGAAGCCGGCGACGGTGCTCGAATTGACCGAAGGCCGCGCGGACAAGAAGGCGGGCAACCGCAAGGCCTCAGCAAAGACGTCGACAAAGACTCTGGCAAAGACCTCGCCCGACGAGGAGCCATCGGACGATTCGAGCAGCGAAGTGAAATCCGCCGCCGAGCAAGTCACCACGCTTCACGCCCACCCGGAGGACAAAAAGCAAGGCAGCATCGACGTTACGACGGTGCGCAAATCCAACGTCGGCCCCGAAGAGATCGAGGCCGAGGCGCGGAAAGGTTACGACTTCCTCATCATCGGCGTCCGCGAGACGCGCACTTCCAAGGGCGGCTTCGCCGAGAGTGTTTCGGAAATTGCCGCGAAATTTGCCGGACCGGTCGCCATCGTCGACACGCACGGCGCCGCCACCGACCGGCTGCTCGAAGGACTTGCCAAGATCGTGGTCCCGGTCAACGGAACCGAGGTCTCGCGGCGCGCCGCCGAAGTGGCTTTCGCTCTGGCACGCGCCAGCGACGCGCAGGTCACGGTGCTCTATGTCATCAGTCCGCCCGACGGCAAAAAGCCCGGCCGCGCGCGGAGCCGTGCGGAACGCCGCAACGACAAGGCGGTCCTCCAGGACATCAGTGCCCTGGCGAAACGCTATTCGGTCAACGTTCGTCGCAGTATGCCTGAAAATGCCGCGCCAGTTGACGCTATCCTAAAGGAGGCAAAGCGCGGCTACGATCTGATCGTGGTTGGAGCGAACCGACGGCCCGGCGACACGTTATTCTTTGGCAATACCGCGGCAGCCATTCTGGATCGTGCGCCGACCGCGAAGCTTTTTGTTGCGAGCTAGCAATTATGGCAACTTTATTTAGTTCCATGCCGGCGGCCGACCCATCCCGCGTGCAACGCCCGGCTTTGGCGCGAAAAACGGGACTGGCGTATACGCACTCACAAGGGCATAGTTTCTTCATGCTGGACCGAAGCAGCGAAATGATCGGCGCGGCAGTTGGCACAGGGATCGCGCACCCGGCTGCGGAGGAGGGAGTGCGGCCATGTCCATAGTTCCGCTACTAGCGCAGTCAGCCTTTGACCCGGAATTCATTGAAACGCTAGTTTCAGCGTATGAGGATGCCTGGCAGGAGCTGGAGAAATCGGGCAGCACCTTTGCGTCGCCGCGTTACCGGCGCGCCGCGCAGGAAATCGTCGCAAAACGAATTATCGAAATGGCCCAGCGCGGCGAGCGCGAGCGCGTCCAACTTGCCAAGGACGCCGTAGCCTATTTAGCGCGTTCGTACGCCTGATTGCGTTCGGATACAGCGTCGTCCGATTTTTGCTGTGTGGGCGAATGCGGCGAACAAATGTCGCTTAGCGGTTTCTCATTGGCATGGCTTGCAATCGTTGCGTGGCTGATCATGCGCGCCGTCCATCAGCGCGGACTATTGCCCCACCTCGCAGCCGCCGTTCCGCTCTCCCTTCCCGAAGCGCCAATCTTAAGCGTCGTCATTCCGGCCCGCGACGAGGCGGGCAATATCGCGCGCTGTCTTGATTCGCTGCTCGCGCAGAATTATCCGGCGCAGCGGCTGAACGTCATTGTCGTTGACGACCATTCCGCCGACGAAACGGCCGCAATCGTGCGCGACATTGCCGCGCGCCATCCGTGCTTAACGTTGCGGCAAAGTCCGCCACTGCCGCCACACTGGACCGGAAAGTCGCACGCCTGCTGGGTTGGAGCACACACCGCAGCGCCCGATACCGAATGGCTTTGCTTTATCGACGCGGATGTGTGGGGCGAAAGCGCGCTGTTGTCGAGCGCCGTGCGCACAGCGCTGGACCGCAGACTCGACCTGCTATCGCTGGCGCCCCGCCAGCAACTGAAGAGCTTCGCCGAGCGGCTCATTCTGCCCTGCGGCCTCATTCTTCTTTCATTTGTCCAGGATCTGCACCGTGCCCAGGGGCGTTCAGAGTCCGCCGTCACCGCAACCGGACAATTTATGCTGGTGCGGCGTGCGGCCTATGACGCGGTCGGCGGACACGCGGCGGTCTCCAGTGCGATCTGCGAGGATTTGGAATTTGCGCGCAGGCTCAAACAGACTCGATACGCTGTGCTGTTGATGGACGGCGGGGACGTCGTGTCCGCCCGCATGTATACCGGCTGGCGAACCCTGTGGCCGGGGCTGGCGAAGAACCTGATCGACTCGTTGGGCGGCCGAAACGCGACTCTGATGCTTGCCGCCACCGCCGTGACACTGTCATGGGCGGCGATCGCGATCCCGATACTCGACGCGGTTGCCTGCCTGCATCACATTCCGGTCGCCTGGATGGCATTGATCCCAGCGCTATTGGCTTCCGCCGCGGCGTTTGGGTTGCACATCGCTGCCGCGCGCCACTTTCGCATTCCTTTTTACTACGGCCTGCTATTCCCGCTAGGCTATACCGTGGGCGCAGTCATGGCGCTCGATAGCGTCCGCCGCCGGCTGACCGGGCGGGTAATCTGGAAAGGCCGTATCTATTCATGACGACCGCTGAGAAGACGGGCGAGGACGATCCCGAGCCCGAAAGCCAACGCGGCGGGGCGAGGCTCAATGCCGGCGAAGCACGCGCGGTCATTCTTGCAGCCGCAGCGCTTGCGATATTTCTCTATTTTATAAAGCCGATATTGCTGCCGTTCATCCTGCCGGCGATCTTGGCCTACATCTGTACGCCCGCAATTGACTGGCTGACCAGGCGCACGCGCTGGCCACGTCTCATTTTTGCTATCGGTTTCTTCCTGGTCATCATGGGCATCGGCGTTCTGTTTGGAGTCTTTGCAGCAGGACGAGTTGTCGATGAGGCCCGGAGCCTGGCATTCGACCTGCAGGGCACGCTGCAAAGACTCGTCGGCGACGCAACGGGGAATCATCCGGTTCAATTCCTCGGCCATACCGTGGACCCACAGCAAGCCGTCAAATTGGTGCTCGACCGCATTGCTGATTGGATCGGGCAAACCGATCAATTGGCGTTGTTCGCTGGCCTTGGCTTGGCGCTCATTGCCGGCTTCTTCCTTTGTGTTGTGCTGCTATTTTATTTCCTCGCCAGCGGCGAGCGCATTGCGCGTGGTCTGTTGTGGATCGCGCCACCGCATCGCCGGGACCTCGTGCGGCGGATCTGGGCGAGGCTCGATCCGGTCCTGACGCGTTATTTCGTCGGCATGATCGTGGTCGTGATCTACGCAACGTCGGCTTCTTACGTGGGACTTGGCTTTTTCCTGGACATCCATCACGCAGTCCTGCTGGCGCTGCTGACCGGAATCCTCGAAACCGTCCCTTTCATCGGTCCGATGGCGGCGGCGATCCTCGCCGGACTGGTTTCGCTGCAAACAGCGACCGGCTTCATGAGCATTTTGGATTATGCGCTCTACGCCACCGCATTGCGCCTCTCGATCGATCAACTGATCGGCCCGATCGTGCTTGGGGCCGCCGCGCGTCTTCATCCCGTGCTGATTATCTTCTGCTTTCTCGCCGGCGGCGTCGTGTTCGGCATTCCGGGCGTCATCCTCGCTGTGCCTCTGGCGCTCTTGATCAAGAGCACGCTCGCCACGTTGTACGGCGACGAGAGCACTTAACCGTCGCCATAGGGAAGCCGGCTTGATTCAACATTGTCCGGCTCCGTACAGAATTTGAGACCATCGTGCGGCCAAGGTCCGCAACCTTTTTGAGGCGAAAAAGTTGCATGTTTGGGGCGGCTATAGCGCGAAGAGCCGCGTATGGCTGTTTCCGCAAACCATAGCCTCGCGTCCCCTTACAGCCACCCCTGGCTGGCCGAGACCCTTTTTGTGCTCGACATCCAACTGCGGCACCATCTCGGGGTCGTCGAATATTCCACGCATCCGGCGTGTATTTTCCGCGTTCAGATCGCCCATGCGCATCGGCAGCTCATGCTCGCTGACGGCTGTCACTTGCGGCCCGGCGATCGGATAGCCCAACTGCACTTTTGGAACGAACATATTCCGCCCGTGCCGCGGCGTGGGACAACCTTCCGATGGGCACGCCGGATGCAGGGCTGTATTTCGATCTCGCTCCAAGAGCTGGCACGCTATTTGTCGTCCGAGCCCGATTTGTGCGATATATCAGCAATCTGCGGCGACGTTCCATCGGCCACCAGGGCGCAGTGCCGGCAAATCGCGTACATCATGGCCCACTACGGTTTTGAGACCATTATGGAAACAGGACAGCTGTCCCTCGCCAACCGCATCCATCGACTGGGCGAGAATATTCTGATCTCGCTCACGGTGTTCGCCCAGAATCCCGCCGCGCTTCGTCTTGACACGTTGCAGCGTGTACGCGTTCCGATCTATCTATCGCGGCGAACTCTTGAGCGTAAATTCGGCTCCGTGAATGCAGTTGGAGGAGCCGTGGGGGCAGGATGAGTTTCGTTCCGTTTATGAATGAAGCAACGGTGCTGGTGAAGTCGCTGTGCGACATTTGCCTCGCAGGCGCATTCATTGGATGCATCCTTATGCTGCTTGAGTCCGCATTTGTGCTCGGGTTTGGCAGGCCGCGGTTGGCCGCGAACAGCACCGAGCCTGCCGTCACAGTTCTAAAGCCACTGCATGGCGCCGAACCTGAATTGCCCGCGCGTCTCGCCGCGTTCTGCAAGCAGGACTATGACGGCCCCATCCAGGTGCTCTGCGGCGCACGCGATGCAAACGCGCCGGCAGCCAGCGCCGTGCGCACCATGCAGCGCGAACATCCGGATTGGCCAATCGAACTTCATGCCGACCCGCGCCGCCACGGTAGCAACCGCAAGATGTCCAATTTAATCAATATGTTTCCGCGCGTCCGCCACGACACGCTGACGCTCTCCGATAGCGACATCGTGGTCGAGCCTTCGTATTTGCGCGACATCGCCGCCCTGCTGGCTCAGCCGCGCGCGGGCGCGGTCACGGCCCTGTATCACGGCATAGCCGGCGAGGGTTTGTGGGCACGATTGTCGGCTCTTGCCATCAATATGAACTTTCTGCCGCAGGCGATTACCGGATTGGCCCTCAAGGCGGCGAAACCTTGCTTCGGTGCCACCGTCGCGCTGCGGCGGTCGGTGCTCGAAGAAATTGGCGGTTTCAGCCGCTTCGCCGACGAACTCGCTGACGATTACGCCATAGGCATGGCGGTTCGGTCCGCCGACTATGACGTGGTCATTGCCCCATTCCTGGTCGGCCATGTCTGCTTTGAGACCAGTCTGCGCCAGTTCGTTCGCCATCAGATTCGGGTGGCCCGCACCGTCAAGACCATCGATCCGATGGGCTACGCCGGCACGATCCTGACCCACCCCTTGCCGCTGGCGCTGCTTGGCATGCTCTCGGGCAGCGCCGCGGCGGCACTGCTGGCGGTTGCCGCCCTGGCATCGCGCATTGCATTGTGCCGATGCGTCGAACGGCGTTTCGGATTGCCGCGGGAAAAATATTGGCTCATCCCGTTGCAAGACATTGTTGCTTTTGCCGTGTACGTAGCGAGCTACTTTGGGGCGACGGTTCACTGGAGGGGTGCCGAGTACCGTGTGGCAACGGACGGCACCTTGATTGAGGACGATCCGAGGCGCCCATGATGCGAACTCTTTGCCTGCAGGCTCCGTCGTTCGACGGCTTCGATGGTGGAGCAGGCGCGCGCTATCAGGCGCGGCGCGAAATTCGCTCGTTCTGGTATCCGACTTGGCTTGCTCAGGTCGCCGCGGTCGTGCCTGGCAGCAAGCTGATCGACGCCACACCACACGGACTGACGCTCAAGGACGTCGTCGCCAAGGCGCGCGACTACGATCTCGCCGTGCTGCATACATCCACGCCCTCGTTTTCCTCCGATGTCAGCGTGATCGAAGCGCTTAAGGCCGCCAACCCGGCGCTTAAGGCTGGCTTCGTGGGCGCCAAGGTCGCGGTTGAGCCGGACGCCAGCCTGCTTGCTTCGCAGACCATTGATTTCGTCGCCGGCAATGAATTCGATTTCACCATCAAGGAAATTGCTGAAGGCCGTGACTGGAGCACCATCACGGGACTGTCATATCGTGATGCCGACGGCACAATCCGGCACAATGCGCCGCGCGCGGTGCTGGAAAACATGGATGAACTGCCTTTCGTCACCCCGGTCTACAAGCGGGATCTGGCGGTCGAGAGCTACTTCATCGGCTATCTGAAGCATCCGTACATCTCGCTTTACACCGGCCGCGGCTGTAAATCGCGTTGCACGTTCTGCCTGTGGCCACAAACCGTTGGCGGCCACCGCTATCGCACGCGCAGCGTCGGCCACGTCGTCGATGAAATCCGCTGGGCCAAGGCGGCGTTTCCGCAGGTCAAGGAATTCTTCTTTGACGATGACACCTTCACGGACGATCGGCCGCGCACCGAGGCTATCGCACGCGAACTCGGCAAGCTCGGCGTCACCTGGTCATGCAATGCCAAGGCCAACGTACCGCGCGACACGTTGAAGGTGATGCGTGACAACGGCCTGCGGCTTCTGCTGGTCGGCTACGAGACCGGCAATCAGCAGATTCTGCATAACATCCGAAAGGGTATGCGTGTAGATGTGGCTCGGCGCTTCACCCGGGATTGTCACGAGCTGGGCATCACGATTCACGGCACCTTCATCATGGGCCTGCCCGGCGAGAGCAAAGAAACGATTGCCGAAACCATCCGCTTCGCCACCGAGATCAATCCGCACACCATTCAGGTTTCGATCGCCGCGCCCTATCCGGGGACCGAACTGTATCGCGAGGCGCTCGAACATGGCTGGCTCGACGAGCATCACGCGCAACTGGTCGACACGAGCGGCGTGCAGATCGCGCCGTTGCATTATCCGCACCTGACGCACACCGAGATTTTCCAGTCGGTCGAGGATTTTTATCGGCGCTTCTATTTCCGCGTTCCCAAGATCGCGTCGATCGTCTCCGAAATGGTGCGCAGTCCTGAAATGATGAAGCGCCGGCTGCGGGAAGGTGTGGAATTCTTCGCGTTCCTGCGCGGGCGCCGCGAGTTGGCGAACTGAGACGGCGCGGCCTGGATAGCGCGCGTTACTTGCGATCGAGATAGCCGTTTTGCCGGAACCACTGAATCGCATCCTGCAGACCGGCGATGTATGGCCTCGCGCGATACCCGAGGTCGCGCTCCGCCTTCGCGGCCGTAAAGAACATGCGGTGTTTGGCCATGCGAACGCCGTCCACGGTCGCGAACGGCTCGCGCCCCGTGAAACGGGCCAGTGCCTCCGCCGCATAGGCGATCGGCATGACGGCGGCACGTGGGATGCGCAGGCGTGGCGGTTTGCGGCCGACGAGTCGCGCGATATCAGCCAGCATGTCGGCGAATGTCACGTTGGCGCCGCCGAGAATGTAGCGCTCGCCGACGACGCCGCGCTCAAGCGCTGCGAGATGCCCGTCCGCGACGTCGTCGACGTGCACGAGGTTGAGGCCCGTGTCGACGAAGCCTGGAATCCGGCCGCATGCAGCCTCGACGATGATACGCCCGGTCGGCGTCGGCTTGACGTCGCCCGGCCCGACCGGCGTCGACGGGTTGACGATAATGGCTGGCAAACCGTCGCGGGCAATCATGGCTTCGACCAGCCGTTCCGCGGCGATCTTGCTGCGCTTGTAGGCGCCGATGCCCTGCGTCTCGGACAGCGGGTTGGCTTCGTCGGCGGCCATACCATCTGGCCGCAGCGCTAGCGTGGCGACGCTGCTGGTATACACCACACGCTCCACGCCGGCCCGCAATGCCGCCTGCATTACGTTGCGTGTGCCGTCGACATTGGCGGTGAAGATTTCGCGTGGATCGCGCGCCCAAAGCCGATAATCGGCGGCAACGTGAAACACGTAGCGCACGCCGTCGACCGCGCGGCCGACTGAATCTGCGTCACGCAAATCGCCTTCGACAAACTCCAATTCCAAGTCGCCGAGATGAGCGCGCGGGCTCCCGCGACGAACCAGCGCCCGCACCGGAAATCCGGCGCGATTGAGCGCGCGCGCGACCGCCGAGCCAACAAATCCCGTGGCCCCCGTCAGCAATGTCTTGGCGTCGCGCTGCATGGCGGAATAATGTCGGTTATGTTACATTGTGGGTTGTCGGATAGGTTTAATGGCCTCCATGAATCCACCATGTTCTTGAGCCATCAACTTGTTGGGCCGTCAAACTTGCGGCGCGGGGTCAGGGGCCAAGTGCGGAACTAAGCAGGGGAAATCGCACTTTTCCAAGTAGTTGCAAGGCAATTTTCCGCGCCTCGTGTTTTGACCTGGATCGGGCGAGGACATCCGCGGGTGTCCTCTTCGTGGGAAGATCGACGGCCGATCACGTCGCGGGGGCCGGTCTAACGTATGTCACTGGAAGCTCATTTCGACGTTGCGGGTGGCCTGTTGGGCGCGGATGACGCCGCCCAGTTTGCCGGCGTACCGCTTGAGCGCAGCCAGCGCGCCGTCATCGCCTTTGTGGGCATGGCCTTCGAAGCCCGGATTGCAGCTGGACCCGGCATTCACGTGTTTTCGCGCGATGCCCGGCACGAGCTTGAGGCGGCTGCGGCGAGCGCCTCACGCCATGGCTATCGTGGCATCATCAGCTTCGGCGTTGCCGGCGGCTTGGCCGATGAGCTTCGCCCCGGCGACTGGGTTGTCGCCTCTGCGGTCGCCGAAGCGCAAGGCTCAAACCCGACTGATGCTGCGTGGTCCCAGAAACTTCTGAACGCCATCGCGGGCGCTCATCATGCTCCGGTGATCGGCGTGGACACGCCGATCGCCGATCCGGCAAAAAAACGCGAACTGCGCCGGCTCACCGGCGCCGCTGCCGTCGATATGGAATCGCACATTGTCGCCAGGGTTGCGGCAGCTCATGGACTCGCATTCACCGCGCTGCGCGTCATTGTCGATCCGGCGCATCGCGCCATCCCGCGCGCGGCGTTGAAGGGCATGGGCGCGGGATCGCGCGCCGACGGCGCCGCGGTCATGCGTGACCTCATCGCACGGCCGTCACAGCTGGCATTGCTGCTGCGCATTTCACTGGATGCCTTTATCGCACGCCGCGCCATGCAGCGCTTGCGGCTGCGTCTTGGGCCGCATTTCGCCTTCACCGATCCTGGCATCGCCGGGTTGGCGCCGTCAAAATTGACGCCGGGCGATCTCACCGACGCGAGCGTTGCGCCCTATCGCTCTCCCGCCTGAAGCAAGTCGAAGTCGCCGCCCATCACCAGATCGAGACGCCCGCTGCGCCATTTGCCGGCGGCGTCGCGCACCAGCGGCGGCTCCTCGCGGTATCGCCGCACGACAGCATTCAGCCGCGGTGCGTCATCGAGCGCCTTGACGATCAGTTTGCGCTCCTTCGCGGCAGGCACGTCGCCGAGCGGCACGGCGGCAAGACGCACGCGCGCGGTAACCCGGCCCGCAGCGCCTTCGGACAGTTCGAACACGTGCAAGCCCGCCTCCGGCGCCAGGATGCGATGCGCGCCGAAGCCGCTGACCATCAGGATCGGCGTGTCCTTGTCTTTTCCCACGCCCTGGATGTCCGAAATTTGCATGCGGCGCTTGCCGGCCCAGGCGCGGTACATCGAGCCTAGCCTCTGGCACCAGCCCAAGGTCGCGAGCCGATCGGTGGTGCCCTCGAACACCGGCTCGATCACCAGCGCCAGTTCGATCGGCGCATTTTCGAGCGCGTCCCTGATGCCTTCCCGGATCAAAAATAACTGCAGCGCCATGCGGCCACTGAGCTGGGCCGAATAATGCGACGGCGAGCGGCCGTAACGCTCCAGCCGCCCGCGCAGCGCCTTCGCCGTCTCGGTCGCCGACTTGACCCGATCCATCAAGGCAAATCGCGCCAGCACGCCGAAGCGATCCGGGCGAGTCCAAAAGTCTGCGGTCGCCATGTCCTCGGCCAGGTCGTCCTTCAACCCCGTCCATTCGGCGGATTGCTGAACCCGCTCG
Organism: Xanthobacteraceae bacterium; assembly: GCA_049300295.1. Lineage (GTDB taxonomy): Bacteria > Pseudomonadota > Alphaproteobacteria > Rhizobiales > Xanthobacteraceae > BOG-931. Next base: position 41,155 of record JBAQJL010000074.1, read on the forward strand.
ATGTCGGCGTATTCGTCCTGCAGCATCTGGAATTCGGCGCGCGACCCGCCAGGCGCGAGCACCACCGCGGCGAGCGAGGGCGGCGCCGCAGCGCTCGGCGCCTCGACAAATGCCTCGCCATCCGCCGGCGGCTCGGCATCGGGATCGACGAACTCCGCCTGAATGCCGTTGCCGTCGCTACGCACGAACAGAAACTGTTCGCCTTCCGGAAAGCGCCTCTCGACAATGATCGCGGCTAATGGCGCCACGACATATTGGTCAATCGCGCGCTTGAGTGGCCGCGCGCCCATTTCGGGCGAAAAGCCCCTTTCCAGCAGGAATTCCAACGCGGATGATTCCCATTCGATCGCCCAGCTGCGATCCCTGAGGCCGCGGCGTTCGAGCAGCGATGCCAGCTCCTTCTTGAGAATTCCGCGCATCAGCTCGCGGGTGAGCGGACGGAACACGATGACCTTGTCGAGCCGGTTCTGAAATTCAGGCCGATAGGTTTGGGCGATGGCGCGTAGCACCTGTTCTTTGGTGAAAACGTCCTCCTGCGGCGCGAAGCCCAGTCCCAGGCTGCGATGCGCCGTGGCGCCGAGATTCGATGTCAGAATGATCAGGCAGTGCCGCAGGTCGGCGGTCTGCCCCATGGCATCGGTCAACCGTCCCTCGTCGAACGCCTGCAGAAACAGGTCCCAGATCATCGGATGGGATTTCTCGAACTCGTCGAGCAAAAGCACCGAGAACGGCTGCTTGCGCACGCGGCTGATCAGCGAGTCAGCCTCGAATGCCGACGACGAACTCTGCCCAAGAATCTTGCTCATCGAGTCGTGGGTTTGAAATTCGCTCATGTCGAGGCGGATTAAACGCTCGGCCGAACCGAACAGATATTCCGAGACGGCTTTGGCCAGTTCGGTCTTGCCGGTTCCGGTCGGCCCGGCAAACAGAAAAACGCCGATCGGTTTACCAGGATCGTTGAGGCCGGCCTTGAGCATGGCGATGCGGTCCACCACTGCCCCGACCGCCTCATCCTGGCCGAGCACGCGCACGTTGAAGAAGTCGCGCACCGACGTGAGGTCGAGCTGCTCCCTGGTGTCGAGGATCGCCAGCGGCAAACCGGAAAGCTGCGACAGCGTTTCCAGAATCTGGCGCGCGGAGATGACTTCGTCTTTTTTCTCCGCGCGAACCGCGGTGAGCTTAAGCATCAGCAGCACTGAGCCCGGCAGCGCACTGCTTCCCATATATTGGCTGACGGTGTCGCGCGCGACTTCGGCGCAATCAGGCTCAAAGCGAATATTCGCCCGGTCCGCCATCTGCTCCATGACGTCGCGCGCCAGCGGCAGCGTATTTGCGGCCGACATCGGCTCGATCGCGACGATTTCGAACAGGCCGCGCAGCGAAGGATTGATGCGCAACAGCCGCGCCATCCCTTTCGGCGACGCCTCGGCCCAGACCACCAGGCGGCCGGCGCTGATCGCCGGAATGATCTGATCGAGAATGGTGGCGCTCTGGCCTGAATGCGTGCCGGACATCGCCAACTGAACGATATCGGGAATGTACCAGATCATCCGCCGCGCGTTCGCCATCTCGTCGATGACCTGACGGATGCGGCCCTCGAGTTGGCCAATGTAGATTTGATCGGCCTGCAGATCGGCGCCGCGCGCCTCGAACACAGTCCAGCCGTCCCGCACCACCTTTCCCGCGAGGAGCCGCAGGAACGATGACTTTCCGACCAGCGGCTCGCCGGAGACCAGCAGCGAGCGCGGCGAATTTTGCCGCACGGCATTTTCCGCAAGCGCAAACGCCTTGCTCCAGTCCGCGGGCTCGACCAGAAATTCTGCGTCGCGCTCGCTTGTCCAGAACTGCCCGACCTTTTTGAGAGTACCGACATCCTCGGGCGCCGATGACGAGGTCGATGACGACGCCGGTGGCGTCGCATCGTCGATTTCTTTGGTCAGAATTGCCGCCGCCGGATGAGCGATGGTTTGCAGGAAGCGTCGGATCAGCGCATTGGGCGCCGTCCCTGCGGCCCACAGCGAAGGCCCGAAGGCGATCGTGTCGCCGCGATCGGTGCAACGCACCAGATAATCGCGGAAAATATTCGGCATCCAGCGATTGTCGATCCACCATTCCTTGGCGCGCGCCAGCGGTGCACCAATCGGCCGGAGCGGTTCAGCCTCGAACAGAAATTCGAGCGCGAAATACATCGTCCAGGGAGCGAAATGATCGCACTGCCGCAGCACACGATCGATCGCCAGCGCGCATTCGGGGCGCCGGCGCAGCGCCGCCAGCGCGACGCTCGACAGCGACCAGCTGTTGCCCTCGACATATTGCATCACCGTTTCGAACGGAACGTTCGGCATTGCAAGCAGCCGCACGGCTTCCTTGAAGTCGCCCTGCGCATAGAGGTCGCTTGGATGCGCCGCACTGGAGCCGAACGGACCGAAGACCTTGTCCAGCTCGTAAAGCCGGCTGGAGAGCGCCGCTTGATCGAATGGCGTAGGCGGGATGATCTCGGGCGGCACAGCCCGCGGCTTGGCGTTGTCTTGCCGTCTGCGCGCCAGCCACGCCAGCAGCCGTTTCCGGAACAGCGCTCCGAAGACAACGGCGATGACGATGAGGGCGGATACGCCGTTCCAGTTCACGCGGTCAGCTCCGCCCTCGGCGTCACGCCTTCACGTTTGCACGGGCGGCAGCGGCCACCCCGAGCCGTGCGTTACGGCCGCATCGATCCAAAGGCGATCACGCCTGCGAAATGAACTTGGTGACCAGATAGGCGCCCAAGCCCTCGATGCCGCCTTCGCTGCCGTGACCGCTTTCCTTGACGCCGCCGAACGGCGTCTCCGGCGTTGAAATCGCGATCGAGTTGACGCCGACCATGCCCGAGTCGAGCGCGTCGCCGATCGCGGCCGCGGTTGCATTCGACGTCGTGAACGCATAGGCCGCAAGCCCGAATTCCAGCGAGTTGGCGCGCTCGACGACTTCGTCGAACGTCTTGAACGTCACCACCGGCGCCAGCGGCCCGAACGGCTCCTGCGTCATGACCTTGCTGTCGTCCGGCACGTCGGTGATCACCGTCGGCTCGTAGAAAAAGCCCTGGTTGCCGCGCCGCTTGCCGCCGGTCTGGATCTTACCGCCGCGGCTTTTGGCATCGTTGACGAACGCTTCCATCGTTTCGATACGCCGCGCGTTGGCCATAGGGCCCATGGCGATGCCCTTCTCCAGACCGTCGCCGACCTTCAATCCGCTGGCATATTCGGTGAAGCGCTTGAGAAAGCGCGCATAGACGTCTTGCTGCACATAAAAACGCGTCGGCGAGATGCAGACCTGACCGGCATTGCGATACTTGAAGGCCGCAATGGTGTCGGCGGCTTTTTCAGGATCGGCGTCGGCGAACACCACGACCGGCGAATGACCGCCGAGCTCCATGGTGGTGCGCTTCATGCCCTTGGCGGCGAGCGCGGCGAGATGCTTGCCGACCGGGATCGAGCCGGTGAAGGAAACTTTGCGAACCGCGTCCTTGGCGAGCAGATATTCGGAGACTTCAGCTGGCACTCCGAACACCAGATTGAGCACGCCCGCGGGCAGGCCGGCGTCGGCAAAGCAGCGTACCAGTTCGACGCAGGCGCCCGGCGTTTCTTCCGAGGCTTTGAGAATAAGCGAGCAACCGGCCGCGAGCGCGCCGCCGATTTTCCGCGCCGGCGTCAATACGGGGAAATTCCACGGCGTGAACGCCGCGACGACGCCGATCGGCTCCTGCACCACGAGCTGCCGCACGCCCTTGCCACGCCCTGGCACGATACGGCCGTAGGAGCGGCGGCCTTCCTCCGCATACCACTCGATGATGTCGGCCGAAACGATCACTTCGCCGCGGGCTTCCGGATAGACCTTGCCCTGCTCCAAAACCATGATCTTGGAGATTGCGTCATAGCGCTCGCGCATCAGGTCGGCGGCCTTGCGCATGATCTTGCAGCGATCGTAGGCCGAGGTCGCGCGCCACACCGCAAAGCCCTTCTTGGCGGCTTTGAGCGCGTGGTCGAGATCGGCCTTGCTGGCGTGCGGCAGATGGGCGAGCGGCTTTTCGGTCGCCGGGTTGATTACGTCCTCGCCCTTGCGGCCATCGCCGCCGAGCCATTTGCCGTCGATGAAAAGTTCGAGATTACCGTACATGACCATCCTCGCTTGGGCTTATCGCTGGGCCGGTTTCGTTGAATGCACGATTAGCAGGTTTTGGCCGCGGTTTCACCCTTTCGCGGACGTTCCCCGGACGCGGTGCAGCGCGTAGCGAAGCGTAGCGGTGACCGTAGACTGGGGCCTTTGAAAGCTCTTTCCGCCAAACAAAGCTCGTGACGATCCCGGGTCTGCGGCGCACCGCTACGCGTTGCGTTGCGCCCCGGAAACGCCCTTCAATGCACGAAATTCGGCGGCGGAAAGCCGCGCAATGCCCACTCCGTGTGGGTCGCCGAACGCAGCCCGCGCGGCCCGCCACGGCGGACGAGCACGAAGGCTTGCTCCTGCACAGGCTTCGGCATCAGCGGCCAGCCCTGCTGGAGGCAGGCGCGGCCGTCGCCCCTGCAGGTGTGGTGCCGCCGGCAATAAGCGCGCCCGCAAACACGCCACAACGGCAGCGACTCGACATAGAGCGCCCGGATGGCCGCGAACGCCGCGTCGCGCTGCACCTGCTGGCCTTCTTCGGTCTTGGCATCGGCGTAGCGGCTCTTCTTTTTCCTTCGTCTGCGGTGAGGCATTTTGTCGATCCGGTGTTCGTTTGTTCGTGAGAGCGTCTTCAACCCGCCCCGCGCTATCGCGGGTCAAGATAAGCGCGCGTTCTCGCGATGCCTCGGCATCCGAGCTTTGCAACGCCAAGAACGAAACAATCGTACGAACGAACGGGCCTCCCCCAAAGGAGGGAGGCGGAGCGCCGAAAGGCGCGTATCCAACCGCCACGCCGTACTCCCGGATGTCGCCATCCGGGATACCAGCGCGGCGCGCGCCACAGATGATCCGCTCACACGAACCATCCGCTTCGGGCGCGCTCGCCTTCCGGCGCTCCACCGCGGCTTTCGTCGCAGGGCGAACGCTATCGACTCGATCAAGGCCGCGCTTCACGCGATCAAGTGCGAAGGCATTACCCTCGCCTTTGGATCGCGCTTAAGCCAAGCACCTGGCTCGCCGGTCGTCATGCCGGCGGGGACGATGCCCTGACCGCCCGGGTGCGGAGTGTATGGCTCCGCCCGCAGGAACCGCCCTCGCTCCCCTTCGGGGAGTACCCTCGGCCGAAAGGCCCTCACATACGGTGAGCGAGGTGGACGGCTTGTAGCATATTTGGGGACGTTGTCAAGGTAAAAGGGACAATTGAAAATACTCGAATCGCTGAACTGAAATAAGATTTACCGCAACTTGTCAGGCGGGGGCCCACAAACCATGTCACCTCGCATGCAACGCAAAACCAAGATCGTCTGATCGAGCCAACAGTGTGAACATCACGCTGAGGGATTTTGCGGCTCTGCGTCGCAAATGCGGGAATTTTATTAGGAATAATATCCTATATACGAGACGGAACAAGTTGGGATAGAGTAATGGTTGACGCAGTCCGACGACTTAATCGAACGAAGATTGATATGGCGCGGCGCAACCTAGCAGCGGCGGCTGTAGTTTGTTGCCTATGACCGAGCCAATGCAGCCACGAAAATTAAGCATTCCGACGGCCCTTACGGGGCCGGTAGAACTCGTATGCCCTATCTGCAAACACGATGAATTTTTGACCTTCGCTCCCGACATAGAGAGGGCGAAGAAGGAAGGCTTTAGGCACGTAATCGTCGGAATGTATGGACTAGACCAGCTGCAAGCACTGGCTGTAAAGTTCTGGCACTGTGCAAATTGCGGCTACATCATGAAATTCGTGATCGGACAGTTCCCATCCGAAGAAGGAAAGCCGCAATGACAGACTACGGACAAATCTGGGGGAAGGCACCCAAGCAATGGTGCAACATAAGTTTCAAAGAGAGGCAGATTTCGAGTGCGCTGCTTGTGATTGCATGGATGGGCATGATTTCGTTTTTCATTTTTGGTGCATTTACGCTCCTCACTAAGACTGATTCGGCTGCAATTTGCATGATTGCGTCCGTGCTCATCTGGTTAGGCAGTGGAATCGCAGTCATCCGCCTGCGGCGAACGCAGAAGGGGCTCGTATCATTCAACAAATGATTGGCCTACTAAAGGATTTACCGATCCGAGCAACTCCGGCCGTCATTTACTTGGCGGCTTGTATGTCGTTCGGTGAATTGGTTATTAGGCTGCCCGTCAAAACAGAAGCCGAGAACGCTCTGGCGTTCGCAATGGGTATCTTCACATTTGCTAGTGGCGCTCTGTTCTTTTTGAAGATCCTTTTCAATTGGCCGCGCACAGCGTGGCTGCATGTTAGTGACGGCAGTGGCTACATGGGCTGAGCCTATGGTGGTTTCCATTCATACTTGCCCATGCTTCTGGTCTGATAGCTTCAAACCGCCGGAGAGGTTTTTTAGACCCGCGTCGGATCGATCACGAAATTCGTGAACCCGCCGTCGCGGTCGTCCATGCCGGCGAGCACTTCGTTGACCTTGGACAGCGGCGAGACGCGGTGTTCGAGGATCGAGAGATCGAGCGTGCCGGCCGCGGCCATCGCCGCCATGTCTTCGCCTTCGCCGGTCGTGAACCACACCGAGCCTTGCAGGCCGATGCGGTTGGTCATCATCCAGAAGGCGTTGATCGGCAGCGTCTCCATGACGGCGCCAACGTTCACCGCGCGACCGCCGCGGCGCAGGCAAAACAACGCGCGCAGCAGCGCGCTTCCTGGCGCGCCGGGCGGCAGGCAATCGATCAGGCCGTCGACGCCGTGGCCGTCTGTGGCCTGTTTGGCCCACGCGACCAGCGGATCGGCCGGGCCGGGCGCGGCATTCGGAACAGACAGAACATCGATCCGCCCCGGCGCCAGCGCCTTGACGCGATCGAGCAGTTTCTGATTGCGGCCTGTGCCGAGAATTCTGGTCGCGCCCATCGCCAGCGCCAGCGACGCTGCGTTGAGCCCGAGCTGACCGCTGATGCCGTTGATCAGCAGCGTTTGGCCGGGGCCGACGCCGATCTTCTTCATCGCCGCATAGGCGGTGCCGTAATAACCGAACCGTGCGCCAGCCTCGAAGCTCACGTTGTCGGGCAGTTTGACCAGCGCGGTCGCCGGCGCGGTGATGAACTGAGAGAGTCCGCCGTACGGATAGGCCCGCATGATCTCCTGCGAGCGGCCAAAATAACCCTGTAGGGTCCAGCCCGGACAATCGTAAGGCTGGCCGCTCCTGCACATGCGGCACGAGCCGCACGAGCGGCCCGGATTGACGTAGACACGCTCGCCCTCCCGCACATGCCAGACCTGCTCGCCGACCTTGGCGACCACGCCGGCCGGATCGAGGCCGAAGATCGCCGGCAGCGGCGGCATCATCTTGTTGTCGGGCGTCAGCGTGCCAAAATAGTTGCTGACCACGCGGGTGAGGTTGGGGACGACGCCGCAGGCCTTGACCTCGACCAGCACATCGGTCGGCCGCGGCTGTGGCACCTCGATGCGGTCGAGCGTCATCGGCTGCCCAAACGCATGCAGCCGTGCCGCGATCATTGTGGCCATCGTGTTTCCTCCCGCCCGCGCATGACGCGCTGGTCATTATAAAACGTTTCCCGGATGCGGTGCAGCGCGCAGCGGTGCACCGCCGATCCGGGATCGTTCCATACTCAGAGCTTGTAACGATCCCGGGTCTGCAG
>JBAQJL010000075.1:0-3098 GCA_049300295.1 Xanthobacteraceae bacterium
GGAAGATCGCGGCCGATTCGTGAATGCCGAAAAGGAAGACGGCGAACGGCACCCAGGCGGTCATCGGCACCGCCCGCAGGAAGTTGATCGTTCCGTCGAAAAGGTCCTCGACAACGGCATACCAGCCGATCAGCACTCCGAGCGAAACGCCGGCGGCGGCGGCAATCGCGAAGCCGGCCGCAACGCGTTCGAGGCTCATGAGGAGGTATCCGGTAGTGGAGGCGCCGGGGTAGATTACCGTCGGGCGGAGCGTCGCGCGCTACAGATCAGGCAATCGATTGTAGAATTCGACCTGCCCTCGCATCGGGCCGAGCGGTTCGACGAGATGGCGTTGGTCCGGCAGCGGGAGGGCGGGATAACCGGGCTCGCGTTTCGGCCTTGGTGCGGTGTTCCCGACGCAGCCCCGAAGGCGGCGTCGTTTCATCGAAGATCGGACTGCGCTTTATGGCAGTTTCGATGACGGCGCCATCGGCACTCTCATGGAGGCGTCATGGTTCGGTAATGAATGGCTCGATCGACAAAATCGTTCATATGGGCCGCCGCCTGAATTGTCAGAGGGTGCTGAGTAAAACCTGACCTCGGAGAGATGTAGGTCGCCATTCACGAGCAAGTTCCCGTTGCTTGTCGGATCCTTCGGCAAGCAACATGATCATCAAGTTCTCCAGCGCGATCACGCGAATGCGTAACTGCACCAGTTCGGCGTTCGTCAGCGGCGGAATCTCGTTCAGTTCGACGCCGTGTTTTTGAGAGCCGTAGGGTCCTGCGCCGCCTTCGTTGTCCCACCGCGAAAGCGTGCTTTGACGCTGCTGCGAAGAGCTTAAGGCGTCGGATTTTTCGTAGGCATGGACAGAATCCCAAACATGAGGAAAGGGGCGGCCGGCTAGGAGCTACTCAAGGTCTCCATCCTAACGGCGGTGGGTCCATCGTAAAGAATATAGTGATCGAGAAACCGCAGAGGTAGCGGCGCAAATCGGCAATAGTCGGGGTTTGGCTGGCGCAAGCCATCCGCGGGGCCTCGCATCGTTAGACTAATGTTCCTATTTTGTTCATTGCCGTCAGAGTCAAATGGATTCGTCAACGCGTTGAACCTTCAAGATTATTTTTCGCTTTCTGTCCGGCTTTGAAACTTTATGCAGGCCATCGGAATTATCGCCTGCTCGCCGGGTGACAACCGGCCACAACGGGGAAGACGGACGCAGCTAATTTTGCCGGTTTCTAGCTGCGGCACCAACGTATCGGCACGCGCTGACGCCTAACCCGTTCCCGGCGGGCACCAACAATGGATACCACCATGACTTCTTCCGAAAACCGCGTCTGGGAAATCATCGAGAAGGTCGGCGTTTTTATGCTCACCACGCGCGCGCGGGGCGGCGATTTCCGCTCACGTCCAGTCGAGGCGCGGCCCGCGCGCGACGAAGGCTGTCTCTACGTCGTGACTGACCTGCGCAGCGCCAAGGAGCATGAAATCGAACGCGATTCCCATATTGGTCTTACCTTCGTCGACCAGCAAACGAATGCCTACCTCGCACTGACAGCACGCGCCGCCGTGATTGCCGATCCGGCCACCATCAAGAAATACTGGCGCACGACCGACAGCGTATGGTGGCAGGGACCCGATGATCCGAATGTCTGCGTCCTTCGCGCCGAGCTGACCTCCAGCTCACTTTGGGACGGGCCGGCCTCGAAAGCCGTCGAGTTATTCGAATTTATCAAAACCAAAGTTACCGGCCAAAAGCCAAACCTCGGCGAAAACCGGAAGACCGATATTCCCCTCGGGCCACGCGGATGAACCACCGCGCCGTCGTTGCGGCGGCGCGGCGACTGCTTTGCCCGCGTTATCTAGCGCGCGCGATCGGACATTGTGTTTGCGCTGGTGCTGGCGATCCTTTGCCCCAAGGACACCAGTTCCATGCCGTGCTTGCCGAACAGTTCCATTTGGCTTTGCGTGTGCCGGGTCCAGGCTGTCGTCAGTTTGCCGGGGTCCCTTGCGCTCGCGATCTCTTCGGCAAAACTGAAGAAGGCTTCGGACTGTTCGCGCATCATTTCGAGCAGCTTCAGATTCATCTGCCGCGCATTATCGCCGGCAATCTGAAAACCTTCCTGCGCCGCTTCCATTGTCTGTTGCGCCTTGGCCTCGCCTTTGCGCATGGTATCACGCGCCGCGTTTGAACTTTGATCGGTTCCTCGTTTCAATTGGTCCTGCACGCTCACGAGTTCCTCCCTGATATGATGTGAATTTTCGCCGCAACCAGTTTTGTGAGGCGACACCAGATCGGTTTTCCGGAATCGAAAGGCCAACGCACCCCGCGCGGGCTTGTTCCTGGCAAAGCGTCAAGTTGAAGCGCGTGGTTCCCCCGCCATATGCGTGGCGGAAGCGGATATTATTCATATGCGCCGACCAGATAATCGACCTCATACGCGAGCGCGGCTAGATTGGTTTCATGTGCAATCTTTATTCCGTCACGACATCGCAAACCGCGCTCCTCGAATGGACGCGTGCGATGCGCGACATCACCGGAAACTTGCCGCCAATGCCGGGTGTATTTCCGTATTATCTGGCGCCGATCGTGCGCAACGCGCCCGACGCGTGCGGGAATTGATGCTTGGCCGCCGGGGCATGCCGGGACCGCCGCAATTTGGCGGCGCTCCGATCACGAACATTCGCAATACCAAGAGCCCGCACTGGCGCGCGTGGCTCAAACCGGAAAACCGTTGCGTCGTCCCGTTTAATTCCTTTTGCGAGTACGCGGATACCAAGCCGCGCAAGACGCCGACCTGGTTTGCGCTCAAGCCATTGATTTCGTTGCGCCAAACGGCATTACGATGGGGGTCACCATCAGCCTCAACGGCGTGCTCTGGCTCCGACATTTCGGGCTGGCGTGATGCTGCTCTTTATCCCTTGGCGCGGCGGCGCCGCGCGCCGACAGGCACATGGGCGGTCAGCAGACCGACCCGCTCGTGCCGGCTGCCGGCCGACGTCGCCGCTTGTTCTTTTTGGTGTAATTCCGGATCGGGGCGAACGCTGGAGTTCGGGCGATCGAGCCGCACGATGCTGATGCCGGCGGCGGCCGGCGCGATGCGAGCTACGGGGTCATCGA
>JBAQJL010000076.1:0-14296 GCA_049300295.1 Xanthobacteraceae bacterium
AACCGCATCCGCTCTTCCATGGCGCAGGTCTCTTTCCAAACCATCGGCAAGGTCCTCCCCGCCGATCAGTTGACCTGTTACCCATGTCGCCAGTCTATTCTGTTACCCATGTAGCCGGGTTGGACCGTAACTTCTCCCTCCCCCTTGTGGGGAGGGTGGGGTGGGGGTCGAGAGGTGACGCACAGGCGTCGACGGATGTAGATTGGCCTCTCGACCGCCACCCCCGACCCCTCCCCACAAGGGGGAGGGGAAAGAAAGCAACATGACAGAGAAATTCGACATCACACTGAACATCAACGGCCGCGATTATCCGATCCGCGTCGAGCCGCGCAAAACGCTGGTCGACGCCATCCGCGACGATTGCGGCCAGACCGGCACGCATATCGGCTGCGAGCACGGCGTCTGCGGCACCTGCACGGTCATCGTCAACGACGAGGCGGTGCGCTCGTGCCTGATGTTCGCCGTGCAGGCGGCCGGCAAGAAAATCCGCACCGTCGAGGGTCTGGCCGACGGCGAAAAACTCTCGGTGCTGCAGCAGGCCTTCATCGACAATCACGGCCTGCAATGCGGCTACTGCACGCCGGGCTTCCTCATGCTGGCGACCAATGCGCTGGAGAAGAACCCTCAGATCGACGACGAAGAGCTGATCGACGTGCTCGCCTCGAATCTCTGCCGCTGCACCGGCTATCAGAACATCATCAAGGCGGTAAAGGCGGCGCGCGACAAGATGCGCGAACTCAGCCCGGCCTAGGCATGGCCCTTCTCCTCGCGCCACAGCCCGGCACCGACGACGTGTGGCGGCGCGCCTTTGCGGCCGCAATGCCTGAACTGGAAGTGTGCGTTTGGCCCGAGGTCGGCGACCCCGCCGCAATCGACATCGCGGCGGTCGGGGCGATGCCGCCCGGTGCGCTGGCGAAATTTTCCAATCTGCGTCTCATTCTGTCGCTGACCGCCGGCGTCGACACGCTGTTGAGCGATCCCGGCCTGCCGAACGTGCCGCTCGCGCGCACCGCCGATCCCGACGGCGATACGATGATGAACGAAACGGCGCTGCTCCACGTGCTGCGTCACCATCGCTACATGCCGGATTATCTGGCGGCGCAGCAGCGCGGCGAGTGGATCAGGCGGCCCATCAAGGCGGCACGCGAACGGCCGGTCGGCATCTTGGGCCTTGGCTCGGTCGGGCTCGCCATCGCCACGACGCTCGCTGGCGTCGGCTTTCCCGTCGCGGGCTGGGTGCGGCAGCCGCGCACGGTCGACGGCATTGAAATTTTCAGCGGCGCCGAAAAGTTCAATGCGTTCCTGGCGCGCAGCGAGATTCTGCTGAATCTATTGCCGCTGACACCGCAAACCCACGGCATCATCAATGCGGCGGCGTTCAAGGCGCTGCCGAAGGACGCAGCATTCATCAATCTCGGCCGCGGCGACCACGTCGTGGAAGCGGACCTGATCGCGGTGCTCGACTCCGGCCACCTCGCCGAGGCAACGCTCGACGTCTATCCGGTCGAGCCGCTGCCGAAGGACAGCCCGCTATGGCGGCATCCGAAAATCACGGTCATGCCACACGTCGCGCGCCGGCTCGTGCCCGAAGAGGTCGCGCGGCGCATCTGCGCCGTCATCCGGGACTTTCGCGCCGGTACTCCGCTCGCCCAGGCGGTGGATCGCAAGCGCGGGTATTGAGAGGTCTGGTCCTCAATACCGCGGCCGATGCACTGGTCGGACATCGCTGACTTAAGGGCTGATCGAGATAGCATGCGCGAGCGGAGCCGCGTTGAGAGCAGCACTCTCTCCGAGTTATTTCAATTCGAGCGGCCTACCGGCAGTCGCCTCCAACGCCTCGACGGTCGCCACCTGAACTCTATTGTTGTCTTCCATATTTCGGAGAACGCATATGATTGCCTCTTTCTCATTAATCGGAATGGTGTGCACAGACAAAAGGTCGTTAATCTTCTGAGCCCAGGAGATAATTTCCGGAATATTCACATTCATGTCGATAGGAGCATCCATTGAAAGTAATCTCTTCAAAGTCCCCCTATGCAGATGGCGGTGGGTTTTTCCGTACAGAGAAATCAGCTGTTCTTTGGGTAGTGGCGATGGATCAATTCCGTGCAACATGAAGCGTTTTGGAGGACCAATCTGCATCTCTTGCCGAACGGGTATTGGGTAGAAGTAGGGTCGAAGCTTAGTTAGCCGATCCAATATTTCGTCGGCGGAGTATGCCCTTCCAATTTTGTGAGACTTCAAAGAAGCTAGGTCACCGTGTGCAACCAAGCAACTGAGTGCAACAAGTTCACAGAGCATGCGAAGCTGCAAATAGCAGAATTCTCGAGTAATAACAGTCGGGTACGCGCCGCGACCGTTGCATGTCGTACTTATGCAATCGATACGGACCTTCAATTCATCCATCAGATTCGCATATAGCACGTTACGCTTATCTGTGTTGTGGGCGGACATAGATGTACCGTTCAAAACGGGAAAATCGTCAAATAAACTAGACTTCTTAGCAACACCCCGCAAACCAGATGAAGCACATGTTACAAATACATACGGGAATTTTCCTTCCTCAATCTGGGCTTACAGATTGAGCGCCGCCAGCGCCGCTTTCGCCACTTCGACATCCTGCTCGATCTTGGCGCCGCCCGCAGCGACGGCGCCGATCACCTGGCCGCCGATCGTGATCGGAAAGCCGCCCGGCACGTTGGTGAAGTCGCCCATGCGCACCGCCATGGACAGCGCATTCTCCTCCGGCGCATAGCCGGTCGGCTGCCGCTGCGACGCCGCGGTGATGGCCTTGCGCTTGGTGGTGATGATCGAGAAATGCCGCGCGCCATCCATCATCAGGAAGGCGATTAGCCGGCAGCTCGCGTCCACCACCGCGAGCGAGACCTTGCAGTTGAGCGCGTTCGCCTTGGCGACTCCGGCCTGCAGCATCTTCAGGCTCGCGTCCTCGGTGAGTCGATGAGTGGCGACGAAATCCGGCATGGCATTATCCCTCGCGTGGCGACTTGCCTCCCATGACACAAAACGCGGAATGCTGTTAGTCTCCGCGCCCTTGCGAAGGGGTGCGGAGCGACGAGGGGTTCATGAGCGTGGAGAAGTGGGACCGCGTAGCCGACGTGGTCGTGATCGGAACGGGCGCGGCGGGATTTCCGGCCGCCATCGTGGCGCGCGAGGCCGGCGCTTCGGTGATCATGGTCGAGGCCGAAAATCACGTCGGCGGCCACGCCATCACCTCGGGCGGCAATCTGCCGCTCGGCGGGGGTACGTCCTACCAGAAGAAACACGGCATCGCGGATTCGCCCGATCTGTTCTTCAACGATCTCACCGACTGGTCGGTGGTCGAGCCGAACGGCTTTCCGCCCTATCGGTATAACGACCGCGAGATCATCCGCGCGTTTGCCGACAACAGCGTGCCGACCTTCGAATTTCTGCTGGCGCACGGCGTGAAAGTCATCGACCGCAAGCCGAACAGCGTCGGCCATGAGATCGGCGCGTCGGCGCTCCGCACCATGCAGATCTCGGTCGAGGACTGGCCGATGGTGCATACCGGCGGACCCGCCGCGCCCGACGACGACGAAATCCGCGCCGGCGCCGGCCTGATCCGCCCGCTCGAAGCCGCCGCGCGCAAGGCCGGCATCGAGATTCTGCTCGAACACCGCATGACCGCGATCCACCGTGAGACGCCGAAATCCGGCCGCGTCACCGGCATTGCCGTCGACCATAAGGGCGCAACACGCAACTTTCACGCCCGCAAGGCCGTGATCGTCGCCACCGGCGGCTCGACTGGCAACGTCAATTTCCGCCGCATGTTCGATCCGCGGCTCACCGAGGAATATTGCGGGCTTGCCGGCATGCCGTGGTCCGATCAGGACGCCAGCGGCGAACTCGCCGCCATGGACGTCGGCGCGGCTTTGTGGGGCGCGTTCAACTACACCGGCGAATTCGGTTCCGGCATCACCAAGCCGGGCGCCATCGGCTGCCAGTATGGTTATGTGAATGTGCGCTGGTATCCGGACAGCGAAGTGTTCGCCAAGGCCGGCGCGATCGGGCTCGCGGTCAAGGACTGGCAGGACGTGATCCTGGTCAACATGCTGGGCCGGCGCTTCTATGACGAGACCGGCCACCATTTTACCTATTCGAGCTACAAGACAGTCGATCCGTACGAGCCGGGCAGCTATCTCAACGCCAAGAACCGCAACTATAATCCGAACAATTTCATCAACGCGGCGTTGGCCGGCATCGGCGACGGCCACAATGGCGGCGGCCCGATCTGGGCGATCTTCGATGCAGAGGCTTGTGCGCGAGAAAAGTGGAATCCAACTCCGCCGCACGTCGACAGCGCCGCCGGACTCTTTTTCAGCGCGGATTCGCTCGACGAACTGGCGCGCAAGGTCGTGATGAAATACCAGCGCGTGCCGATGCCGCCGCAAAATCTCCGCGCCACGGTCGAACGCTATAATTCATTCGTCGACGCCAGTAAGGACGCCGATTTCGGCAAACCCACGCCGCGCTATAAAATCGCCAAGCCGCCCTTCTACGCCGCCTGGGCAACGCCGGTGATCCACGACACCCGCGCCGGCTTGCGCATCAATGCGCGCTGCCAAGTGATCGATATGAAGGGCGAGGTCATCCCAGGCCTCTATTGCGGCGGCGAATCGGCGGGCGGCTTTTCCATGCATGGCCTGCCCCGCGCCGCCTGCCAGGGTTTTATTGCGGGACGAAACGCAGCGACACAGAACGACGGCGCCTAGCGGGCCCATCGTCCAATGCGCTATGAGGTAGCGCGATGGAGCGAGCACTTATTCGCTTTTTTCAGCGTGCGCTGGTGGTGGGGCTGGGCATCCTCACTGTCTGGCTGATCGTCTTTGTGTTCCGCTGGGTCGATCGCCGGGTGCCCTCGGTGCTGGCGCTGGCGCTCAGCTACGCTATTGCGGCTTATCTCATTCTGCCGCGCAGCGTTCATCTCGGCCTCGCCATTCTGCGCCGCAAGCGCGTTCCGAGCTACACGGTGACCGGCGACGGCCTTCCCGGCGACCCCGTCAATGTCGTGCTGGTCGGCACGCTGGCGCAACTGCGCGCTGCCTTTGCGGCGGCCGGCTGGCACGAGGCCGACCAGCTCGGGCTTAAAAGTTCCTGGCGCATGATCCAGGCTTTCCTGTTCAACACGCCCTATCCGACGGCGCCGTTCAGCACGCTTTATCTGTTCGGACGCGGCCAGGACATCGGCTTTCAAAAGTGCATCAACAACAGCCCGCGCCGGCGCCACCATGTGCGCTTCTGGGCCTTGAGCCTTGCGCACGAAGCGAGCCTGGGCCGCGCGCAGTTTTGGCGCAGCAGCGACCTGCCGCCGGCTGACTCACGCGCACTGTGGGTCGGCGCCGGCACAAAGGACACGGGGTTCTCCTTTACGCGTCTCACATTCAAGATCACCCACGCCACCGACGCCGATACGAATATCGAGCGCGACTTCATCATCACCGAACTGAGCAGCATCCACGTGATCGGCGAACCGATTGCGTATCGCGCCGGGCAGCGCTTGTCCGAGCACGTCAACCACTACGTGACAGATGGCGAACTCAGCATGGCGGCTCTCGTGATTGACGAGATGCGGCTATGAATCACGCGCGCTCAAACGCCTTCGCGCCCCGCAACCAGCGCTCTTGCTTCACAGCGGGCCGCGTCCTTCCAGCAAGACGTCGGTGACCTCGTCGGAATAGCGCTTTCTGCGACCAGCGATAAGTACGCAGTCCGGGCTTTCGGGATCTGGGTGCGCCCGCGGCATGCCATGCTCAAGCAGCGCCTTCGCACAGCCAACCCAGTCGCCGCCTTCGACCGGCTCGTTGCATGACGCCCAGCTGAGCGTTCCGGAAGCATTGTCGCCATAGCCGTGCTCTTCCTTCCAGCTCGCGCCGTGTTCGAGCAGGAAGCGGGTCAATGCCGCATTGCCCCAGAACACCGCGAGATTGAGCGCGGACGCATCCCAATCGCCGCCACGGACTGCAATCGGCCAGCCGAGCTTGACCATGAGTCTCACGCCCTCTTCGGCGCCCTCGGATGCCAAATCCGGCAACAATCGCAGGCGCGCCTCGCCGAGCGAACCAGGCAGGTCCGGCCGTCTGGAACGAATGCGCTGCGCTTCCGCATCGTCACCGCGCGCACAGGCGGCGACAAACTCCTCTTCCTCGGAGACCGGCGTCCCGCCCCCGTGATCGCGCAAGAGCTCGGCGAGCTCGCCCAATCCGAGCTGCAAGGCCAGGCTGTAGGCGCTGACGCCGCTCCGCGTCGATGCTAAGGGATCGGCCCCTGCCTTCAACAACGTCGCGACATGCCGCAGCGAGCGCCGTCGTTTGATGGCCCAAAGCAGCGGCGAGCCCCATTCAGCGGTCGCCGGGCTCGGCGCAGGCTGGTTTGGATCGGCGCCGTACTGGAGCAGGAGTTCAAGCGCAGCGAGATTGTCGAAGTCCAGCGCGTGGTAAAGCCCATTGCTGCCGGCGATGCGCGCGCCATGCTCCAGCAGCACGCGGGTGCAGACGAAACTCTCAAGCGAGTGATAGAGCGATTCGCCATCATTGGGATCGGCGCCCGCTTCGAGCAACATTTTCGTCAACTCAAGATCGTGATTCCTTCCCGCCGCGCCGTAGAGTGCCGACAGCGGGTGATCGTCGTCCGGCGCACTCACCGATGCCGGCGGCCAACGAAGGCCGAATTTCTGGTTCGCATCCGCGCCCGCCGAAAGCAGAAATCGCGCGCACCGATGCAGGCGTTCACGAAACTCCGGCACCTGGCACAGACTCGAGTGCGTGATCGCGACGAGCGGCGGCAATCGCAGCGGGCCGCCCTGCCGGTTGACCCAGGCTGGATCCAGCTTTGTCGCCACCCGCAGCGCCTCTTCATCGCCGACGGCGCACGCAAGATAGGGATCACCGGATGCGATATCGGGATGCTCTGCAAGCATCCTCGCCGCAACGCGCGGCCTTGCGCGATCGATTCCTCGGCCGTCGACGTCGCCCGAATAAACGACGCTCAGCCAATACCGCACGCGCGCCGCGCGATCGTTGCGGAACGCCCCTTGTATTTCGACATATCGCCGAAGATCCGCCCACGACGCGAAATCGTACTCGAGCGCCACACATGACTGTGCATCGTGCAGACGCAGATTGAGCGCCGCGATCTCGTCGTCGCTGCGCCCAGCAGCCGCGAGCAATGCATGGCGAAACCGTGCGACCGCTTCGGGATCGCGGTCGCGGTACAATCGGATCAGGTCTTTGGCTTGTTTCTTCAGATGGTCGAGATTCGACCGCTCGGGCAGTCTCATTGCGGACCTCCGTGCATCACCGCCGACGGCCCGCAATACCGGCTGCACAAAGGCGCTAAGCGCTGTCTGAAATGAGCAAGTGGGTTCAACCCTTCCCGCGGGCCCGGGGGCGGCTTGCAACCGCAAACGCGACGCTATCGCGGGGAACCGCGAAAATCAATCCGACGCGCGTGCTTTTAGAGGATTTTCCGGAAAAGCGGCGACGGGTTTTCCGAAGAAAATGCGATCAAATTTATTAAGCCAGAGCGATTCCCGATTCAACATAATCGAGAAGCGCTTTAGGTGCGCTCGTACGCCTTGCGCTCGGCTTTCGTCGCTTGGCCGGGGGAACGGACCATCAGAAACTTGCCGGACCAGAACCGCATGATGGTCCAGCGCCCTTCGATCTCGGTGTTTTCGCCATTGAGGACGCCTTCATAGCGGATCGGGCTGCGGTGGAAGACATCGGGCTGCTCGTAGGTCTTGGTGAACGTCACCGCCGGGCCGCTGCGCGCGCCGACGAGACTGCCCAATAGCATCGCACCGGGAGCAGTCGTGCTCGGCTCATGGGTCGTCCCACTCAGCGAGCCACCGGATTCGATCAACGTCGCCACGAACGATGTCGAACGGCCATCCCGATAGGTATAGAGACCGTTCCAGACGCCGGTTAGGTTCCGCTTTTCCGCGTGATCCGGCTCGTCCATCGGCCTGCCCGGCGCGTCACACCGTGGTCTGCGCCATGCCCGGCTTGAACTTCAAGGCTTCCTTGGCGCCGTCCTTGAACGCCACGTCGGGCGGCAGAACCACCGAGCACGAGCGGATCTTCTGGTGCTCGGGATCGACGCCCGGCGGCACCGTACCTTTGTCGGCCAGCGCCTTGGCGGCGCGCATCAACCGGTGCCGCGCCATGATGATGCCGTTGTCGGTGGAGACCAGGTTTTCCTTGGTGCGATCGCAGATCGGACCCATGCTTTCCTGCAGCGACGCATCCTGCATGGCGAAGCCGGCAACGCCGCTATAGGTCTTGCCGGCCTTCTGCGCCGCGCGGTCGATCAGATAATCGTTGTCCTTGTTGGCGAGCGGCCGGAACGTGCCGGGTGTGTATTTGCAGTGGATGCCCTGCCCGTCCTTCATGGCGTCGAGTTCGACCTTGGTCAACGCCCGCACCGGGTGAAAGTCGTACGACCAGGCCCAGCAATTCTCGTCGTCGATCGGCACCCAGAAATGGCCGTGCACCGGATGATCGCCGCGCGGCGGGATCATGGTGAAGCACGGCATCACCCACGGCGTAATGCGCCAATAGTATTTGCCGTCCTCGGCATTGCGACGCGCGCCGATGAACAGGCCGCCCGGCATCTCGACTACCTCGAAATGCGGCTGCATGTCGGAGAGGTTGTATTGGTTGCCCTTGGCGCCCTTGAACAGCGGATCGGACCCAAGATCGCCGCGGTGCAGAAACGACACATGGCTCGAATCGATGCCGCCTTCCATGGCCTGCAGCCAGTTGCACTCTTGCAGCCGCTTCGACGCGAAGGTCTGTTCCGCAGGCACCATCGCGAATTCCCATTCGGGCAGCGGCGGCTTCTTGTCGAGCGGCCCCATATAGGCCCACAGCACCTCGCCACGTTTCACCAGCAGATAGGAGGTGAGCTTGACCTTCTTGCAGAAACCGCTCTCGACTGGCTCGGACGGCACGTCCATGCACTGCCCGGTAACGTCGTACTTCCAGCCGTGATAGGGGCAGCGGAGTCCGCCCTCCTCGTTACGGCCGAACCACAGCGAGACGCCGCGATGGGCACAGAACTCGTCGATCAGGCCGTATCGGCCTTCCGAATCGCGAAACGCCAGCAGGCGCTCGGACAGAAGCTTGACCCGCACCGGCGGGCAGTCGTTTTCGGGCAGTTCGTCGGCGAGTAGCGCTGGCAGCCAATAGCTGCGGAACAATTGCCCCATCTGCGTACCGGGGCCGGTCTCGGTGAGAAGGTCGTTCTGCTCTCTGCGCAGCATTGTACGTTTCCGTTATTGCGATCCTCCGCATAACAGTAGGGATTCGGCGTTCGGCCGGCAAGCGCGCCCCAGTGCGCCTTACGGGCGGCTGTGCGGTTGCTCTGCACACGCGATTACGCTAAGTCGGCGCGCAAGGGCGGGCTCGGAGGATGTGATGGCGGACCACGGCGACGTCGAATATGCCAGTGCGGCGGGGAACGATTATCCCGCGCATGTGCAGACCTACGAAAACTTTATCCATTTCGCAGTGGTCGGCATCTGCCACATCATCAATGTCGTGCTCGCGCTCGTCATCGGCACCGTCGTCGGCCACTGGGGCGTCATGACCGGCATTTTGATCGTGGCCACCATTATCGCCGGCCATGACCTCGCCACCGGTTCGCGGCTGCCCGGCGCCGTCATGGTCGTCATCTCGCTCCTGCTGTTGCTGATCTGCTCGGTTTAGCGTCCACCGCAATCGAGGGGCTTTCTCACCCAAAGAGGAGCGAAATGCGCATTGCCGTCGCGCGTGAGAGTGACACCGCGGAGCCCCGGGCGGCGGCAACCCCCGAGACCGTCAAAAAAATGATCGCCCTTGGCGCCGAAGTCGCCATTGAGCCCGGCGCCGGTCTGAAATCCGGCATCCGCGACACCGATTACAAGGACGCCGGCGCCAACGTGACGCCCGACGCGCTCGACGGCGCCGATGTCGTCCTCATGGTGCGGCGCCCCGATCAAGCGACGCTGTCCCGCATGAAGAAGGGTGCGCTCGCCGTCGCCATCATGGACCCGTACGGGCACGACGATGCGCTACGCGCCATGGCGGACGCGGGCATCACCGCCTTTGCAATGGAGTTGTTGCCGCGCATCACCCGCGCCCAGGGAATGGACGTGCTCTCCAGCCAGGCGAATCTTGCCGGCTACCGTGCCGTGATCGACGCCGCCGCCGTGTTCGGGCGCGCGCTGCCCATGATGATGACCGCTGCCGGAACTGTGCCTGCGACCCGCGTCTTCATCATGGGCGCGGGTGTCGCCGGCCTGCAGGCGATCGCCACCGCGCGTCGGCTCGGCGCCATCGTTACCGCAACCGACGTGCGGCCGGCCGCCAAGGAGCAGGTCGAGAGCCTTGGCGCCAAGTTCATCGCCGTCGAGGACGAGGAATTCAAAGCCGCCGAGACGGCCGCAGGTTACGCCAAGGAAATGTCGAAGGGCTACCAGTCGAAGCAAGCGGCTTTGGTCGCCGACCACATCAAGAAGCAGGACATCGTCGTCACGACCGCGCTTATTCCCGGCCGGCCGGCGCCGCGATTGATCACGAAGGACATGGTCGAATCGATGCGGCCTGGCTCCGTGGTCGTCGATCTTGCGGTCGAGCGCGGCGGCAATGTCGAAGGCGTCGAGCCCGACGCGGTGGCGGAGCGCAACGGCGTCAAGATCGTCGGCTACCGCAACGTACCGGGCCGGCTCGCCGCCACGGCATCAAGCCTCTACGCGAAGAACCTTTACGCGTTCCTCGAAATCATGATCGACAAGAAAACCAAAGCGCTCGCCGTCAACTGGGACGACGACATCGTCAAGGCCACGGCCCTGACCCGCGACGGCGCGGTCGTGCATCCGAATTTCGCGCCAAAAAGCGCAGCGTAAGTTTCTTTTCCCTCCCCCTTGTGGGGAGGGCGGGGTGGGGGTCGTGAGGTGGGGCACATGCGTCAATGCTCGCGCGTTCAACCTCCCGACCCCCACCCCTAACCCCTCCCCACAAGGGGGAGGGGAATAAATAAACGGAGACCCCGCATGGTCACTCTTTCGATCCTCAGCCAGGTCAGCACCATAGCGGCAGCGCTGCCCGACGCGCCGGCGGCGGGAGGCGAGATCGTCAATCCGTTCGTGTTCCGGCTGTCGATTTTCGTCCTCGCCGTGTTCGTCGGTTATTACGTGGTGTGGTCGGTGACGCCGGCACTGCACACTCCGCTGATGTCGGTGACCAACGCCATCTCCTCGGTGATCGTGGTCGGCGCGCTGCTCGCCGTCGGCGTTGCGCTGGCGTCGAACGATAGCGGGCCGATCTGGGCGCGCGCGCTCGGCTTCGTCGCGCTCATGTTCGCGTCGGTTAACATTTTCGGCGGCTTCCTGGTGACGCAGCGCATGCTCAGCATGTTCCATAGGAAAGAGAAGAAATGAGCGGGGGCCTGTTGATGCTGTCATGCCCCGCGAAGGCGGGGCATCCAGTATTCCCAAATTCCAAAGCTGACGACGTCCGCCTGCGATTACTGGATCATCCGCTTTCGCGGATGATGACAATGAGGGCCCATCGATGAGCGCCGACCTCACCGCAGTCTGCTATCTGGTCGCCGGCGTTCTGTTCATCCTGGCGCTGCGCGGCCTGTCGCACCCCGAGACCAGCCGACGCGGCAATCTGCTCGGCATGATCGGCATGACGATCGCGATCGTCACCACGCTTGCTTCACATCCGCCGGCTTCGTTTTCGGCCTGGGTTCTGGTCGTAGTCGGCATGGCGATCGGCGGCGGCGCCGGTGCGGTGATCGCGCGGCGCGTGCCGATGACCTCGATGCCGGAACTGGTCGCCGCGTTCCACTCGCTGGTCGGCATGGCGGCGGTGCTGGTGGCGGCCGGCGCGCTCTATGCGCCGACCGCGTTCGGCATCGGCACGGTCGGCGCAATCCACGGCCAAAGCCTGATCGAAATGTCGATCGGCGTGGCTATCGGCGCCATCACATTCACCGGCTCGGTGATCGCGTTCCTGAAACTCTCAGGCCGCATGAGCGGCAAGCCAATCGTGCTGCCGGGCCGTCACGTCATCAATCTCGCGCTGGCGTTGAGCTTGATTGCGCTGATCGTCTGGTTCTTCCAGGCGCAGCAACACATCGGCTTCTGGGGCATCGCAGCGGTCTCGTTCCTGCTCGGCATTCTGATCATCATTCCGATCGGCGGCGCCGACATGCCGGTCGTGATCTCGATGCTCAATTCGTATTCCGGCTGGGCGGCGGCCGGCATCGGCTTCACGCTGGAGAACACCGCGCTCATCATCACCGGCGCGCTGGTCGGCTCGTCGGGCGCGATCCTGTCCTACATCATGTGCAAGGGCATGAACCGCTCGTTCATTTCCGTCATTCTCGGCGGGTTCGGCGGAGAAGTCGCAGGCCCTGCCGCGGGCGGCGAACAGCGGCCGGTCAAGCTCGGCTCGGCCGAGGACGCCGCTTACATTCTCAAGAATTCCTCGAAGGTCATCATCGTGCCGGGCTACGGCATGGCGGTGGCGCAGGCACAGCATGCGCTGCGCGAAATGGGCGACAAACTGAAAGCTGAAGGCGTCGAGGTCAAATACGCCATTCATCCGGTGGCCGGCCGCATGCCCGGCCACATGAACGTGCTGCTGGCCGAGGCCAACGTGCCCTACGACGAGGTGTTCGAGCTCGAGGACATCAATTCGGAATTCGCGCAGGCCGACGTGGCCTACGTGATCGGCGCCAACGACGTGACCAATCCGGCGGCCGAAGAAGACAAGACCTCGCCGATCTACGGCATGCCGGTGTTGCAGGTGTGGAAGGCCGGCACGGTGATGTTCAACAAGCGCTCGCTCGCCTCCGGCTATGCCGGCATCGATAATCCGCTGTTCTATCGCGACAACACCATGATGCTGCTCGGCGACGCCAAGAAGATGACCGAACAGATTGCCAAGGACGTGTGAGTGAGGGCGCGGATGACCTCGGACAGTTCTCCGCCAAACAAGCCCGCTGCCCCGATCCGCGCCAGACGGTGGTCTTCTTCCCGGCCGGGAACGCCTCACAGGCCCTATCGCACGATCGCCCGCCTGCTCGGTATTCCGGTGCTCGCCGTGGCCGGGGTGATTCTCTACCGCGGGCTGCGCGATCGTCTGGTGCTTCCGGAGTGCGACTCGGCGATGGCGCAGCAGACGCTTGGCCAAGTGCTCAAGCAACTGAAGCTCGAACCGATACGCTACGCGCCGATCAAGACTGTTTCATCGAGCAAAGATAAAGTCGTGTGTAACGCCGCGATGCCGCTGCCGGACGGCGGCACCGTGGTGGCCGACTACACGTTCTATTGGCAGGGCGACAAGGCCGACATGCGCTATTCGATCCACCGCGAAGCGGCCAAACATTCGTAGCCGAGCGGTATCATCACGAGCATAGCGAAGCCGTCCGGTAGGCGGCGAGGAATACCTTTACTGCAATGCCGACGCTGCGTTCGACCTGCTCCTGGGTGGGCGCAGACGCGAAGTTGAAGACGATCGGCTTGAACAGCATGGCATGGGTCGACTCCATGAACTGCGCCGCGGCGATCTTGCAGTCTTCGACAGCGAGCACGCCGGCCTCGACCTGCGCGGCCAGATAGTCGGCAAGCCGCGCAATGCCGCATTCCGGTCCGGACTCGTAGAACCGGCGGCCGACCTCGGGCATGCGGTCAGCGATGGCGATCACGGTGCGAATCACCGACGCCTTCTCGGGCCGGCACAAAAATTTGACATAGGCGATGCCGAGCCGCGTCAGCACCGCGCCGACATCGTGGTCGTTCGGATTGAGGTCGAAGATGCCCTCGGCCTGGGCATCGCACTCCTCCTCGACGATGGCCTCGAACAGCTCCTCCTTGTTCTCGAAATAGACGTAGAGCGTGCCCTTGGAGACGCCGGCCGCGCGG
The DNA here is from genome assembly GCA_049300295.1 of Xanthobacteraceae bacterium. GTDB lineage: Bacteria > Pseudomonadota > Alphaproteobacteria > Rhizobiales > Xanthobacteraceae > BOG-931. Next base: position 13,955 of record JBAQJL010000076.1, read on the forward strand.
GCGATGTCGTTCATACTGGCAGCGTCAAAGCCCTGCGCCAGGAACACGGCGCGGGCGCCTTCGATGATCTGGCACCGCTTGGCATTCACCTCGTCGCTTTCCGTGGTCGCCGCCCGCGGCAAAGTGGCTTGCTCGATCATTTTTATCGTCCTTTTTGGCGTCTTCCGTTGTTCCAAGCCGTCAAGCGGCTGAAATCTAACGGAATTCCTCCGTCCACCAACATAGTTTGACCGAACCGTTCGGTCAATATTGACAGTGCCACTATCCGCTATTATTAATGACCGAACCGTTCGGTCAACGACGATTTGACCGCAGGAATTGATGGAGACGGCCGATGTATCG
>JBAQJL010000077.1:0-95947 GCA_049300295.1 Xanthobacteraceae bacterium
CCGGCTACAACTTCCGACGCCTCATCAAGTGGTTGAACGATTTTTTACGCTTCATTCTGGCGGTCCTCTTCGCCCAGTCAAAATCGCTGCCCGTCTGAAAATAGCGTTCTTCACGGAAGACTACATCCGCAATTGCTGTTGACGCCATCGCCAGACTGGAAGGCCCCGACAGCCAAGCATGGCATAAGTCATCCGTATGTGGGGTGAATCAGATGTCCTGCAGACTCACCCGTTCACGCTCAATTGCCTTCAGTGACGCCAGGAGGAACGTCGCGGAAAACGTCCCCCGGCTAATCTTATTAGCGATGCTGGCTTCAGTCTCGCGCAACCCCTGTTTTTCCAGCCGTTCGGCCAACTCCCGGTAGCCTATGTCCGTTCGGGCCAATTCGGCTTTGAGGAATCGCTTTGTCCGTTCCTCCCAAGAGGGGGCCGATCTGGGCCTTGTCGCCATAGTGTTTCTCCTGCCGTTGAATATTTATATCGTATATGATATTTCCCTATCGGTCATCCAAGAACATATTGCGAACATAGAACAGATCATGTACGTTGCGCCAATCGCCATTGCCAAGGAACGGGGTAACCCGAACCGCAACACGGAAACGGCCGCGGGGGCCGGCAAGTAGGGGACAGCGATCTTTGTCGGCAGTCCGTTGTGAGCTTGTCGAATCCCGGCCATAAGGAGCACGACCAATGAGTGCAGCGCTTCGTCTCGTCGAAGGATCGTCCATGGATAAATCGAAGGCCCTTGATGCCGCGCTCTCGCAGATCGAGCGCAATTTCGGCAAGGGGTCGATCATGCGGCTCGGCAAGAACATGCACTCGATGGACATCGACACCGTGTCCACCGGCTCGCTCGGGCTCGACATCGCGCTCGGCATCGGCGGCCTGCCGCGCGGCCGCGTGGTGGAGATTTACGGGCCCGAATCGTCGGGCAAGACCACGCTAGCGCTGCATACCCTTGCCGAGGCGCAAAAGAAGGGCGGCATCTGCGCCTTCATCGACGCCGAGCATGCGCTCGACCCGATCTATGCGCGCAAGCTCGGGGTCAATGTCGACGATCTGTTGATTTCGCAGCCCGACGCCGGCGAGCAGGCGCTGGAAATCGCCGACACGCTGGTGCGCTCCGGCGCGGTCGATGTGCTGGTGATCGATTCGGTGGCGGCGCTGGTGCCGCGGGCCGAGCTCGAAGGCGAGATGGGCGACAGCCAGCCCGGCCTGCAGGCGCGCCTGATGAGTCAGGCGCTGCGCAAGCTCACCGCCTCGATCAACCGCTCCAATACGATGGTGGTCTTCATCAACCAGATCCGCATGAAGATCGGCGTTATGTACGGCTCGCCCGAGACCACGACCGGCGGGCATGCGCTGAAATTCTATGCCTCGGTGCGGCTTGATATCCGGCGCATCGGCGCCATCAAGGAGCGTGACGAGGTGGTCGGGAATCAGACCCGCGTCAAGGTGGTCAAGAACAAGCTGGCGCCGCCGTTCAAGCAGGTCGAATTCGACATCATGTACGGCGAGGGCGTCTCCAAGAATGGCGAACTGATCGATCTCGGCGTCAAGGCCGGCGTGGTGGAGAAATCCGGCTCCTGGTTCTCTTATGACAGCCAGCGCATCGGCCAGGGCCGCGAGAACGCCAAGACGTTTCTGAAAACCAATCCCGACATTGCCGCCAAGATCGAGGTCGCGATCCGGCAGAATTCCGGCCTGATCGCCGAAAAGATTCTGGCTGGTGAGGAAGCCGACAAGAGCGAAGCCGACAAGAGCGATGACGACGACGCCGCAGAGGGATGATACCTTCGTCATAGCCGGCTTGCGTCATGGCCGGGCTTGTCCCGCCTGCGCGGCCGTAGCCGCTTCGGCGCGGCGAAGGCCCGGCCATCCACGTCTTCGGAATTCTCGATGTTTTAAGACGTGGATGCCCGGCACGAGTGCGGGCATGACGCGTCAGGGTCTATTGGCATAAGCCCAACAAAAAACCTCTCCTCGGGACGGAGGAGAGGCTTTTTCGTTTGGAAGCGACCGGGGGGACGGCCTGATCGCTTGATCGCAGGAGCGGGACGGAGGGACGCTCCCGAGTAAGACCCTCTCCCCGGAGGTGCGGAGAGGGCGAAATCAGTTACGAGCTGCGGCGCTCGGCGCTCCAGGTGCCGGAGCAGGAGCCGCCCGACCAGTGACCTTCGCCTTCGTCGCCAGCGAGCCGGCCGGCGCCGGTGGCGCTCTGATCACCGTGACTGACGGTGACGGTGATGGCGCCGGACGGGGCAACGCGGCCCGAGATGGTGAATGGATCGGAGCCGCCATTGACCAGCACGCCGTGATTGATGCGGACCGGATAGCGATAACCGCGGTCGCAATCGCCCTTCTCCGTGACGATCGAAACGCTCCACAGGCCGTCATAGCGTGGCGCAGCGGCGTTGGAGGTGGAGGCGGCGAGAGTGGCGGAAGCGGCGACCAGCGCAAATGCAAAGCTGCGGGTGAAGCGGTTTCCGGAAATCATGGCTATTTGTCCCTGCTTTTCGTGTGACGGTTGGCGCCGTCCGATGGGGTGTTCTGAGCGGGTCTTCCCTCCCGCTTGCCCGTTTGTCGCTGTGAGGCGGTAACTGGTTTGAAACAAATTGGTTCAATTCGAAAAAAATCTATGCCCTAGAATTGCCCGGATTTCGCCGCTTTTCTGAAAAGATGGTAAAAACCGCTATCGTTCAAATGGGTATTGGTAAACCTTCCGACGGTGTGAGAACCGGCGATCGCCGTTGACCAGTCGGTTATCACTATCCGCCCGCTCCCGCGAAAGCGGGGACCCTGGAGATTGTCGCTGCATTCCACCGAGTTTGGCTGGATTCCCGCGTGCGCAGGAATGAGCGGAGATGGGTCGATGCCTTGATTTGCCCCGGCTAAGCCGGGTGAGCGGTCGTGGCAGGCTCAGACCGGGCGTCAGGCGCATCCGGGGCGTCGGCGGAGACCAGCCGATAGCCGACACCGAGCTCGGTCAGCAGGATATGCGGCTGGGTCGGGTCGTTCTCGATCTTGCGCCGCAGCTTGCGCACGAAAATGCGCAAGTAATGGGTGTCGTCGACATGCTCGTCGCCCCAGACCTCGCGCAGCAGGAACTGATGGGTGACGACGTTGCCGGAGTGCTGGGCGAGCGTCTGCAACAGCCGGTATTCCTTCGGCGTCAGCATCAGCCGGCGATCGTTGACGAACACCGCCCGCGCGGTGAAGTCGATCGAAAGCGCGCCGAATTTGACCACCGGCTCGCCGCGCGCCGAGCGCATCTGGCGCCGCATCGCCGAATGGGCGCGTGCCAAAAGCTCGGCCATGCCGAACGGCTTGACCACGTAGTCATCGGCGCCAAGCTCGAGCAGGCGGACCTTCTCGGCCTCGCTGCCACGCACCGACAAGACGATCAGCGGTACGCTCGACCAGGAGCGCAGCCGCTCCAGCACATCGGCCCCATCCATGTCGGGCAGGCCGAGATCGAGAATGACCAGGTCCGACGGCTTGAGCGTGGTGGCGCGCAGCGCCTCGGCGCCGGTTTCCGCCTCGGTCACGGCGAAGCCGTCAAGCTCGAAGCCGGCGCGCAGAAAGCGGCGAATCTGGATCTCGTCGTCAACGACGAGCACGACGGGGGGGATTTCATTCATCGACGCTGACCTCCAGCGGCGCCGGCTCGCCGGTTAGGGCTTGGGTTCCGGCGGGCGCGGCCGATATAGGCTCGGCCGGACCCGATTCAATCGAAGACGGCTCGGCGGACTTAGGCTCCGGCAGCCCGGGCAGCCGGATCGAGACGGTCGTTCCGCGATCGGCCCCCTCGCTCTCTACTTCGAGTTCGCCACCGTTGGCGGTGACGAAGGCGTTGGCGATCCACAGCCCGAGCCCGGAGCCGGACGTCGTCGCTGCCTGGCGCGAGCCGCGGAAGAACCGTTCGCAGATCTGCATCTTCTCCTCGCCGGTGACCCCGCTGCCGCAATCGTGCACCGCCAGCACGGCGATGTGGGCGTCGGCACGGGCGGTGACGCGTATCGGCGCGGCTTCGGGCGAATATTTGGCGGCGTTGTCGAGTATCTGCACCAGCGCTTGTTCGACCTGCGCGGGATCTGCGTGCACGATAGGCAGGTTCGAATCGAGGTCGAGCGTCACCGGGTGACCGGCAAGGCGGCGCCGGCGATGCTCGATCGCCGCGTTGACGATATCGACCGGCTCGATCCATTGCGGCTTCGGCCGCACCTGCTGGCGGCTGATGGTGGTTGCGTCGAGCAGGTTTTGGATGTCGGCGTTAAGCCGCTCCGCTTCATCGCGGACCACGCCGGCGAGTTCGTGCAGGCGGCTGTCGGCGGCAAGCGCCGGTGCGTTCGACAAGATCGTGGCGGCGCCGAGAATGGAGGCGAGCGGGGTGCGCAATTCGTGCGATACCGAACCGATCAGCGCCTCGCGCAAAAGCTCGGTCTCCGAGCGCATCTTGGCTTCGTCGAGTGCGCGCCCGACGTCGAGCCGCTCGAGCGTCGCCGCGGCGTCAGCCAGCACATCATCGATGCGGCCGCGAACGTCGGCCAGCGCCTCACCCGAGACATTGCCGAGGTCGACTGCGACCATGCCGAAATCCGGGGTCTTGCGCGACACGCGGCGAATGAGCCAGATGTTGCCGTTGCCGTCGTCCACGGTGCGCTCGGTGCCTTCATTCTGCTCGACCCGGTTGACCTGGGCGCGGACCCGCTCAGGCACGTCGTCGGCGTTGCCCGCCTCGGCGGCGCCGAGCAGCACGACCTTGCGTTGGACCAGATTGGCCAGATGATTCTGGATGGCGACGAAAATTTCGGAGGCGCTTGGCGCTGCGGCCAGACGGCGTGAGAACGCGTAAAGGTCGCTCATCTCGCGCTCGCGCTTGCGCGCGATCGTGATGTGCCGCTTGGCGGAGCTCGACAGGTGCGACACCACGACGGCGACGATCATGAACAGCAGGAAATTCAAGATCTCCTGCGGCGACGCCACCCTGAAGCTGTAGAGCTGCGCGAAATACAGATAGCCGGACAGCACGACGCCGGCGACGGCGGTGATCAGCGCCGGGATGACGCCGTAATTGTAGCCGAGCAGCATCACCGGGACGAGATAGAGCACCGAGCCGCGCAGGATGCCCGCATAGTGGCGCAGGAACACCGCGATGAGCGTCGTTGCGACGATCATCAAAAGCGCAGCGAAAAGGCCGCGCAGTTCGCGCCGCATGATCGAGAACTTGAGCTGTGAGTGCTCCAAAAAATCCGCCGTGCGCAGGTGCCGGTCCAACGTCCGATGCCGACGCGTTGTTTTGCCGCCGCGCGGTGGCAAGCGCAATGCGCCGGCAAACGAATTATTGTGATCGGCTCGTATCGGCGGGCATGACGCCCATGCCCGGGGGTGGGCCCAAGCTTAGGGCAAAGGTTCCGCCGTTTATCTGAAGTTTATGGAAAGGCCGAAGCGTTCAAAGAAAATTTACTATCATTTTGTGCAATTGCGGCCGACGCTATTTACCGCCGTAATCGTGTGGTTAATTGCGTCTTGCCTTCGGAGGAAAGGCTTTGTCACCATCTTCAGCTTTCCCCCGATGGCTTGCAGCCCCCGGCGCGTCCTCGCCGGGGGCTTTGCTTTGTCGGAGCTTTGCTTTGCGGGGTTTTGCTTTTTTCTTGCCGCCGCGCGGCGGTAATCGGATAGGGGTAGCCTAGTCGCGGCTGCGGACCACTTCGGCGTATTTTGGCTCCTTGTTGAGGAAGCCGCGGTCCATCATCCAGTCGACCTTTTCCTTAAACTCATCGGGTTGGTAGGCGTTGACGCCCACGAGCTCCGGCATCAGGCCGCCCTGACGCTGCTCGGGCGGCAGATCGCGGAGTAGCTCGTCGCGCGAGCGCGCCTCGTTTTCGCGCAACCAAGCGATCGCGCGGTTGAGCGCGCGCCGCAGCTTGCCCGCGGTTTCGTCGTCGACATCGTCGCCGGCGACGATGCCGCCGCGCCAGCGCAGATCGGCGATCTTGCGTGCGCCGGCGGCGAGCGCACGGCTCACCAGCGGCTCCATCAGTGCAGCCGCCTCGGTCGTGCCGCTGAGCAGCGCGTCGAGTCGGTCGTTGGCGTGCACCAGCTTGATCTCATCGAACGGCACGCCCGCGGCCTCCAGCACCTCGATCGCGGCGTAGAACGTGCCGGCGTGCCAGGTGACTGCAATCGGAATATTGCGCAGCTCGGCGGCCGAGCCGATCTTGGATTGCTTGCGCACCATCAGCGCGCCGGTGCGCACCGTGGTGTCGAGCCCGATGATCTTGCCGCCGCCGAGCGACTGCACGCGCTCGATCGCGCCCCATTCACACACCGGATAGACTTCCAGCGCGCCCTTTTGCAGTTGCGACTCCTTCCAGCGCTGCGAAAAGTCCTGCACCCGTCCCGCCGCGCCCTTCGGGTTATCCTCGAAATATTCAACATTGAGGCCCTCCGCGGCGAAGAAACCCTGCTCGACCGCGACCCGCCAGGGCCGGTCGTGGGCATTGCTGTCGCCTTGCAGTCGGATCGTGCGCGTCATCGCATCCTCGTTTGCTGGGCCATGAGGCGGAGTTGCATGCGGAAACTAGAGAGGCGAATAGGACGATGCAACATGCGCACCGGGACGGCGCATGGCTGAGCTGCGGCCCTATGCGGCATCGTCGTCGTCCAGGCGATAGGGCTCGTCGTAGCCGTGGCGGCTCGAATAGAACACCAGCGCCATCAGTCCGCAGCCGACCACCAGCGAGAAACCCACGCCAATCGCCATGGCGGCATAGCCCGTGGCCGGAACCGGTGGTCCGCTGATCGTGAGCCACGCCCGAACGGCAAACCAGCCGGCCGCCACCAACATTGCCAACAGCGGTACCGCGATCAGCGCCGTTTTGACGAACGTGCCGCGCAATTTGGGGGACTCAGCCATCATACTCAAATAAGCGCGGCCGGGTCGAATGTCACCGGGCCTGCGGCAGCGCTCGGCCGGGCGCCGCCGCCCGGTTAAGCCATCGCCTTCTTCAGGCTCTCGTCGATCTTGTCGAGGAAGCCGGTCGTCGTGAGCCACGCCTGGTCGGGACCGACGAGCAGCGCCAGGTCCTTGGTCATGAAGCCCGCGTCGACCGTGCCGACCGTGACCTTCTCCAGCGTGTCGGCGAATGTCTTCAGCTCGACATTGTTGTCGAGCTTGGCGCGGTGGGCGAGCCCGCGCGTCCAGGCGAAGATCGAGGCGATCGAGTTGGTCGAAGTCTCGCGGCCTTTCTGATGCTCGCGATAGTGCCGAGTCACGGTGCCGTGCGCGGCCTCGGCTTCGACGATCTTGCCATCGGGCGAGGTCAGGACCGACGTCATCAGGCCGAGCGAGCCGTAGCCTTGGGCCACCGTGTCCGACTGCACATCTCCGTCGTAATTCTTGCACGCCCAGACATAGCCGCCGGACCATTTCAGCGATGACGCGACCATGTCGTCGATCAGCCGGTGCTCGTAGGTAATCTTCTTCTGCGCGAACTTGTCCTTGAATTCCTTGTCGAAGATGTCCTGGAAAATGTCCTTAAAGCGCCCGTCATAGACTTTGACGATGGTGTTCTTTGTCGAGAGATAGAGCGGATAGCCGCGATTGAGCGCGAAGTTCATCGACGCGCGCGCGAAGTCGCTGATCGAGTGGTCGAGGTTGTACATCGCCATCGCCACCCCGCTGCCGGGGAAGTCGAAGACCTCGCGTTCGATCTTCTGACCGTCGTCGCCGACGAAGGTCAGGAACAGCTTGCCCTTGCCCGGCACCTTGAAGTCGGTGGCGCGGTACTGATCGCCGTAGGCGTGGCGGCCGATAATGATCGGCTGCGTCCACCCCGGCACCAGCCGCGGCACGTTTTTGCAGATGATCGGCTCGCGGAAGATGACGCCGCCGAGGATGTTGCGGATGGTGCCGTTCGGCGACCGGTACATCTCGTGCAGATTAAACTCCTTCACGCGCGCTTCGTCGGGCGTGATGGTGGCACATTTGACGGCGACGCCGACTTTTTTGGTCGCTTCCGCGGCGTCGATGGTGATCTGGTCGCGCGTCTCGTCGCGCTTGCCGATGCCGAGGTCGAAATACATCAGGTCGATGTCGAGATAAGGACGGATCAGCTTTTCCTTGATGAGATGCCAGATGATCCGCGTCATCTCGTCGCCATCCATCTCGACGATCGGGTTGGTGACCTTGATCTTCGCCATTTTTTTGCAGTCACCTTTCGAGAGCCGGCGCGTCGCCGCCGGACTTCGCGTCAGAGCGCAGCGAGCGCGGCGTTGAGCGTAGCGCTCGGCCGCATCGCGGCGGATGTCTTGGCAGCATCAGGCATGTAGTAGCCGCCGATGTCGACCGGCTTGCCTTGCGCGCCGATCAGTTCGCCATTGATCTTGGACTCGTTTTTGGCAAGCGCCTCGGCCAGTGGTTTGAAGCCCGCTTGCAGCTCCTTGTCCTTGGTTTGCGCCGCCAGCGCCTGCGCCCAGTACAAAGCGAGGTAGAAATGGGTGCCGCGATTGTCGATCTCGCCAACCTTGCGCGCGGGGGAGCGGTTGAACTCGAGGATCTTGCCGATCGCCGCGTCGAGCGCATCGGCAAGGACTTGCGCCTTGGCGTTCTTGTAGGTCTGTGCCAAATGTTCGAGCGACGCGCCGAGCGCAAGGAACTCGCCAAGCGAATCCCAGCGCAGGTAATCCTCTGCCTGAAACTGCTCGACGTGCTTGGGCGCCGAGCCGCCGGCGCCGGTCTCGAACAGGCCGCCGCCCGCCAACAGCGGAACGATCGACAGCATTTTGGCCGAGGTGCCGAGCTCCATGATCGGAAACAGGTCGGTCAGATAGTCGCGCAGCACGTTGCCGGTGACGGAGATCGTGTCCTGCCCCTTGCGGATGCGCTCGAGCGAAAACTTGATCGCTTCGACCGGGGGCAGAATGCGGATTTCGAGTCCGGCGATGTCTTCATCCTTCAGGTATTTCTCCACTTTGGCGATGACCTGCGCATCATGCGCGCGCTTGGCGTCAAGCCAGAATACCGCAGGTGTGTTGGACAGGCGCGCGCGGCGTACGCCGAGCTTGACCCAGTCCCGGATCGCGGCGTCCTTCAGCTCGCACATGCGGAAGATGTCGCCGGTCTCGACCGGACGCTCCAGCAGCACCTTGCCGTCATCGGCGACGACGCGAACCTTTCCGCCTGCCGGCACTTCGAAGGTCTTGTCGTGGGAGCCGTATTCCTCGGCCTGCTGGGCCATCAGTCCCACGTTGGGAACGGAGCCCATGGTCTTGGGATCGAACGCGCCGCGGGCCTTACAGTCGTCGATGGCGGCCTGATACATCCTCGCGTAGCTGCGATCCGGGATCGCGGCGATGACGTCGTGCAGCTTGCCATCGGGGCCCCACATGTGGCCGGATTCGCGGATCATCGCCGGCATCGAGGCGTCGATGATGACATCGCTCGGCACATGCAGGCCGGTGATTCCCTTGTCGGAGTTGACCATGGCGAGGCCCGGTCGCTTGGCGTACTCGGCCTTGATGTCAGCCTTGATCGCTTCTTTCTCAGCCGCCGGCAGTGTTTCGATTTTGGTCAGCAGATCGCCGAAACCATTGTTGAGATTGACACCGAGCCGCTTCAGCGTGGCGGCGTGCTTCTCGATCACATCGGCGAAGTAGACGGAAGCGGCGTGGCCGAACACGATGGGATCGGCGATCTTCATCATGGTCGCCTTCACCTGCAATGAGAACAGCACGTCGTCCTTCTTTGCAGCTTCGACCTGCTCGGCGAAGAAAGCGCGCAACGCCTTGCGGCTCATGACCGCCGCGTCGATGATCTCGCCGGCCTGGAGCGACGTCTTCGCTTTCAGCACCGTGACGGCGCCGTCGCCGCCGACCAGTTCGATGCGGGCGCTGGTTGGCGCCGCGACGGTGGTCGAGATTTCCGAGCCGTAGTAATCGCCGCCCGACATGTACGCCACATGCGTTTTGGAATTGGCGCTCCATGCCCCCATCTTGTGCGGGTTGTTGCGGGCGTATTGCTTGACGGCGCCGGCCGCGCGGCGGTCGGAATTGCCTTCGCGCAACACCGGGTTGACGACGCTGCCAAACACCTTCGCATAGCGGGATTTGATGTCCTTCTCGGCATCCGTCGCGGGATTGTCCGGATAGTCCGGAACATTGTAGCCCTTGCCTTGCAGTTCCTTGATCGCGGCCTTGAGCTGCGGAATCGAGGCGGAAATATTGGGCAGCTTGATGATGTTGGCTTCGGGCCTCAAAGTCAGTTCGCCGAGTTCGGCGAGTTCGTCGTTGATCCGTTGTGCGGGGGTGAGTCTCTCGGGGAAACTGGCGAGGATGCGACCGGCCAGCGAGATGTCCTTCAGCTTCATGGACACGCCCGCCGCGCCCACGAAGGCTTGGACGATTGGCAGCAGGGAGAAGGTCGCGAGCGCCGGGGCTTCATCGACCTTTGTCCACATGATTTCGAGATCCGACATGCTTGCACCTCTGGTCGCCGTGCTTATTTCGGCCGACCGGAAACGGAACATTGGCGGGCGCGGTGAAATGATTTCTCCCGCGGACCCTCAAATGAATTGTTCTCGGCGCGGACATCGCCAACCGGGAATTCGACTGACGGAAGTTCGGCGCGCGCCCTATAGCACCCGCGAACGGGCGGAGAAAGCCGACAGTTGCACTTATCGCACTGCCTTTTCGTCGTCGCATTGGCTATGACCGGGGCCGATGTTTGAGGTCCGTCGTTTTGCGGACCAAAGGGTGGACCAATGCCGGGTGCCGGTACCGACAAGACCAAGAGGTGGCGCGCAGGGCCGGCGCCCGTTGTCGTGCTGGTCGAGCCGCAGCTTGGCGAGAATATCGGCGCCGCGGCGCGCGCCATGGCGAATTTCGGCCTGTCGCGGCTGCGCCTGGTCAAGCCGCGGCAGCGCTGGCCAAACGACAAAGCGACGATGATGGCGGCTGGCGCCGACCGCATTCTCGACGGCGCGGTTCTCTACGACAGCCTTGAAGCCGCCATCGCCGATTGCGCCTTCGTGCTGGCGACGACGGCGCGCGCCCATGACCAGGCCAAGCCAGTCGTCGGAGCGGCCGAAGCCGCCGCCGAAATGGTCGATCACGTCGCGGCCGGCGAAACCGTGGCCATTGTGTTCGGCCGTGAGCGCAACGGTCTCGAAAACGACGAGGTCGCGCTGGCCGACCGCATCCTGACCTTGCCGGTCAATCCCGCCTTCGCCTCGCTCAACTTGGCGCAAGCCGTGGTGATCGTCGCCTATGAGTGGTTCAAGCGTGACAGCGACGAAAAGCTGCCGTTCGGCATGCCGCAGAAATCGGCGCCGGCGCCGAAGCAGCAGTTGCTCGCTTTTTTTGCCTCGCTTGAGCACGAATTGGAAAAGGTCGAATTCTTCCGCCCGCCCGACAAGCGCGAGACCATGCAGATCAATTTGCGCAACATCTTCACCAGGATGGCGCCGACGCAGCAGGATATTCAGACGCTGCACGGCGTGATCATGGCGATCGCGGAGGGACGCAAGGGTCCGGCGCGCGGCGGCGTCCTGGACGGCGAGGAGGCCACGATGCTGCGGGCGCTGCTCGCCGAGCACGGCGGTGGCCGGGTGCCAAAGGAGCGCGGCCCGGTGCGCGGCCTGGCGCGGTTACTGCGCCGCAATCCGACCGACGCCGAGCGGGCGTTGTGGCAGGCGCTGGTGAATGACCGCCGCTTCGCCGGTCGCGGCTTTAAGCGCCAGACGCCCGTTGGTCAGCACATTTGCGATTTCGTGTCGTTTCCGCTCCACCTCGTCATCGACGTGATACCGGCGAAGGAGAGCGAGGCGGCCGCGCGGGCGCGGGCCGATAAGCACGCGTGGCTCAAGGAACGCGGCTATCAAGTGATGGCGCTGTCGTCGCGCGCCATCGAGGCCGACATGGCGGCTTCGCTTGAGGGAATAAATCTCGCCATCGGCCGATAACTCCCACAGACGAAGACGAAGCTCGCCCTGCAGCCGGCGCCCAATGGTGAAACTGATCAAGCGCAAAATGAGTCACGCGTTCGCTGCCGTGTGGCTACACGTTGTCGGTGCTTGCCACCGACGCTGAGTCTGATATGGCAGCTTCCTTGAGCGAAGTGTCCAAACCATCGAGCTAAAATGGAATTGTTTTAGTTCAAAAGTGGTGCGGACCGGGTGCGGTCGAGATTCAGGAATCGACGCTATGCAACTGGCGAATTCAAAATCGCATTACGGTGCCGCTGCGCAGATCGTGCACTGGCTGACGGCGCTCTTCGTTGTTGTAGGTTGGCTGCTCGGCCAGTTCGGCGACTATTTGCCGAAAGGGTCCGCACGCGCTGCGGGTCTGTACACACACATGACGCTTGGGCAATGCGTATTCGTTCTGCTCATCGCCAGGCTCGCGTGGCGCTTCGCCGATCCGCCGCCGCCGGCCGAGGTGACCCCGCTCGGGTCGTTGGTGGTGTGGGCGGCGAAGCTAAGCCACATCACGCTCTATTCGCTTTTGTTTGCGGTGCCGCTTCTTGGCGTTATCGTACAGCTCAAGCGCGGTCACACGTTACCCGTGCTCGGGCTGTGGCAATTTCATTCGCCCTGGCCGGCCGATCGCGCGACGGCGCGAAGCATCCTGCACGTTCATAATTTTCTTGCCGATACGCTGCTCATCCTCGCCGGTATTCACGCCGGCGCGGCGCTCACGCACCATTATGTCTGGCGCGACCGCACGCTCACACGGATGCTGCCCGGCAAGGCCTAGGCAGCCGGGCGCACTTACCCCTTGATGGTCTTGAGCGAGGCCGCGACGCCGGCGCGCAGCATGCTCAGATCGCTCGATACCGTGAGGAACTTGACACCGCGCTTCTCGAGCGCGAGCGCGCGCTCGGCTGTGGGGCAGAAAGCGCCGGGAATCTTTTTGGCCTTCTGTGCGCCGGCGATCATCATGTCGAGGGCTTCATCGACCTCTTTCGCCCCCGGATCCACCGTTTTGCCATTCGACAGCGCGATTGAGAGATCGGACGGGCCGAGAAAGAAGCCGTCGATGCCGGGCGTATTGATGATGGACTCGAAGTTTTGCAGCGCGGTTCGGGTTTCGATCATCGCAAGCGTAATGACGTGATCGTTCGCCTCGCGCAGGAACAGTGCCGTGTCGGAGACGCCGCCAAGCGCCATCGCGCGATGCGGGCCCCAGCTCCGCTCGCCCATCGGCGGAAATTTTGCAGCCGCAGCGAAGGCCTTGGCATCGGCCGGCGTATTGATCATCGGCGCGATGATGCCCTCCGCACCGAAGTCGAGAGCGCGGCTCACCATGGCAAAATCGTTGAGGGGTACGCGCACGATCGGCGCAGCGCCGCCGAGACGGACAGCCGAAATCCCGGCAAGGATGCTGGCAACGTCCCACAGCCCGTGCTGGCTTTCGATCGCGACCGCCGCAAAGCCGTCGCGGGCCAGCGTTTCAGCAACGAGCGGGTAGGGCAGTCCGCACCAGCCGGAGAATACCGTTTCGCCGCCGCGCAGGCGTCTTGCGAGGGTGAAACCGGGAATGGCCATGGCGAACGTTGCTCCGTCGTCGAGGTGTGATGGTGACTATTTGCCGGTTCGGATCGCCTGGATAGCCTGTGCCATCAATTCGGTCGCGTGGCGGCTGATCTGGTGATCGGATTGCTCAACGCCCTTGGCGTCGAAGTCCTTGCGAATCTTCGCCAGTACATCGTGGTCTTTGTCTTCGAACGCCGCCATCACGACTGACAGCGCGTAGCTGTCCGCTTCCGCGCCGGCGAGACCGAGCTTTTCCGCCGCCCAGAGACCGAGCAGCTTATTGCGCCGCGCGGTCGCTTTGAAGCGCAGTTCCTCGTCGTGCGCGAATTGCTGTTCGAAGGCTTCTTCGCGTTTATCGAATGTCGTCATGGGCGTCGCCCCGGTGTATGTGGAACCGTGCCAACCATCTCGCGCCATGCATATCGAGGGTAGCCCGTCAAGGCAACGGGGATCGCGCGAGAACATCGCCTTGCGGCCGCGGCTGCGCGGGTTTATGTCGATTGTACTCCGCGGTGCCATCGGCTAGCTTCGACGCGCGGAAGGGCTGCTGCGTCGAGTCGTGCGCCCGTTTCCGCCGCCGCGGACCTCGAACGTGAAAATGGAGCCACGGCAAATCCAATGGATTTCAACAAGCAACGGTACACTCCGATGAGCCGGCGCCGCCGCATCTATGAAGGCAAGGCGAAGGTCCTTTACGAAGGGCCTGAGCCTGGAACACTCATTCAGCACTTCAAGGACGACGCCACCGCCTTCAATGCCAAAAAGCATCAGGTGATCGAGGGCAAGGGCGTTCTCAACAATCGTATCTCCGAATACGTATTCCAGCATCTCAACGACATCGGCGTACCGACGCATTTCATTCGCCGCCTCAACATGCGCGAGCAATTGATCCGCGAAGTCGAAATCATCCCGCTCGCAATCTGCGTGCGCAACGTCGCTGCCGGATCGCTGTCGACGCGGCTCGGCATCGAAGAGGGCACGCAGCTGCCGCGCTCGATCATCGAGTTCTATTACAAGAACGAGCAGCTCAACGACCCGATGGTGTCGGAGGAGCACATCACCGCGTTCGGATGGGCGACGCCGCAGGAGATCGACGACATCATGTCGCTCGCCATCCGCGTCAACGATTTCCTCTCCGGCCTGTTCCTCGGCGTCGGCATCCGGCTGATCGATTTCAAGATGGAGACCGGCCGGCTATGGGAGAATGACCTGATGCGCATCGTCGTTGCCGACGAGATCTCTCCCGATTCCTGCCGGCTGTGGGACATCAAATCCAACGAGAAGCTCGACAAGGACCGCTTCCGCCGCGATCTCGGTGGCCTCTTGGAAGCCTACACCGAAGTTGCGAAGCGGCTCGGGATCATGAACGAAGGCGAGCGGCCGCAGGGTACCGGACCGGTTCTGGTCAAGAGCTGAAACACAGTTGCATCCGTGCGCAGTCGAACGGAATGACCAAACAATACACCATCGGCCTTGTCGTTCCGTTCGCGAAAGACGAGGTGCCATTCGAGGGCCCGATTATGTATCCGGGCGTGCGGTTTATTCCACGCGGCGTCGGTGTGCGCGCGCTCACGCCTGAGGGCTACGAACCGGCGTGGAACGCCATCCTGCCGGCAGCTGAGTCACTCGCCGCGCAGGGCGTCGACGCCATCATGGTGATCGGCACGTCGCTGACCTTCTATCGCGGGCCGGAGGCGCACGAGTGGCTGCTTGGCGAATTGCGGCGACGGACCGGCCTGCCGGTCAGCACCATGAGCCAGGCTATCATCGACGGCCTGCGCGAAATGGGCGCTAAGCGCGTTGCCGTTGCCACCGCCTACAGTGACGTCGTCAATCGGCGCCTGAAAGAGCTCCTTGCCTTCGCCGGCATCGACACGCTGGCGCTCGAATGTTTCGACCTGCTCGAATTCGGCGGGCCGAGCAAGAAGAGCGAGGCCGAAATCATTGCGCTCAGCGGCAGCGCCGTCGAACACGCCCACGGCGCCGAGGGGATTCTCATTTCCTGCGGCGGTTTGCGCACGCTGGGCGTGGCCAAACCGCTCGAGGCCCGCCACGGCATTCCGGTCGTGTCGTCGGCCACGGCGGCGTTCTGGGCGGCCATGCGCCTTGTCGGCAACAGCGGGCAGATCAGCGGCTACGGCCGTTTGTTCGAGGAAGCACGCGTGCCGGTTGGCGCCGCGTGATCGTCCTTGTTCGGTAGCGACCCAGGTTGCGGTTTGCCCGATTCGTTCCTATTGAATGAGCGATGAAGGCCCGTGTCACCGTCACGCTGAAATCGGGTGTTTTGGACCCTCAGGGCAAGGCCATTGAGGGGGCCCTGAAATCGCTTGGCGTGAGCGGCGTGGCAAGTGTGCGCCAGGGCAAGGTTTTTGACATCGAGATCGAGGGCGGCGACCGCACCCGCACCGAGGCGGCCTTGAAAAGCGCCGCCGAAAAGCTCCTCGCCAACACGGTTATCGAAAACTACCGGGTCGAGCTGATCGGATGAAGGCGGCGGTCCTCGTCTTTCCCGGCATCAATCGCGAGCGCGACATGGCGCGCGCGTTGACGCTCGTCTCCGGCCGCGAACCGGCAATGGTCTGGCACGCCGAATCCGAGCTGCCGGCGGGCACCGATGTTGTCGTCATCCCCGGTGGTTTTTCTTACGGCGACTATCTGCGTTGCGGCGCCATCGCGGCGCGTGCGCCGATCATGGACGCGGTTCGCGCGTTTACGCAGAAGGGCGGGCTCGTGCTGGCGATCTGCAACGGCTTTCAGATCGCGTGTGAGGCCGGCCTTTTGCCCGGCGTACTGATGCGCAACGCGCAGCTGCGGTTCATCTGCCGCGATGTTTACCTGCGCGTCGAGCGCTCCGACACGCCGTTCACCCGCGGCTACAATGCCGGCCAGGTTATCCGCGTGCCGGTGGCGCATGGCGAGGGCAATTACATCGCCGACGGCGAAACCATTGCGCGGCTCGAAGGCGAGGGCAGGGTGGTGTTCCGCTATGCCTCGCCGGACGGCATCGTCGACCCGAACTGGAACCACAACGGCGCCATGAACGCCATCGGGGGCATCATCAACGAGCGGGGCAACGTGCTCGGCATGATGCCGCACCCGGAAAATCACGTCGAAGCGATGATGGGCTGCACTGACGGTCGTGGGTTGTTCGCGGGCCTTGTGGACCACTTTCAGAAAGCTGCTTGACGGCCGGCATCATGCCCGGCCTTGTGGCGCATACCTGCGACTTTACATGCCGGAGGTGAGACGTGGATGGCGGGGACGATCCCGGCCATGACGGTAATATAGAACGCATCAAGGCCGTGTCCTCCAAAGAACCTCCCATCACGCCCGAGCTGATCGCCGAGCACGGCCTCAAGCCGGACGAGTACGCGCGCCTCGAAAAACTCATTGGCCGCAGGCCGAGCTTCACCGAGCTCGGCATCTTCTCGGCGATGTGGAACGAGCATTGCTCGTACAAATCGTCGAAAATCCATCTGCGCACGCTGCCCACCAAGGCGCCCTGGGTGATCCAGGGGCCGGGCGAAAATGCCGGCGTGATCGACATCGGCGACGGCCTTGCCGTCGTGTTCAAGATGGAGAGTCACAACCACCCGAGCTACATCGAGCCCTACCAGGGCGCGACGACCGGCGTTGGCGGCATCCTGCGCGATGTCTTCACCATGGGCGCCCGGCCGATCGCCTGCCTCAATGCGCTGTCGTTCGGCGACCCAAGCCATCCCAAGACGCGCCGTCTGCTCGCGGGCGTGGTCGCTGGCATCGGCGGCTACGGCAATTCCTTCGGTGTGCCGACGGTCGGCGGCGAAGTGCGCTTCCACCGCCGCTACGACGGTAACATCCTCGTCAATGCCATGGCGGTCGGTATCGCGGAGGCCGACAAGATCTTCTACTCCGCGGCTTCCGGCGTCGGCATGCCGATCGTCTATCTCGGCTCGAAGACCGGCCGCGACGGCATTCACGGTGCCACCATGGCGTCGGCCGAGTTCGGCGCCGACGCCGAAGAGAAGCGGCCGACCGTGCAGGTCGGCGATCCATTCTCGGAAAAGCTGCTGCTCGAGGCCTGCCTCGAGATCATGGCCAAGGGTTGCGTCATCGCGATCCAGGACATGGGCGCGGCCGGGCTCACCTGTTCGGCCGTAGAGATGGGAGCCAAAGGCGATCTCGGGGTGACACTCGATCTCGATCGCGTGCCATGCCGCGAGACCGGCATGAGCGCCTACGAGATGATGCTGTCGGAAAGCCAGGAGCGCATGCTCATGGTGCTCAAGCCCGAGAAGGAAAAAGAGGCCGAAGCGATCTTCCGCAAATGGGGGCTCGATTTCGCCATTGTCGGTGAAACGACGCCGACCCGGCGTTTCGTTGTCAGGCATGGGGGAGCCGTCATGGCCGACCTGCCGATCAAGGAATTGGGTGACGAGGCGCCCGTTTATGACCGAAAGTTCGAGCCAAGTCCGAAGCGGGCCGAGACCGATGCCGGCGCGGTGAAGCCGCCGCTCGGCACCGGCGAGGCGTTGCTCAAGCTAATCGGCTCGCCCGACCTTTGTTCGAAACGCTGGGTGTTCGAACAATACGATCACGTGATTCTCGGCAACACGGTGCAGCGACCGGGCGGCGATGCCGCCGTGGTGCGCATCCAGGAGGGCTCCAAGGCGCTGGCGATGACCTCCGACGTGACGCCGCGCTACTGCGAGGCTGATCCATTCGAGGGCGGCAAGCAGGCGGTTGCCGAAGCGTGGCGCAATCTGACCGCCGTCGGAGCGCGGCCGCTGGCGGTCACCGATAACCTGAACTTCGGCAATCCGGAGCGGCCCGAAATCATGGGCCAACTGGTCGGCTGTATCCGCGGTATCGGCGAGGCCTGCCGCGCGCTGGAATTCCCGGTCGTGTCTGGGAATGTATCGCTTTACAACGAAACGAACGGCAGGGCGATTTTGCCGACGCCGACCATCGGCGGCGTCGGTCTGCTCGACGAGTTCACCAGGTCGATGACACTTGCCTTCAAGGCGGAGGGCGAGGCGATTCTGGTGATCGGCGAGACGCGCGGCTGGCTAGGCCAATCGGTGTATCTGCGCGAGATTTGCGGTCGCGAGGAAGGTGCGCCGCCGCCGGTCGATCTTGCCGCCGAGCGCCGCCATGGCGATTTTGTCCGGGGTCTGATCCGCGATGGCCTGGTGACGGCAGTCCACGATATCTCGGACGGCGGTCTTCTGGTCGCGCTCGCCGAGATGGCGATGGCCGGAAGGATCGGCGCGGTGCTTGAGCGCTCGTCGCAGGCGCCGGCCCATGCCTTCTGGTTCGGCGAGGATCAAGCGCGCTACGTGGTGACGGCCAAAGATGCTGACGCCATCATTGGGCGGGCGCAGGCGGCCGGAGTTCCGCTCGCGCGGCTGGGCGCGACCGGCGGCAAGGTTTTGGCAATTGCCAACGAACGTCCGCTGCCGATCACCGATCTCGTCGCCCAGTTCGAAACTTGGCTTCCGGCCTACATGACTGGGCCGGCGTAAATGCCATGACGCATTGACGGTTTCGCCCGCGCGGGCTCTATTCAGTGGGCCGAAAAACAAACCGTGCGAGGCGCGCCATGGCGATGGCTGCGAACGATATTGAATGGCTGATCAGGGCCCGTATTCCCGATGCCGATGTGACGATCCGCGATCTTGCCGGCGACGGCGACCACTATGCGGCCACCGTGATCGCCGAATCGTTTCGTGGCAAATCGCGTGTCCAGCAGCACCAGATCGTCTACGACGCACTCAAGGCCGAGATGGGCGGTAAGCTGCACGCTCTGGCGCTGCAGACCGGAACGCCCGAGCAATAGTGCCGGTGAGGGCGAAGTCGCCCGCGTTTTGAACAGTCCGTCCCTGCTAAAATCCTATTCTCCGGGAGACCAGCCGGGTAGGGCGCTGTTCCATGCGGATTCTCGCCCGAGCCGGCGTGAAATCAGCGCATGGCGCTGGGGGCGTTTTGCGCTACATATAGGGAATGGCGACTGGATGGGATTCGGCGCAGGACGCCGCTCCCGCCGCCCCAGCAAGGAAGACGAGAATGTCCATCGATCAATTCATCGACAACGAGGTCAAGGCGAACCCGGTGGTGCTGTTCATGAAGGGCACCCCGCAGTTTCCGATGTGCGGCTTCTCCGGCCAGCTCGTGCAGATCCTCGATTACCTCGGCGTGGCCTATAAGGGGCTCAACGTTCTGGAGAACGACGATCTGCGCCAAGGCATCAAGTCGTACTCCAACTGGCCGACCGTCCCGCAGCTTTACGTCAAGGGCGAGTTTGTCGGCGGCTGCGACATCGTCCGCGAGATGTTCCAGGCTGGTGAATTGCAATCGTTCTTGAAGGACAAGGGCGTCGCGGTGAAGGAAACCGCGGCCGCATCGTAAGCCTTCGCGCGGCGCAGGCACGCAGCCGGAATAATCCTTCGTCTTCGGTGTAAGTCCGTAAAGGATACACCGGAGGCTCCCATGCGGATGCCGCGAAGCCTTATAAGAGGCAGCGTTGCGGCGCGGCTATTTGGGCGCGCCGCTGTTTTGTTGCTGGTTGCAGCCGCTGTGGGGGCAAGCTTCAATGCCGCTTACGCGGCAAAGAAGCCCAAACATCCAAAGCCGACACATACCGACCATACGGCGCCGTCCACTGGTGGAACGCGGCAGGCGCCGTCTGGGCCGCCCGACCCGGGCTCGTATAAATAGGCCGGCGATAAACGTGCCGGCGCAGTCTCGTCAGCGCGAGTAGTATTCGACGACGAGGTGCGGTTCCATCACTACCGGGTAGGGGACGTCGCCGGGCGCCGGGATGCGCGTCATCTTGGCGGTCATCTTGGTATGATCGACGTCGATGTAGTCGGGCACGTCGCGCTCGCCCAATCCTGTCGCTTCCAGCACCAGTGCCAATTGCTTCGACTTCTCCTTGACCTCGATCAAGTCGTCGACCTTGACGCGGTAGCTCGAAACGTTGACGCGGCGGCCGTTGACCTTGATGTGGCCGTGGCTGACGAACTGCCGTGCGGCGAACACGGTGGGTACAAACTTGGCCCGGTAGACGATGGTATCGAGGCGGCGTTCGAGCAGCCCGATCATATGGGCGCCGGTGTCGCCCTTGAGCCGCCGTGCCTCGTCGTAGATGCCGTGGAAGTGCCGCTCGGACATGTTGGCGTAATAGCCCTTGAGCTTCTGCTTGGCGCGCAACTGCACGCCGTAGTCCGACAGCTTGCCCTTGCGGCGCTGGCCATGCTGGCCGGGGCCGTATTCGCGCTTGTTGATCGGAGATTTCGGCCGGCCCCAAATGTTCTGGCCCATTCGCCGGTCGATCTTGTACTTCGCCTCATGGCGCTTGGTCATTCGCGTCCTCTTAAAAAATAAAGGTTGAGGATCGCGCCCTCCTCTGTCACGGCCGTCTCGTTCGGAGAGGTCGGACCGACAGGCTTTGGGCCGAAGCGCCGGCCAAGCAAAACCACGGGTCGCGAAACACTTTGCGGGCCCAGATTTTCCCGAAGCATGATCTTATCCGAAAACCGGAAGACCACTTTTCGGGATCATTTGACCCGCAAAGTGCGCGGTTTCTAGGCAAAAAGCCGCGGCGTGTCAAACGCTCAGCGGAAAAGCCTTCATCCTTGCGCGAGGTGCTTTTGCCGCATGTTGCGCAGGACCGTGATCGCCAAGAGCGCCGTTACGGCGTCCAGAATCGCTACCACGACGAACACGGCAGTCCAGCTCCCGGTCCGCTGATGCAGATAGGCCGCCGCCGGGCCGCCGAGGATCGAACCGACGCCCTGCGCGATATAAAGAAAGCCGTAATTGGTCGCGGCGAATTTGGCGCCGAACGTATCGGTCAGCGTCGAGGGGAACAG
This sequence comes from Xanthobacteraceae bacterium, assembly GCA_049300295.1. GTDB lineage: Bacteria > Pseudomonadota > Alphaproteobacteria > Rhizobiales > Xanthobacteraceae > BOG-931. Next base: position 21,389 of record JBAQJL010000077.1, read on the forward strand.
CGAGAAGATTTCGCCCCAGCCGAAGAACACCAAGCCCGTCAACACGACAAACAGCGCCGGCCGGTCGATGAAGGCGAACAGCACGAGGATCGCCGCACATTCAAGCGAGAAGGCGAGCGCCATCGTGCTTTCGCGGCCGATGTGGTCGGATACCCAGCCGAAGAACGGCCGTGTCAGGCCGTTGGTCAGGCGCGACAATGTCAACGACAGCGGCAGTGCCGCCATGCCCAAAACCAGCACCTGCGCGACTTTGTATTCGTTGGCGAACGGCCCGACGTTGGAGACCACCATCAGCCCCGAGGTCGACATCATGCACATCATGATGAACAAGAGCCAGAAAACCGGGCTTTGCAGCATTTCGCGCGGCGTGTAGCTGCGTTTGCTCTGGGTAGTCGAAGCTGTCGCCGGCGAATAACCCGCCGGCACCCAACCGTCCGGCGGAACGCGCAGCCACTGCGCAGCGACGATGCCGATGATGCCCTGAATGATGCCCCACACGATGAGGGTGTGCGCATAGCCCGAGCTCTTGATCATGCTGTCGATCGGGAAACTGGTGAAGATGGCGCCGAAGCCGTAGCCGGCGGCGGCAAGACCGGTGGCAAGCCCGCGCCGGTCCGGAAACCAGCGCACCATCAGCCCAATGATACCGACATAGATGATGCCGGTACCGAAGCCGCAGATCACCCCATAGGTCAAATACAGCGCCCAGACATTGCCGACATAAGCCGACAGTACCCAGCCGCCGCCCGACATCAGGGCACCGACCGAAATCAAAAGTCGCGGCCCGAAGCGGTCGACCAGATAGGCCTGCAGCGGCGAGCACCATGTCTGCAGGATAATAAGCAGCGAAAAGGCCCACTGCAGCTCGGCAAGCGTCGTGCCGAGTTTTTGATTGAGCGGGCCGGTGAACAGTGTCCAGACATATTGCGGGCTGGAGATCGCCATCATGGCGATCAGGCCAAGGATAAGTTGGCTCCAGCGATTGAGGTACCACGCCTGTGTTTGCGGTGAAGCGATAGCGGTCGTCATTTGCATGCCCCATAGCCCGATGCCACCGCTGGAAGGGTAACGCCGCGCGACCAAAAGGAAAAGCCATGCTGGACGGCTTGTGGGCACCCTTTCCGGCGAGCGTCGGGAGCTGATTTGGCGCCGAGCTTAATTTGCTTCTGTCGCAGCCGGTGCAGCGGTGTGGATGTCAAACCGCGCCAGCACGGCGGCAGGTGCACGTCCGGACGTGAAAATCGCGCGCGTGGAGCCCGCCATCGCCGCCGGCCGTGACGTTCCCAGCAAATTGACGACCCGGCGCGCGATCGCGGGCGCGGGATCGATGAAATTGACCGGCCACGGCGAAAGCCGCCGCAGCCGATTGAGCAGGAGCGGGTAGTGCGTGCAGGCGAGTACGATGGTGTCGGTACGGCTGCCGTCGTCAACGAAGGCGGGCGCAACTTCATCGCGCAGCGCGGCGTCGCTGACCGGGATTCCGGCAATGTCGTGCTCCGCGTAAGCGGCGAGATTTTTTGATCCGACCAGAGTGACCTGACAGTCGCCGGCGTAATCATGAATGAGCGCACGGGTATATTCGCGCGCGACCGTCCCTTCGGTGCCGAGCACCGAGACGCGCCGCGTCACCGATGCCGCGCAGGCCGGCTTGATCGCCGGCACGGTGCCGACGAACGGCACCGTGAATTTCTTGCGCAGGTCTGGGAGCACAATGGTGGACGCGGTGTTGCAGGCAATCACAATCAGATCGGGTGCATGAGCCTCGATCAGTTCACCCATCAGGGCGACGACGCGCGAGATCAGCGCCGCTTCGACCAGGGCGCCATAGGGAAATCCCGCATCGTCGGCGACGTAGAGAAAATCGGCATCTGGCCGCGCTGCTGCAATCTCACGGAATACAGTCAGGCCGCCAAGCCCGGAATCGAATACCAGAATGGTGGGAGACGCCGCCATGCGCGAAACAAATGCATGATGAATGTGGCGAGAGCAACTACCCGCGCCACACCGTTCCTCGATGGCAGCACGATTGAGGCGTCACCCGGCCAACGCGCCGACCAGGCGAGGTCCTTCTTTCGGCATGGCGCCTAGCTCTTCGCGCAGCCTCAACCTGCGAGCCGGCGGTGTAATCACGCCGCTGACAGCCGTGAAAGTCAGCACCAGGATCGCCGCCAGATTGCCGTCCTGATAATTGGCAAAGGCGACTGCGCCCATCAGGTACGCCCAGAACGGGAACGCAATCGTCGAGACGACGGCGTTGACAATCCAGGCATCGCCGTCCCGGCGCACGTACCAGCAGAACAGGGGCGTCAGGATCAGGCAGCTCACAATGAGCGTGCCGAGCGCGACCATGTTGACCGGGATGCCCGCCATGGTGGCGTGAGCGCCGCCCGACCTGATGGCCTGTTCGAGGATTGCGTTGACCAGCATGGTGAAGGCGAGCACCTCGCCCGGAATGTATTTCACCATCCGGAGCAGATAATCGTCGCCCGGATCGGCATTGGGAGTTGCGATGCCATCGAGGTCGGAACGAAGCACGCGCTCGAGATCGGAAATCTGCTCGTCCGCTATCTGCGGCTTGCGCACCAGTCTGCCCATGGCTGTCTCCTCGGCGTTCCTCAAGATTTACGGCAGGCAAGGTGAGTCGGGCAAACAAACAATGCGGCGGGCGGTCGCGGTGGAACGGCTGAGTGGGCCATTGGCCGAATTGCGGGCGCCCTTGAGTGTCGCCGGGCGCTGGTAACTTCCACCACCGGATACCGGTCAGGCCTGCGAAGACAGCGTTTGAGCAAATCGCCACATCTCGTTACCTTCACTTGGAAATCAGCTTTCCGCTTCGGCCCGGACAAGCTTGGAGGGGCGATGAAGAGATGTCTCGTCATGGCCATGACGCTCGCCGCGCTCGTTGTTGCGCGGGCGGGCACCGTCAGTGCCGATCCGATCGCCGACTTCTATCGCGGCAAGACGGTTCGCATGATCATCGGCTACGGGGTCGGCGGCGGCTACGATCTCTATGCGCGGATTGCCGCGGAATTTCTCGGCCGGCACATTCCCGGCAATCCGCGGATACTGCCGGAAAACATGACCGGCGCCGGTAGCTTTCTCGCCGCCAAGTACCTCAACGAGGTAGCGCCGCATGATGGGACGACGCTCGGCAGCCTGGCACAGACGCTTGCGCTCGACGCCGCCACCGGCACCGGCACCGGCAGCGGCCTCGATGTTACGCAGTTTCACTACATTGGCCGCCTTACGAGCAGCATCGATCTCGGTGTCGCGTTGCCAGGCGCCGGCATCACTTCGTTCGACGATGTTCGCAAACGAGAATTCACCGTGGGCTCTTCCGGTGGCGCATCGACGGCGGTGCTGCTGCCGGCGTCGCTGGACGCCTTTGGTGGCGCCAAGTTCAAGCTCGTGCGCGGTTACAAGGGCGCCGCTGAAGTGATGCTCGCGCTGGAGCGCGGCGAAGTGCAGATCGCCGGCGCTGTCGGCATCCCGCTGCTGCTGGCCCGTCATCCCGACTGGATATTGCAAGGCAAGGCGACGTTTGTTTATCAGGCCGCACTCAAGCGCAGTCCTTATCTGCCGCGGGTGCCGACGCTGCCAGAACTTGGTCTGACGGACGACGGCCGCGCCGTACTGCGCGCACTCGCCGGTACGGCCGAGATCGGGCGGTCGATCATCACCACCCCCGGAGTGCCGAATGAGCGGCTGGCTACCTTGCGAACGGCGTTCGAGGCCATGCTCAAAGATCCGGACTTCATCGCGGCGTGCAAGCAGCGTCATATCATGATCGATCCCGGCACCGGCGAAGACATGGACGCGATTGTAACCGATACCGTCAATCTGCCGAAGCCGATCATCGCCAAGCTTGGCGTGTTGCTGCGCGAATAAATCCAGAGCAATCAAACAGGAGAATAACAGTGCCCGTCATCGTACTGACCAACGAAGAAGTCAGAGAGCTGTTGCCGATCGGCGCTTATGTCGACGCCATCGAGACCGCTTATCGCGAATACGGCCTGGGCCGGGCCGTCAACCAGACGCGCATCGATCTCTACGGCGAGTCGCCCGGCGAAAACCAATATTGCGTCTTCAAGTCCATGGTCGGCATGCTGCCCAAAGACCATGTCGTTGCATTGCGCGTCAATTCCGACGTGATTTCCTGGACCCGCCGTGAAGGCAACCTGCGCAAGGAGAAGATACCGGCGGCCGAAGGCGGGCGCTGGGTCGGCTTGGTCTTCATATTCGATACGCTGACGGGAGAGTTGCGCGGCATCATGCCGGACGGCGAGGTGCAGCGTCGCCGCGTCGGCGCCACCACGGCGGTGGCGGTCCGCCACCTGGCGCGGCCGGGGGCGCGCACCGTTGGCATCTACGGCAGCGGCTCGCAGGCAGAAGGAGCGGCGATCGCGATTGCGGCGGCGATGCCGGATTGCGAAATGCGACTGTGGAGCCCGAACCGGAATAATCGCAATGCTTTGGCGCAGCGGCTGCGAGGGCAGGGCCTTGAAATCGAGGCCGTGGAGTCGCGCGAGCAGGCCGCAGTCGGCGCCGACGTCGTGGTCACCGCCACGAATGCGCTTGACCGCGTCGTCGAGCCGGATTGGATCAAGCCCGGCGCCGTCGTCGCCTGCGTCAAGGCGCAGGAACTTGGGCGCGAGATTCTTACGCAGGCGGATCGCATCATCCTGCACACCCACGATCTTGATCCGATCAATTACATGGCCGGCAAGGGCAACGAGCCGTTCCGCGATACCGACTTCGTCGACACACTGTTCGGCGAAAAACGCGGTGACGGCGATGTCCGCGATCTCCTGAAATCACTGGCCGCAGATACGCCTGACCTCGCCGACGTGGTCAGCGGACGGGTGCCGGGGCGCACCGGCGCCGAGGAGCGGGTGGTCTTTCTCAATCCGGTGGGGACCGGGCTGCAATTCGCCGCAGTGGCAAAGCACATCCTCGCCGCCGCGGAGAAGCAGAAGATGGGCCAACGTCTGCCCACCGAGTGGTTTACCGAGGACATGCATCCTTGATTCGTCATTGCGAGCGTAGCGAAGCAATCCAGCTCGGCGCAAAAAGACTGGATTGCCTCGTCGCCCCTTTGGGGCTCCTCGCAATGATGGCGCCTATTACGTCCGAGCAGATACGACCTGACTTCGCCCGAAGACGCGGCGGAAAATCGCGTCGACGTGGGCGAAGTGGTAGTCGAGGTCGAAATTGGCCTTCAGCTCCGCCGCCGAAAGGTGCTTGCGCACTTCCTTGTCGGCCGTGAGCAGGGCGAGAAAATCGCCGTCGCCGGCCCAAACCTTCATGGCGTTGCGCTGCACCAGGTGATAGGCGTCCTCGCGTGTTACGCCCTTCTGCGTCAACGCCAAGAGCACGCGCTGCGAATGGACGAGGCCGCCGAGCCGGTCGAGATTCTTGCGCATGTTGTCCGGGTAGACGACAAGCCGCTCGATGACGCCGGCGAGCCGGCCTAGCGCGAAATCGAGCGTCGCCGTCGCATCGGGACCGATCATGCGCTCGACCGAGGAATGCGAGATGTCGCGCTCGTGCCAGAGCGCAACGTCTTCCAGCGCCGGCGTCACGTAGGCGCGCACCATGCGCGAAAGTCCGACCAGATTTTCCGACAGCACAGGATTGCGCTTGTGCGGCATGGCCGAGGAGCCCTTTTGGCCCGGGGAGAAAAATTCCTCGGCCTCGAGCACTTCGGTGCGCTGCAGGTGGCGGATTTCGGTTGCCAGCCGCTCGACCGAGGCCGCGACCACGCCGAGCGTGGCGAAATACATCGCATGACGGTCGCGCGGAATAACCTGCGTGGAGATCGGCTCGACCGTGAGCCCGAGCTTTTTGGCAACATATGCTTCGACCCGCGGGTCGACCTGCGCGAAGGTGCCGACCGCGCCCGAGATGGCGCAGGTCGCAACCTCCTTGCGCGCCGCTTCCAGTCTTTGCCGCGCGCGGAAGAACTCGGCGTAGGCGACGGCGAGCTTGAGCCCGAACGTGGTCGGCTCGGCATGGATGCCGTGTGAGCGGCCGATGGTCGGGGTGTATTTGTGTTCCTCGGCGCGCTTTTTCAGCGCGGCGTTGAGCTTGTCGACGTCGGCGATCAGCAGATCGGCGGCGCGCACAAGCTGCACGTTGAGGCAGGTGTCGAGCACGTCCGACGACGTCATGCCCTGATGCACGAAGCGCGCTTCGAGTCCGATGATTTCGGCGAGGTGGGTGAGAAAGGCGACGACGTCGTGCTTGGTTTCGCGCTCGATCTCCTCGATCCGCGCGATGTCGAACGTGGCGTCCTTGCCCTTGGCCCAGATCTTTTTCGCCGCGGCCTTCGGGATCAGCCCGAGTTCGGCCATGGCATCGGCGGCGTATGCCTCGATCTCGAACCAGATGCGAAAGCGCGTCTCCGGCGACCAGATCGCCGCCATTTCGGGCCGGGTGTAGCGTGGAATCATCCTTGACCTCGATCGGCCGTGCGCCCCGGCTGTACCAGAGGCCATTGTGCCCAGCAATCGAACGCTGCCAGCCGGTGGACGCAGCGGAAACCTGCAATCCCGTCGACCGCGCGAACGGATCACCCGGCCGACGGGAATTGCCGTTCGATTTCGTCCATCAGCGGGGCGGTGAGGCCGGCCTTCCTCAGCACAGCGAATCCTTCAACGATGATCGCTTCCCAGGATTTGCCCGCCATCACGCTCTTCTCGCCGCGATATTTGAGATAGAGCGCCCGCGCCTCTTCGACGCGGCCGAGGAACATCAGCGCATGGGCCCGGCCCGCATAAAGCCATGTCGCCTGAGGGGCGAGTGCGGTGGCTTGGTCGGCGGCGTCCAGTGCGGTTGCAAAGTCGTGCGCCAGCACCGCGCTCCAGGCGGTGATCCCGATTCTGCCGATGCAAAACTGCAGGTCATTCTGCCACGGCTTGTCGCTGGGCTCGCCGGCGACCAGTCGCTGCACGATTTCGAGCGCCGCGCGGTAGGATTTGAGTGCATCGGGTATCGCGCGCTGCGTCAGCAATACGTTGCCGACAAGATTATACGAGATGGCGAGATCGCGCTGCCAGCTCGTATTGCCGGGGTGGTTCTTGGCCAAGTCCTCGATGACAGTGAGGCCGCGTTCAAAAGACTTGAGTGCATCGGGAAGATCGTTCTGCGCCATCTGCACTTGGCCGGTCCTGTTCAACGCGAGCACGAGATCGTGCTGCCAGCCGGCATTGTCGGGCGCTGAACCCGCCAACCGATCGATGACGGCAAGGCTAGCCTGAAAGGCAACAAGCGCCGCCGCAAAGTCGCCTTGTGTGAATTCAACATCGCCTATTTTGTTATAGATAACCGAGAAGTCGCGTTGCTGGATTGCGTTTGTCGGATCGGATTTCACCAGGGTTTGACGGAGCGCGAGGCTCGCCCGATAGGAGCCGAGCGCAGCGGCAAGATCGCGCCGTGCCGTTTCGACGTCGCCGACCTTCTCGTACGACACCGAAAGATCACGCTGCCAGCCGACATTGGCCGGATCAGTCTTCACAAGGCGCTGCATGATGTCCGCACTCGACTGATATGAGCGCAGCGCTTCAGGCAGGTCGTGCAGGGCAGCCTGGGCATTGCCGACGAGCTGATTTTCGATAGCCAAGTCGTTCTGCCAGCCGGCGTTGCTTGGGTCCGATTTTGCCAGCCGCTCGGTAATGGCGAGACTATCGCGGTAGGACTGCAGCGCAGCGCTAATATCGCCGCGCGCGGATTGTACGTCGCCGACTCTCTCCAGGCACGCCGACAGATCGCGTTGCCGTTGTGGATTGTTGGGGTTCGCTTTCGCCAACTGCTCCGCGATCGCAAGACCCTCGCGGTAGGAGGCAAGGGCGCCAGCGAGATCACCTTGCGCCAATTGTACGTCACCGATCTTATTGGTCGCGCTCTCGAGATTGCCTTGCCAGGTGGCGTTGCTGGGATCGGACTTTGCTAACCGATCAAAGATCGAAAGCGATTGCCGGTAAGATTGCAGCGCGTTACCAACATCGCCTTGCGCCATCTGAACGTCGCCTACCCTGGCGTGTGAGCCGGCGAGATCGACTTGCCGGCCGGCGTTATGGATGTCCAATTTTGCCAGCCGGTCGCTAATCGCGAGAGTGTCCTGATAGGTCTTCAATGCGGCTGCGAGCCTGCCCTGGGCCATCTCCACGTCGCCGCGTCTGCTGTACATGACGCCGAGGTCGCGCTGCCAGCCGCTGTTACTCACGTCGGATTGCGCCAATGCCGCGAGTACGGCGATGGCCCGCTCGAACGAAGTCAGCGCACTTGCCAGATTGCCCTGCTCGACCTGAACATCGCCGATGCGCTGATGGGCGATCGACAACTGGCGCTGCGCGTATCCGTCATTGGTATTGGCTTGGGCGATCTGCTCTCTGACCGCGAGGCTGTCCTGATACGATGTAAGAGCGTCCGTGAGATGACCCAGCGCTACCTGGGCGTCGCCAACCTTGCCATACGACACTGCAAGATCGGAGAGCGCCTCGCTGTCCTTTGACTTTGATTGTGCGATCTTCAGATCGATGGCGAGACCATCCCGGTAGGACTTCAGAGCTGCCGCAGGCTGGCCCTGTTCCAACTGCACGTTGCCGATCTTGCTGTATGCCGTGCCGACGTCCCGCTGCAGCAGATCGCTGCCCGGCACGGCTTGCGCCAGCCGCAGCGCAATGGTGAGGTCGTCGTGGTAGGGCTTGAGTGCGGCGGCAAGATCGCCGAGCGCGACCTGGACATCGCCGACGTCTTCGGTTGCGACCGCTAAGGCGCGCTGCCAGTTCGGCTCGTTGTTGTCGCCGGCGACGAGCGCGGCGTCGATCTCGCGGGCCTGCTGCGCGGCCGACAATGCGCCTGCGGTGTCGCCGATCGCCAGCAGAGACTGCGCTATCTCGGTCAGCGCGGCCGCCTTGCTGAAATTTAGGTCCGGCGTGACCTGCCCGGAACGTGTGAGCTCGTCCTGGAGCGCCCGCGCGCGTTCGAGAACGTCTTTGACCAGCGTGACGGGAATTCCAATACTGTTGCGAAACCGCTGCGCCAAGTCGAAGACCAGCTTGTTCGCGGTGTCAGTAGCGGTCGCAAGTGTGCTTTCGGCGCGCTGGCGCTGCTCGCTCGCTATTCTTTGCTGCTCAACGGCGATGCCACGTTGCCAATAGGCGAGGCCCGCAAGAGCAAGTGCGACGATGAGGCCGGCGGCAAGGCTTCCGGTCAGGATATTGCGGCGGCGGGTTGCTCCGCGGCGGCTCTCGCTTACGAACGCTTGCGTTTCCTTCGTCGGCGCCGGTGCGTCGCGCGGACGCGTGGCGATCCAGCGTTCGGCCGCTTCCAGAGTCGGCGAGCGCAGCAGCAGGCCGCTCGGACGACCGGCCGCCGCCCAGTGGTGCGCGCCTTCACCGTACTCGGTGTGGTGTCTGATCCAGTCAATATCAGTGCGCAGCGCTTCTGCGAGCCGTTCGACGCTCTCTTCGAATTTGGCCGGATCGTCAAAGAAGACAAAATTCAGCCGCCGCAAGGCCTCGGGCGTGGTGCTGTCATCGACGTGCCGACACACGATCGGTGCGAACCGCTTGTTCAGGGAGGCTGCGTACTCGACTTCCTTGAGCGCCTCGCGGGAAGCGACGGCGTCCGGCGAGAGTACGAACACGACCGTATCGGCTTGCGCGATAAGCGCCTGCAGCCGCTTCCACCAATCCTCGAAGGCGTAGATCTCCGCGCGGTCGATCAGCGGCTCGAATCCGCGCGCTTTGAGTGCCTCGTCGAGATTGTCCACGAAGGCCATGTCTCTGCGCGAATACGAAATGAAGATTTTGGCCTTCGGCTCGCGTTCCGTCGCCACTGGTCTGCCCCCCAATCGACAGTGGAGCTTAGCACAGCCTCCTCAGTTCATTTCTTCGGTAATTGGACGGCCGCTGTTTCAGGCCCGACAGCGCCTGGGCGATGGTGATAGCGCTGTTGAGCTTCTTGGTCGCGCGATAGGTGGCTGAATTGCGTGAGGTGAAATCGGGGGGCGATCGGTTGCCTGAATGCTTTTGTATTACTTCAGCGGCTGATCGGCCGCCTTCCAGGCAGCGATGCCGCCGCGATACCAGTAGACTCTGTCGTAGCCCATGTTGATCGCGCGCAGTCCGCCATTGTAGCCCGACCAATCTTTCACATCGGCTCCGAAGAAGACGACCGGAATGTCGAAATTGCCTCCGGTCACTTTGGACAATGCTGTCCAGATATCTTGCAGCGTTTTTTCGTCCATCGTGCCCTGGCCGGCGGCGGGTAGCCTGCTCGCGCCGGGGATTGTCTGTGAGTGCGCGGCGGCCCCGACGTCAATCAGAAATATCGCGGGGCCCAGCTTGTGGTTCGCGATCGCGTCCCACAACTGCGCCGTGGTCAAGACCGTGCCGCCCGGCAGATCAGTCGGCGTAGGTCCGTTAAGCGTCTTCGCCGCCGCGCTCGGAGGCGCTATGCCAAACGACTTCGTCTCATCCGCGTAGATGGCGGTTGGCCGCGGTCCGAGGCCTTTTGCCGCGTCCGCAATCTTCTGCTGGGCCAATTGCGCCGCTTCTTTTTGTGTTTTGGCTAACTCGGCATAGGCTTTCTTTGCCTCAGCCTCCGCCTCTTGCGCCTGCCTCTTTGCGACTTCCGCTTGGCTCTTCGCGGCCTCCGCTTGGCTCTTTGCGACCTCCGCTTGGCCCGTCGCGGCTTCCGCTTGCTTCCTTTCGGTCTCCGCTACCTTGAGAGCCGCCTCCAGTTTGCCGTTCTGTATGACGAAGAAGACCGAAAATCCGCCCAGGAAAACGCCCAGTGCGACAACTGCGGCGACGGCAAGGGTGATTCTGCGGCGGCGCCGCTCATGTTCGGCGCGCTGTTTGGCCGCCAAGCGCTCCTCTTCGGCGCGTTTGGCTGCTTCGATACGGTCTTGCTCCGCGCGCTGGCTTCGCTCGAGAAAAGTCATTGCCGCATCGAAATCGCCACCGTAACGCTTGGCCCATTCGGCGTTGGGCCTCATCTCCTCGTTCCACGCAATCAGCGCGGCCAGTTCGCGACCCTGCAGGAGGTCGCCATCGGCCAAACGGTCTCTGAGTCGGCGCCAAAGATGCGCGGCACGTGCCTCCTTTTCCAGCCATTCCGACAATTTGCTCCATTGCCGGATCAGGCTCTCGTGGCTGATGTCGACAAACGTGTCATCGTCGAGCGGCTTCGGATCGGCAGGGTTGAGCTCCGGGGCAAGGAAGTTGACGCCAGACTCGCGAAACTTGTCGACCACGGCGCGGACCGCCGGCTCGTTTCCGTCGGCCAATTTGACCAACTCGCCAAACGGTCGCGGCCGCCGCACCGCTTCGGCAACAGTTGCCCCCGAGATAAGGCCACGAAACACCTCTTCGACAACGCTTTCCGGAGCGTTATGCTGCAACTCTTTGAGCAGCTGATTGGCGTGCTCGTTAAGGGCGCCGCGCAATCCGCCGATCGTCTCATAATCGGCGAGCCGTAACACGAGCGAGCGGCCGTCGGCGCCAGCGCCGCGGCGCTCGCGCGCACGCAGCCACATGCGGTTGAGCGTATATTGCAGGAGCGGCAGCTGATCGGCCCGTCGAGCCTGCTTGTCGAGCTCGTCGGCGCCGGTGTCGTCCCAGGAGGCGAAGCTCGTGAGGTCGTTGAGCAGTTGATTGACCAGGGGCTGGTCGGTTCTGATGCCGCAAACGTCGGCGGGACCGACGATTGCCATGCGACACTGCTCGCGTGTGAGACGCGGAATGAGCACCATGCCGCGGCTGATCATTTCGGCAAGGCCGTCGAGGAACGCGCAGGCTCCGAGATATTCGGAGCGCATGGTGATCGTCACGTAGATTGGGAACTCGCTGCTGTGCGCGCTTTCAAGCAGCAACTCCACCAGCGCCTGCGTTTCCTCGCGCTTGGCGTAATCCTGATAGCGGAACAGTTCCTCGAACTGGTCGGCAAGCAAGAGCAGATTGGTGCCCGCCGGCAGATTGCCATCGCGGCACCACTCGATCACAGCGCGTGGTCCGCGCGCCAGGAAGCCCCGCAGGCTATCGCGGTCGCTCGCCGTGACGTGTTCGTCGTTTGCGAGCAGAGCGCCCGCCAGGTTGCTCAATGGATCGCTGCCAGGACGAAAGTCGGCGATGCGCCAGCTCGATCCCGCTTTCGCCATGAGTCCAAGCTCGAGAGAATCGAGCAGACCTGTTCTCACCACCGAGGACTTGCCGGTTCCAGAGGAGCCCAGCACCGAGAGGAAGCGCGTCGCCGCCAGCCGGTCTACCATCGTGCTGACGAAACTTTCACGCCCGAAAAAGAGGTCGCTCTCATCGTGGCGGAATGATCGCAGGCCGGGATAGGGCGCACGCGGTGGAGCCATAGAGGCCGCAGCCTCTCGGCTCGCAACGGAAGCTGCCAGATTCGCAGTTGCAGCTGACTGGTTCACAAAAGGTCTCGAACGATGGTGCCGACCCGCTCGGGTGTTGCGCCATCTTGCCAATCCACTACGTCGAATCCGGAAACTCCGACGTTTGGCTTGAGGGGCGGCGGACCACAGACGATGGTCTTCACCCGCAGCGGCTCCTTGCGCTGGCTCTCAAGCTTCATGATGCGACGAATCTGCGCCCGCACCCAGGCCAGAGAGGCCTGTCCATACACCAGCAAAAGGCCGTTGCAGCCGATCAGGTTGGCTTCAAGATCTTCTTCAATATCCTTGGCGGAAGCCGAGCTATCGTCCATCGGTACCACAGCGTAACAGTCATTGTCGTTGAAGGCCTTGAACAGGCTTTGCGCAAGCGCTTGGTCGCTGCGGTCGGCGTTGATGAAAACAAAGTCACCGCGGGTCGGCTTCGACTCGGGCTTTTCGTTGAGCCGAACGACCGCGGAGCGTATTTCCTTCATGAAGTCCTGCAGGCCCATTGCCCGCACGTCCGGGCTTTGCAGCAATTGCCGATCCCAATTAACCGGCGGCAGCTTGTCCGGAACGATGTCGGGATGCCGCCACTGCAGGATCGGAATGCCGCGGCGTCGCGCGGCGTCATATTGGTATTGAGCATAGCTCTTGGCTGGCTCGCCCTCGCCGCGGAGATCCTCCGGCTTCAGTGAGCGAACCCGGCCCAGCAACTGCACAAAAAGGTTGGCCTTTTGCAGGTCGGCGGTGACGGCGCTTGCGAATTTTGCGCCGTTTTCCGGATATTCTCCGCCGGGCACGACCTTGATGCCGTAGTCCTCCAAGTACGAGGTGACCTTCTGCCGCTCGTCATAGACGTCGTCGGTGACCTGCGCGAGGAAAACCGTGGTTTGCGGCTCGCTCCCAACCACAATTTGCGGGATTTTTTGCGGGTTTTGTTGTGAGGCCTGCTGTGGGGTTTGTTCTTCTTGAACTGGGCTTGCGGGAGAGCCCTCGCTCTCGCGAAGTTCGCGCAGCAACAGCACCAGACTATGCGCAAGCTGCTGCAGCCGTTCGTTATAAACAAGCGGCTGAGACGCGGGCGTCAGCGGGAAGTCGGTGCCTGAGTCCTTGTCGCTTGTGTAAAATCGCGTGCGCTTGAGGTTTTCGAATTCCGGCGGAAGACTGCCTCCCTCAACCGGAAGTACCTCGATGGTAACCAGGCAATTCGGACCACCGCGATCTTTTGCGGTTTCGCAGAATGCCTTGAGCTCATCAAGTGTCCATTCTCTCCCGACGTAACTGGGTGAACACAGCGCAAGAAAAATGGCCGAACGGCGGGCATTCTTGAGGAGCGCTTCCAATTCGTCATTGGCGTGAAGATCCGCCTGATCGAAAAATATCTCCAGATCCTGGCCGAGGCGGCGACGCAACGCAGTTTCGAGATCGCCGCGAAATCGGCTGACCCACCGCACGTCCTGAACGTCGGGTTCATTGTCGACGCTGGCGTAGCTGATGAAGATGTCGTTGGTAAAGCCCGCAAGATAGGGCATAGGACAACCGTGGCTTGAGCCCGATTACACCATTCGCGAAAGGTCACCTTATTGCTACATTACCGGCAAATTAGTGGCAATAGATCGTGTGCGCCACGCCGCGGCAAAGTGTTCCGTGGACGAGTCGACGGTGCGGGTTCCCGGTGTCTTGCAACGGCTTCCAAAGCGCGTTAAAAATCTGAATATCCGCGTCAAGGGGTGTCACGTGGGGAACTGGGTACGGTTCGCTTTTTTCGCAGTCGCGGTGCTTTGTGCGTCGCCGTCATTCGCTCAAGGGACCAGTCCGGCGCCCGCGCCGAAGGCCACTGCGCCGTCGAGTAACGCACCCCAACCGGTCGTCACTCAATTTACACCAGACGAAGTGGCATCGATCCTTCGCGATGCGGGTTATCGCGCTGAAATCGTACATGAGGATAATAAATACCACATCCTCACAGGGATGGGTGGCTACAAGGTCATCCTTTATCTGTATTGCGACGGCACGAAATGCACATCGCTCGACTGGGACGTCAGCTTTTCCGCCGCGTCGAAGTTTACGCTTACTCTGGCCAACAAGTGGAACAGGGAGAAGCGCTACGCCAAGGCCTACATCGCGACGGACGGCGCTTTCTTTCTTGAGTATTCCTTGGACTTTACCGGCGGGGTCACGCGACAGACGATAACGGCATCCTCCAACCTGTTCGAGCGCTTTGTCACCGGCCTGGATGCTTGGATAGACAGTTCTTCCCATTGAGCGCCGTGCGTAGAGTTTCTCCGGCTGCGCCCTGAGGGCTTCGCCCGAGTGTTCAGGCGGACCCTTTCACTTCCTCGAAGGCTTCGTCACGCCGCAAGGCGCGTGCGGTCGTGCGGCTGCAGGTAATCGACCGGCGTGCCCTTGGGGATGATGCCGTTCGGATTGGCGCGCGCGATCGAATAATAATTGATCACGTAATAGCGCGGCTTCACCGTCTCGGCGACGCCCGGCACCTGGTAAAGCTCGCGCATGTAATTCGACAAGTTCGGAAAATCGGCGACACGATTGCGGTTGCACTTGAACAGCGAAAAGTAGGCGACGTCGAAACGCACCAGCGTGGGAAACAGCCGCCAGTCCGCTTCGGTAATTTGCCTGCCGACCAGATAACGCTGGCGTTGCAGACGCGCTTCCAGTTCGTCGAGTGCGGCGAACAGCGCATCGTAGGACGCCTCGTAGGCTGCCTGCGAGCGGGCGAAGCCGCAGCGGTACACGCCGTTATTGATATTGGCGTAGACGAAGTCGTTGATGCGATCGATCTCGCCGCGTAACGCGGCCGGATAATAGTCCGTCGGATCGGCGCCGACGCCGCCGAACGCGCTGTTGAGCATGCGGATAATTTCGGATGACTCGTTATTGACGATGCGCCGGGTTTTCGTATCCCACAGCGTCGGCACCGTAACCTTGCCGGTGTAATGCGGATCGCTCGCCGTATAGGCCTCGTGCAGGTAGCGAAAGCCGTTGACGCGGTCGGGCACACAATCCGGAAAGGCCGGATCGTCGCCGTACATCCAGCCCTGCTGTTTCATGCCCGGCAGCGCGTAGGCGACCGTAATGGCGCTGGTGAGCTTTTTGACCGCGCGATAGATCAGCGTGCGATGTGCCCAGGGGCAGCCATGCGCGACGTAAAGATGATAGCGGCCGGGCTCGGCCTTAAAGCCTGACGACCCGTCGGCCGTGATGCAATCGCGAAAGCGACTCGTGGCCCGCTGAAACTCGCCAGCCTTGCTGGTTTCGGCAGGGAGCTCCTCGTCGCGCCATTGACCGTCGACCACAATACCCATCAGGCAGCCTCTCCGCGCGTCAGCGCCGCCGCGTGGCGGATCGCCGCGATGTTGGCGCCATAACTGTCGGGATGGCGATCCTTGAACACTGCCGAACCGGCCACAAAGGCGTTTGCGCCGGCGCGCGCCGCCGCAGGCGCGGTTTCGGGCGTAATGCCGCCGTCGATTTCGATATCGATCGGACGGCCGCCCGCCATAGCGCGCAAATTGCGCACCTTGTCGATGGCGCCCGTGATGAATTTCTGGCCGCCGAAGCCGGGATTGACCGACATGATCAAGATCAGATCGACGATGTCGATGACATTCGCGACGGTGTCCTCGGGCGTGCCGGGATTTAGCGTGACGCCGGCCTTCTTGCCGAGCGCACGGATCGCCTGCAACGAGCGGTGAATGTGCGGGCCGGCCTCGACGTGAACGGTAATGTGGTCGGCTCCGGCCTTGGCAAACGCTTCGAGGTAGGGATCGCACGGCGCGATCATCAGATGCACGTCGAGCGGTTTTTTGGTGTGCGGCCGGATCGCCTTCACCACGTCCGGACCGATCGAGATGTTGGGGACGAAATGGCCGTCCATGACGTCGACATGGATCCAATCGGCGCCGGCGGCGTCGACCGCGCGCACCTCCTCCCCGAGCTTGGAGAAGTCGGCGGACAGGATCGATGGTGCAATGATGAGCGGGCGTGGCATGGCGCGTTTCCCGAATGTCCCGCTCGCCTAACATGCCGGTGACGCAGCGGCAACGCAGCGCGGTCGGGGGTAGGGCGGCAAGGCGGCAAGATTTGCCTGGTTCGACGCTTGGGCGGCAGCATTTGATCTGCCTTTCGCCGCGCGATCACGCAAAACCCGATAATTTTCCGATGCTTATGCCGCGGCCCAAGCCTTGCATTGCCAAGCCCCGCGGCTGCCCGCATTTGCCTCGAGGAGCCTACGATGTCGTTGTCTGTCACCGGATCGAACAATGGCAATCCGCTTGCCTTTCTGCAGTCGCTCTGGCCACAGAGCGCTGCGGCGAACGGCACGCAGGGACAGTCCGACCCGCTATCCTCGCTGCTGGCGGCACTCGGCCAACAAAATCCGAACGGAACGTCATCGTCGGCCACATCGCCAACCTCGCCGAGCGCCGGCGCGCCCGGCACGGCGAGCACGACCGCGCAATTTGGTCCGCAAACGCTGCAGGCCTTGTTGGCATTGCAGACGGATAGCGCCAATCCACAAACGCTGGCGGCACAGTTCGCCAATGCGGCGAATGACGAGGATGGGACCGCGTCGCAGCAGTCCGGCGCGAGCCAGGGGCAGCACGGTCATCATCACCAACACGTGGACGGCGCAGGCGGGAGTGGCGGCCAAAATCTTCTGTCACTGCTCGCTGGAGGCAGCGGCTCGGCGACCTCGCAGAGCACGGCCAACCCCAACGGCACGACCACCACGTCGATCACCTATGCGGATGGCTCGACCGTGAACATGACGACGGCCGCAGCGAGCGGCGCGTCCGGTTCGGACGCCACCAGTTCGTCGGCCGGCGGCGCCAATGTGGCCAGCGGCAATCTGCTCGAACGCTTGATTCAGATGCAGGCGCAATTGCTGACGCCCGCTGCGACGCAAAGCGTCACCGCGTAGGACGAACTCCGCACCCGTCGCGCTCTGACTGGACTCCGCTGCCGCGCCGCGATACCGCGTGGCCGCAGCGGAGGCTTTTGCAGTGGCGCGCACCGATGTCATCGTGCTGGGAGCCGGCATCGTCGGAACTTCGATCGCGCTGCATCTCGTCAAGCGCGGGCTTGCGGTTGCGCTGGTCGACCGCGCTGGGCCGGGGGAGGGGACCTCTTACGGCAATACCGGCATCATCGAAGGCAACACCATCTTTCCGCAGGCCTTTCCGTCGAATTGGCTGACGCTGTTTCGCATCGCGCTCAAGCGCGCGCCGGAAGCCAACTACCATCTGACTTTTCTGCCGAAGGTCGCGCCGTGGCTTGCCGCATTCCACGCCGCGTCGCGGCCCGAGCGCCTCGTCGAGACCGCCGAGGTGATGCGGCCGTTTTTTGTGCGCGCGATCCCCGAGCACGAGGCGCTGGTCGACGAAGCCGGCGCCGAGCGGTACATCCGCCGCAATGGCTGGCTCAAGCTTTACCGCGGCGACAAATCGTTCGCCGCGCAGGCGCGCGAACGCGACATGGCGGCGCAACTCGGCATTGCCAATGTGGCGCTCGACGGCGACGCCGCGCGCGCGCTCGAACCGTCGCTCGCGCCCGTGTTCAAACACGCTGTGCATTGGACCGGCGCGATGAGCGTGAGCAATCCGCTGGCGCTCACCCGCGCCTACGTGGCGCGCTTCGCCGCGCTCGGCGGGATTGCGTTGCAAGGCGACGCGCGGACCTTGCATCGCGCCGAGCCGCATTGGCGTATCGACACGGCGAGCGGTCCGCTCGATGCAAGCGATGTCGTGATTGCGCTCGGCCCATGGGCGCCGGATCTGCTCGAACCGCTGGGCATCGGGCTGCCGCTCGCCGTCAAGCGCGGCTATCACCGGCATTTTCACGCTCGCGGCAATGCCGCGCTCAGCCGGCCGATCCTCGATGCCGAAAACGGCTATTGCCTGACTCCGATGGAGCAGGGCATCCGGCTGACCACCGGCGCCGAATTCGCGGCGCGCGATGCGGCGCCGACGCCGGTGCAGTTCGGTCGATTGTTGCCGGCCGCGCACGAGCTGTTCCCGCTCGGCGAGCCCGTCGAGCCGGCGCCGTGGCTCGGCTCGCGTCCGTGCTTTGCCGATTCGCGGCCGGTGATCGGGCGCGCGCCGCGGCAGCGCGGCCTATGGCTCGCCTATGGGCATGGTCATTGGGGTTTGACGCTTGGACCGGCCACCGGCCGATTGATCGCCGAGATGATGACAGGCGCGACCCCGTTCTGCGATCCGGCGCCATACGGCGCGGAGCGATTTATGCAGTGAGCGGCGTTGCGCCGCGCGGAGCCGGCTATGCTTAGTTGCCGCTGATGGTCTTGACCACGCTGTTCTGCGGACGCGTGTTGGTGGCGTCCATCTTGTCCTGCTGATGCAGCATGTCGTCGTACTTGGGGAGCGTTGTCACCGGCGCCTTCGGCACCATGTGGACGATCTTGAAACCGGCCGCCTTGAGCTGGCGCAGCAGTTCCGGCATCGCTTCGGCGGTGTTGTGCTGGAAGTCGTGCATCAGCACGATGCCCTTGCCACGCTTTTCCAGCTTGGTCATGACCGACTTCACTACCAGTTCGGGGCGGCGCAACTTGAAGTCAAAGGAGTCGAGATCGGTCGAGAAGGTCGAGATGTTGCGCGAACCGAGATAGGTCAACAAGTCGGGCGGCTGCTGCAAATCGGGAAAGCGGAAGAACGGGGCGATCGGACCGCCGACGGCGTGATGCACGGCGCTCACGCCCATTTCGATTTCCTGTTTGGCGAGTTCGATATTGCTGGCATACGGATTTCTCGCTAGGTCTTTGTGCGACCAGGTGTGGCTGCCGATCGTCATGCCGGCCTCAGCCACCATCTTGGAAATTTCCGGATGCCAGGTGGCGTGCTCGCCGATCTCGAAGAAGGTCGCCTTGAGACATTGATCGGTCAGCGCCTTGATGACGGCCGGCGTATTGCCTGGCCATGGCCCGTCGTCGAAGGTCAGAACGACTTCGTGCTCGTTCAGGAAATCGTATTGCTTGAAGTGTTCGAAGCCGAATGCCGGGCCGCCCGTGGTGTCGATCTGCACCGTGCGGGAAATCCCCATGGCGCCGGGCTTGTCGCAGCCCGGGGCGGCAGGTTTGGCGGCGCTACCCTGTGCGCCTGCCGCAGGCGGTGCAGGCGGCGCGGTGGACGCGCCCGGATTGCCGTTTTGCACCTCGGCGAGGCGCGTCGGAGCGATGGCCGGAACGGGTGCGGGCGCAGCGACGGTCGGCGCGGCGATCGGTGCCTGCAACGGGGCAGCAACTGAAGCATGGGCAATCCTGGGAGAGGACGCTGTTGCTGCGGGCATGGAAGCGGGCGCCGGCGCGGCGTGCATGCCGCTCGCCGCCAGTAGGGTGCCCCCGCGCTGCGCTGCGATGACGCCGAACGCGGCAAGGCCCAAGGTCGCGAGCGCGGCAACGACAATGACGAGCACCCTCACAGCACCCTCCACAGCACACACAACTACAGGTCTCAAAGTGAGGCGTAATCGGTCACTAAGTCAATGCAGGATGCGGTAAGTGCCCGTCAGCAACGGAGAAATAATGCCGACCGTGGTTTCGGTAGCGTGCGCAGTTATGGTTTTCGCACTCTCAACGGCCGAATTGATCGTTCCAGCTGCGCATCGCACCCGGGAACGGAAGCGCCGAGGCCTCAAAAACGCCGCGCGCGATCGCGCGCGCCACGACATTGGCGGCGAGCGCGCCAAGTTTAGTCAAACTGAAGATCGGATCCGTCAGTGGTTTTTCGCCGGTGGAAACGGCGAACATGACATCACCGTCAAGCGGTGTGTGGATCGGATAAATGGCGCGCGCCAGGCCCGACTGCGCCATGATCGCGAGCCGCTTGGCCTGCGCTTTGGTCAGCTTGGCGTCGGTCGCCACGACCACGAGCGTCGTGCTGGCGCGCGCGCTGCCTTTGGTGCGCACCTCCAGCGCATTCTGCGGAAACGGATCAGGCCAGCGGCGGTCGCCGAACTCGCCGCTTTGCTCGAACGGCGCCGCCCAAAACCACGGACCGGAGCCGAGCAGGACGCTGCCGGCGGCATTGACGGCGGCGAGCGCGCCGACGATCGTCCCGTCGGCACTGCGCGCCGACGCCGAACCGAGGCCGCCTTTGCAGCCGACTGTCGTGGCCCCGGTGCCCGCCCCAACGCTGCCAAGGGCGAAATCGGCAGCTGCGCTGACTGCCGCCGCGTAACCCAGTTCCCGATAGGGGGGGAAACGGCCCCAGTTCTTGTCGCCGCCATTGTTGAGATCGAACAAAATGGCGGCCGGTACGATCGGCACGCGCGACGGCCCCACGGCGAAGCCGCGGCCCTGTTCCTTGAGCAAGGCCTGCACCCCCGAGGCGGCGTCGAGCCCGAACGCGGAACCGCCGGAAAGCGTGATGGCGTCGATGCCTTCGACCGTTTGCGCCGGATCAAGGAGAGCGGTCTCGCGCGTGCCGGGGCCGCCGCCGCGCAGGTCGATCGAGCCGACAGCCGGCCGATCGAAGATCAGCGCCGTCGCGCCGGAACCAAGCCGCATGTCCTGGGCGTGGCCGACCTTAACTCCGGGAACGTCGGTAATGAGGTTGCGCAAATCGTCCTCGCAAATCGGATGAAGCGGAGACGATTTGCACGTCTGCGTCAATCGGTTGAACGGCTTCTCTTAACATCGGCGTGAACCATCGCCTGCCGACCATCACATCCTCGCGGCTCATTCGCGCACGGCTTGCGCGCGCGGTGCCGTGCGGGCATGAGTGCGCCATGGTCAATGTCAGCATCATTGCAGCGCTCGCAGCCGGCATGCTGAGCTTTCTGTCGCCCTGCGTGCTGCCGCTGGTGCCGCCGTATCTGGTCTATTTGACTGGAACTTCGCTGGAGCGGTTCGCCGACGCGGAAGGCAAGCGGCAAGTGCGGCGTCAGACGCTCGTCGCCGCGCTCCTGTTCGTGCTCGGCTTCTCGACAGTGTTCGTCGCGCTCGGCGCCAGCGCCAGCGTCATCGGCGCGGTGGTGCGCGCCTATTCGAGCGAACTCGCCATCGTCGCCGGCATCGGCATCATCGCGATGGGACTGCATTTCCTTGGGCTCACGCCGATCGCCTGGCTGATGCGCGAGAAGCGGCTCGAGGTTGGCAAGCCGGTCGGGCTGTGGGGCGCCTACCTGATGGGGCTTGCGTTCGCGCTCGGCTGGACGCCCTGCATCGGCCCGATCCTGGCGGCTATTCTCGCGATCGCGGCATCGGAGCAGACGGTCGCCAAGGGCGCCGGCATGCTCGCCGTCTATTCGCTTGGCCTTGGCGTGCCGTTCATCATTGCGGCGATTGCGGTGGAGTCGTTTGCGGGTTTTCTCACGCGCTTCAAGAAGCACCTGCATCGCGTCGAGCAGGGCATGGGCGCGTTGCTGGTGGTGACAGGGGTCGCGTTTCTTTTCCCGTCGCTGAACTGGATCAACTGGTTCAGCAACTGGCTTTTGGATGCCTTTCCGGTCTTAAGCAAAATCGGCTGACAAAAAGAAGCCCGCCGGAGCGGCGGGCTTCGCAATTGCCGTGCGCGAACTAGTGGAGCGGATTTGACATTCGCTACCCCCAGTCGGGAGCAACGATAGCGAATGTCAAATCCAGCAGCTCCACTAGCACTTATAGTTGCTAGTGGTCCTTTGATTCTAACATTCGCATGATGGGGTGCCGAAACGGGATGCGAATGTTAGAATCGGACCACTAGTCGCTGCCTACATCGTGCAGCCAGACGCGGGGCATTCGACGTAGGTGATCTTGCCGCTCGCGTCCTTTTTCCAGATGTAAACGACATAGTCGAGCCGCGTGATGTCGCCTTTCTTGTCGTAGGCGATATTGCCGATCACGGTCTTGAAGTTCATGCCGGAATGCATTTTCTCGGCGACTTTTTTCGGGTCGAGCGATTTTGCCGCGGTCGCGGCTTGAGCGATGATCTGCACGCCCGCATAGCTGTAGAGCGTGTAGGATTCCGGCTCGAATCCCTTGGCGCGGAATTTCGCCACCACCGCCTTGGCCTCGGGGCGATTGCGCGGGTCCGGACCGTAGGTCATCAGCGAACCGACCACGCCAGGACCGCCGACGGTCGCAAATTCGTCGGAGGTGATGCCATCGCCGCCCATCAGCGGCGCCTTGACGCCCTGGTCGCGCATCTGCCGCACGATCAGGCCGGCCTCGGTGTAGAGGCCGCCGAAATAAACGAGATCGGCGCCGGATTGCTTGATCTTGGAGACCAGTGCCGAATAGTCCTTCCCGCCGGTGTTGATGCCCTCGTTGAGCACGGCGTGCATGCCGCCGGCTTCGATCGTCTTTAGCGTCTCGTCGGCGAGGCCCTTGCCGTAGGTCGTCTTGTCGTTGACGAACGCGATCTTCTTGCCCTTGTAATATTTGAGAATGTAGGCGCCGGCGACGCGGCCCTGCTGATCGTCGCGGCCGCAGGTGCGGAAGATGTTCCACAGTCCGCGCTCGGTCACCGTCGGATTGGTGGAAGCCGGTGTGATCTCGAGGATACCGTTCTCGTGATAGACCTCCGAGGCCGGGATGGTGACGCCGGAATTGTAGTGGCCGATCACGAATTTAATGCCGTCGGCGACGAAATTGTTGGCCACCGACACGCCTTGCTTCGGATCGGATACGTCGTCACCGTAGTCGACGGTGATCTTCTGGCCGAGGACGCCGCCTTCGGCGTTGATGTCCTCCGCCGCCTGTTGGGTGCCGTTTTTCATCTGCGCGCCGGTGGCGGCGTTCGGGCCGGTGATCGGGCCGGCGACGCCAAACTTGACTTGCGCCGAGGCTGAGTTCGCCAAGGCACACGCAAAGCCCAGTGCAAGGCCGAATGTGGCGATCCTGTTCATGCTGTTTCCCCTTCAGGTTAGACCGGCTGGTTCAACCTTACTGCGATGTTACGTCAAGGCTCTTTGCGGCGCCAGCCCAAGGGCCCATCCGGCGTGTTGATCCAGCGATATTGGGTGACCATTTGCGCGGCACGTGCGGCGCGAAAGCCAAAGAAACCCGCGATCAAGCAAACCGTGCTGTCGACCGCATAGTAATGCAGCGACAACAAGGTGCCGCCGAACAGAGAGAAGTGAATGAAGCGCACAGCGGCGCCGAGGATCAGCATATAGATCACGACCTGCCACCAGGGCCGCCACGTCGCCGCCACGGCGCGGCCGGCGAGCCACGCCGCGCCGCCGCCGAGTATGACGGTGACGAGAACAAAAACGCCGAACGAGTTCTCCTGGTAGAAAACCTGCGCGATCGCGGCGAGCACGTTTGTCATGACGCTTGCTGCCGCCCGCCCTCGAGATAGGCGGATTTGATTTCGGGCCGGTCGAGCAATTCGCGGCCGGTGCCCGACAGCGTGATCAGCCCGTTGACCATGACGTAGCCGCGGTGCGCCAGCCTGAGCGCATGATAAGCGTTCTGTTCGACCAGAAACACGGTGAGGCCGTCGTCGGCATTGAGTTTCTTGATGGCATCGAAAATCTGGCGAACGATGAGCGGCGCAAGTCCGAGCGACGGTTCATCAAGCAGCAAAAGCCGCGGTCGGCTCATCAGCGCGCGCGCGATCGCCAGCATTTGCTGTTCGCCGCCCGACAGCGTGCCGCCGCGCTGAGACAGCCGCTGGCGCAGGCGGGGGAACAACGTCAGCACGCGCTCAAGATCCTCGGGGAATTCGTGCTCGGCGGCGACGGTCGCGCCCATCTGCAGGTTTTCCAAAACCGTCATGCGCGGGAAGATCCGGCGGCCTTCCGGTGCCTGCGCGAGTTTCAGCCGGGCAATCTCGCAGGTCGGCAGCCGGGTAATGTCGCGGCCGTCGAAGGTGATCGCACCGTCGCGCGCCCGCGGATTGCCGCATACCGTCATCATCAAAGTGGACTTGCCGGCGCCGTTGGCGCCGATCAGCGCGACGATCTCGCCGGCATTGACGTCGAGGTCGACGCCCTTGAGCGCCCGGACATGGCCGTAGAAAGCAGTGACGCCGCGAATGGAGAGGAGGGGTGCGCTCATAGGCCGACGCTTGCCGCCACGTGCGTCACCTCTTCGTCGGCGACGCCCAGATAGGCGGCGATCACCTTCGCATCGTTGCGTACTGCCTCCGGTGCCCCGTCGGCGATCTTCACGCCATAGTCGAGCACGACGATGTGGTCGGAGATATTCATTACCACGCTCATGTCATGCTCGATCAACAGGATCGACACGTCGTGGTCGTCGCGGATGCGCAGCAGCAGTTCGTTGAGTTCGGCGCTCTCGCGCGGATTGAGCCCGGCGGCGGGTTCGTCGAGACAGAGCAGCACCGGATCGGTGCACATGGCGCGCGCGATTTCGAGCCGCCGCTGCGCGCCATAGGGCAATTCGCCGGCCGGATCGTCGGCGCGTTCGGTCAGGGAGAAACGGTCGAGCCAGAAGCGCGCCTTGTCGAGGGCCGCGCGTTCGGCGGCCGCGTACGATGGAAAGCCCAGCACGCCCAGGAACGTAAAGCCCGAGGCCAACATCAGTCGGTTATGCTGGGCGACCAGCAAATTCTCCAACACGGTCATGCCGGAAAACAGACGAATGTTCTGAAACGTGCGGGCGACCCGCGCCTGCTGCGCCACCAAATAGTCGGGCATGCGCTCGAGCAAGAACAGCGCGCCGTCCGGCCGAAGCACGCCGCGCTTGCCGCTGACGGTGAGGTCTTCAAGCGCGCTCCACACCGCCGTATCGCCGCGATGCAACGCGAGACGCCCCTCGGTCGGCCGATAGAAGCCGGTGATGCAATTGAATACGGTGGTCTTGCCGGCGCCGTTCGGCCCGATCAGCGCCGCTATCGCGCCGCGCTGGACTTCGAACGACAGATCGTCGATGGCGACAAGACCGCCGAAGCGCATCGTCAGGTGTTCGACACGGAGCACGGGGGAGGCGTCCTGTGCCATCAGCCGTGGCCCTCCTTGACCAGGTCGACGGATATTTCCTTGCGCTCCTTGAGAAACACCGAGGGTTCGCGCGTCGCGATCAGGCCGCGCGGCCGCCAGATCATGATCAGCACCATGGCGAGGCCGAACAACAGCATGCGGTACTGCGTCGGATCGAAGGTCGGCCCGAAAATCTGCTTGAGGAATGTCAGTTGACGCAGAATCTCGGTGCCGCCGATCATGGCAATGGCGGCAATCGCTACCCCGACCTGGCTGCCCATACCTCCGAGCACGACGATCGACAAGACGGTCGCCGATTCAATGAAGGTGAAGGATTCCGGCGAGATGAATGCTTCGCGGGCGGCAAAAAAGGAGCCGGCGAAGCCGGCGAACATTGCGCCCATGGCGAACGCAGTGAGCTTGGTGTTGGTGGTGTTAATGCCGAGCGAGCGGCAGGCGGTCTGGTCCTCCCGCAGCGCTTCCCAGGCGCGGCCGACCGGCAGACGGCGCAGCCGCATGGTGACGAAGCAGGTCAGCAGGCCGAGCGCGAGAATGATGTAATAGAGGAACAGCACGCGATAGAGCGGCCTGAACTCCAGACCGAACACGGCGGCGAATCCGTTGTCGTCCGCATTGAATGGAATGCCGAAGAATGTCGGCCGTGGAATGCCGGTGATCCCCGCATAGCCGTTGGTCAGCGCCGTCCAGTTGATGATGATAAGGCGGATGATTTCGCCGAACGCCAGCGTGACGATGGCCAGATAATCGCCGCGCAGCCGCAGCACCGGGAAGCCGAGCAAGACGCCCCAGAACGAGGACAGAATGCCAGCGAGCGGCAGCAGCACCCAGAACGACAGCCCGAAGTTCTTTGCCAGCAGCGCATACGAATAGGCGCCGACCGCGTAGAACGCGACGTAGCCGAGATCGAGCAGGCCGGCCAGCCCGACGACGATGTTCAGTCCCCAGCCGAGCATCATATAGATCAGGATCTGGATGCCGAAATTGTCGACCCATCGCAGCGCGCCGCCCCAGCCGACGGCAAGAATGACCAGCACCGGATAAGCGATGACAAAGCCGATGGCGAACGGCACGAACCACTTCTTGAAGTAATATCGCCACGCCGGTATCGGTCGCGATGCTGGCCGCTGCGCGCGGCGCGCGATCCACGGATTGATCGCAAACGCATAAACAAAGCGTCCCGCCGCGGCGATGACAACGGCTGCCGCCAGCAGCGGCCAGCGCGTCGTCAGCGTCAGCTCATCGCGGATGTTGGTGACGGTCTCGAAGCCGATGAGCGGCAGCAGCAGGCCGAACGTCACGAGGCCGGTGAAGGCTGCATCACGCAACGCGCGCACGGCGTCGACACGCAAATCTTGGACGCGCCCACCGTGCGCGCCGGCCTGCATGCTAGACCTTTTCGACATCCGGTCGGCCGAACAGACCCTGCGGCAGGAAGATCAGGGTGATCGCCAGGATCGAGAAAGCGGCGACATCCTTGTAGTCGATGGAAAAATACGCCGACCACAGCGTCTCGACCAAGCCGATGATGAGGCCACCGACTACGGCGCCGGGCAGCGAGCCGATGCCGCCGAGCACCGCGGCGGTGAAGGCTTTCACCCCCGGCACGAAACCATCGGAGAAAGTGATGACGCCGTAATACATCAGATACATGGTGCCGGCGACGGCTGCGAGGGCAGCTGCGATCACGAATGTCATCGAAATGGTGTGGTCGACGTTGACGCCGACCAGCGCCGCCATCTTCTGATCCTGCTCGCAGGCGCGCTGCGCGCGGCCAAGCCGGGTCTTGCTCACCAGGTACCAGAACGCAGCCAGCAGTACCGCAGTGACGCCCCAGATGATGAGCTGCTTGTAGGACAGCGTCACCGGAAAATTGTTGTTGTCGAGCAGCACAAACTGGCCTTGCACCATGGGCGGGATCGACTTGTTGCGCGGCCCCTGCGTGACCTGCACGAAATTCGACAGCGTGATCGACATGCCGATAGCCGAAATCAGCGGCGCCAGGCGGAATGAGCCACGCAGCGGCCGGTAGGCGACGCGTTCGATCACCCAGTTTACCAGCGAGGTGAACAGCATCGCCACGATAAGCACGATGAACAGCGCCAGCGCGATGGAGCCGATGCCGATCCAGGCGGTGAGAATCAGGAACGCGATCAGCGCGATGAAGGCGGAGACCATGAAAACATCGCCATGGGCGAAATTGACCATGCCGATGATGCCGAACACCATGGTGTAGCCGATGGCGATCAGGCCGTAGATGGAGCCGAGCGTAATGCCGTTGATCAGCTGCTGGACGAAATAATCCATGCGTTCACGGCCCTTCGAATCCCCGCCAAGTCTTAACAGGCGCCCTGCGGAGCGGCAATTGCGGCGCCTTGTCCCGCACTGCAAAGGCTGGGCCATGTGACGAGAGCTGCGCCGCTGGCCGGCAGCTTTCCAACGGGGCGGTCCTCCACCGCTAGAGATCGTGGGAGACGCCCCCGACGATCCCTCACGGTCCTCGGCTTATTTCTTTCGCAATGAGCTGCGCCGCTCGCCGTAAAGCCTCGCGAAAGCTGGGCTCTCGACCCGGCGTGAAACGCGCCGTCGGCACCGCCAGATTGATGGCGCCACAGAACTTGGATTCGCTGCGCACAGCCGTTGCGATTGCCGTAATCCCCAACGTGAACTCTTCCCGAGAATAGGCGAAACCCGTCGCTTTGATTTGTGCAATTTCCTTTTTAAGGCGGCTCTTGGATCGTACGGTGTGCGGCGTAACAGGCACCAACGTCGCGCCGGTCAGATACTGACTCAACTCCTCCGACCCGAGCTCTGACAGCGCGATCTTACCGGCGGAGACGGCATAGAGCGGGGCATTCATGCCGACCTTCATGGTGTACGACAGCGCCTGCGTGCTGATTGCGGAAGCGGCCACTTCCACCGAATTCCCCACCCGAACGTAGAAACCGCAGGTCTCGCTGACCTCCTGGCTGAGCTGGTGCAGCAACGGTGCAACCCGATCGCGTAACGACGGCCTTTTCACCTTCCTGGCGATTGCAACGACCTCCGCGCCGAGCCGGTACCGGTCCGACTGCGGGTCGCGTTCGAGAAAGTTACGCGACAAGAGGTTCGTGAGCAGATGAAACAGGCTGCTGCGCGGGATGCGCAGGCTCGTCAGCAATTGCGAAAATGACGCCGGCTCGGGACAGCCGGCGACGTACTCGAGAATGTCGAGCCCCCGGTCGAGCGACTTGACAGCTGCGGTCTGGCTAAGTTTCATATCGTGGATAAGTTCAATAGGCTGAACTTACCTATCCAACTGAACTCGGGTTGGCAAGTGGCTTTAAGCGTGTTGGACGAGCGAGCGATGCCGGGCGCACGTTCTGTCCCCGCGTGTCAGACTCAAGGCAGCAAGATCGGAGAAGCCCCATGGATCGCGCGAAGTCCGAGGACGCCATTGGCGAAAAGGGCCGGCCCTTTACGGGCGCCGAGTACCTCGAAAGCCTGCGCGACGGTCGCGAAGTCTATATCTACGGCGAGCGGGTCAAGGACGTCACCACCCATCCGGGGTTCCGCAACGCCGCGCGCTCGATCGCGCGGCTCTACGACGCCCTGCACGACGCCAAGAGCAAGCCGCTGTTGACCGCGCCAACGGACACCGGGTCCGGCGGCTTCACCCATAAATTCTTCCGCGCCGCGCATTCGCGCGAAGACCTTATCGGCCAACGCGACGCCATCGCCCAATGGGCGCGCATGTCCTACGGCTGGATGGGGCGTTCGCCCGACTACAAGGCGTCACTGATGAATACGCTTGGCGCCAATTTCGATTTCTACGGCAAGTTCGCCGATAACGCCAAGAACTGGTACCGGCGCGCGCAGGAAAACGTGCTGTTTATGAATCACGCCATCGTCAATCCGCCGGTGGACCGCGCCAAGCCCGTAGACCAGGTCAAGGATGTCTACATCACGATTCAGAAGGACACCGACGCTGGTATCTACGTGTCCGGCGCCAAGGTGGTGGCGACATCGTCTGCGCTGACGCACTACAATTTCCTCGGCCAGAACGCCGCGGTGCCGCTGCACGACACCGACCTCGCGGTGATGTTCATCGCGCCGATGAACGCGCCGGGCGTGAAACTGTTCTGCCGCACGTCGTATGAAATGACCGCGAGCGTGATGGGCACGCCGTTCGACTATCCGCTGTCGTCGCGCTTCGACGAGAACGACGCGATCTTCGTGTTCGATAACGTCTTCATCCCCTGGGAGGACGTGCTGCTGCATCGCGACCTGGAAAAGCTGAAAGTGTTTTTCCCGCAATCGGGATTCCTCGCCGGTTATCAGTTCCAGGGCTGCACGCGACTCGCGGTCAAGCTCGACTTCCTTGTCGGCGTCATCGCCAAGGCGCTGCGCGCCGCCGGCTCCGATGAATTCCGCGGCAATCAGGCTATGCTCGGCGAAATCATCGCCTGGCGGCATCTGTTCTGGGCGCTGACCGACGCCATGGCGATGAATCCGACCGAGTGGGTCAATGGCGCGGTACTGCCGAACCTGCAGTCGGGATCGAGCTATCGCGTCTTCGCCGGCGACGCCTATGGGCGCGTCAAGGAAATCGTGGAAAAAATCGTCGCCTCGTCGCTGATCTATCTGCCGTCGTCCGCCAAGGATTTCACCAATCCGGCGATCGATAAATATCTTGCGCGCTACGTGCGCGGCTCGCATGGCATCGGCTATCGCGAACGCATCAAGGTGATGAAGCTTCTCTGGGATGCTATCGGCACCGAGTTCGGCGGCCGGCACGAGCTTTACGAGCGCAATTACGCCGGCAACCACGAAGACATCCGCATCCAGGCGCTGTGGAACGCACGCGCCTCCGGCACCATGGACGACATGACGGCCCTCGCCGATCAGTGCATGTCCGAGTACGACGAGAACGGCTGGACCGATCCGGCGTGGCTCAATCCGGATGACGTTGCTTATCCCGGCTTGCCGGAGGACCGGCGCGCGGCGGAGTAGTTGCCATTGTCAAGCCGCCAACGGGTCCGGCCTTCGGCCGGCCCGATGCCAAGCTCCAGCGGGGCATCCAGTATGCGCGGCGCTTATTGCTAACGTCTCAACGGAAGGTGGATACTGGATCGTCCGCTGGAGCTTGTCATCGGGCCGGCCACTTCGGGCCGGACCCGTTGGCGGACGATGACACTGCGGGGAACTGCGTGAGTTGGATCGACCAACGTCCAGACGATGCGATGGATGGCGCTTTCACAGCGGTGCCGCCAGCGCCAGTCATCAGCGTCGACTCGCCGCAATTCCGCGAAGCCATGAGCCGGCTGGGCGCCGCGGTGCACATCGTTACGTCGGCGGGATCGGCAGGCAAAACTGGGTTCACCGCCACCGCGGTCTGTTCGGTGACCGATTCCCCGGCAATGCTTCTGGTCTGTCTCAATCGGCGCAGTAACTCGGCCCCGCTGCTTGCGCAAAACGGCGTGTTCTGCGTCAACACGCTCGGGGCAGGCGAGTCAAACCTCGCGGATATGTTCGCGGGACGCAGCGGCGTTCATCTGGACGAGCGCTTCAACATTGGTGAATGGATGACGTTGAAGACCGGTTCGCCGGTTCTCGCCAGTGCAGTCATCGCTTGCGACTGCCGCACTGTCGAGATCAAGGCCGTCGCCTCGCACAACGTCATATTCGGCGCCGTCGAGGCCATTCGCCTCGGTCCGAGCGGCCCGGCGCTGGTCTACCACGACCGCGCCTACAAGCCGGTTTGACTGTTTGCTGCTGCAGTTCCGTGCGCTACGAAATTCTCCTTATATTTCAGTAATTTGCCAAAAATTCGGGCAAACAAGGCCCGGAACAAAGGGAATTGGGGCCGCGTTGTCACAACGGGCCGGGGATGATGACAAATCGTCAAACACCGGAGAACATCTCATGTCGAACGATCAACGGCAGAACAACCCGCAACGCGATCAGCAGCAGCAGCAAGGGAATCCCCAGCAGGGCGGCCAACCGGGCGGCGGGCAGCAGAAGCCGGACCAGCAGCAGCAGCAGCAGGGTGGTCAGAACCGCCCCGGCCAAGGCGGCCAGCAGCGTGGACAGGACGGCCAGCACGGCAGTCGTTAGCGCGGCCGGACCTTAAGACTTTCCTCAGCGTTCGGCAGCCCGCGTCGTCCGCGGGCTGCCCTCGTTCCTGTGCACAGCGCAGGCGCGCCGATCTTCGGCATCTTCTTCCCTGATCGGATCGGCCTATGCTTGAGCTATGGCGACGATCCAGGCCTCGACGCTGCCGCTGTTCCACCTTTACGGCGATCCGCCGGACGACCAAGCTTTCGACTTCATCCACATTGAAACCATCGCGTCGCGTTCGTCGATCCACGATTGGACCATCCGCGGCCACCGCCATCGCAACCTTTTTCAGATACTGCTGATCGAGCGTGGTGCCGGCGCGATGACGTTCGACGCGGCGACGCTGTCCTTTGCCGCGCCCGCCGCGCTTCTGGTCCCGGCAACGATCGCGCATGGATTCCGCTTCGAGCCCGATGTCACTGATGGCTGGGTGGTGAGCTTCACCGAGGATTCGGCGCTTGCGGGCCACGCTGGTGAAGCAATGACCCGGTTGCGGGCGCTCGCGGCACAGCCCGTCATCCCGATCGACGATGACACGGAGCGAGCGCGGCTCTCGGCGCTATGCGCGGAGCTCAACGAAGAGCACAGTCTGGCGCGCGAGGGTTATCGGCTGGCGATGCGCGGGCTGCTGGTGCTGATTGCCGTCGGCGTGGCGCGGCTCGCCGCCAGCCGCGCCCGCACAGGCGCCGTGACGCTACGGCCCGCGGACGCGACGGTGGTCCAGTTGCGCAATCTGGTCGATGAATTTTTCCGCACCGAGCGCTTGCTCGGCTTTTATGCGGACAAACTCAGCATGACCGTCGACCGGCTCAACGATCACGTCAAGCGCGCGACCGGCGTCACTGCCGGCCACCTCGTGCGCCAACGCTTGCTTACCGAGGCCAAACGCCAGCTTGTCTTCACCCAGCAGCCGATCCAGGAAATCGCCGAGGAACTGGCGTTCGCCGACGCGTCGCATTTCGCCCGCTTCTTCCGCAAGCAGACCGCAACGACGCCGCACGAGTTCCGCGATCAGCGCGGCGGGTGAGGCGAGCGCACGGCATAGCTAATGTTCCGATGGCGGTGTACGTTTAGCGCAACCAATTACGCCTCTCGGGCAGGGGAACCGTGGTAGAGCGTGTAGATGAGTTGCAGGTTGAGCGAGCCCCTCCCAGCATCGAGGGGGCGTCCGAACGCGCTGAGCGCCTGGCCAATCTGCTGACCTTGTCTTACGAGCCGATGCTCGTGTGGCGCCTGGATGGGCCGATTGAGTTCTGGAACACG
Source organism: Xanthobacteraceae bacterium (assembly GCA_049300295.1). GTDB lineage: Bacteria > Pseudomonadota > Alphaproteobacteria > Rhizobiales > Xanthobacteraceae > BOG-931. The sequence goes on from JBAQJL010000077.1 coordinate 54,072, forward strand.
GGCGCCGAGCGGCTTTACGGATTTATGGCAGACGAGGCGATTGGGCGCGACAGCCATGCTCTGTTGCAGACCAAATTTCCCGCTGGATTGGCTGACCTGCCTTCAAAGCTTCGGACCTCGCATCAATGGTCCGGCGAACTGTGCCATACCTGCAAGGACGGTCACGAAGTCACCGTGGACAGCCGTATGCAGCTGCTCGGCGACGGCGCGGTGCTGGAAGTCAATCGCGACGTGAGCAGTCACAAGCAGATCGAATTTGCGCTTCGCGAACAAGAGCAGCGCCTGCGCTGGCTGGCGTCCATCGTTGAGTCGAGCGATGACGCGATCGTCAGCAAGAATCTCGACGGCGTCATCACGAGCTGGAACAGGGGCGCCGAGCGTGTCTTTGGCTACACGGCCGAGGAAGCGATCGGCCAACCTATCACCATTGTGATTCCGCGCGATCGGCACAGCGAAGAGGTGGATATTCTGGCGCGTATCAGGCGGGGAGAGCGCATCGAACATTTTGAGACGGTCCGGCAGCGCAAGCACGGCAGTCTCATCGTTGCTTCGCTGACGGTTTCTCCCGTCAGAAATGCGGAAGGCAAGATTGTCGGTGCTTCGAAGATTGCGCGGGACATTACCGAGCAAAAACGAAACCAGGAGCTCGTCGCGACGCTCGCCCGGGAGGTGGAGCACCGCAGCAAAAATTTGCTCGCCAATGTGCAAGCGACCGTCAACCTATCTCAGGCCGAGACGCCCGAAGGGCTTAAGCAGGCCATTGAAGGCCGCATTCAAGCATTGGCCAACGTGCATTCGCTGTTTGCCGAGAATCGATGGGCCGGCGCCGAGTTGTCGACGATCGCGTCGCATGAACTCGCGCCCTATGCCGAAAGGCCCGAAGGCCGCGTCGCCATCGCCGGTCCGCCGGTCATGCTGGAACCCAACACCGCCCAGGCGATCGCGATAACCTTGCACGAACTGGCGACGAATGCGGCCAAGTATGGCGCGCTGTCGGCGGCGAGCGGCAGGTTGGCGGTCAATTGGACCCATCAGGCAGACGGGCCGTTAAGGTTGCACTGGAGCGAGACCGGCGGCCCGACGATAGAGGCGCCGCCGACGCGCAAGGGATTTGGCGGCCGGATCATCGAGCGAATGATCGCGCAGCTCAAGGGCACGACGAAATTCGACTGGCGCCCTGAGGGCGTCGTCTGCGAGATTACTGTTCAGCTGTGACTTCGCAGCCGCCGCGCCGACATAGCCTTATCGTCTCCTATGACGTGCCCAGCAAAAATCCGAGCATCGTCTCGGCGTAGGCCTGCGGCTGCTCGAGATTGGAGATGTGCGCGGCTTCCAGCACGGCGATGCGCGCGCCGGGCACATGGTCTTTGATGTACTCGCCGGCTTCCAGCGTGGTTGCGGGATCATGCCGGCCGGCGATGACGAGCGTCGGGGTCGTGATCCTCGGCAACAGCGGGCGATGGTCCATGTCGCGGATCGCTTCGCCGCAGCCGACGTAACCCTCGATATCAGTGGCGACGAACATCTCGCGCATTTTGGCCATTGTTTGCGATGCGTGCTCTCGGAAGCCCTTGGTGAACCAGCGCTCCATATTAGCGTCGACGATGCCCGCAAGCCCCACGTCGCGCACCATCTTGATGCGGGCATCCCAAACAGTCGGGTCGGGAAAATGCGCGGATGTATTGGAGAGGATGAGCTTGTCGATGCGATTTCCGGCGTTGGCGCCGAGCCACATGCCGACCATGCCGCCCATCGACAGGCCGCACCAATTGATCTTTTGGATTCCAAGCCCGTCGAGCACGCCAAGCACGTCCCGGCCGAGCCGCTCCATGGTATACGGCCCCTTGGGCGCGCTCGATTTGCCGTGACCACGCCGGTCATAGCGCACGAGGCGGAAGTGGCGTGTGAGGGGACCTGTCTGCTCGTCCCACATATGCAGGTTGGTGCCCAGCGAATTCGACAGCATCAATACAGGCGCGCGTTCCGGCCCCTCGAGTTCTGCATGGATGATGCAGCCGTCATCGACTTTGATGTCGGGCATTGCTATTTCCTCCCGTATTCGTCATTGCGAGCGGAGCGAAGCAATCCAGTTCGGCGCCGCTGGCTGGATTGCTTCGTCGCTTCGCTCCTCGCAATGACGGTAGAGGAGCCCGCACGCCGCGCCAACTCCTTGTGGGGCGGATCGAGAATAGGGAGTGACGCGACATGGCTATGACGATGAACGGCGAATATCAGCTCGCAGCGTCGCAACAGACGGTCTGGGAAAAGCTCAACGATCCGCTGGTGCTGAAGGCTTGCATCCCGGGCTGCGAGTCGCTCGACAAGACGTCTGACACCGGATTCCAGGCCGTCGCTACGATCAAGATTGGACCGGTCAAGGCGAAGTTCAAAGGCAATGTCACGCTGTCCGATCTCGACCCGCCGAACGGCTACAAGATTTCCGGTCAAGGGGAGGGCGGTGTCGCCGGCTTCGCCAAAGGCGGCGCCACCGTCAAGCTCGCGCCGAAAGACGGCGGCACGCTGTTATCATACACGGTGGAGGCGCAAATCGGCGGCAAGCTGGCGCAGCTTGGCCAGCGGCTGATCAACGGCGCGGCCAAGAAAGTCGCCGATGACTTCTTTGGGAATTTTGCCAAGGCGGTGAATCCGGACGCCGCTTGAGGCCCCGGCCGGGACCGAGAGCTCCGCGGCCGTCAAGGTTCCACGCGGCTAATGGCCCTCGGAACTCCCTTGACCGCCGCCGGGCGGGCGGTTCAGAGTAACACCAGCTTTCGAGGGTCGAATCCGGCAAAAACGCCATGATTTTGCCCTCGGATGAAGCCGGCGGACCAGGTCGGCCCACAAATCAGGACGTTTGACCGCTATTTTTTGTCGAGGAGGAGCCCGATGGCAGCCAATACGGCAGCCGTTTCGCTGACGGTGAACGGCAAACCCGTAACCGTCGAAGTCGATCCGCGAACACTGTTGGTGCAGTTGCTGCGTGAGAATTTGCGGCTGACCGGCACCCATGTCGGCTGCGACACGTCGCAGTGCGGTGCCTGCGTCGTGCACGTCAACGGCAAGGCAACAAAATCCTGCACCGTGCTGGCGCTGCAGCTCGAAGGCGCCGATGTGCTGACCATCGAGGGTTTAGCTGCGGCGGACGGACCGCTGCACCCGATGCAGGAGGCATTCCGCGAGAACCATGGCCTGCAGTGTGGCTATTGCACACCCGGCATGATCATGACCGCGGTCGATATGGTGCGCCGCAAGGGGAATGACCTCGACGACCGGACCATCCGCGAGGAGCTCGAGGGCAACATCTGCCGCTGCACCGGCTATCACAACATCGTCAAGGCGATCGCCGCCGGCGGCCGCGCCATGCGTGGTGGCGGCGCGACGTCGAAGGCCGCTGAGTAGGAGAAGAGTGCCGAGAAGGGAATTGCCGGAGGGCAATTCCCCGATCCGAGGATTGAATTGCCGGAGGGCAAGCCATGAGCGGAACCGGTATCGGCGCCGCGGTGCGCCGCAAGGAAGATCGCCGCTTCATCACCGGCACAGGGCATTATACCGACGACATCACCCGGCCCGGCCAAGTCTTCGCCTACTTCATGCGGTCGCCGTATGCGCACGCCAAGATCAAGACGATCGACGCCGGCGCCGCGGCGAAAATGCCGGGCGTCGCCGGCGTGTTCACCGGCGCGCAGTTCGCCGAAGACAAACTCGGCAATCTGATCTGCGGCTGGACGGTGCTGTCGAAAGACGGCTCGCCGATGAAGATGGCGCCGCACGCGGCGCTCGCCGCCGGCAAAGCCAATTATGTGGGCGATGCGGTGGCGGTCGTGCTGGCCGACACTCTGGCGCAGGCCAAGGATGCGTCCGAAAAGGTTGCCATCGACTACGAGGAATTGCCCGCCGTCGTCGATTCGATGGGCGCCGCCGCCAAGGGTGCGCCGCTCATTCACGAGTCGGCACCAAACAACACGATCTACAACTGGCATATCGGCGACGCCGACGCGACCAACGCGGCCTTCCGCGACGCCAAGCACGTCACCAAGCTCGAATTCGTCAACAACCGGCTGGTGCCGAATGCGATGGAGCCGCGCGCGGCGCTCGCCGATTACGATGCGGCAAGCGGCGGCCTGACATTGTGGAACGCAACGCAGAATCCGCACGTCGCACGCCTGGTCATTTCCGCCTTTGTCGGCATGGCGCCTGAGAACAAGCTGCGCGTCATCGCGCCCGATGTCGGCGGCGGCTTCGGCTCGAAGATTTTCATTTATCCTGAGGAAGTCGTCTGCCTGTGGGCGGCGCGCAAGCTGAGCCGCGCGGTGAAATGGACCGCCGAGCGGTCGGAGAGCTTCATCACTGACGCGCACGGCCGCGATCACGTCACCAAGGCGCGGATGGCATTCGACGGCGACGGCAAGATCACCGGTCTGAAGGTGCACACCACCGCCAATCTCGGCGCCTACATGTCGACTTTCTCGTCGGCGGTGCCGACATTTCTCTACGCGACGCTGCTATCGGGCCAGTACGAGATCCCGCATATCTACTGCGAGGTCGACGCGGTCTACACCAACACGGTGCCGGTCGATGCCTATCGGGGCGCCGGGCGCCCCGAGGCGACCTTCGTGGTCGAGCGGCTTGTTGAAGCCGCCGCCCGCGAACTCGGCACCGAACCGGCTGCTCTGCGGCAGAAGAACTTCGTCAAGAAATTCCCCTATCAGACATCGGTCGCCTCGCTCTACGACGCTGGCGACTACAACGCGTCGCTGCAAAAGGCGCTGGAAATCCACGACTACAAGGGCTTCTCAAAGCGCAAACGCGAGTCCGAGCGGCACGGCAAGCTGCGCGGCATCGGTTTTGCGACCTACATCGAGGCGTGTGGCGTTGCGCCGTCATCGCTGGTCGGCCAACTCGGCGCCGGTGTCGGCTTATGGGAATCCGCCGAAGTGCGGGTCAATCCGACCGGCTCGGTCGAGGTTTTGACCGGCTGCCATCAGCACGGCCAAGGCCACGAGACCACCTTCGCGCAGCTTGTCTGCGACCGGCTCGGTCTGTCCATCGATCAGGTCAACGTGCTGCATGGCGATACCGATACGGTGCAGTTCGGCATGGGCACCTACGGGTCGCGGTCTGGCGCCGTCGGCATGTCAGCCGTCGTTAAGGCGCTCGACAAGGTCGAGGCCAAAGCCAAAAAAATTGCCGCGCATCTGCTTGAAGCCGCCGAGGGTGACATCGTCTTCAAGGACGGCAAGTTCACCGTTGCCGGCACCGACAAATCGGCGGCGTGGGCCGAGGTCGCGCTTGGCGCCTACGTCGCCCATAAATTTCCAACCAGCGAGATCGAGCCGGGGCTGAAGGAAGGCGCGTTCTACGACCCGACGAATTTCACCTTCCCGGCCGGCTGCCATATTTGCGAACTGGAGATCGACCCGGAAACCGGCGAAGCGACGATCGTTGGCTGGACCGCGGTCGACGATTTCGGCACGGTCATTAATCCGATGATCGTCGAGGGCCAGGTCCACGGTGGCGTCGCCCAGGGTGTTGGCCAGGCGCTGCTCGAACACACCGTGTATGACAGCAAGGGTCAGTTGATGACCGGCTCGTACATGGACTATGCCATGCCGCGCGCCGACAACCTGCCGTCGTTTCAGGTCGGCATGACGACGACCCGGTGCCCGTCGAATCCGCTCGGCATCAAGGGCTGCGGCGAGGCCGGCGCCATCGCCGCACCGGCCGCGGTGATGAACGCCATCACCAACGCGCTAGGGACCGAGGCCATCGACATGCCGGCGACGCCCGCCACGGTGTGGGCGACGCTGCAAAAGACCAACAAGCTGCCGCGCGCGGCTTAAGTTTTGAGATCGAGATAACGGAGGACTGCAATGTACGCCTTCACCTTCAATCGCCCGCAGACGGTGCGCCAGGCCGCGGGCCTTCTCGGCAAGAACGAGGAAGCCAAATTGCTCGCCGGGGGCCATTCGCTGCTGCCGACGATGAAATTGCGCCTGGCCGGCCCGCCGCAGCTCGTCGACCTGTCGCTGATCGAGGACATGGCCGGCATCGAGCAGAGCGGCCGTTCGATCACGATCGGCGCCATGGCGCGCCATAACGATGTCGCCAACTCGCCCGTGGTGCAGCAGGCGATCCCGGCGCTCGCGCATCTCGCCGGCATGATCGGCGATCCCGCGGTGCGTCACATGGGCACGATCGGTGGTTCGGTCGCCAACAACGACCCGAACGCTGACTATCCGGCGGCCTGCCTCGGGCTCGGCGCCACCATCATCACCAACAAGCGCCGCATCAAGGCCGACGATTTCTTCACCGGCATGTTCTCGACCGCGCTGGAGCCCAGCGAAATCATCACCAAGGTAAGCTTCCCGATCCCAAAGAGGGCGGCCTATCAGAAATTCAAGAACCAGGCTTCGCGCTTCGCGCTGGTCGGCGTGTTCGTGTCGAAGCGCGGCAGCGAGATCCGCGTCGCCGTGACCGGCGCCGGCTCAAACGGCGTGTTCCGCGTGACCTCGTTCGAGGAGGCGCTGAAGAAGCGCTTCGCGCCGAAATCGCTCGAAGGCATGACCATCCCGGCCGATGGCATGAACAGCGATATCCACGGCAGCCCCGAGTACCGCGCCCATCTGGTCGGCGTGCTGTCGCGCCGCGCCGTGGCGGACGCGATCGGGAAGCCCGCGGCCTGATCGGGCGCGGGCGATTGGTTCGCAGCCGTCAACGCGGCGGTCGCGTCCTGATGTGGAAGGTCGTCAGTCCGATCAGACAATCTGTTTTGGGCTCGGGATGCTTGCCGCTTTGGGCCTTGCCGCCCTGCGCCTTGGCGGCTTTCCGCCCGGGCACGGTCGCTGCTGACGGGCTCTGCCGACCGACGATAGCGCGCATGTAAAGACGATCCACCGGGGGGATTTGCCGGGGCGGGTTTATTGAGAAATCCCGCCCCGTTGGTGATCGCTCGTGCGCGGTGGCCGCCTTTGTCGCTTTGCGTTTCTGTCGTTTGGCCTGCATGACGATCACACCGTCTCAGAACGAGCAGGGTCTCAGAACGAGCAGGGCCCGTCGTTCCTGCGGGCCAGCTGGAGCAAAGCCGCTAGAAGCAGCTTTTGCAGGTATCCCACAGCGGACCCAGGCAAGAAATGCAGCCCGGGCTCAGCGGATTGGGGAAACATGAGGTCGCGCAGTTTAGGGCCTTTCCGGCGCATTGCAGCCAGTCGCAGCTCTGGACGACCGACGAAGATTGATAAGCGCGGGCAGGGCCGCGAGTGACAGGGGCGGATTGCATCGGCGAATTCATGGGTTACTCCTCGTTATGCTCGCGTTTCAGCACTGGCCAATGTTCGGGACGCAGACGCCGGCGCAAGTGTTCAGGAAAGGAATGCATCCGCCGACGCAGCACTTGCCGGCCCCGCAACAATCGGATTGCGTCAGCCCTCGATCGTTTCGCTCGGCGGATTTCGAAGCCCGCTCGACGGGCTTTGCCTGGATTGGAGCTCTCATGACTGCCACCTCTTGGTTCTTGGCTCTCACGGGACGAAGAGCCGCTCTGTGCGTGCCACCCTTGGGGCACTCGATCGGTCACGCTCCCGCAGCGTGACGTTCTGAAAGATCCCTGCGCGGGCTACGCGCGCACCGCCCAGGTGCGAACCGAGCCGACGGTGACGGGGAGCACTTCGCTCACATCGACGGTGTAGCGGTAGACTCGGTTGGCGCGCCGTTCGTTTTCGGGGTCGAACATCTGCAGTTCGACGTCCCAGCAATCCGAATCGGGCCGGCAAATGGGGCTTTTCACCACGTTGATGGTGTCCAATTCGAGATTTCGCCCGGCGCTTTCGGCGAATGCGACCTGTGTCTGATAGGCGTTGGTCGCCGCGAAATTAAGCGCGCGATCCTGCGGCGCGACGCCGAAATTGCGCAGTTCGTAGTAAACCCGATTGAGGAAGTTGAAGATATGATCGTCGGACGCGACGCTCGAACCGACGGCAGCCTTGGCCGCCTTTATGAGGTCGTGCGATTGCCATTTGTACATGCCGCGCAGGTCGGGAAAAATGACCGGGACCGTCATCCCGTTCAGCAGACGCGTCGAGCCACTGATCATGCCCGGTATCGATACGCGCTGCTCGCGGTTGCGCTGCTCATCGAGCGAAGACTCCAGCGCGTCGAACATGGCGGTGTAGATCTGGAGAGCAAACGGCCCAGCAGGCTGGACGGCGTAAAGCGGAATCTGCTCCTGCATCAGGATGAAGGTGATGCCAGTCGTGTATTGCGGATTTGAGCGGAGGAAATTGATCAATTCGGTTGGATTGTTGGCGCGAATCGGATCGAGCTGCTGGACGATCGCGTCGTATCTTGCCTCGCTGCCGAAATCGAACCAAAGGGCCCCGAGCGCGTACACGATCTGCGGCGGTTGGCCGCCGCCGCACGAGCACGCGAGCTGGCTGACACCGGCCGATGCCGGGCCGCTCTGGATCATTGGCACCAAAGGCGGCGTCGACTCCGAATTCCGAGCGACGGCAGCGGCAGGCGATGCCGCCGGAGGTGGAGAGTCGGCACTCTGCGGTTTGACCCTCGAAGTTTCGTCATCCGGCTTTTGCTGGCAAGAGCATGCCGACGGCGAAATGCCCGGTGGCGTAATGGTATTCGTATCGGTTGAACCTGAACTGGACATCCGAGCACTCCCCTCGCCAAGACGCGCATTTTGTTGATTACGGCCAATGTCAGGCGCCGGCCCGTTCAATCCGGCGGATCGAAGCGGCGCGAACGTGTACCGGGCCGTCCCGCTGCGCCGTACCCTGGCGAGTGCCGCGGCGGCATCGAGCGTGCCGGCGAGATAGCGATCGCAGGCGCCTTCGCCTTCAAGTGTGCAGGCGGCGGCGCTTTCCAGCAGAATTTGGCGGATATCGAGCGCATCGAGACGATACCCTTCCTCACGAGCAACCGAGAGCAACACTGCGGCAACGCCCGATACGACGGCCGTCGCGTAACTGGTGCCGCTGCCGGCCGTGACGCCCCCGTCGCGCGTAGCGACGGGCAAGCCCTCCCCGGGGGCGAGCAAGCCATTGCAGCGGTAAGGCTCCGCCCAGTTGCTCGTCTCCAAGGGCCGGCCGGTTCGCCCCAGCGCACCAACCGACAAAACGGATTCTATCGCAGCGGGTAAATGTATGCAAGCACAACCATCATTGCCGGCGGCGGCGATGAGGAGGACGCGGCGCTCAATCGCCGCCTGCAGCGCCTGCTCGAGATGGGAGTCGGGCTCGACCGTCGCGGACTTTTGTCCGGCACTGATGTTGATGATCGAGACGCCGCGTTCGAGGCCGAAGCTGATGGCGCGCGCCAGATCAAGTTGCGAAACTGGACGTGTCTGCGGGTCGGTGCCTTTGCGAAAAAAGATCGGCAGCGCCAGGCCCAGGCAGCCCGGCGCGAGACCGCGAACGGCGTTGCTCCGGCCAAAGATGAGGCTGCACACGGCGGTTCCGTGTGCATCGGGTCCGCCGCCATCCGGCGGCACCATGGTCTCCAATATCTCGATGGATGCCCCGCGCAAAGCCGGGTGGCCCAGATCAGGAAGCCCATCTACGATGCCGAGCGTGACTGACGCCGATCCCGTTCCCGCGCCCGCAAGCGCCGCGCGGATTGCACCGAGATGCTCTGGTTGTCCATCGTCCATTATACAATCATAGGGCGCAGTATTGCCATCGTCCAGCCTGGGTTGCCAAAGGGCTCGCCGGGCAAGCGAGTTGATGTATGAATGGCGACCCATCCCTCGGCCTGCGACGGCCGGCGCTCCGCATCGGAGTGAACGAAACGACGACGACGAAAATGGCGTCTGCTGAGGTTTTATCGTGAAGACATCCACTCCGCGGCCTTTGCCTGCTTCAATCGACGCCACCGTCGATCTGCTTGGCGAGGGCGACTATCTGGCCGATCGTTCGCTTGGCACCGTGCTGTTTCTGGCGCTGAAAATGGGCCGGCCGATCTTTCTCGAAGGCGAAGCCGGGGTCGGCAAGACCGAGATTGCCAAAGTATTGTCGTCGATGCTGGGGCGGCGTCTGATCAGGCTGCAATGCTACGAGGGCCTCGACGTCGCCGCCGCGGTATACGAGTGGAACTACGCGGCGCAGATGATCGCGATCCGCGTCGCCGAGGCCGAAGGCGAGCAGGACCGCTCGCGGCTTGAGCACGACGTGTTTTCCGAGCGCTTCCTGATCAAGCGGCCGCTGCTGCAAGCGCTCGAAGCCGATACCGCCGGAGCACCGGTGCTGCTGATCGATGAGATCGACCGGACCGACGAGGCGTTCGAGGCGTTCCTGCTCGAAGTGCTGGGCGACTTCCAGGTCACGATCCCGGAACTGGGCACGGTGAAGGCCGCGCATCCGCCCGTCGTGGTCATCACGTCGAACCGCACCCGCGAGGTGCACGACGCGCTCAAGCGGCGCTGCCTCTACCACTGGGTCGGTTATCCGAACGCCGAGCGCGAGCTTGCCATCGTGCGCAAGAAGGTGCCGGGCGTCAGCAAGAAGCTGTCCGAGCAGGTCGTGGCGTTCGTGCAGGCGTTACGCAAGCAGGATCTGTTCAAGTCGCCCGGCGTTGCGGAAACGCTCGACTGGGCCGGCGCGCTGTCCGAACTCGACGTCGTCGCGCTCGATCCGGCGACGGTCTCCGACACGCTCGGCGTGCTACTCAAATATCAGGACGACATCGCCAAGCTCGAAGGCTCCAAGGTCAAGGAGCTGCTCGACGAAGTGAAGTCGGAGTTGCGCGCGGCGGAGTAGGGCGCTCAGCCGGTCTTTTCTTTATTTGTTTGCTCCCCCTCATGCCGACGCGCCGCGACTGCGAGCGCGCCTGAGGCAACGATCGAAGCAATGACGCCGGTGCCCCAGGGCAGCGCGGTCGATATCGCGTAAAGCCAGGTGCCGATCGCCGGCCCGACTGCATCTTTCATATCGAACACGATCGAGAAAGCGGCCTGGTAGGTCGCCTGTGCATTGCGCGGCGCCAGTTCGGACACGATGGCCTGGACCAGCGGTCCCGACAACATGCGGGCGAAGGACGCGAATGTGATCGCCGCGATGAGCAGTGGCAGCGCCGGCGCCGGCAGCAGAAAGACGAAGGCGAGCGCCTCGATTGCACCGCTGCACAACACCGTGGTGAAGCCGCTGAAGCGTGCCGACGCCTGGGTGACGGGAAGCTGGAATATGACGCCGATCACTCCCGCGTAGGCGAACAGCATTCCGACCCCGGTGGGGGTCACCGTGCCGGCTGCGGTGGCGTAAAGCGGTGTGACGGCCTCGATCCAGCTCACCGCGATTTCGAGCACCGAAATCGAAAGCAGAAGTGCGGCAAGCCGGCGGTCGCGCAAAGCGGCGCCGAGTGCGGTGAAGCTTTCGTCGTCGTCGTCCTTCTCGCCGGCGTTGCCGCGCCACGTCTCCGGCAGCAGCGCCGCCACCGCGGCCGCGCCAATCAGGATCGTGACGGCGGCGCCAAGAAACACCAGTTGCAGCGACCATAAGGCCAGCACGCCGCCGAGCGCCGGACCGATGACGCGTCCGGCGTTCGACATCAGGCGGGTCATGGCAAAATGGTCGCGGCGTTCGCCGGCCGCCACAACGTCGGTAATGACGGTCGCGGCGGTCGGGTGCAAAGCGCTCTCGAATAATCCGATCACAAGCAGCGAAAACGCAGTCGCGATGACACCCGGCGCGAGAAACAGCAGGATAAAGCCCACGCCAATGCCGGTCGTCGATGCCAGCAGTACCGGCCGGCGGCCGACCCGGTCGGCAATGCCGCCGACAAAGGGCGTCGCCAGTAACTCGCCGCCCGCATAGCATCCGAGCAGCAAACCGATATATTCAACCGGGATGCCGGCGTCGTTGCGGGCCCAGAGCGGGAAGAACGGCATCAGTGTGCCGTCAGCGACGCTGGCGACAAAGAACAGGAACGAGCCCACCCGCGCCGCGCGAGGCGCAGCTCGGAACGCGATGATTGAGGCTGTCAGGAATTTGAAGATACGATTCACGTCGAAGCTCCATGCACCCTTGCCATTTGCGCCCGCACCATGCGGGCTGGGATCGGCTGGGTGCGTTGGCTGACGTGAACGCTTACGGTGCGGGACGATGCCGCGCGCGGAGAGGCTTTAGGGCAAGACACAGCAGGTGGCAAGTGCTGTGGCGATGCTTGCTTGCGAAGAGAATAAGTGTCGGAACGCGCCGTTTATCCAGGATCTCGTCTTATCTCATCAGCTTGCCGAATGTCGGCTTTGGGGCAAAGCGGACATTAAGCCAAATTCCCACAGACGACGCGAATGATCCATTTCAGCCGTTATTTGCGAAATTTTGCTGCGGTGCACCCGCAAAAGACGTGGGGGAGCTGCTTATCCAGCCGGTTGTCAACAAGATTCGTCGGCTCCTTCGCACACGAACCGAGCCGAATCAGGTGATTCTAGTATTGCAAGGGGGGCGCATCATGGTCTCGACCAGGGCGGTCGCCCAGCCAACCAAAGAGGACACCTATGGCTAAGAAAGCAAAGAAGGCGAAAAAGAAAACAAAGGCCAAAGCAAAAAAGTAGCAATAGGCTCGGGCGGTGATTCCGCCCGAGCAAATTTTCCAGCGCATCTATCAGGATATTAACTCTCATGACAAAGCTGATGTCGAAATCAGAGCTGATCAATAAGGTTGCCGATCAACACTCTTTGGCAAAGAAAGACGTTAAGAGCGTCATCGAGTCACTGGCATCCGTGGGTTACAGGGAATTGAAGAAGAATGGCGCATTCCTGTTGCCTGGTTTTGCAAAATTTGTCGTCATCAAAAAGCCTGCCACAAAAGAGCGCGCGGGCATTAATCCGTTCACGAAAGAGCCGACCGTGTTTAAGGCTAAGCCGGCCAGAAAGATTGTCAGGGCTCGTCCAGTGAAAGCAGCAAAAGACGCGGTGTGAGCGAGCTGCTAAGTGCCGCCTTATGTCCCGAGGGCTTTGTTCGGTGCGAATTCGACCGTTGGGACCGAACGTCGGGTCTTGATGGTCCGTTGTCACGGCAGCTTTTGGGGCATGAGCGGACCTGGTGCGAGTACGTCCAAACCGACACGAATGACCCGAAGCTGACCTCGTTGAGTTCGCTCAATATTTGTCTCGATATTTGCGGTTGCGCTGGCGGCCCTTACTGGAGTCGTGCTGACCGTGTTCCACGCAACCCGGTTGTCGGACGGTAATAACAGGGACTGAGGCTTTGGTCGGCCTGAGGCGCGGGACCGAGATCGGGGAGGCGATCATGAATTTTTTCGAACTGATCGGATCAGGCCTGCGAAATTATGTGAATTTTTCGGGACGGGCCACGCGACCCGAATATTGGTGCTGGATTGTGCCCGTCGTCATTATCAACGTTGTGCTGGGCATCGTCGACCAGACGCTCAATCCGGGAGCCCAGATGGGTACGCTAAGCTGGATGACCATGGTGGTCTTCTTCGCCTCGATTCCTCCCACCTTGGGCGTCTCAATCCGCCGATTGCACGATATCGATCACGATGGCTTTTGGCTTCTGCTGTGGTTCACAGTGGTTGGCGGCGTCGTGGTAATCTACTGGGCTTGCCAACAGGGTACAGCCGGCCCCAACAGGTTCGGCGAGCCTCGTGCTCGATAGCTGCCTTGCTCCGCGTCATGCGGTTTGAACACATGGAAGCGGCGCCGGTCATTCATTCGGCGAGGCAGGGAAACTTCGCGCAGCCATAAGCGAGTGACGCTGGATACGACTGGCCCAGGGCCACATAGCGTTCCGCCAGCCGTGACCATTCATGCGGCCAGCCGCCCGGAGCGTCCGCCCACATGTCGGTGATGACATCAGCCATCTCTTGCACCTCGGCCCGCGGAATGCCGAGTGTAACGAACTGTTCGAAGCGGTCTTTGAACATGGCCTTGGTGTCGATCGCATAGGTATAGCCCATTGGGGCCTCCATGAGTGCAGCGGGATTGGTCGATCTGTCGCGGACCATGCATAAATCAACATTTCTGCACTAAAATGCGATCCGTCAGTTCTAATGGTTAGCCCGTGCAGAAATTAGGTGTTAGCCGCCGGCATGTCGCTAATGGCACTTCACTTCTGTCTTTGAATGTCCGCTATTTGGTCGCTGATGACGACAGCCGACATTAAGCGCGCGGCGGCGGAAACGATTTGGATGCCGCAGCAAGCCCGTTTGCAGCGATGCACCCAGCCGGCAGAAACGCCATGCGTTTCGTGACTATAAGTCACTTTAATATTGATAACAGGTCCCGCCAAAGCGGCGCGCGCCGCGACGAACAGGGGGAGAGGTGTTTGGCAAGGATTTCGCGGTCGAACTAAAAGGAGATCGCGCGTTTACCCATTCAAGCGAATGTCACGAGGCGTCAGCAGGGGATTGCGCTCTCGTCCTCCGCGGTGCGGATGTCGCCCTGGCAAGCTTAATCGTCCGTGAGCCACCGCTCGTTGGACAGGACCTGCTTGAGCTGACGGAACGCGGCATCGAGGTCTCGAGATTTGCCGGTCTTCTGTGCTTCGCTGAGCAGTGCGCGCGCAAATGTCCAGCGGGGCAATCTCGTGATTTCCGCAGGCAGCTCACGGTCGATCAATGCGAGCGCATGCTCCACAGTCTTCACGGTCGAGCGCGCGCCCGGTGCCCGCAAATGGACGTCCGCTGGAAGCTTCATGTTCGCTATAACGCAGTCGATGGGGGCAGTGTTCCGATCTGGGTCGCATCGGACGCGTGAACGGAGTGCCTGTTCACCTTGGCCCGCGTGCGGTAACTCTTGAATGCGTGGCGAGGACGTGAGTGAAAGCGCCCGTCCCGTCGAAGGAACCCGTCGCGTCGAAGGGATACGAAAGCGAAAGATGCCTGAATCGTTACCCCCGTCGCAGCGGCCTGCGGCCCTCGATCTCCCCCTCCAGGGCGGCGGTGACAACAACGGCGGCCGGCTGGCCGAGAACATCCTCTACTTTGCCCGTGCGCTGCGCGCCGCTGGCATTCCGGTCGGACCGGGCGCGGTGCTCGACGCGCTCGAAGCCCTGAAGACAGCCGGTGTCGGCACACGCGAGGATTTTTACTGGACGCTGCACGCTGTGTTCGTGAAGCGGCACGAGCATTCGGTGCTGTTCGATCAGGCGTTTCGCATCTTCTTCCGCCGCCGGGGCTACATCGACCAGATGCTGGCGATGATGCTGCCGCAGGCGCCCACGCAGCCGCAGGCGCCGCAGGCCGGCGCGACGCGGGTGCATGAGGCGCTGTTCTCCGGCCTCGACGACAAGCTGCGCAAGGAGCGCGAGGTCGAACTCGACGCGCGGCTCACGGTGTCCGACCGCGAGGTGCTGCAAAAGAAGGATTTCGCGCAGATGACGGCCGCCGAGATCGCGGCCGCCAAGCAGGCAATGAAGAAGCTCGTGCTGCCGCTTGCCGAAGTGCGCACGCGGCGGCTTAAGCCGCATATGCGCGGTCACCTGATCGATCTGCGCCGTACGCTGCGCGCCAGCCTCAAGGGCGGCGGCGATTTCATCGACCTGAAGTTCATTGGCCCGAAGACCAAACCGCCGCCGCTCGTGGCGCTGCTCGATATCTCCGGCTCGATGAGCCAATATAGCCGCATCTTTTTGCATTTTCTCCATGAGCTGACGGACGCCCGCAAGCGCGTCAGCACGTTTCTGTTCGGCACGCGCCTCACCAACGTGACCCGGAGTCTGCGCGAGCGCGACCCCGACGACGCGCTGTCCGCCTGCTCGGCGAACGTGCCCGACTGGTCGGGCGGCACGCGCATCGCCTCGTCGCTGCATGCCTTCAACAAGCAGTGGGCGCGCCGCGTGCTGACCCAGGGCGCCGTGGTGCTGCTGATCACTGACGGACTTGAGCGTGACGCCGACGATACGCTCGCCTTCGAGATCGACCGGCTGCACCGCTCCTGCCGGCGCCTGATCTGGCTCAATCCGCTGCTGCGCTTCGACGGCTTTGAGGCGCGCGCCCGTGGCATCAAGACCATGCTACCGAACGTCGATGAATTCCGGCCGATCCATAATCTGGAATCGATGGCCGGGCTGGTGGCGGCGCTGGAGCATACCGGAGGCGGCCGCAATTCCGCCGACCCGAAAGCCTGGATGGCGCAGGTGGCCTGAACCGCTATATTTAGCTGTATATAACACATGCCGAAATGGCAGGTGGCAAAGGCCGGCAAAAGTGCTTATTTTCAGGCAGATCCCGGTCGCCGGTACAGCACGGAGGCAATTCATGCTCACAACCAATGACGATATCCTCAACGCCGCCGAGGAATGGCGCAAGGACGGCCGCGACGTGGCGCTCGCCACCGTGGTCGAGACCTGGGGCTCGGCGCCACGGCCGGTGGGCTCCAACCTGGTGATCGACGGCGAGGGCAATTTCCTCGGCTCGGTGTCCGGCGGCTGTGTCGAGGGGGCGGTGGTCACCGAAGCCCTCGATGTGATCGAAAACGGCCAGCCGAAAATGCTGGAATTCGGCGTTGCGGATGAGGCCGCCTGGAAAGTCGGCCTGTCCTGCGGCGGGAAAATCAGAGTATTCGTCGAGAAGGTGGAATGATGCAATCCGCGTGCGTCGTAGTTCGTAGGGGCGGGCCTTGTACCCGCCCACCGGGCGACCACGAGGATCGCCCCTACGAAGCATTATCGCGCAGAGGATCGCTGCCATGAAACTTGAACTCTTGAAGACTCTGAATGCCGAACGCGCCGCGCGGCGTGCGGCGATCGTGGTCACCGATGTGGCGAGCGGCAAGGAGCGGCTGGTCAAGGCTGCGGACGTCGCCAACGACCCGCTGCGAGCGGAGCTTGCCGACCGCTTGCGCACCGGCAAGAGCGGCATGGCGGAAACCTCCGAGGGACGCGTCTTTTTCACTGTCCACGTGCCGGCGCCGCAACTCGTCATCACCGGCGCCGTTCACATCAGCCAGGCGCTGGCGCCGATGGGAAAACTGCTCGGCTACGACGTGACGATTGTCGATCCGCGCACTGCCTTTGCCACGCCGGAGCGGTTTCCGGATGTGAAAGTTATCGCCGAGTGGCCCGACCAGGCGCTGCCTCCGCTTAACGTCGATCGTTACACCGCCTTCGTCGCACTGACGCACGATCCGAAGATCGACGATCCGGCTTTGCTCCACGCGCTGTCGCGCGACTGTTTCTATATCGGCGCGCTCGGTTCGCGGAAAACCCATGCGCGTCGCCTTGAGCGGCTCAAATCGCAAAGCAACGCCGATCTTTCGCGCATCCATGCGCCAATCGGGCTCGACATCGGCGCGGTTTCTCCCGCCGAGATCGCCGTCGCGATCATGGGGCAGATCACCGAGCGGCTGCATGAGGAAGTCGAGGCCGAGCCCGGCGTAAAGGTTGCGTCATGAAATTTGGTCCGGTCGCGCCCAAAGATGCGCTCGGCGCGACCGCCGTACACTCGATCCGACAGGACGGGCTGGTACTCAAGAAAGGCACCCTGATCGGCGCCGCGGAGGTGGCGGCGCTCGAAGCCGCCGGCATCCCCGATCTGGTCGTGGCGCGTCTTGAGCCCGGCGACGTGTCGGAAGATGTGGCGGCTGCCGCGATCGCCAAAAAGGTGGCGGGCGACGGCGTCCATATCGACCGCGCCTTTACCGGTCGCGCCAACCTGTTCGCAAAATCACCCGGCGTTCTGGTTGTCGACAAGGACGCCGTGGACCAACTCAATCGCATCGACGAGGCAATCACCTTCGCCACGCTCTCTGCCTACAAGCCGGTGGTCGAGGGCGAGATGATCGCGACGGTCAAGATCATCCCGTTCGCCGTCGGCAAGGACGCCTGCGACGCGGCGCTCGCCGGCGTACAGGGCCCGCTGCTGCGTGTGGCGCCGTACCGCATTCGCAAGGTTGGGATCGTGTCCACGATCCTGCCCGGCCTTTCGCCCAAAGTGATCGACAAGACTCTGAAAATCACTGCCGAGCGGTTGGCGCCCGCTGGCGCCACGATTGTCGCCGAACGGCGGGTGCCGCATGAACGTGCCGCGCTCGCGCGTGCGCTCGACGAGGTGCTCAAGGCGGGTGCCGAACTCGCCATCGTCTTTGGTGCATCCGCGATCGCCGACCGTCGTGACGTGATCCCCGCCGCGCTGGAGGCGATCGGCGGCCATATCGAACATTTCGGCATGCCGGTCGATCCCGGCAACTTGCTGATGATCGGCGATGCCGGCGGCCGTGCCGTGCTCGGTGCGCCCGGTTGTGCGCGCAGCCCCAAGGAAAATGGCTTTGACTGGGTGCTGATGCGCCTTCTGGCCGGTTTGCCGGTCGAGCGCGAGGACATTACCGGCTTCGGTGTCGGCGGGCTACTGATGGAGATCGTGACGCGGCCGCAGCCGCGCGAGGAGCCGGTGAAAACCGGCCGCAACCTCGCGGCGCTGGTGCTCGCCGCCGGCCGTTCGAGCCGCATGGGCGGCCCGAACAAGCTTCTGGAAAAAATCGGCGGGCGGCCGCTCGCTCGCATCGTTGCCGAGGCGGCGCTCGCTTCCCGGGCGCGCCCCGTGATCGTCGTTACCGGCCATCAGCGCGAGCGGGTCGAAGAGGCGCTTGCCGGGCTGCCGGTGAAATTCGTGCACAATCCGCAGTTTGCCGATGGGCTCGGCACCTCGCTCAAGACCGGTATCGCGGCGCTCCCGGCCGAAGCCGATGGCGCTGTGGTTTGTCTCGGCGACATGCCGCAGGTCGACGGCGCGCTGATCAACCGGCTATTGGCCGCATTTGACCCAGACAAAGGCGCCTTGGTTGTGGTGCCGAGCATCGAAGGCAAGCGCGGTAACCCGGTGGTGTGGTCGCGGCGGTTTTTCCCGGACCTCATGGCGGTCGAGGGCGATGTCGGCGCGCGCTATCTGATCGGCCGCTACGCCGAGGCGGTGACAGAGTTGCCGCTCACCGGGACGGCGGCGCTGACGGATGTCGACACGCCGGAAGCGCTTGCGGCAGTCAAAAAAGAGCTGGAGCGGACATAAGTCCCGCAGTTTCCGGCAGCTTCCGCCGGGAGAGCAAAAGGTGCGTATTCACCAACTGGAAACCCTTCCCGGGTAGCGTCTCGGCGTTCCCTGGGGAGGGGCATCATGCGCAATTTGAAGCGGAAGTCCGCGCTCGCGATTGCGACTGCGTGCTTTCTGATTGGCGCGATCGGCGCGGCCGATGCAGCCGGTGCGTTTGCGGTCGGCGCCTGCGGCGCCTTTGGCTACGGCTTCGATTTCCGGAAAGTCGCCGACGCCCGGATCGCAGCGATGAAAAGATGCACCGGACGCGATTGCCGCGTCGTCGGCGTGATACGCCGCGGCTGTGCGGCGATGTCGGTCGATGCCTCGCATCCGTGTGGCCCATACGGCTGGGCGTTCAACTCGCATCTTGGGCGGGCGGAAAACGCCGCGATGCGCCGCTGCACCCAATTCGGCGGTCACCAATGCGTGGTGCGCGCGTGGGCCTGCGACGAAAAGGGCTGAGTCCGTCGTGAATGTGTCAGCTCTCGCTGATCGCATTTTCGATGCGCCGGTCGGGAACAAGCCACATCAACGCGACCAGCACGTAGAGCGCGATTGACGCCCACGGATAGACGAAGGCGAGCGCGATGCCCGTGGCGTAGAGGATTGGCGACATCTTGCCTTTGATGTCGCGGCCGAGCGCTTCGGCCAGCACCGAATGCCGGCCCTGCCGATGCACGATCGCCTTCTGCAGCAGATAATAGGCGATGGCCGGCATCAACAGCGCTGCGCCGTAGATCGCCGTCGGCAACGGTGCCGCCAGATTTTCGCCCATCCACGCGGTCGCCGCCGGCACCAGCGACAACCAGAACAGCAAGTGCGAATTGGCCCACAAGATGAGCCCATCGACGCGCGTAACAGTATGCAGCAGATGGTGGTGGTTATTCCAATAAATCGCCAGATACACAAAGCTCATCGCATAGCTCAGAAGGCTCGGGGCCACGCTGGCCAGCGCGTGCCAATCCGCGCCATGGGGAATTTTTAGCTCCAGAACCATGATGGTGATCAGAATGGCGATGACGCCATCGCTGAACGCTGCCAGACGGTCCTTGCCCATGGCTATTCCTGACTGTCCCCGGCGGTCCCACGACGTTGCGCGTCCACCGAGGTGGCGCCGCGTGCGAAATTCATAGTGTTTGCCGGCGTCGGAATCCACCCAAGCGGCGGTCAATAGCGCGCGTTGACGCCGAGCCGCACATACGGGCCTGAGCGCTGGTCCGAGGTCAGTGCCCAGCCGCCCGCGATTGACCATTCGGTCGCATCAATGCGCAGGCCCGTGAGGTGGCCGCCGAGTTCGAGTTCATCGAAATCCGCGCACCAGATTTGCTCGATCTCGGGCCCGACGAACGCGGCATTAAGGGCGCGGATACCGACCGCTCCGCGGGCGTATCCAGTGGGCCCGATCGAGGTTATGGCAGCGTTGAACGCCGCCATGGTCATCGCATTGGGCTGGTACCAGATATCGACGGCAGTCTCGCCGCCGACGTAAAGGCCGTGCAGGCGACTGCCCGGATCGGCGGGCGTGAGCCGATAGTCCTGTACGACGGGACCGGCGAATACCGTGACGTTGAGTCCGCTTCGCGTGAATCGCCAGCCCGGCAGCGCTGCAGCGGACAGCTTGGTGCCATCGACGGTTTGCTGTAATCCGCCGGAAACGTAACTATACGCGCCGCCGTCGAGCAGCATCTTGAATGTGAAACCGTCGGCATCGAGGCCCTTCGGCGACCACAGGAATCCGCCATAAAGGGATCCGCCGTAGCGCCAGATATCGGTGCCCGTGAACAGCAGAAATGACGGATTATTCGCTGCGCCTGCCTTCGCTTGGTCCCTGGCAGTACACATCGCCACAGCCACGGCAGCAACAACCGCCGAGACGACCCGCAACGCAACCACAGCGGTAGTCCCCCGCTCACCTCACCCCGGAATACAACCAAGAACTGTGGCGGTTGTAAAGGCCGGTAGAAAAAGACCATCGAGGGGTTGAGATTGCGGTGATTGCGCTTGATGCGGGACGGCATTCTTTGGGTTGTCATCTCTTTCAAGCTTGTTGCCGGTGCGCAGTTTTCTCCAAAACCGGCAAGCCACCTTTCCGAAAAATGCTCTAAGGTCACACTCCATCCTAAAATATGCCGGTCGGTCCGGCGCAGCGGCAGTTAGCGTTGCGCATCGATCATGTGCATCGCCTGGATGATCCCATCGTAACGATTCCTATCCGTTTCGATGCGTTTGGCGAATTCGGCCGGGCTTGCATGTTTTGCAAAGATGCCGACATGACGGAGCCGCTCGCCAACCTCATCGTCACTTAGAGTCATCTCGAAGGCATGATTCAACCGCGCAACCGTGGTGCTGGACATTTTTGCCGGACCAAAGATGCCGAAAAAGGTCATGGCGTCGATGGGCAGTCCGTTCTCGGTGAATGTCGGCCACGACGCGGGCAGGTACGGTGGATGCTGCGCGGATGTAAGGCCGATAACCTTCACCGAGCCGGCGTTGACCATCGACGGATATACGGCCGCCGGCGCGACAATCGCGAGTGACACATCGCCCGACGCAGCGGCGAGCACGACTTCAGGACCGCCGCGAAATGGGATGTTGAGCAGCTTGATGTGCGCTTCCTTGGCGATCCATTGTCCGACCACGTTGTTGATCGAGGCGACGGCAAACGTGGCATAGCTGAGACCTTGCGGGCTGACGTTTGCCGCCGCGATCATGCCTTTCACATCGCTGAACTTGGAACGGCCGCCGGTCACGACGACCAGGGGGGTTTCGCTGATCTGCGAGATCGGAACGAGTTGCTTGTTGGCGTTGAAGTTGGTGCTCGGCATCAGCGCGGCGATGCTGAACATGTCGCCAGCATAAGCGAATAATGTATTGCCGTCGGGCGGGGCACTCGCGACCGCCTGGCCGGCGATTACGCCGCTGCCGCCAGGCCGGTTCTCGACGACGACGTCCTGACCAAGCACCTTTGAAAGTCCCAGACCGATAATGCGCATTTGCACATCAAAGCCTCCGCCGGCGGCGGAGCCGACGATAATGCGAAGTGGCCGGCTTGAATGATCTTGGGCGCGCGCCGCCGACAGGCACAAGCCGATGGCGAGTAGCCCAAGAGTGAGCACGGCCGCCCTTATCCACATCGCGCGCAAGATCGCTCCTTGGCAGCCCGCCTCCGATTGTCTGGTGGCGGCCAATCCGATCATGGGCCGACTACCTCCGTTTCAGCTTGCCCTGTTTCGATTTGGCGAAGCGGGCCAAGGTCGCCGCTTTCGTCGCCTGGCTTCGGCGGCCGCACGGCGGAAAGGAATGCATCGACCAGCGCCTGATGCTGCGCCACATCGAAACCTTCGGCGTGATATACGCCGAGATGGATGTCAGGCAGCTTCGGCAGATGACGTTCGCGCGCTATGACCAATGAGTCGGGAACGGTCCGTGCCGGCATGCACATCAGCCCAATGCCGGATTCCGCTGCCGCGTACATGCACACTAAATCGGTGGCGCTGAATACGATTCGGTACGGGATGCCGTGTTCGTCGAGCACATTGAAGACGGTGCGGTCCATGACACCATCTTGGCGTCTGATGAATGGAATGCTGCCATCCTCGGCCAAACCCCGGTGCTGCGGTGCACGCACCCACACTAACTTTTCCGGCCACTGGTCGATAATATTACGGCGTGCTTCGCGGTCGCCCATCATGAACGTCAAATCGACAAAACCCGATTTGAGTTTCTCGGCCAGTTCATTCGTGTGCGCGCAGACGAATTTATAGTGGACGTTGTCGAGAATCCGGCATTGTCTGAACAGCCTCGGCAAGACCGACTGGGCGTAGACGCATTGAATGCCGAGATGCACCGTTTCACGCTGCTGCGCGCGCCCGGCGATGCCAATCAGCTGATTGTTGAGGGTTAGGATGCGGCGTGCGAGCCGATCGACCGTCAGACCCAGATCGGACAGCGCCACACCGACTTTTTTCTTGATAAACAAGTCGCCGCCCAGCAGCCGTTCGAGCTGTTTGATTTGCAGGCTGACGGCTGGCTGCGTGAGGTTGAGATGTTCGGCCGCCTTGGTGAAGCTGCCGAGCTCGCTGATCGCCACGAAGGCGCGTAGCCCGCTGATGGGGATGCTGTCTTTGATCTGTCGAAGGGGCATTGGGATACCGCCGCAAGGGGTTCGCGATCCGCAGGTTTACGTGCGCAGCAATAGTTTCACAACCAAGACCCAGATACCAGCCCGCGAGCGCCAGATGGTTGATTTGCGCGCCACCAGGGCCGCCTGACGGAGACTCGATGCGCATAGGTCAACGAGCGCAGGACCGAACCGGCACATCTTTCTGACGACGGGCTGCTCTGTAGAAGTAGGATGTGATCGGCGTCCAGCGCGTGCTCTATGACAGTTCCACGAAGGGCTCTGCCCACGATTTGCGGGCCGACGGCAAACGAGAGCGTGGCGGCAGAGCGATTGACCGGGGCGTCACTCCGGCTTGATGCCGGCGAATTTGACCACCTTCGCCCATTTGTCGACTTCGCCGGCGATAAACTTGCCGAATGCTTCAGGTCTCATGGAAATCGGTTCGATTCCCAGTCCGGTGAGCCGCGTCTTGACGATCGGGTCGGCGAGGGTGGCACCAACGTCTTGATTCAGCGTCTTGATGATGGCGTCCGGCGTCGCTTTCGGGGCGCCGATGCCGAGCCAGCCGCTCGCCTCGTAGCCTGGAACAAACTCGCGCATCGCCGGAACATCCGGGAGCGCCGTAACGCGAGTCGTCGTGGTGACCGCAAGGGCGCGCAATTTGCCGGCGCGGATGTCGGCGAGCACGCCGGGAATCGCTGCAAACAGCAGCTGAATGCGGCCCGCCAGCAGATCCGGCAGCATGCTGCTGCGATAGGGAACGTGGACCAGGTCGACGCCGGTCATCATCCGAAACAGTTCGACAAACACATGATTGGCGCTACCGCTGCCGGGCGAGCCGAAATTGATCTTGCCCGGATTGGCCTTCGCATAGGCGACGAATTCGGCAACCGTGTGCGCAGGAAGCGACGGCGGCACCACCATGACGAACGGCGTCCGGCCGATGCTCGCCACCGCAACGATATCGCGCAGGAAGTCGAAATTCAGGTTGGTGTAGAGCGGGGCCTCGATGGCGTTGCCGGCCACTGTCAGAAGAAGCGTATAGCCGTCAGGCGCCGCGCGCACGACGAGTTCGGTGGCGAGATTGCTGGCGCCGCCGGGCTTATTGTCGACGATGAATTGCTGGCCGAGCCGTTGCGACAGGGATTGGGCGATCAGGCGCGCGCCGATATCGGGTGTCAATCCCGGCGGCAGACCGACGACGATGTGCACCGGTCGTGACGGATAAGCCTGCGCGCCCGCAATTCGTGTGAAAGCCGGAAGCGCCGCCGCGCCTGCCAAGAGACGCAGCAATTGCCTGCGGGGAGGGATCATCAGTGCTCCGATTCCCTCCTGAAGGCCGAGGCGCAGCCGTCGAACGCCTATTTGGCGACGCTGGCCTCGAAGGCCTCCAGCACCGGCTTCCATTGCGCCTGCTGCGCATTGATGAATTCATTCACTTCAGGCGGCGTCATCGCGTCCACGTAGGCGCCTTTCACCGCCATCTGCTTGGCGAGATCGGGCTCGGCCAATACCTTCTTCACTGCGGTGTTGAACTTCTGGATCGCCGTCTGTGGCGTGCCGCGAGGCGCCACGATGCCTTGCCAGCCGCCGGCGGCTAAGCCAGGGAATGTTTCCGCCACGGCCGGAATGTCGGGGAAATCGGGCAGGCGGCGCCGTGAGGCGATGGCCAGCAGAGTGAGGGTATGCGCCTGGATGGCGCCGGCCAGGCCCGAATAGCCTTCGATGATCATCGGCACGCGGCCACCGATTACGTCGGTGAGTGCCGCCGCCGGGCCGCCGGTATACGGCACGACCTGCAGCTTGATGCCGGCGCGGGTTTGCAGCAGCAGGCCGGTCAGGTGGGTTATCCGCCCGATGCCGGTGGTCGCGAAACCAATGTGGCCGGGCTCCTGCTTGGCGCGCGCGATCAGTTCGGCCAGCGTCTTGATGCCGGATTTGGCGCTGGCGCAGATGAACATCGGCTGATCCACCAGCGAAGCCACCGGCAGGAAATCGCGCGGCAGGATCACCGGAAGATTGGGCGCCTTGCCGGGCAGCGAGATGAACAGCGACAGCGCCGGTGCGAATAACGTGTAGCCATCGGGGATCGCTTCGGATGCGGCGTGCGCGGCGATCGCACCGCTGGCGCCCGGCTGGTCGACCGGCACGATCTGCTGGCCCAACTCCTTGCCGACCCGGTCCATGATGATGCGGAACGTGACGTCGACCGCGCTCCCGGGGGCGGAATCGGAAATGATCCGGATCGGCTTGTTCGGGTAATCGTCTGCTCGCGCCGGCGCGGCGTTTGCGGCGATAGCGGCTGCGAGCGCCAGCACACTGGCGGTCGCGAGCTTGAACGGCGTTGACATAGTCTCCTCCCGGTCACACACGCGCTGGTCGAGCCGCGCTTGCGCGCAGCCTATACCAGCCGACTTTTGCGCGACAGGCGGATAGCTGCGCCGCGACGACGCAGCAGCTCAAGCAATTTGGCAGCGGCCCGGGCGAGCTAGGTATGCGGCCGGGCGGCGAGCGCCATGCCGATCATCGCTACCGCGCCAAACAAGAGGTTGATGCCGACGAGAAGGCCGAGCGCCCAAAACGCCGTTCCCGGCAATCCGGCAATGATGATCCCGGCGAGGATCAGATCGACGATGCCGCTGATCAGCATCCAGCCCCAGCGGCCGCTGAGCTGATTGCGATGTTCGATGGCGTACATGATCGAAGCAACACCTTCGACGATGAAAAACGCGGTCAACAGCAAAGTCAGTGATAGCGAACCGGTAAGCGGACGGGCCAGCAGCAGGACGCCCGCGGCGATTCCGATGATGGCCGAGACCAGCGACCACCAGAAGCCGGGCGCGTGGCGCATCCAAAACGTCGTGCCGAGCCCAACAATGCCGGAGATCAGGAACAGCCAGCCGACCAGGATAGTAAATGCAATCGTTGCAACCATTGGCACTACGATGGCCGCCATGCCAAGAATGAGGAGCACGATGCCCTCGATCAGAAACAGCACCCAGTGTTCGTGGATCGCGCTTTGGACCGCGCGTTCAATGCCGGCTGCATCGTTCGGTTGATTCAGGGTCATTTTTCCTCTCCCGGGATTCTGGCCGATGATCTCGGCGACGGATAAGGCGTTGCTCAGTATCGAGTTTTGGATGAACGCGAGCACAAGAATGGCGTCGGAACCGGACGTTATTCTTTCATAAAGCTGCTCTTGCATAGGCATTCTTGCACAAAGCGGCTCTTGCATAAATGACGCGCCAGCACTATTTAGCGTCCAGCGGTGTTGAGCTTAAGGGCTCCGCTGCGGGACGGCCACGGTTCTCGATAGGTGACGCCGGATGTACGCGCGCCAAGTCGGACGTGGCCGTTAACATTTCAGGAACGGGCCGTCTTCGATTCAGCCTTTCAGCCGCTCGATCAGCGCCATGGCGCCGGCGGGCGCGCGGATCTTGCCTTCGTGCATCACGTAGGTGAATACGTCGCGCGCTACAGCGGCCGGTTTCGCCGAAGGTTCAATGTGCGGGAGGTCGTCGGGCTTCTTGCCATCCGACCAAGTGCGCAGGCGTTTTGCCCAGGCCGCGATGTCTTTCGGCGGGTAGGCGGTCGGCACCGCGTCATCGCCGTGCTGCAAGCGGGCGTAGACAAACTCCCCGGTGAGATCGGCGATGTTCGGGTATTTGGCGTGGTCGGTGTAGACGACCGGCATTTTGAACTGGCGGAGGAGGGTTATGAATTCGCCAGTGCAGAAGCTGTCGTGCCGCACCTCGATGACATGACGCAGCGCAAGCCGGCCGATCTTGTCGGGCAATTGCTCCAAAAAACCGCCGAAGTCGGCGGCGTCGAATTTCTTGGTCGGCGCGAATTGCCAGAGCAGGGGGCCCAAATGGTCGCCGAGCTCGGCGATGCCGGAATCGACAAAGCGCTTGATCGAGTCTGCGGCCTCTCTGAGCACGCGGCGGTTGACGGCAAAGCGCGGGCCTTTGAGCGCGAACACAAAGCCGTCTGGCACCTCGCTCGCCCATTTGCTGAAAGTTGCCGGCGTCTGTGTGCGATAGAATGTTCCGTTGACCTCGATCGAGGTCAGCCGTTTGCTCGCGTAACTGAGTTCATGCGCGTGCGGCAGGCCTGTCGGATAAAACACCCCGCGCCACGGCTCGAACGTCCAGCCGCCGATACCCACAAAGATTTTCCCGATGTGGATTTGGCCCGATTTGGGAGTCATGTTCGTGTCACCAAGCAATGCTACATCATCGCCGCAAGTGGCGATGGCTGGGTCATTGTAAGTCCCCATCGCCTCGACGGCCACGGGAGAACAGGCGACGCTGGATGAACGCGCGCCTCTCGCTCGTGGTCGTTTCCGTTGCGGGAACGTCCTTCCGGTCGCCCGGCGACACGGCCGATCCAGCCCGCTATAAATCACAGCCAGAACAGCCGGTCGAGTTCACTCGCCGAGCACAGTCCTGGGGAGGGGCATATGCAACGCAAGGTGATCATCTCCTGCGCGGTGACCGGCGCGGCCGACACGCCGGGCCGCAACCCGGCGGTGCCGGTGACGCCCGCGCAGATCGCCGCATCGTCGATCGACGCCGCCAAGGCCGGCGCCGCCATCGTGCACATCCATGTCCGCGATCCGAACACCGGCAAGCCAAGCATGGACACGGCGCATTACCGCGAGGCGGTCGAACGCATCAGGGCGAGCGGCACCGACGTGCTGATCAATCTCACCACCGGGCCGGGCGCGCGTTTTCACCACGATCCGCATGACGCTTCGAAGCCCGGTCCCGAAAGCGTGCTCCGTTCTCCGGAAGAGCGTGTGCAGCACGTCTTGGAGATCAAGCCCGACATCTGCAGCCTCGACATGGGCAGCCTCAATATGGGCGACCGCGTGTTCGTCAATACGCCGGCGCACCTGCAGAAGATGGCGCTGTCGATCAAGGAGGCGGGCGTGATGCCGGAGCTCGAAGTGTTCGAGACCGGCCATCTCTTGCTCGCCAAACGTTTCATCGAAAACGGTTACGTCAAGCCGCCCGGCATGTTTCAAATCTGCCTCGGCATTTCGTGGGGCCAGCCGGCGACGCCCGAGGCGATGACCTACATGCGCAACCTCTTGCCGCCGGATGCGCCATGGTTCGCCTTCGGCATTTCGCTGCACCAGTTTCCGATGGTGGCGCAGGCCGTTCTGCTTGGCGGCCATCCACGCGTCGGGCTCGAGGACAATCTCTATCTGGAACGCGGCAAGCTCGCGCCGAGCAATGCGGCGCTGGTCGAGAAGGCGGCGACGATCATCGAAGTGCTCGGTGACCACGTCGCAACGCCGAACGACGCGCGAATGATTCTGGGTCTGAGCGCAGGTAACGCTTGACATACCTGTCGGCGCGGCAACGAACGGTTGCGGCAGCTGTGCGCGTTGCGCGGTCCGGCGGTGCGCAGATGACGCTCGCGTTTCCGCGCCCGATCGCGCAGAATTGCGTACCGATTTTCAAGCTTTGACGTGAGAGACAGCCATGATCGTTCGCTACGAATCCGACGGCTCGATTGTCATGATCACGCAGAACGATCATGCCCAGCTCTCGGGCCTGTTTGCCGCGCATTGGGGCAACGAGACATTCGAGAAGCCGCGGCCCTATGGCTCGCTGGTGCGCGCCGCCATGTTTCACGATCGCGGCTGGATCCGTTACGAAACCGGGCCGCAGCTCAACCCTGCAACTGGCAAGACGCCGAATTACCGGGAAGTGCCCAACGACCAGGCGCAGCTTGAAGCGTTTGAATGGGCGGGCGATTGGCTCGGCGCCATCGACGCTTATGCCGGACTGATGATAGCCAAACACCGCACCGGGCTGTGGCAGGGGCGCTACGGCGTCATCACGGCGCCGTCCGCGATCCAGCGCGGCAAGCTGCCACCGCAGATCGAGGCTTTCATCGCGCGCAGCGAAGCCAAGCAAAAGACCGGCGCCGAGAAACTCGATTCGAGCGAGCTCGCGATCAACTATAACCTGCTCCAGGTCTGGGACATTCTCTCGCTCTATATCTGCAGCACTGAGGTGCTGTCTCCCGATCGCCTTGCGCCGGTGCCGGTCAGCTATTCCGGCAAAACTGGCATCGACATGACGCTGACGCCGCGCGCCGGCGGCACGATCGCCATCGACCCGTATCCGTTCGATCAGTCCTCACTGACAGCAAGCATGATTTTCCGCCGGCTGCGGCAAAACCAGTTCAAGGATTCGGCTGAACTGCAATCCGTATATTTCAAGACCGCGCCGCAGATCGCGCCGTTCACGCTGGTGCCGGCGGCGGCGTAGCGGGCTAATCTTTCCGCTGCTGCGGCACCAACAAAACCTTGCCGATGGTGCCGCGGCCCTCGATTGCGCGATGCGCCTGCGCCGCATCTTTCAGACTGAAAGTGCTGTCGATGCGGGGCTTGAGTTTGCCCTCCGCAAGCCAGCGCAGTACGTCATCGCCGCGCTGGCGCCGCTCCGCCTCCGTCGTTGCGTAATAGGAAAGACCGGTTCGCGTCAGATAAACGGCGCCTGCGGTCAGGAGTTGCCGAACGTCGAGCGGCGGCACCAGTCCGCTCGCTTCGCCGTAGAGCGCGAGCAGACCGCGCACTCGCAGACACGCGAGGCTTTGCTCGAACGTGTCTTTGCCGACCGCATCATAGACGACATCCACCCCGCGGCCGCCGGTCGCGCGCTTGGTAATGTCGACCAGATCGCCGTTGGCGTAGACGGCGACGTGGTCGGCGCCATTCGCGGCCGCGACCGCAGCCTTTGCGGGCGTCGAGACGGCGCCGATCACGACGGCCCCGCGCAGCTTCGCAATCTGCGTCAGCAGCAGGCCGACGCCGCCCGCCGCCGAATGGATCACACACGTGCTGCCGGCTTCGAGCGGATAGGTCGAGCATGCCAGGTAATGGGCGGTCATGCCTTGAAACAGCGCGGCCGCAGCGGTCTCGCAGCTCACATTATCTGGTACAGCGAACACCTGCGCCGCGGCGATCGTTTTCCAGCGAGCGTAAGAGCCGGGCGAATGCACCCACGCGACTCGATCGCCAGCACGAAAACCGTTCGCGTTTGCGCCGGCCTCTTGGACGATGCCCGCGCCCTCGGTGCCAAGCGCGAGCGGCAGCGGCTGCTTGTAGAGTCCGCTGCGCAGCTGCGTATCGAAGAAATTCACACCGGCCGCTTCAACTTCGATCAGGAGTTGATCGGGCTCGATCGGTTGCAGCGGCAATTCGTCGAGCGTCAGACAGTCGGGTCCACCGTGCTGGTGCACCCGGACGACAGTGTTGGTGCTCATCGTGCTGGATCGCTGAAAGGGGAGGGTTCTACCTCACTGTGGAGCGCAATCGCAAAGCCGGTCAAGGCGAGAGTGCCGCGAGGCCGTTGCAAAGGCGGGGACGCTCAACCGATCAGCGATGAGCGTGAAAAATCCTGATGCGTCTCGCCGCAGTATCGCTGGCACGTGCCTTGCTTTATGGTCCCCAATGAGTGGTCCGTCGATCCGTCCGATCGCATTCATGAATCCTGCGCGTGCAGCCACGGTTTCGCCTCGTACCAGCGCCGACAACGCGCAGCCGCTCATTGTCGCGCGTGGCCTTTCCAAGGCTTACGGCGGGACGGACGCGCAACGCGTCTTGGCGCTCAAGAATCTCGACTTCCAGATTTACGACGGCGAGTTCGTCTCGGTGGTCGGGCAGAGCGGCTGCGGAAAATCGACGCTGCTTAAGATACTGGCCGGACTGCTGCCGTATTCGGCTGGATCGATTGAACTCAACGGCAAGCCGCTGCGCGGCCCGAGTCCCGAGGCGGCCGTCGTGTTCCAGTCTCCGGTCTTACTGCCATGGCGGACCGTCATCGAGAACGTGCTGCTGCCGATCGAGTTCCGCAAGCTGCGGATCGCGGACTATCGGCAGAAGGCCGCCGATCTACTTGCTTTGGTCGGCCTGCAGGATTTCGCGCAGCGCTATCCGTTCGAGCTTTCCGGCGGCATGCAGCAGCGCGCCGCGATCGTGCGCGCGCTGGTCCAGGACCCGCGCCTGCTCTTGATGGATGAGCCGTTCGGCGCGCTCGATGCGATGACGCGCGAGCAGATGAATCTGGAGCTGATGCGGATCTGGAGCGGTAGCCGCAAGACGGTGTTTTTCATTACCCATTCGATCGCCGAAGCGATCTTTCTGTCCGACCGCGTCATCGCCATGACGACCCGGCCGGGCACCATCGCCGATGTCATCTCGATCGATCTGCCGCGGCCGCGCGATCTTTC
Organism: Xanthobacteraceae bacterium; assembly: GCA_049300295.1. GTDB lineage: Bacteria > Pseudomonadota > Alphaproteobacteria > Rhizobiales > Xanthobacteraceae > BOG-931. The sequence continues at coordinate 85,439 of JBAQJL010000077.1, forward strand.
GATCATCAATACCGATCGCTTCGGCCGCTATGCGGCCCATCTGCACTCCTTGCTTGACGTGCAGGGAGGAATGTTCTGATGGCGATGCCAGCAACCGATAGGGCGCCCGCCGAGATGGTTGCTTCGCCGTCGGAGGCGCCGCCGAGCTTCGTGCGGCGCTATCCGCAATTCACCATCTCGCCAGCGATCCTGGTGGCGCTTGTCACCTGCTGGTGGCTTGCGACTGATGTCTTCGGTGCGCCGGCCTATATCGTGCCGCCGCCGGAGCAGGTGCTACGCGCGCTGGTTCACGGCTTGAGCCGCGCGCCGTGGGACACCGGCGGTTACTGGTATCACACCGGAGTCACGGTATGGGAGGCGCTGCTCGGGCTTTTGATCGGTGCGGTGTTCGGCGCTCTGTTAGGCTTTGTCATTTGTCACTGGCCGATCCTCGGGCGTAGTTGGTACCCCTACATCGTCGGCTTCCAATCGCTGCCCAAGGTCGCGCTGGCGCCGCTGATGGTGGTGTGGTTCGGCTTCGGTCTGCAAGGCAAGGTGTTCATCACCGCGGTGATCACCTTCTTCCCGGTCCTGGTGAACACCATGGCGGGCTATCAAGCGGTCGAGCCAGAGCGCATCGAGTTGGCGCGCTCCTGCAATGCCAGTGAATGGCATTTGCTGTCGAAGATCATTCTGCCGAGCTGCCTGCCGTTCCTGTTCGCCGGGCTTGGCGTCGCATCGGTGCTGGCGATCCTGGGAGCGGTGGTCGGCGAGTTCGTCGGCGCCAGCGCCGGGCTCGGCATGCTGCTGATGCAATACGATCAGCAGATGGAGCTGGCGCCGATGTTCGCCGTCATTCTGCTGTTGGCCGTCATCGGCTTTCTCATGAATTACGTCATGGGAATGTTGGAACGGCGCTACTGCTTCTGGGCCCAGCGCGTCAACGCATCGGGCCGCCCATGATGTTCCGCCATCGCCTGGAGATCGCACCATGCTGACACGTCTGAGCCGTGTTGCCCTCGTCGTCGCTGTCGTCGCCACGTGTGCCGCCGGCGCCGATGCGCAAAGCCCGCAGAAGATGACGCTGGTGCAGATGCATCCGATCATGGGCGTCGGCGAGGAGATATTTCTCTACGCCGTTCCCAAGCATCTCGGCTATTTCGCCGCCGAAGGGCTCGACGTCGGCATTCAGAACACGCAGACCGGCATGGTCTCGGCGCAGCTCATGCAATCGGGCAACGCCCAGATCGGCACCACCGCGGGTGACGCGATTCTCGCCGTCCGTGAACGTGGTGGCGATCTGATTTCGATCTTCAATCTCAAGCGCAATCCCGGAACCTTCATGATCGTGCTGCCCGAATCGCCGATCCAGAAGCTCACCGATCTCAAGGGCAAGACCATCGGCGCACCGTCGTTTGGCGCCGGCGGCGGCCTGGCGCTGAAGGAAAACCTCACTCAGATCGGGATCGCGCCCGATCAGTACACCGCAATTTCGACCGGCGCCGGTCCCTCGGCGATCGCGGCGCTCAAGAGCGGCAAGATCGACGCGCTGGTGGTGTGGGATGCGATGCTGGCCGCGGCCGAGAATACCGGCCTGAAGCTGCGCATCGTCCACATTCCGCTGCAGGAGGACATGGTCGGCACCACGCTGGCAACATCGACGGCGTTTGCCGACGCGCATCCGAAGGAGGTCGGCGGCTATTGCCGCGCCATGACCAAGGCGCTGGTCTTCACCATGACCAATCGGGCGGCGGCAATCCACATCCTGTGGGACGAATTTCCGAACATGAAATCGACAATTCTGGATGACGCGACCGCGCTCGCGAACGGCGTTCACATCATGGATCGCTTCCTCGACATGGCGCTGCAGGGCCAGCCTGCCAATGCGCCGCTTGGTGGCTTCCTCGCCTCGCACTGGGACAACACGCTCACAGCGTTCAAGACGATCGGCACCCTGAAGGGCACCGAACCTGCGAGCGCCGCCTATTCGACGAAGTTCCTCAGCGCCTGCAACGATTTCGACCGTGCCGCCGTCGTCGCCCAGGCGATGGCGTGGAAGCAATAGCACTCAGCCACGGTGCGGACGTGCCGATCATGGGGCTTTTTGGCTGCGAAGCGCGTGCATGATTCCCAGAAGCGGCGTCATCAGCCGCTCGGGATTTATCTCCTCCGAGGAATTCCACGTTACGACGACGCAATGTTCGCGGCCGTCCTTTGCGCCGAGCGCGACCGATAGATTCAGCACATTGGCTTCCGACCCGCCCTTGAAGGCGACCCGGCGCCAGTGCCGGCGATCCACCGGTCCGGAATTGATACGGAAGGTCGGAAGTTCCCGGGTTGCGCAAAGATAGCGATAGAGTTCAGCGGCGGTCAGAAACCATTCGATCTCCGGTGCATTGCCCGGGGTCATGTCCTGCACCGAAGGCAGATCGAGGCTCGCCAGGCGAGCGAGCAGCGCTCGGCGGGCGTTCATATCTCCCTCGAGCCATTGTGAACGCAAGCTGGCATGGGGCGCCGCCTTGAGAATGCAGGCTTCACGCGTTGTGAGAAACGGCCTGCACGACGGCGCCACCTTTTCGACCGCCGCGCGTCCGGCAAGGTGCAGCAAAAAATCTGTCGCGGTGTTGTCGCTGATCGAGATCATCAAAGCTGCCAGGCTTTCGACGGTCAGGCGCGCACCTGAGGGCCAATCCTGCAATATGCCCGACGGCAAAGAGCGATCCTCATCGTGCAACGCGCAGACCTGCTGCCATTGCAGGCGTCCCTCGCTGACCGCCAGCGCCACGGCCTCCAGAACGGCTAATTTCATGGCGGAGCCGACCGCCAGCGGTAAATCGGCATTGTGGCTGTGAAGGACCATGCCGTCGGTCGCGATCAGACAGGCCGTTTGACCGGGTAGGGCGGCGACTGTCTCGACGAAGGAATCCAGACTTCCCGTCGTCGGGATGGCGGGCTGCAAGAGCAGTCCGGCGATATGGCCATGCGGATCAAGCGCGATGCGAACCGGCGCCTCGGCCCGCTCAAGCGTGACGAGATAATGGTCCGGCTCGCGGCAAATCCGCTTGAGATCTCCATATTGTTGCCGCAACCGGCCGATGGCGCGGCCCACGGCCGCCGGCATATCCTGTTCGCGCATGTTGACCGAGAACCAATCCTCAGGGACCGATTGACTTGAGAAAAGACGCGCGAGCGCCGCCTCTTGATCAACAAATGACATCGCCAGATCCCTTGGGGTGCGCGAGGCCGGCGAGAATGTGCGGCAAAGCGCTCTGCAGTTCCGCCCAGCCACACGGCAGGATCGTTATAGCCCAAAATAATTCCGAAATGCCTCTCTGGCAAAAATCAGACAGGGATAGGTACCGAGGAATGTCAGAACGAACAAATAAAGCCGCATGAAGTAGGCGATGCCAAGATGAAACGCCACGCCGCCGGCGACATAGGCGTAGGCGTAAGGTGCGGGCAGCAGGAAGAACAGCGGGAAGGAAAGCTGAAAAGCGATCACCGATAGGCACATCAGCCGGCATAACACGGGGTAGCGGCGAAGCAGGCTCATGAACCAGTAATTTCCGTATTGAAAGTGGCTCATGATTTCGGCCAGCGCTTCGCCGCGGCGCCACAGCGGCCCGAACAATTTTGCGCCGCCCGAGGCGACGTAGGACAGGGAAATCTGCGCGCCGACAAACAAAACCGCCGCGGTTGCGACCGCGGGCTGATTGGGGGCTGCCTGGGGCAAAAAGGCCGCGATCAGCATGACGGTGGTCATCTGGTCGCCGCCTTCGTTGCCGAGCCGGCAACGCCACATCAGAAGAACCTGGCTCAGGATCAAAATGAGCAGAGGGAGCCCGGCGTTCAACCCGGACCAATAGCAGATCGGGGTCAGAATGGCGGCCGCAAGCCGCGCCATCAGAAGGCCTAGCAAGCCTGCGCCATCAACAACTGGCGTCAGAACAGCGGACGCGAACGGGCTGTGATCGGCGCGAAGAATGTACCAGGGCCAGACGCCGGTCTCGCCGAAGTTGCCGCGTTGCCAATGCCAGATCGATTCAACCGTCGTCATAATCACGCCGAGCGCGGCGCAGATTGCCGTATATTGCAGTGCGAGGGACGCAGTGATCGTCACCGGCCGACTCCCACGAGATGGAAGTTGGAGATGAAAAACAAAGATGATTGCCGTTCCGGCGGAAACCCGTGCGATTGAACCAGGGCGAATTGGCGTTGCCCGTCACGCCGCGACGGCCGCTGGATCAAATGCAAGAGCAGCCAGTAGTAGGTGGTGTATTGGACGCCATCGCCAAGTTTGGGATGCGCCAGCCGCAGCATGGTCAATCCGGCGACAATGTCGGTGATTGTCTTTGTGACTCTTCGTTGCGGGTTCCACAACATGAACCGACTTGAGCCGGGGCAAATATCAGGTAGCTGCTCCCATGGTCCGACGAGGTGCTTGGCCGCCTCGAGCATCGCCGGGGTGCCGAGCGGTGTCTTCACCGACTCGCACTCCCGATAAAGCAGGTGGTAATCGTAGATGCCCGGGTGGGGAGCGAAGAACGTCCAACGCGGCAGCAGGCCCAGTGGATCGTAGGGCGCGAGCCGCGTCGAAATGGGCTCGATTTGGTTGAGCGTGGACAAAACGAACCAGATCACCAAGATGGCTGCAATCGTTGACGCCAACATTGCGAACACCGTTCGGTTGCTTGGACGTTCCCTCAATTGAGCGCGGCAATGCTCCGAGTCCGGCTTAAGGAAAACGCAGGGTCGCGGCCCGCGTCAGGCCGCGACCGAATTCAGAACGCACCGAGTTTGTCGAGCATTTTGCAAAATTTCGGCACGTTCGGCGTTTTCCCGGCTCTCAAGGCTGGTTGGCGCGCCGGCGAATTTCCATCAGATCGTTCAGCGTGACATTGCCGGGAGCGCCGAGGCCGCCCTGCACCTGCTGCGACGCAGCGGCACCGCCGACGATCGCCGCGACGACCGGCGCTATCGCCTGGACGACGGGTGCGACCGCCCGTACCACCGGGACGACGGCCTTGACCGCGTTGACGACCACATTGGCAATGGCGGTAATAAAGCTGAGATTCTCCGCCGGGTTGACGCCTTGCGACTGCGCCACGCTGATCAGCAGATCGAGTGCCTTGAGTTCATCGGCGGTCAATGAAACCTTGTTCTGATTGTCAGCCATGTTGCTCATTCCCTCCGTTGTTTGGTGTCGGTGACCTAATGGGCTTTCGCCCCATTAGTATGAGCAACGCCCATCGGCTGACGCGGAGCACGGCGTAAACGGCGCGCGACATCGTGCTCGACGCGAACAGGCAGGCGTTAATTCTGCGAATGATGGCGTGGGGGGATGCGATCGACGACAAGACGAACATCGCCGCGCCGCCGATATACTCGATTCCGTCGACTTTCAGGACGAAATCCCGATTGAGATCGACGCCGCGGCTTGCGTAATCCTTGACGACATCGGGGTGCTGGCGCGCATCAACAAGGCGAATGCTGCCGCCGTCCCGACGCAGTCTGTGCATCTGCACATACGGGTTACAAACCGGGCAATCGCCGTCGTATATGAGATCGATGTGAGTCAACGCGCTGCACGGGTATTATGGTTGTAAGATTGTCAATATATAATCTAAGGTTGTGGATTACGTCAATACCGTTGCACGCAAAAATAGAAATAAGTGAAAATGCGCCTATCTTGGAAAGATCCCGGCTTTCGGGTCGCCAAACGGCGTCCGCTGGTTCCGGCAAAGCAAAAGGCCCGGGATTTCGCCCGGGCCTTCGCAGTCACGTCGACTGTAACGTGAACTTAGAAATCCATTCCGCCGCCGGGCGGCATGGCTGGCATGGAGTCTTTCTTCTTCGGCAGTTCGGCGACCATCGCCTCGGTCGTGATGAGCAGCCCCGCGACTGAGGAAGCGCCTTGCAGCGCCTGACGCACGACCTTGGTCGGGTCGATGATGCCCTTCTTTATCATGTCGACGTAGTCCCCGCCCTGGGCATCGAAGCCGAAGCCGTAGGTCGAGTTCTCCAGGATCTTACCGACGATGACGGAACCGTCCTCACCGGCGTTGGTGGCGATCTGCCGTGCCGGCGCCTGCAGCGCCTTACGGACGATTTCGACACCGTGCTTCTGGTCGTCGTTCGAGGTCCGCACCTTCTTTAGCACTTCGGTGGCGCGCAGCAGCGCCACGCCGCCGCCGGGCAGCACGCCTTCCTCGACCGCGGCGCGGGTCGCATGCATCGCGTCATCGACGCGGTCCTTGCGTTCCTTGACCTCGATCTCGGTGGCGCCGCCGACGCGGATCACCGCGACCCCGCCGGCGAGCTTGGCCAGCCGCTCCTGCAGCTTCTCGCGGTCGTAGTCCGAGGTGGTCTCCTCGATCTGCGCCTTGATCTGCGTGATGCGGTCCTCGATGTCCTTCTTCTTGCCGCCGCCATTGACGATCGTGGTGTTTTCCTTGTCGATCGTCACTTTCTTGGCGCGGCCGAGCATGGCCAGCGTGACATTCTCGAGCTTGATGCCGAGATCTTCGCTGATCGCCTGGCCTGCCGTGAGGACAGCGATGTCCTGCAGCATGGCCTTGCGGCGATCGCCGAAGCCCGGCGCCTTGACGGCCGCGACCTTGAGGCCGCCGCGCAGCTTGTTGACCACCAGCGTGGCCAGCGCCTCGCCCTCGACGTCTTCGGCAACGATCAGAAGCGGCTTGCCGGTCTGCACGACCGCTTCCAGCAGCGGAAGCAATTCGTTGAGCGCCGAGAGCTTCTTCTCGTTGATCAGGATGTAGGGGTCTTCCATCTCAACGCGCATCTTGTCGGCGTTGGTGATGAAATACGGCGAGATATAGCCGCGGTCGAACTGCATGCCCTCGACCACGTCGAGTTCGGTCTCAAGGCTCTTGGCCTCTTCGACCGTGATCACGCCCTCGTTGCCGACCTTCTCCATGGCGCGGGCGAGGTAGTCGCCGATTTCCTTGTCGCCGTTGGCGGAGATGGTGCCGACCTGAGCGATCTCGGCGTTCGAAGTGACCTTCTTCGAGTTCTTCTTCAGCTCCTCGACCACGGTCTCGACCGCGAGATCGATGCCGCGCTTGAGGTCCATCGGGTTCATGCCGGCGGCAACCGCCTTGGAGCCTTCCCTGACGATCGCAGCGGCGAGTACCGTCGCGGTGGTGGTGCCGTCACCGGCAATGTCGGAGGTCTTCGAGGCGACCTCGCGTACCATTTGTGCACCCATATTCTCGAACTTGTCTTCGAGCTCGATCTCCTTGGCGACGGTAACGCCGTCCTTGGTGATGCGGGGTGCGCCGAACGACTTGTCGAGCACGACGTTGCGGCCTTTCGGGCCGAGCGTCACCTTGACGGCGTTGGCGAGAATGTCGACGCCGCGCAACATCTTGTCGCGCGCATCGACCGAGAATCTGACTTCCTTAGCAGCCATTAGAATCTACTCCTGTTGCGTTTGGTCCTCATCCGCAGCAGCGCCCATCGCAGGCGCGTCTCGAAGGATGCAAGCCCGTGATCCGTCCGCCTCACCCTTCGAGGGGCCGCCGCGCGGCCGCCTCAGGATGAGGATCGCGCTCGTTACGCGGCCTTCTTCTTCGCCACGGGCTCGTCGATGATGCCCATGACGTCGGACTCCTTCATGATCAGGAGCTCCTGGCCGTCGATCTTGACCTCGGTGCCGGACCATTTGCCGAACAGCACCCGGTCGCCGACTTTGATGTCGATCGGGATCAGTTTGCCGGCCTCGTCGCGACCGCCGGGGCCGACAGCAGTGACCTCGCCTTGCGAGGGCTTTTCCTTGGCGGTGTCCGGAATGATGATGCCGCCGACGGTCTTCTCATCGGCATCGATGCGCTTGACGACGACGCGGTCGTGAAGCGGACGAAATTTCATGGTGTCCTCCTAAGCTACTGAATGAACATGGAAAGTGCCTGAATGGCGCGGCCTCCCTGGGGTCCCTTGGCGGACCGCATGGCGGCCACATAGGGTCCTCATTTTTTACCCGCAAGAGGCCTTGAAAAATTTCTAGCACTCATCCTGGCAGATTGCCAACAATTCTTGAGAGCCTTGGCTAACTGCCCCGGTTCCATGCAAATCCAAAAGATAAAGCGGCTCGGGGGCCGGAAACCGGCTCCCATTGGCCCGGTTGATCTTGATGGCAATGGCGCAATGAGGTGCCCTGGCCGGCGTTGCTAGCAGGGTTACCGCTATGCTGCTAATGCCTTGAAGATAAACAACTTATTCAATTTTTAGGCTTGAAATGGATTCGCGACTCTCGGAGCATTCCCGCGATGGGACGGAGGGCACGATGGTGTCGAAGGAAACGACGATTTCGAAACTCGGTCGCGTGTCACAAGACTTTCGCCGTCAACTGGAAGGCTATGGGCTGACCACGGCCCATATCCTTTATCGCATGCCGGATTACAAGGACATCTTACAGACCTATGTCTGGCAAGACTACGATCTGTGTCCGAACTTCCCGGTGCTCAACAAATTCCTCAATTTCTGGCTGGAAAAGATTGAGGGGCCGCTACATTCGGTGACGGTCGCGCACGCCAAACTAATCAAACCGGCGGAAATTCGCGCCGTCGACGGTGAGTTCAGATTGCACTGAGCGAATGGCGAATAGGGAATTTGCCTCTATTTGCTATCCGCCACCCGCTATTCGTCTAACCAGGCGTAATCACCCCGACGATCGCGCCGAGCAGACACGTCGTCAGCGTGCCGGAGACAATCGACTTCAAGCCGAGCGAGATCACCTCGTCGCGCTTTTGCGGGCACATGGTCGAGAGGCCCGCGATCATGATGCCGAGCGAGCCGAAATTGGCGAAGCCGCACATGGCGTAGAGCATGATCAGTCGCGAGCGCGGATCGAGCGCGCTGGGCGGCAGCGACGCAAGCTGCAGATAGGCGACCAGTTCGTTCAAGATCGTCTTGATCCCCATCAGCCCGCCGGCCGTCACGGCTTGCGACCACGGAATGCCGAGGAGCCAGCACACCGGCGCCATGATCCAGCCGAGCGCACGTTGCATGGTGAGCGGTGCGCCGAAAACATCCGGCAGCAGCCCGAGGATGGCGTTAGCGAGATAAACCAGCGCGACGAAGACGATCAGCATGGCGACGATGTTGAGCAAAAGCTCAAGCCCGGCCCCGGTGCCTTTGACGATGGCATCCATGGTCGAATTGGCGTCCTGCTTCGCCTCATCGAGCTTGCCGCCGGTGTGCTGCTCTGCCGGGTCAGGCACCATGATCAGGCTGATCAGGATCGCGGCAGGCGCGCCCAGCATCGAACAGACGGCGATGTGGCCCGCCGCGTCGGGAATGATAGGTATCAGGATCGTGGCGTAGAGCACGAACACCGTGCCGGCGATGCGCGCCATGCCGCCGGTCATGACGAGGAACATTTCGCTGCGCGACAAGTGCGGCAGATACGGCCGGATGAACAACGGGGCTTCGACATGCCCGACAAAGGTGCTGGCCGCCGTCGACAGCCCAACGGCGCCGCCGACATCGAGAGTTCGCTGCAGCACCCAGGCGAAGCCGCGCACGATCGGCGGCATGATGCGCCAGTAGAACAACAGCGACGACAACACGCTGATCATCAGAACGACCGGCAGCGCCTGGAACGCGAGGATGAAGCTTGAGCCCGGCGTCTTGGTGTCGAAGGGCAGGGGGCCGCCGCCGATGTAACCGAACACGAATGCGGTGCCGGCCCTCGTCGCGGCGGCGAGAGCCTCGACGCCGCGGTTGATCCAATCGAATACGATCGCGGTCTGCGGCACTTTGAGCAACAACAGCGCCAGCGCGAAGGTGACGGCGAGCCCGATCAGTACCGGCCGCCACGGCACCGCGCGGCGATTTTCGCTGATCAGGAAGGCGAAGCCGAGAATGGCAACGACGCCAAGCGCCGATTGCAGATTTTGCAGCACGGATGCAGCCCCGATTACCCAGGGGCATTGTACAGTCTCCGCCGCCGTCGCGGAACCTGAACGGCTGTTGTCGCAATTGCGCAAATCCGCCGCCGCACGGCTTTAATTTCGCCGCCGCGGCACATTCTACTCCGGTTGTTTTTCAAACATCCGTTTGAAGGAAAATCAGATGCGAACCATGATCAGACTGACAGTGGCCGCGGCAGCAATCGCGCTTGGCGCCGCCGCGATTCAACCGGCTTGCGCCGCCGACATGCTGGTGCCGCAAGCGCAGGCGCCCGCCTATTACCCGCCGCCGGCGCAGGCCTACGCCTATCCGCCGCCACCACCTCCCGTCGCGTATTACGCGCCGCCGCCCGTCGCCTATTACGCGCCGGCATACCCGGTCTGGCGGGGACCTTATTATGCGCGCCGGGGCTACTGGCGCGGCTACGGTGCGCGCTTCGCCTATGGCTATGGGCCGCGTTTTGGATATGGCCACGTTGGTTATGGCGGCAATGGCCACCGGGGCCGCGGCTGGCATCGCTAAGGACAAATCTACCGGCGTTTCCCGGGCGCCGCGCAGCACAGAGCGCAACGCGCAGAGTGGTGCGCTGCAGACCCG
>JBAQJL010000078.1:0-28936 GCA_049300295.1 Xanthobacteraceae bacterium
CTTGACCTCCGGCAGTCCGAGTCGTGTTTTTGCGTTGTCGGCCGCGATGCGACGATGGCAGGCGAGCGCCAGCTCGAAGCCGCCGCCGACCGCGGTGCCGTTGATCGCCGCGACCCACGGCTTGCCGTAGGTCTCGATGCGGCGGCACAGCAGCGACCATGTGCGGCTGTCCTCAAAGAAGCGCGCATTCGCGGCGTCCTCGCCCTGCGAGGCTGCGAGTTCCGCAAACGCGCGGCTTAGGGACTGCAGCACAGTGAGGTCGGCGCCAGCGCAGAACGTGTCTTTGCCCGATGTGATGACGACGCCCTTCACGGCCGCATCGTCGGTGGTCTGCTTGACGATCTCCGCAAGCTCCTTGGTCACCGTTCCGTCGATGACATTCATCGAGCGGCCCGGCGCGTTCCAGGTCACGACCGCGATGCCGTCGGTGCCCATATCCAAAGTAAAATTGGTAAAGCTCATCAGTACGACTCGCCGTTCTTGTGGGTGTAGCGCATGCCTTTGTCGTCGCGCACCACCATCAGATCCACGTCCGGGCCCGAATAGTGCACGCGCTCGTATTTCGACCGGGTGCCGACTTCGAGATAAACGGCGTCCCGATTCGACTTGTTGACGAGATGATGACCGATCCCGCTGTTAGCCTTAAAACCCGCGGCGTCGCCCGCCTGGAGCAGCGTCTCGCCGTCATCCTCGATCAGAACGATTTCGCCTTCCAGTACAAATACAAATTCGTCTTCCTGTTCGTGCCAGTGGCGCAGCGCCGAGGCCGCGCCCGGCTTGAGTGTGGTGAGATTGACGCCGAATTGATCGAGGCCGGCTGCATTACCGAGTCGCTTGCGCTCGCGGCTCACGACCGCACGATCGTACGGCGGCGGATAGCCGGTCCGGGTATCGGTCGGCAGTTTGGCGATGGCGATTTCCGGCATCGATGACCTCTCATCATTGTCATCGTCCGCGTGGGCGGACGATCTGGTGATCGCGGTCGTTTCGGATACTCTTCACACACCCGGGCCTACTGGATGCTCCGCCTTCGCACCTACACCCGCTCGATGATCGTCGCGGTCCCCATCCCGGCGCCGATGCACAGTGTGATCAGCGCGGTCGAAAGCTGGCGTCGTTCCAGTTCGTCAAGCACGGTGCCGAGGATCATCGCGCCGGTGGCGCCGAGCGGATGGCCCATCGCAATGGCGCCGCCGTTGACGTTGACCTTGGCGGGATCGAGATCGAATGCCTGCAGATAGCGCAGCACCACCGAAGCGAACGCCTCGTTGACCTCGATCAGGTCGATGTCGGCGAGCGTCATTCCGGATTTTTTCAGCACCTTCTCGGTGACGTCGACCGGACCGGTCAGCATCAGCGCCGGCTCCGAGCCAATATTGGCGAATGCCCTGATCTTTGCGCGCGGTTTGAGCCCGGCGCGGTTGCCGGCGCGCGCGTTGCCGACCAGCACCGCGGCGGCGCCGTCGACGATGCCGGACGAATTGCCGGCGTGGTGGACGTGGTTGATGTATTCGACGTCGGGATGCGCCTGGATGGCGACGGCATCGAAGCCGCCTTTGTCGCCCATCTGTGCAAACGAAGGCTGCAGCGATGCCAGCGACTGCATGGTCGTGCCGGGCCGCAGGTGCTCGTCCTTGTCGAGGATGGTGAGGCCGTTCACGTCCTTCACCGCCATGACCGAACGGGAGAAGCGGCCGTCACTCCATGCCGCCGCTGCGCGCTTTTGGCTCTCGACCGCATAGGCATCGACGTCGTCGCGCGAAAATCCATATTTGGTCGCGATCAGATCGGCGGAAATTCCCTGCGGCAGGAAATAATGCGCGACCGCGATCGACGGATCGATCGACCACGCGCCGCCGGCCGAGCCGATGCCGACGCGGCTCATCGATTCGACGCCGCCGCCGATCGCCAACTCCTGCTGGCCGGCCATGATCTGCGCCGAGGCGAAATTGACGGCGTCCAGCCCCGAGGCGCAGAAGCGATTGATCTGCACGCCGGCGACGCCGTTGCCGAAGCCGGCGACTAGCGCGGCAAGCCGCGCGATGTTGGCGCCGGCCTCGCCGATTGGATCGACGACGCCCATCACCACGTCATCGATCTGCGACGTATCGAGCTGGTTGCGATCCCTGATGGCGCCGAGCGCCTGGCTCGCCAGATTGAGCGCGGTCACTTCGTGCAGGGAGCCGTCGACTTTGCCGCGGCCGCGCGGCGTACGCACGTGATCGTAGATGAAGGCGTCCGGCATGGCCTCTCCCGGCGAGAATCCATTGTGCAGCGCACATACTAGCCAGCACGCGCCACCAGCACTAGCCTGACGCGGCGTATTGGGATCGGCGGCGTCGCATGGGTCGCGTTGAGGGCAAGGTCGCTCTAGTCACGGGTGGGGCATCGGGCATCGGCCTCGCCGCCACAAACTTGCTGCTCGACGAAGGCGCCAAGGTCGTTTTGACCGATCGCGAGTCAGCTCTCTCGGCTCCTGGGACCGAGTCGCTCAGGCGACGCGCGTCCATTCGGAGCCTCGATGTGACGCGCGAAGCCGATTGGATCGCGGTCACCGATACGGTCGGCGCCGAATTCGGACGCATCGATATTGTGGTCAATTGTGCGGGCGTGGTGCTGCTGAAGGATATCGAGACGACGACGCTGGAGGAGTGGCGTTCGCTGATGGCGGTCAATCTCGACGGCACATTTTTGGGCTGTAAGCATGCGGTGCGCGTCATGAAAGATTGCGGCGGGGGCTCGATTGTCAATTTGTCGTCGGTTGCGGGAATTATCGGGGTGGGCAATCTCGCGGCTTACAGCGCCAGCAAGGGCGGCGTACGCCTGCTGACGAAATCGGTGGCGCTGCATTGCGCCCGCAAGGGCTACAACATCCGCTGCAATTCGGTGCATCCATCGTTCGTGGAAACGCCGATGCTGCGGTCGATGATAGAGTCGGCGCGCGACCCGAAGAAACTGGAATATAATTTCGCCCAAGCGGCGCCGCTTGGCCGGCTGGCGCAACCGGAGGAAATCGCGCGCACGATCCTGTTCCTGGCGAGCGAAGAGTCGGCGTTCACGACCGGAGCCGTGCTGGTGATCGACGGTGGCCTTACCGCCGCATGACTGCTGACCGATGGGTTTCGTTCAGGATGAAAGCTGGTCTTCAAGCAACGACTTGTATATAGGTGCGGACGTCTTTGAAGCCGCAATCCTCACACATGGCGCGCAGCTCCGTCATGGGGTTCGACAGCGCCGGGGATGAAAGGTTTCTCCGCGAGCGAGCTTGGCGACCATCTCGGCGATCTTCGCGGCGCGTTTTTCCGGCGTTTTCGTTTGATGCACGCGATAGAGCACGGAGTACCGATTGGCTGAGTCCAGCGCGTCGAACAGAGCGCGGGCGGACGGTTCGGCATCGAGGGCGGCCTTCAGATCGTCGTCCGGCGCGGCCTGCGATTGGGGCGCGTAGGCGGCCGCCCAGCGCCCGTCGGCCTTGGCCCGATCGATCTGGGCTTGGCCTTTGGGCTTCATGCGGCCGGCGATCAAAAGCCGCTCGACGCGTTCGCAGTTCATTTTCGACCAGGCGCTATCGGGCCTTCGCGGCGTGAAGCGCGTCTTGAAGAAGGAAGCGTCAACGCTACCGAGTTGGCCGTCTACCCATCCATGAACGAGGGCGCTGTCGATCGCGTCGGACTTGCTGATGGTTTGTTCTGGCGCGCCCTTCTTGGCGAACCTGAGCCAGGCGCCGACCGCGTCGTCAGGCTGATCCGCTAACCAGGACTCAAATTCCGCCGCATGGGAAAAAGTCAACAATGGAAGCTCGCGCATCATGCCTCCAAGCTAAAATACGAGGTGAACTTCGGGAACCAGGAACTATCCGAAGGACCGCTTCTGGCGCGGGAGAATTTTCAAATTAGCCGCTTCTGCGCCGCCATAGCATCTTCCTAACTTCCGTCAGCATCGGATGTCGTCGCAAGCTGCCGATTGCGGAGCGGACGGTGTGTTCGGCCAATGGCGCCGCGGACGCAATGAACGTTTTCGCGCAGCCTGCCCCGCAAGGCACCGTGTTTGGCGCTCCACCGCCAATTCTTAACCGCCTGTTTACCCTAATCCGGAAAAGTCGGCATGCGGGGAAAGAGGGCCGTGCCATGCGCTCGTTACGCAATCAGCGCCGGCCCGAGAGGGGGGCGCATACGGCCCCTCCCGATGTGGTCTGGGCGCGAGGATGAAGTCTGGCGGTCCGTGGAATCTGAGAGGCCTCCGTCCGCAGGCGCGCGAGGCTGAGCGCGACGCAACGCAACGCGTCGACGTGGCGGTCGATGAGTGGCTCAACAGGGTGATCCGAAAGAACGGCGGCGACGACCCAGCCGACCGGCGTCCGCTCCGCGCGCCCATGCCCGAACCGCAGCCGCCGGCACGCAGCAAGCGTGACGAGCCCAGATACGACGGGAGATACGAAGGCCGCCCATACCGCGAGGATCGCCGCGACGAGGGCAACGAGCGTCCGCGCCAAGGCGAGCCACGTCGGCAAGGGGAGCCTCCTCGGCAAGACGTGCCAGATCGGCAGGGTGAGCCCCATCGCCGTGACCGCGACGGCCGGCCTCGCCACGAATGGGATGACGATCGCTCGCACCGCAAATCGGATCGCGACGAAGCGTCCGGGCGCGAGCGTGGCCGCGGTGAGCCGCGACGGGACAATTCCGGTGGCAACAGACCGCCGGCGTGGCAGGGCGGCCGTGGCGAGCCGCGCCGCGACGCTCCAGCGCGCAATGCCCCCGCGCGTGATTCCTCGGTCCGCGAGGCCGACGAGGCACGCCGCCTTGACGCCATTCGCGAGGCTGCGCGCCAAGCGGCGCGCGAGGAAGCGCGTCGAGAAGCTGCCGCCCGCGCCGCCGAAGAAGACAGGCGCCTTGAAGCTGTGCGCAAAGCCATGCGCGAAGAGGCCCGTCGTGAAGCTGCCGCTCGGGCCGCCGAAGAGGGGCGCCGTCTCGAAGCCGCGCGCGAGGCTGCACGCGAAGAGGCGCGCCGTGATGCTGCGGCTCGCGAGGCCGAAGACGAACACCGTCTTGAACTCGCGCGCGAGGCCGCCCGTGAAGAAGCGCGCCGTGAAGCTGCCGCCCGCGACGCCGAAGACGAACGCCGCTTCGAAGTCGCACGTGAAGAAGCACGTGAAGTAGCCCGCCAAGAAGCCCGCCAAGAAGCTGCCGCTCGCGCCGCCGAGGAAGAACGTCGACTGGAAGCCGCACGCGAGGAGGTTCGCCGCGAAACGGTCGCCCGCGTGGCCGAAGATGCGCTTCGCCGCGACACTGCGGCGCGCGAAGCAGAAGAAGCGCGTTTGCTTGTGGTTGCCCGCGATGAGGCCCGCCGCATATCGGCGCCGGCGCGCGAGGGAATCGGCGAGATGCATTCGCGTCTCGACCAGCTTTCACAGCAGATCGAACGCCTGTCGCGCGCCACGTCTTCCCGGCCCACAGTCCCCCCGGCGATTCCGGGGGCTCCGGCTGGAGAACAGCAGCCGCGGCTGACTGGTGCTCCGCCGCAGCGGCGTCGCGCCAGACCCGCGTCGAACCTGTCAATTGATGATGCCGTCGCCGAAATTGCAGCCCGGCAGCGGGCACTTGATGGCGGACCAGCCACGGTGCGGGCTCCGGCAGTGCAACGTGAATCTGTCGTGGCTGCGGAAACGCTTCTCCCGCCGGAGTCTGTCGCTGCGGCGCGTGAAGCTTCGGCGCCAAGCGACAAGCTCATGGCGGCGGCTGCCGCCGTCAGCGCTCCCACGGTTGACTTTTCCAGCCTCGAACAACAGCTGCGCCAGATCACGGCGCGCATCGAAGCCTTGCAGCCCTCAGGCGATATCGAGAAGGCTATCGGCGCAATCCGTTCGGATCTGACCGACATCAGCCGCCAACTCAATGAAGCGCTGCCACGGCGCGCGGTGGAGTCGCTCGAAATCGAGATCAAGGCGCTCGGCGAGCGGATCGATCACAGCCGCCAATCCGGCGTCGATCCGAATGCGCTTGCCGGTCTCGAGCGCGGGCTGACGGAAATCCGCGAGACGCTGCGTGTGCTGATGCCGGCGGAGAATCTGGTCGGTTTCGAGGACGCGGTGAAGGCGCTGTCGCAGAAAGTCGACATGATTCTCGCCAAGGACGACCCCTCGGCGCTGCAGCAGCTAGAGGCGGCGATCGGCGGCCTGCGCGGGGTCGTTTCGCACGTCGCATCCAATGATGCGCTGGCGCGCCTCGCCGAAGAGGTTCGTACGCTCGCCGGCCAGGTCGACGTCATCGCCAACACCGCGGCGACCGGCCACGCGGTTTCGGCGCTGGAGCAACGCATCGACACGCTGGCGGCGGCGCTGACCTCGTCGAGCGGCGCCGGCCACGACGTGTCGGGTCTTGAACAGCGTATCGATTCGCTTGCCGCCACACTGACGGCCTCGTCCGGGGCCGGTCGCGACGTTTCGGCGCTTGAGCAGCGTATCGATTCGCTCGCCGCCACACTGACTGCGTCGGTTGGAGGCGGTCACGACGTTTCGGCGCTTGAGCAGCGTATCGATTCGCTCGCCGCCGCGTTAACCGCGTCGAGCGAGGCTGGGCAGGCCGTGCCGCGCGATCTGGAAAAGCTGCTCACCGGGCTGATCGAAAAGCTCGACTGGGTCCAGCTCACCCACACCGACCACGCGGCGCTTGCGCATCTTGAAGATCGCATCGCCGCCCTGGTGCAGCGGTTCGACACGTCCGACGCGCGGCTTGGCCACCTCGAAGCGATCGAGCGCGGGCTTGCCGACCTTCTCGTGCATCTCAATGAGATGCGCAGCAACAGCTCAACCGCGGGCGCGCTCGGCGCCGCCCCGTCACCGGGAATCGATCGCGACGTTGCCGAGATCAAGGCAAACGACCGCCGCACCCGCGATTCGCTTGAGACCGTGCAGGAGACGGTCGAGCATGTGGTCGGCCGGCTCGCCTGCATCGAAAGCGGACTGCGCAGCGATGCGCCATCGGCGGTAGTGCCGGTGTCCGTGCCTGCCGTGGCGCCACCGCAATCGGCCGCGCTGCGCGATGTCGCGCTGCCGCTCGCCCCGGAGCCGCCATCGGAATCCGAGGCCGCAGCCGAGCTGTCGGCGGGCAGAATGCCGCTCGATCCAACGTTGCCGCCCGATCATCCGCTGGAGCCAGGGTCTGCTCCAGGCCGGGCGCGCAATCTGTCGCCGGCGGAGCGAATCGCCGCTTCGGAAGCAGTCGTCAGTGCGGTCAAGCCACCGGTCATAGCCGATTCGGGACGGCCCGATTTTATCGCCGCCGCGCGCCGCGCCGCTCAGGCCGCCGCTGCAGAGCGACCCGGACAAAAACCCGCAAGTGCTGCTGGCGCGCCAGCCGCGGCGCAGCCGAAGAAAAATTCTCAACGGCTGCACAAGCTCATCGTCGCGGGCGCCACCGTCCTCATCCTGCTCGGCGGCGTGCGTGTTGTGACAAAGTTTTTCGAGAACGGCGGCGTGACCGTCGTCCCGCAAACTCAACCCAGCGGCGTGCCTGAGCAAGCAGCACCGCGCGCCGCGCCGCCGGCCGTCACTCCTGAGGAACTGCCGCGGCCAGCCGAGCCGTCCCTGCCGGTTCCGCCTCGCTCGCTCAGCGCTCCAGCGGTGATGCCGCCTGCGACCAAGGAAGTCGTCCCGCAGCGGCAATCCATGCAGCCGCAAAATGCGGGCACACCGCTGGCAAGCGCTGCGGCGCCGTCAGTCGGCGGCCGACATGCCGCGGCGGCCATGCCGTCGTGGGCGTCGCCTGAGATCACCGGCGCGTTGCCGCTGCCCGAAACAGCGCCGCAGATGACGCCGGCCGGAAGCCGCGCTGCGCCGATTGCCGATGACAAGCTTCCCGCAACCATCGGCGATCCGGCGTTACGCGCGGCAGCCATGGCGGGCGATCCGGCCGCAGCTTACGAAGTGGCAACACGTTTTGCCGAGGGCCGTGGCGTGCTGCAGAACGGTGCGGCCGCCGCTCACTGGCTCGAACGTGCCGCTCAAGGCGGGTTGGCTCCCGCGCAATTCCGGCTCGGCGGACTCTACGAGAAGGGCGCGGGCGTCAAGAAAGACCTCGCCAGGGCGCGCGAGCTTTATGAGGCGGCCGCCGACAAGGGCAACGGCAAGGCCATGCATAATCTCGCAGTGATCTACGCCGAGGGTGTGAACGGGCCGCCGGACTACAACAAGGCCGCCGAGTGGTTCCGCAAGGCGGCGAGTCACGGCGTCCGAGACAGCCAGTACAATCTCGGTATCCTCTATGCGCGCGGAATCGGTGTGCAGAAGAACGACGCCGAGGCCTACAAATGGTTCGCGCTTGCGGCCGATCAGGGCGACAAGGAAGCGGGAATAAAGCGCGATGAAATCGCCTCGCACCTTGATCCGCAGACATTGGCGGCTGCGCGCAACGCGGTGAAGAGCTTTACGCCTGAGCCGCAGCCCGACGACGCCGTCAATGTGAAGACGGCCGCGGCCTGGAATGCGCAGGCCAGCGCGGCGCGTCCGACCAAACGAAAATAGCGATCAATCCGACAGGCACCGTGCGGCGGTGACTGCGTAGAGGCGGCTATCACCCAGCATATGGGCGGTGAAATCCAGCGTGCCGAACAGCATCGCGATGGTGCGGTCGCGCACGTTCAGTCCGCCCGTGTAGGCGCCGAAGGCCGGCATGACGAGGCGGCGGCCATTGGCGGCGAAGCAGCGCCGGCTTACGGCGCGGCCGCGTCGCGCGACGCGCGCCTGCGGATGCAGATGGCCGGCGATCTCGCCGTCGGTGGCAACGGCCGACGGTTCGTGCCGGAAGGTGAGGGGGCCGAGCGCCAGCATTTCGGCGAAGCGGCCACCGACGCCCGCAACCGGATCGGGATCGTGATTGCCGGCGATCCACAGCCAGTCGCGGCCGCGCTGGAGCGCACCGAGCGCGGCGCGGTCGGATTCGGCCATGCGGGCCGCGCCGCCGCCGTCGTGAAAGCTGTCGCCAACTGCGATGACGAGCCGCGGCGCGTAGCGCGCGATCAGATGACCGATGCGCGCGAGTGTCGCCGCCGTGTCGTAGGGCGGCAACAGCACACCGCGCGCCGCGAAGGCGGAGCCCTTTTCCAGATGCAGGTCGGCGACCGCCAGCACTCCTTCATCGGCCCAGTACAGCGCGCCGGCCGGATCGCCGATGAGGGTGGTGCCGCAGAGCGAGATCGTACTATCCGCTCGTCCCCGCGCAAGCGGGGACCCCGCAACTGGATCCCCGCTTGCGTGGGAATGAGCGGAGGAAATGGCGCCCCTCACTGCATGGCCTCCTTCACAAGCTCGGCCTCAGTCTCTGCGAGTAGCGTATCGGCCGCCTCTCCGTAAACAGATTCGCGGCCGATCTCCAGCATTACCGGAACGGCGAGCGGCGAGACATGATCGAGCGCCTTATGGACGATTCGGCCGCTGATGCGCGAGAGCATTTCGCCGAGCCGGCGGACGTCAAGCAGGCCGTTCGCCGCATCGGCCCGCGCGGCTTGCAGCAGCACGTGGTCGGGCTGGTGGCTGCGCAGCACGTCATAAACGAGATCGGTCGAGATTGTGACTTGCCGGCGCGACTTCTCCTGACCGGGAAAGCGGCGTTCGATCAGTCCGGCGATGATCGCGCAGTTGCGGAAGGTGCGCTTCATCAGCGCCGATTCGGCAAGCCACGCCTCCAGATCGTCGCCGAGCATGTCCTCATTGAAAAGTTCATCGAGCGAAAACGTCCCGCGCTCGATTTGCTGCGGTATATTGCCAAGCCCCCACACCGCGAGCGCGTATTCGTTGGCAACGAAACCCATCGGTTTCAGTCGCGCGCGTTCAAGGCGTCGCGTCAGCAGCATGCCGAGCGTCTGATGGGCGAGGCGGCCCTCGAACGGATAGCAGACCAGATAATATTTGTTGGCGCGCGGAAAGGTCTCGACCAGGAGCTCGTGCTGCCCCGGCATCTGCGAGCGCCATTGTTGAATCTCCAGCCACTCGCGCACTTGGGGTGGCAGCCCGAGCCATTCCTGCGGGCGGGCGATGATGCCGCGCACGCGCGCGGCGAGATAAGTCGAGAGGGGAAACTTGCCGCCCTCATAAGCCGGCACCTTCGGATCCTCGGCGGTGGCACGCGACACGTAGACTTCGTCCTCGACGATGGCTTCGTATTTGAGAATCTCGCCGGCGAACACGAACGTGTCGCCCGGCACCATCGTCTCGACAAAATATTCCTCGACCTGGCCGAGCATGCGGCCACCGCGCGGAATCACTTTCGACGCGCGGGAACGCACCAGCCGTACTTTCAGCATGTCGGCTTCCACGATGGTGCCGACGTTAAGCCGATAGCGTTGCGCCACGTTCGGATGAGTGATGCGCCACAGCCCATCCTTGCCGAGGCGGATGCGGGCGAAGCGCTCGTAGGCCTTGAGCGCATAGCCGCCGGTGGCGACGAAATCGACCACGGCGTCGAAATCCGCACGCGTCAGCGCCGCATAGGGCGCGGCCGTCGTCACCTCGGCGAATAATTCGTCGGAGCGAAACGGCGCGCCGCAGGCACAGCCGAGCACGTGCTGCGCCAGCACGTCGAGTGCGCCGATGCGCGCCACCGGCGTGTCCTGGGCGTTCTCGGCAACAGCATCGAGCGCGGCGCGGCATTCCAGCACTTCGAAGCGGTTTGCGGGGATCAGTACCCCCTTCGACGGCTCGTCCATGCGGTGGTTGGCGCGGCCGATACGCTGGAGGAGCCGTGACGCGCCTTTCGGCGCGCCGACATTGATGACGAGATCGACGTCGCCCCAGTCGATGCCGAGATCGAGCGACGAGGTGCAGACCACGGCGCGCAGCCAGCCGCTTGTCATTGCGGCTTCAACCTTGCGCCGCTGCGCCACGTCGAGCGAGCCGTGATGCAGCGCGATCGCCAGATTGTCGTCGTTGATGTGCCAGAGATCCTGAAAGATGCCTTCCGCCTGGCTTCGCGTATTGACAAACACCAGCGTCGTGCGGTGCGCCTTGATCAGCTCGTACATTTCGCCGAGCGCGTAGCGCGCCGAATGTCCGGCCCAGGGCAGCCGCTCGCGGCTGTTCAGCATCGTCACGTCGGGGGCGGCGCCGCTTTCGGCGATGATGAGATCGGCGCGCGAAGCCTCAGTGTGCTGGGGCACCATGAAACGGCACAACTCGTCCGGTTCCGCGACAGTCGCGGAGAGTCCGACCGATGTGAGCTGCGGCGACAGGCGATAAAGCCGCGCCAGCCCGAGCGACAAAAGATCGCCGCGCTTCGACGTGACGAGCGCGTGCAGTTCGTCGAGAATGATGCGTCTGAGCGAGCCGAACAGATACGGCGCATCGGCGGACGCCAACAGCAGCGCAAGCTGTTCAGGCGTGGTCAGCAGAATTTGCGGCGGGTCGCGGCGCTGGCGCTGGCGCTTTGAGGTCGGCGTGTCGCCGGTGCGGGTCTCGATACGAATCGGCAGCCGCATCTCGGTGACCGGTGCTTCCAGGTTGCGCGCGATATCGACAGCAAGCGCCTTGAGCGGGGAGATGTAGAGGGTGTGTAGCCCCCCTTCGCGCCGCACGCCGTGGCCGGTCGAGAGCAGACGGCGCGCAGGCGGCCCTATCGCAAGGCCTTCGGCGTCGCGACCCTTTCCGGCACGCGGGGAAAGGTGAAGCCCACTTAGCTCCACCAGACTCGGCAGGAAGCCGGCCAGCGTCTTGCCGCCGCCGGTCGGTGCGATCAGCAGCACCGAACGGCCGGCCCTTGCCTTGTCCAGCAGTTCGAGCTGATGCGCGCGCGGCGTCCAGCCGCGGCTTTCAAACCAGCGCGCGAACTGTTCCGCCAGGATTGTGGAGCGTTCGAGGACGGTCACGGCCGAGAACTCGCGGGCGGGTTCGGCTGGGTCGAGGGCCTCGCCACCACGATCAGGCTGTCAACCGGCACACTCTTCTCGCTGCGAACGGATGCTCGCGCGAGAGACAAGACCTGAAGATCAGCGTCTTGCAGTTTGGCCCGCACATAGGGCTCGCCGTGTGCGTAACGCAGCGTCGGCAAAAGTTTTACGCCATCACCCGCATGGGTCTCGACCGTGAAGGCAAACATCCCATCCGGCGCGAGGACGTGTGCAACATTGGCGAAAATGCTCGCAAGCTCGTTCACATAGACGAACACGTCGGCCGCGATGACGAGATGATATTTTGCTGCATTGGTCCTCTCGTCGGCCAGTGCAGCGGCAACATCGGCAGTGACAAAGCGATCGTAGAGGCCCTTAGAGGCGGCCCGATCGATCATGGCCGGCGAAAGATCGACGCCGACGAGCCAATCGGCGAAGGGGCGAAACACTGCTCCGGCAAGCCCGGTGCCGCAGCCGAGATCCAGCAAGGAACCGAAGCGCATCGGCCGTCCGGCTGTACCCGCAGCTGCTTCGACCGCCTCGCGCAGTAGTGCCGGTCCCCGATAGGCGAGATGTTGGGTGAGCGACACGTCGTAGCGTCCAGCGTATTGGTCGAACAGCCGGCGCACGTAAGTCTCAGTCATCGCCGGCACGGTGTCCCCCGCGCCGAGCCGGGCGAGTTGGAGCCGCGCACCGTGGTAGTCCTCGGGGTCGGCTCCGCGGGCTTTTTCGAACGCCGCAACGGCCGCATTGCGCTCGCCAAGGCGGTCGCGGATGGCGCCGAGCGCGAACCAGGCGGTAGCAAAGCCCGGTGCCAGTTCGAGCGCCTGCACCAGAATATCGGCGGCGCCGGAAAGATCGCCGCGGGCCGCGTGGTCCAGCGCCCATTTGTAGCGCCGGTCGGCGATAGCATCGCCGGAGGAGACGAAGAGCGGGCCGGTGTCGGACATGGTGCTCGCGTGGTGTGCGGGAATGCTTATCTAATCATTTGCGATGCGTCCTGAAGATATCCTGGGGCTGACGCCGGCGGGCCTGTGCTGCAAACGCGGCGGCTTTCATATCGATCCGACCCGGCCGGTCGAGCGGGCGTTGATCACGCACGCCCATTCGGACCATGCGCGCGCCGGGCACGGCGCGGTATTGGCCACGCAAGAGACGCTCGACATGATGCGGCTGCGTTACGGCGAGAACTTTGCCGGCACAACGCAGGCGATCCGCTACGGCGAGACCGCGAGGCTCGACGGCGCGGTGGTGACGTTTCATCCGGCCGGTCACGTGCTCGGTTCGGCGCAGATCGCGGTTGAGGCCGAAGGGCTGCGCATCGTCGCCTCCGGCGATTACAAGGACGTCCCCGATCCGACCTGCGCACCATTTGAACTCGTGCCCTGCGACGTGTTCATCACCGAGGCAACCTTCGCGCTGCCGGTGTTCCGTCACGGCGATCCCGGTGGTGAGATTGCCAAACTCCTGCGCTCCACCGCGGTGTTTTCCGACCGCGCGCATCTGGTCGGCGCCTACTCGCTCGGTAAGGCGCAGCGCGTGATCGCGCTCATCCGCAAGGCCGGTTACGACAAGCCGATCTATCTGCACGGTGCGATGGAGAGCATCTCGCGCTATTACGAAAGCCGCGGTATTGCGCTCGGCGAGCTGCGGCTGGTGCGAGGCGCCGATAAGGCGGCGCTTGCCGGCACCATAACGGTCTGCCCGCCGTCCGCGCTCAACGAACTGTGGGCGCGGCGTTTCCCCGATCCTGTGAATGCGTTCGCGTCGGGCTGGATGCGCGTGCGGGCGCGGGCGCGCCAGCAGGGCGTTGCGCTGCCACTGGTGATTTCCGATCACGCCGATTGGGACGGCTTGACCGCAACGATTGCGGCGACCGGCGCGGGCGAGATCTGGGTGACGCACGGCCAGGAGGACGCGCTGGTGCATTGGTGTGGCACGCGCGGGCTGAAGGCGCGGCCGCTCGATATCGTCGGCTACGGCGAGGAAGACGAGCCCGGCGAGCAGCATGCCGGCGAGGCAGGAGAATGAATCGCTTCGCCGAATTGATGAATCGCCTGGCCTATGAGCCGGCGCGGAACGCCAAGCTGCGGCTGATGACCGACTATTTCCGCTCGAACAGCGATCCCGAGCGCGGCTGGGCGCTGGCGGCGCTGACGGGCGCGTTGAGTTTCCCGCATGCCAAGGCTGGATTGATCCGCCAGTTGATCGCGGAGCGGGCCGATCCGGTGCTGTTTGAGCTGTCGTATGATTATGTCGGCGATCTCTCCGAAACCGTCGCGCTGATGTGGCCTGCGCACTCTTCCTCCGCCCCGGTTCCGTCTCCACAAGGGGAAGAGCAATTAACGCTCACCGCCGTCGTCGAAACGCTGGCGACGCTCGGCAAGGCGCAACTACCGCAGCAACTCGGGCGATGGCTCGACCGGCTCGACGAGAACGGCCGCTGGGCGCTGATCAAGCTCGTCACCGGGGGCTTGCGGATCGGGGTTTCGGCGCGGCTGGCGAAGACCGCCGTCGTGGCACTCGGCAGCGCCGATGCGCAGGAGATCGAACTGCTGTGGCCCGGGCTGGCGCCGCCTTACACTGAGTTGTTTGCTTGGCTCGAAGGCCGTGGCGACAAACCGGCGAGCCGCGACCCGGCGCCATTCCGGCCGCCGATGCTGGCGCATGCGCTTGACGAAGCCGACCTTGCCGCGCTCGATCCGTCGGAGTTTTTGGCAGAGTGGAAATGGGACGGCATTCGCGTGCAGGCCGTCGCTGCTTCTCCGCTAGAGGCGGAGGGCAGCGTGGGGCTCGCGCGGCTCTACTCGCGCACCGGTGAGGATATTTCCAAGAGCTTTCCCGATCTTGTTGACGCGCTGCAATTGCCGGGCGCTATCGACGGCGAGCTTTTGATCCGGTGCGACGGACTGGTGCAGTCGTTCAACGTGCTGCAGCAGCGGCTCAATCGCAAAACCGTGACGCCCAAATTACTGACTGAGTTCCCTGCGCACTTGCGCGCCTACGATCTGCTCGCCGATGGCGACGACGATTTGCGCGGGCTTCCCTTCGCCGCGCGCCGAGCGCGGCTGGAAGATTTCGTCGCTCGCTTGAATTCACCGCGGGTCGATCTGTCGCCGTTCGTCGATTTCGCGACATGGGACGCGCTTTTGGCCGGGCGCAAGGATCCGGCCGCAGCCGGCGCGGGGGCCGATGCCGCCGCGGTCGAGGGCGTGATGCTCAAACGGCGCGACTCGGTCTATGTGCCTGGCCGTCCAACCGGACCGTGGTGGAAATGGAAGCGCGACCCGTTCATCATTGACGCGGTGCTGATGTATGCGCGGCGCGGTCATGGCAAACGATCGTCGTATTACTCCGACTACACGTTCGGCGTCTGGACGCGCGGCGAAGCCGGCGACGAACTGGTTCCGGTCGGCAAGGCCTATTTCGGCTTTACCGACGAGGAATTGCTGCAGATCGACCGCTTCGTCCGCCGCAATACCACCGAGCGTTTCGGTCCGGTGCGTGAGGTGGTGCATCAGGCCGACCACGGCCTGGTGCTGGAAGTCGCGTTTGAGGGACTGCAGCGCTCGACGCGGCACAAGTCGGGCCTGGCGATGCGCTTCCCGCGCATCAGCCGGCTGCGCTGGGACAAGCCCCCGGGTGAGGCCGACCGGCTGGAGCAGCTGGAAACGATGATCGCCCGGATCGAACAGGGACGCATGACGTGACCAAATCGCCGACCCGAACGCTGCCGCCGGCAAAACTCCGGCGCGGGCGTTTGGCCGACCTCGATGCGCTGCTTGCGCTTGAACGGGATTTCTTTACCGCCGATCACGTCATCTCGCGGGGCAGCTTCCGCCATTTCATCGCCTCGCCAAAGTCGACGCTGATCGTCGCCGATGTCGACGGTAAAGTCGCCGGCTGCGTACTGGTGAATTTCCGGGAGGGCTCGCTGCGTGGGCGGCTCTACACGATCTCCGTCGGCAGGCAGTTCCAGCGGCGCGGTATCGCTCGCCAGCTCATGGTCGCGGCGGAGGCGAGCGCAATGCGGCGCGGCTGCCGGTTCATGCGGCTTGAAGTCCGTGCCGACGATGCCGGCGCCATCGCGCTTTACGAGTCCTCCGGCTATGCGCGATTCGGCCGGCGCCACCGCTATTATGACAATCGTATTGACGCGCTGCGCTTTGAAAAGTCGCTCAGGCGCCCAAATCCCGCCTGACTCTCGCGCCCGAATCGGTTTTCATGGTGGACATCGCAGGTGGCGCTGTCGCCAAGCGTTTCGCTTCCGGCTAAAACATTTGAAGCCGTGCCCGACCTCGAAAGCATGATCGGCCTAAACCTACATTCCGCCTGGGATACGAAAGGGACCCGCCCATGACCGGCTGGGTCATCCTCGTCGACCAGCCCCGCGATCTGCCCAACGCTGAGACCCCGCACAAGGTCATCACCACGAGCGAATACTTGGCGCGGCCTCGCCTGTTCGATATGGGCCGGCCTAAGCTCGTCAATCTCGCGCGCTCGTACGCCTACCAGTCGAAGGGCTATTACGCCTCGCTGCTCGCCGAGGCGCGCGGCCATCGCGTGGTGCCGACCGTGGAGACTATGCTGGAGCTGCGCGAGCAGAAGCTCTACGAGCATGCGCTGCCGGACCTCGAGGACGAGTTGAACCGATGCGCGCGCCGTGCCGATTACCAGCCCGACGGCGAGGTCAAGCTCCTGGTCTGCTTCGGCATCGCCCGCGACGCCCGTTTCGAATCGTTCGGCCGGCTGTTGTTTGACTGGTTCCGCTGCCCGGCGCTAGAGGTGATCGTTGAGCCCGGCGACTGGCTGTCGATCGATCGTATCCGGCCGCGCGCCATAACCCGGCTCGTCAACGGCGAGGGCGCATTCTTCCGCGAGTCGCTGCACAACCACACCAAGCGGGAATGGCGCGATCCGAAAGCGCGTTCGGTCGCCAAATACGATCTCGCGGTGCTGTACGATCCCAACGAGAAAATGGCGCCGTCATCGCCGAGCGCGATCAAGCATTTCGCGCGCATCGCCGAAAAGCTGTCGGTCGACGTCGAACCGATCACCAAGCGACAGCTTGCCGAGCTTGCCGAGTACGACGGCCTGTTCATCCGCGAAACGACGTCCATCGACAATCACACCTATCGCTTCGCGCGCCGCGCCTGGCAGGAAGGCATGCCGGTCATCGACGATCCGATCTCGATGATCCGCTGCACCAACAAGGTCTTCCTGATGGAACTGATGCAGCAGAACCAGGTGCCGACACCGCCCACCGTCATCATCGCCGAGGACACCGACCTCACCAAGGCGATCGACGAACTTAGCCTTCCGCTGGTGGTGAAGATTCCGGACGGCTCGTTCTCGCGCGGCGTGCACAAGATCGAGTCGGCGGTCGAATTCAAGCGCATCTGCGACGAGCTGTTCGAAGAGACCGACCTGCTGCTGGCGCAGAAATTTCTGCCGACGGAATTCGACTGGCGTGTCGGCGTGCTCGCCGGCGCACCGCTGTTCATCTGCCAATACCGCATGGCACGCGGTCATTGGCAGGTGGTCAAGTACCGGCCCGATGGCTCCTCGCGCGAAGGCGGCTTTCGCGCCTTCGATATCGATCAGGCGCCGCCTGAAGTGATCGATATCGCGGTCCGGGCGGCGCGGCCGATCGGCGATGGACTTTACGGGGTCGACCTCAAGCAGACCGAAAATGGCATCGTCGTCATGGAGGTCAATGACAATCCCAACATCGAGCACGGCATCGAGGACGCGGTCGGCAAGGACGAAGTCTGGATGCGAGTGCTGCGCTGGTTCATCGACCGGTTTGAGCAGTAAGCCGGTCATTGCGAGCGAAGCGAAGCAATTTAGTTGTGCATACCCGCCCCTGGATTGCTTCGTCGCTTTGCTCCTCGCAATGACGGTCGATTTATCCCGCTGCCGCCTTTGCCACTTCGTCGAGCGGCCAGCGGGCGCGCGGCGCGACATCGAGCGGATCGGTGAGGCCGAGCGCAAGCCGCTCAGCGCCGGCCCAGGCGATCATGGCGCCGTTGTCGGTACACAGTGCCGGCGGCGGGGCGACGAGTTGCGTGCCGGCCTCGGCGGCGAGTCGGTGCAGGACCTTGCGGATCGCCTGATTGGCGGCGACGCCGCCGGCGCATACCAGCGCGTTGGGCGTGCCGACCCGCTCGCGGAACATGCGTAGCCCCCCGCGCAGCCGGTCGATCACCACGTCGACCACCGCCTGCTGGAATGAAGCGCACAGATCGGCGACGTCCTGATCGCTCAGCGGCGCGATCTTTTGCGCTTCGAGCCGTAACGCCGTCTTCAGGCCCGAGAGCGAGAAATCGGCGTCGTGACGGCCGCTCATCGGCCGCGGCAACGCAAACCGCGCGGCGTCGCCGCGAAGCGCCTCCTTCTCCACCAGCGGGCCGCCCGGATAGCCGAGGCCGAGCAGTTTGGCGGTCTTGTCGAACGCTTCGCCGATGGCGTCATCCACAGTCGTGCCGAGCCGCATATAATCGCCGACACCACGCACGGCCAAAATCTGCGTGTGGCCGCCGGAGGCGAGAAACAGGCAATAGGGAAACTGCGTCCCATCTGTCAGCCGCGCCGTCAGCGCATGCGCCTCGAGGTGATTGACGGCGATCAGCGGCTTATTGTGCGTCAGCGCGATCGCCTTGGCGGTGGTCAGCCCGACGATGACGCCACCGATCAGGCCCGGTCCGGCGGCGGCAGCGACGCCGTCGAGCGCCGCGTAGGTACACTTTGCCTCGGCCATCGCCGTGGCGATGATGCGATCGAGCGCCTCGACGTGCGCGCGGGCGGCGATTTCCGGCACCACGCCGCCGTATTCGGCATGTTCGGCGATCTGCGACAGCACAATGTTGGACAGAATCCGGCCGCAGGCGTCGCCGGTCCGGCTGACCAAAGCGGCGGCCGTCTCATCACATGTGGTTTCGATGCCGAGAACGATCATGGGTGTATTATATGCATTGGAGCATCCGAAGGTGTAATGACCCAATCCTCCCAGAAGGCATCTGTTTTACGCATCGGTTCCCGCGGTTCGCCGCTGGCCCTGGTCCAGGCGCGCGAAGTGCAGCGGCGCCTTGTTGCCGCCTGCGGCCTTGCGGCCGAGCAGGTCGAAATCAAGGTCATCCGAACTACCGGCGACGCGATCCAGGACCGGCCGCTGACAGAAGCCGGCGGCAAGGGCCTGTTCACCAAGGAGATCGAGGAGGCGCTGCTCGTCGGCGCAATCGACCTCGCGGTACATTCATCGAAAGACATGCCGACGGTGCTGCCGGCGGGGCTTGTTCTTACGGGCTTCCTGCCGCGCGAGGATGCGCGCGACGCCTTCGTGAGTCCTAAAGCTAAGACGCTTCAGGCTCTGCCCGAGGGCGCAACGCTTGGCACCGCATCGCTGCGGCGGCAGGCGATGGCCAAGCGGCTGCGGCCGGACCTGCGAGTGACGCCGCTGCGCGGCAATGTCGAGACGCGCTTGCGCAAGATCGAGGCCGGCGAAGCGGACGCAACCGTGTTGGCGGTCGCCGGATTAAAGCGCCTCGGCTTGTTGTCGGCGGCGACAGCGGTGTTCGAGATCGACGAATTTCTTCCGGCTGTCGGGCAGGGCGCCATTGGGCTTGAGACACGCGCGGACGATGACGCCACGCGCGCGCTCGTCGCTATGGTCGACGATCAAGATACCGCGACCGCACTCGCCGCCGAACGCGCCTATCTGGCCGTACTCGACGGCTCCTGCCGCACGCCGATCGCCGGCCATGCGCGCATCGCCGGCGGCACCGTCCGCTTTCGCGGTATCATCGCCAAGCCGGACGGCAGTGAAGCATATGAGGTTGCGCGCGAAGGCCGCCTGGTTGACGCGGCGGCGCTCGGCGTCGACGCCGGCCGCGAACTCAAGGCCCGTGCCGGCTCCGATTTTTTCACGCGGACATAGACGATGCGGCTTCTGGTCACGCGGCCCGAACCCGACGCGGCGCGCACCGCGACGGCGTTGCGGGCGCGCGGCCATAGCGTGGTGATTGCGCCGCTGCTTCGCATCGAGCCGCTGGCCGCTGCGGCGATCGGCACCGGACCGTGGGCGGCCGTACTGGTCACCAGCGCCAATATCGCGCACGCCATCGCCGGCCACGCCAGGCGCGTCGATCTCACTCACCTGCCGGTTTTCGCCGTCGGCGAGCGCAGCGCCGATGCACTGCGTACGCTGGGCTGCACTCACGTCATTTCGGCCGGCGGCAACGGTAGCGATCTCGCCAGGATCGTCGCCGCGCATCTCAATCCGCCGGCGCGGCTCCTTTATCTCGCCGGCGAGCATCGCTCCGGCGACCTTGGCGGCGAGCTCCGCACCAAAGGCTTTGCGGTCGAGACCGCGGCGATCTATCGCGCAGTCACTGCCGATATTTTGCCGCCGGAGGCCGCGGCCGCCTTGGCGGGCGGTCTCGATGGCGTGCTGCATTTCTCACGCCGCAGCGCCGAGGCTTATGTCGAAGCGGCACGCGCCGCGGGCCTGCTCGAAAGCGCATTGCGGCCGGCGCATTTCTGCCTGTCCGCCCAGGCCTCGGCGCCGTTGCAAAGCGCAGGTGGCCGCCTTATCCGCGTCGCCCGCCAACCCGCCGAAGCTGCGCTGCTCGATCTGATAGGCGCTCATTGAGGTTAAGAACGTTGTTTTAATCGGGATTGATCCGATCTGTTGCCGCCATACTTCTCCCGTACTATGCGTGCCGACAGAGGCCGGGCAGCCGAATCGACCGTACGCGTTGGAGACAGCATGACCAGCGAGTCTGACAGCCAATCGCGCCGCCGGCCGCCGACCATCGATCTGACGGCCACCGAAGTGAAAAACGAACAAGCGGCGCCGGATGCCGACGCGGCGGTGAAGCCGCGCGCGGGTGGCAGCTTTGGCGGCGCTGTCGGCGCATTGGTCGGTGCGGTGGTGGTGGCGGCGATCGGCGCTGGCCTTTGGTTTGCCGGGGTCGTGCCCCCGCGGAACGCAGCGCCCGAGCCTGCGCCGGAGAGCGGCGCGATGAGCGCAATCTCCGCGCAGCTCAATCAAATTCAGACCGCGCTGGCGGCGCGTCCGGCTCCGGCCGACAGCGCACTCAACGCCCGCGTCGCGGCGCTCGACGCGCAGATCAAAGCATTGGGCGATCAGCTTGCCGCGGCAAACCGGCGGCTCGACGGTATCGCGGTGGCGGCGCAAAGCGCCCGCGAGCACGCCGATGCGGCTGTCGCTGCAGCACAAACTGCCGGCAAGCGCGCCGACGAAACCGCGGCTGCCATAAAGAGCGCGGCGCAGCGCAGCGTTGCGCGCAGCGACATCGATGCGCTGGCGAACCGCATCGCCGGGCTCGAAAGTACGCTTAAGACGCTGTCTGACACGGCGGCTCACGGCGCCCCAAACAGCGGCGATCGTGCCGCGCGCGCGGCGGTCGCCGCCGAGGCGCTCCGGGGCGCGGTCGATCACGGTGCGCCGTTTACGGCTGAGCTCACAGCGGCAAAAGCGCTCGGCGCGGATCCGGGCGCGGCGACGGCGCTCGCACCCTTCGCCGCTGCCGGCGTTCCGAGCGACGCGGTTCTGGCGCATCAGCTCGTGCAGCTAATGCCAAAACTCCAGCCGCCGCCCGCTCCGGCGTCATCGGGCGGCAGTGGGTTTCTCGGCAGCCTTGAGAGCCACGCCAAAGGTCTCGTCCGCATCACACCCGTCGGCGCGCCCGTGGCCGATCCTTCCTCGGCACTGGCGCGGCTCAATGACGATGCGGCGCACGCCGATATCGCCGCGGCGCTCAAAGACATCGCCACCCTGCCGCCGTCCGCCAAGACGCTGGCCGAACCATGGGTGCAGCAGGCGAACGCCCGCAATGCCGCACTCGTCGCCAGCCGGCGCATCGCCGCCGCGGCGCTCGCCGAACTCGCGAACGCCAACACCCAATGATCCGCGGATGATCCGCCAATGATACGGGCAGTCCTTTTCCTCCTCGTTGTCGCTGCGCTGTCGTTCGGCGTCGCCTGGCTCGCCGACCGGCCGGGCGACGTGGTGATCGTCTGGCAGGGCCTGCGCATCGAAACCTCGCTGATGGTTTTGGGCGGTGCGGCGCTGGTGGCGATGGCGGTGCTGGCGGCACTCTGGATGTTGATCGGCTTCGTGCTGCGCTCGCCCACGATGGTCGGCAGATTGCGGCGCGAGCGCCGCGGCGCGCGGGCCTACGAGGCGATCTCGAACGGCCTGATCGCGGTCGGCTCCGGCGATGCCGCCACTGCCCGCTTGCATTCCGCTGCCGTCAATCGCATCGCTCCCGGCGAGCCGCTGGCGCTTTTTCTCGCCGCGCAATCGGCGCAGCTCTCCGGCGACCGCGACGCTGCCGAAAACACCTTCCGCACCATGGCGAGCCGCACCGACACCAAAGCGCTCGGCCTGCACGGCCTCTATGTCGAGGCGCAGCGACGCAACGATCTGACCAGCGCGCGCGCCTATGCGGAGGAGGCGGCGCGCACCGCGCCAGCGCTTGGCTGGGCGAGCCGCGCCGTCCAGGAGTTCCGCTGCGCCGCCGGCGATTGGACCGGCGCGCTCGCGCATCTCGAACGCGCCAAGGGCGCACTCTCGAAGCTCGTCTATCGCCGCCAGCGCGCCGTGATGCTGACCGCTCACGCGCATGCGCTCGAGGACACCGATCGCGATCAGGCCAAGGCGCTTGCGATCGAAGCCGTGAAGCTCGATCCCACGCTGGTGCCGGCGGCGGCGACCGCGGGGCGCATGCTGGCCGAGGGTGGCGAACTGCGCAAAGCCTCGCGCATCGTTGCCAAGGCGTGGCGCGCCAACCCGCACCCCGATCTGGCGCAAACTTACGCGGACTTGCGCTTCGGCGACGCCGCGCGCGATCGCCTCGCCCGGGTCGAGGCGCTGGTTAAAAAGACGCCGGGCCAAATCGAAGGCGCACTCGCCGTGGCGCGCGCCGCGCTTGATGCACGCGAGTTCAAGAAGGCCCGCGCCGCGCTGGCGCCCTATCTGACGGCGGTGACGCGGCGCATCGCGCTGATGATGGCTGAACTGGAACGCGCCGAGCACAACGACGAGGGCCGCGCGCGCGAGTGGCTGGCGCGCGCGCTCAACGCCGCGCCCGATCCGCAATGGACCGCCGACGGCCACGTCTCCGATCGCTGGCAGCCAGTCTCGCCGGTCACTGGACGGCTTGACGCGTTCGAATGGCGCGTGCCGCTCACTGGTGCGATCGCGGCGCCGGTGATCGAGCCGCTGCCGCCGATAGCGCCAGTGCCACCGCCCAAGCCTGCGATCGAGCAGACTGTGCTTGCGCCACAGCAAACAACGCAGCCGAGCGCCGCGCCGCCGCAGGCCGTGCCACCACCTGCACAGCAATCCACGGCGCTGCCTGCGTGGCTGTCCACCCGCGCGCAAGGCGCCGGCAGCACGCCAAAAGCTCCCGCGGTGATTCCGCTGGTCCACCCGCCCGACGATCCGGGTCCCGAAGCGCCCGAGACCGCCGATCAGCCGGCTGGGCCGCAGACTTCAGGCTGGCGTAAGATTCTCGAGTAAATCCGCGGCGGATCTGTTGCCGCCCTTGGCAATGGCGCTCGAAACTGCGCTATAACATATGCACTATAGTGCATCGAAGGGCGCCCCAACTTGGCTGGTCCCGCAGCGAAAAATCTGAAGAAGACGGCGGCGGTGGCCTTGCAGGCTGACGACGGAGCCGTGGCTGCGTTCCTCGCCGACATCGGCGCGGAGGTACGGCGCAATCGCGCCAAGCGCGGCATGACGCGGCGGCAATTGGCGCATGCCTCCGAGACATCCGAACGCTATCTGGCGCAGATCGAAAGTGGTGCCGGTAATCCGTCGGTGAGCGTGCTGCGCGCCATCGCGCGCGCGCTCGATCTGACGCCCGCTGCTTTGTTGCCGGACGGCAGCGCGCGCCCGGCCGCGTTCGGCCATTTGCTCGATCTGTTGGCGCAGGTGCCGCAGGGAGAGCTGCCGGCGCTCGTCAAAGACATCGAGGCGCGCCTAGCGCGTGCCGAGCATGCGGACCGGGGTCGCCGCATCGCGTTGGTCGGTCTGCGCGGCGCCGGCAAATCGACGCTTGGGCGGATGCTGGCGCAGCATCTCGGCTGGCCGTTCGTGGAACTCGATCGTCTCGTCGAACAAGACTACGGCGCCAGCATTCCCGATCTGATGGAAATGGCCGGCACCGCCACGTTCCGCCGCCATGAGCGTAGCGCGCTGTCGCGTGTCGTCGCCGAGCACGAGGCCGCGGTCGTCACCACGGCGGGCGGTATCGTGGCGGATCCCGAAACCTACGCGCTGCTCCTGCGCCGCAGTCATACGGTGTGGATCAAGGCGCGGCCCGAAGAGCACATGAGCCGGGTGATGGCGCAGGGCGACTTCCGCCCTATGGCGCAGAACCGCCAGGCGATGGGCGATCTGGTGGCGATCCTCGATGCGCGCCGCGCCGATTATGCGCGCGCCGAGGCCGAGGTCGACACGTCGGGCGAGGCGGTGGAGCAAAGCTTTGCGAAGCTGCTGCACGCCGTCGCGGCGTGGATCCGGCCGTGAGCCTCGCCGACACAGGCTATCTCGATCTGCCGCCGTTGCGGCTTGAGTACCGCATGATCGGCCCGCGGCCAGGGCAAGCGCCAACCATCGTGATGCTGCATGAGGGCCTCGGCTCGGCCGCTTTGTGGGGCACGTTTCCCGACAAACTCGCGGACGCGACCGGCGCCGGCGTGTTCGTCTATTCGCGCGCCGGCTACGGCAAGTCCGCGCCGGGCCAATTGCCGCGCACGGTGCGCTTCATGCACGAGGAAGCCTGTGATGTGCTGCCGCGCGTGCTCGACGCGATCGGCTTCCAGCGCGGCATCCTGTTTGGCCACAGCGACGGCGCTTCGATCGCCGCCATCTATGCGGGCTCGGTACAGGACCATCGCGTGCGCGGCCTGGTGCTGGTGGCGCCGCATTTTTTCACCGAAGACATCGGCATCGCCGAGATCGAACGCGCGCGCGCGGCGTTCGCCGCCGGCACGCTGCGGGAGAAACTCACGCGCTGGCACGCCGATGTCGATTGCGCGTTCCGCTCCTGGAGCGAGCCGTGGCTCGATCCGGGATTCCGCAACTTCGATATCACCGATGCGCTTGGTTATATCCGCGTGCCGATGCTGGTCGTGCAGGGCGAGAACGACCAGTACGGCACGCTGCGCCAGATCGAGGTCGCCAAGGAGGAATGCTATTCGCCGGTCGAGGCGGCGATCCTGCCGGGCATCCGTCACGATCCGTGCCGCGAGGCGCCCGAGCGAACTCTTGGCGCCGCTGCGGAGTTTATCGACCGGTTGTTCCGCGACCATCACGAGGGCAAAGATAGCGCGCCTTCAGGGGTTGCGGTGTCATGAAATATAGTGCACATTATCGCTGCCGGCGGCGATTAACTGCATTATAATTCATCCGGCAGCGGCGGACTCGTTGCAGGCGAGGCAGGATATGGCAGAGGCCGATCACAGCGCCGCGCGCAATCTGGCGAACGGCGAGACGCGGATCGATTTTCAGACCGAGCCCGCGCGCTATCGCCATTGGAAGCTCGCCGTCGACGGCGACATCGCCACCTTGACGATGGACGTCGACGAGAAGGGCGCGCTGTTTGAAGGCTACGAGCTGAAACTGAATTCCTACGATCTCGGCGTCGACATCGAACTGGCCGATGCGATCGAACGGCTGCGCTTCGAGCATCCGCAGGTGCGCGCGGTGGTGCTGCGCTCCGGCAAGCCGCGGGTATTTTCCGCCGGCGCCAATATCCGCATGCTCGCCGGCGCGACGCATGCCCATAAGGTCAATTTCTGCAAGTTCACCAACGAGACGCGCAACGGCATCGAGGATTTTGCGGAGAATTCCCGCGTCGCCACGATCTGCGCGATCAACGGCACTGCGGCCGGCGGTGGATATGAACTGGCGCTGGCTGCCGACCACATCATGCTGGTGGACGACGGCTCGGCGGCGGTGTCGCTGCCGGAACTGCCGTTGCTCGCAGTGCTGCCGGGTACCGGCGGCCTGACGCGCATCTCCGACAAGCGCAAGGTTCGCCGCGACCACGCCGACGTGTTCTGCACCACCGAAGAAGGCGTCAAAGGCAAGCGCGCAGTGGAGTGGCGCCTGGTCGACGAAGTGGTGCCGGGCTCGAAGTTTGATGAGACCATCGCGGCCCGTGCGCGCGAATTGGCTGCGAAGGCGAACCACGATGCTCTGGCGCAAGGCATCAAGCTCACGCCGCTGACGCGCACCATTACGGCGGGCGCCATCGAATACAGTTCATTGTCCGTTGAGTTCAATCGCGCGGCGCGGCTCGCCACCATCATGGTACGCGGCCCGGCAGCACCGCCGCCCGCATCGGCGGACGCCATGCAGGCGCTCGGTGCCGCGTTCTGGCCGCTGCGAGTAGGGCGCGAACTCGATGACGCGATCCTCAACATAAGGCTCAACGAGCTCGATGTGGCGGCGATCGTGTTCAAGTCATCCGGCGATCCGGCGTCCGTGCTCGCCTATGACAAACTCCTCGATGCCAGCAAGGATCATTGGCTGGCGCGGCAAATTCGCAATTTGTGGAAACGCGTGCTCAAGCGCGTCGATCTCACCTCGCGGTCCTTGGTGACGCTGATTGAGCCGGGCTCATGCTTTGCCGGAACGCTCGCCGAACTCGCCCTCGCCAGCGACCGATCATACATGCTGACCGGCTCCCGTGAGGGGGATAACAGGCTGCCCGCGACGATTGCGCTCAGC
This sequence comes from Xanthobacteraceae bacterium, assembly GCA_049300295.1. Classification (GTDB taxonomy): domain Bacteria; phylum Pseudomonadota; class Alphaproteobacteria; order Rhizobiales; family Xanthobacteraceae; genus BOG-931. The sequence goes on from JBAQJL010000078.1 coordinate 26,645, forward strand.
GATGCAAATTTCGGCGCGTACCCGATGTCGAACGGCCCGACGCGACTCGGCTGCCGGTTTTTGGCTAATCCGGCCGATGTCGATGCTGCCAAAGCCGAGCGCGGCACGATGCTCGATGCCGAGCGCGCCGAAAAACTTGGGCTGATCACGTTCGCGCTCGACGACATCGACTGGGACGACGAGGTGCGCGTGTTTCTCGAGGAGCGCGCCAGCTTTTCGCCCGACGGTCTCACCGGCATGGAGGCCAATCTGCGTTTCGCCGGGCCGGAGACCATGGAGTCCAAAATTTTTGCGCGGCTGACCGCGTGGCAGAACTGGATTTTCCAGCGCCCCAACGCCATCGGCGAGGAGGGCGCGCTCAAGCGTTACGGCACCGGGCAGAAGCCGGTGTTTGATACGAAGCGGGTTTGAGGCGCACGAGCTTTCGCTCGGCGACATACTCGGCCGTCATCATCCGCGAAGGCGGATGATCCAGTAGTCGCGATGGTCGCGGTGATTACTGGATGCCCGCCTTCGCGGGCGTGACAAGAATAATGGCGCGCGGCGGAAAAGAGATGAGGTGACGCCATGACCATCGAAGCCGTCGACTACACCACCAAGATTCCGAACAACGTCAATCTCGCCGAAGACCGGCAGGTGTTGCGCGCGCTGGAGGGCTGGCATCCCGGCTACATCGACTGGTGGAAGGACATGGGGCCGGAGGGCTTTCAGGATGCGCTCGTCTATCTGCGCACCGCCGTTTCGGTCGATCCCAAAGGCTGGGCCAAATTCGATTATGTGAAAATGCCCGACTATCGCTGGGGCATTTTGCTGGCGCCGAAGGAGGAAGGCCGCACCATTCCGTTCGGCCGCCACCTTGGCGAGCCGGTTTGGCAGGACATTCCGGGCGAATACCGCGCCATGCTGCGGCGCCTCGTCGTCATCCAGGGCGACACCGAGCCGGCCTCGGTCGAACAGCAACGCCACCTCGGCAAGACCGCGCCGTCGCTCTACGACCTGCGCAACGTGTTTCAGGTCAATGTCGAGGAGGGCCGGCATCTGTGGGCAATGGTCTACATCCTGCAGAAATATTTCGGCCGCGACGGCCGTGATGAGGCGGCGCAGCTGTTGCAGCGCCGCTCCGGCGATGCCGACAAGCCGCGCATGCTCGGCGCCTTCAATGAAGCGACGCCGGACTGGTTGTCGTTCCACATGTTCACGTTCTTCACGGACCGCGATGGCAAGATGCAATTGGAGAGTCTTGCCCAATCGGGTTTCGATCCGCTGTCGCGCACCTGCCGTTTCATGCTGACCGAAGAAGCGCACCACATGTTCGTCGGCGAGACCGGCGTCGGGCGCACCATCCAGCGCACCTGCGAGGCAATGAAGGAGGCCGGCATCGACGACCCGAACGATGTCGAGAAAATCCGCGCGCTCGGTGTCATCGACCTGCCGACGATGCGACGAAAACTCAACCTGCACTATTCGCTGTCGCTCGATCTGTTCGGCTCCGAGGTCTCGACCAATGCGGCCAACACTTTCACGGCGGGGATCAAGGGCCGCTTCCAGGAAACCAAGATCCAGGACGATCATCGGCTGGAGAACGCGACCTATCCGGTGCTCAAACTCGTCGACGGCGAGATCAAGCGCGTCGACGAGCCGGCGCTGACCGCCATCAATATGCGGCTGCGCGACGACTACACGGCGGATTGCCAGCGCGGCATCGATCGCTGGAACAAGATCATCGACAGGACCGGCGTCGCTTTCAAATTCGAACTGCCGCATGTCGGCTTCCATCGCCTGATCGGCGAGTTCAAGGACGTCCAGGTTTCGCCGTCCGGCCGGCTGATCGACGAGGCGGCGTGGGCGCGCGAGCACTCCAAGTGGCTGCCCTCGAAAGACGATGGCGAGTTCATCGGCAGTCTGATGAAGCCGGTCACGGAGCCCGGCCAATTCGCCAGCTGGATCGCCCCGCCGCGCGTCGGCATCGACAACAAGCCCGGCGATTTCGAATACGTGAAGATCGCGGCGTAGTTTTTCGCTCTCCTGGAGGTCAGGATGGCGCGGCGCCTGTGGTGTGCCCTCGCCCCTTGCGGGAGAGGGCAGCTCAAGATCTTCAGAAAACTCGTTCGGGTGAGGGGTTGCGGCCGAGACCCCTCACCCATTCTTGTTGTCGAAGCGCTGAGATGAGCAACCGGCAACATGGGTGACACTTCTGACCGGGGACATGGGTAACACATTTCTGGTTTTGTTCAGCGTTGCTGCTGCTACTGTTGCGGCTGTGGGTCTTGTGGGCAACGCGGAGCGTTGTCC
>JBAQJL010000079.1:0-26481 GCA_049300295.1 Xanthobacteraceae bacterium
CTGATGCGATGGCGCGCATCGTTGCGCAGCACATCGGCGAAGGCGGCGGTCCGTCGGTGGTGGTGGAAAGCCATCCGGGCGCAGCGACCGAGATCGGCACGCAATACGTGGCGCAGGCGCCGCCCGACGGCTACACACTCGGCATCATTTCCAATTCTTTCATCGTGCTGCCGAATGTGCGCAAGCTCAAATACGATCCGCTGACCGATTTTGTGCCGATCTGCGAGTTGGCGAGTTTCCCGCCGCTGATCGTCGTCAACAGTCAGTCGCCGTATCACACGCTCGCCGATTTCATCACCGCCGCGCACGCCAAGCCCGGAGCGCTGACGCTGGCGACGATCGGCCCGGCGACGTCCTCGCAGCTGGCGTTCGAGATGCTCAAGCGCGCCGCCAAGGCCGACATTACGTTCGTGCCGTTCCCCGGCTACACCCCGGCCATTCAGGCGCTCTTAAGCAACACAGTCACTGCCGCGCTGGCCGATCTTTCGACCCTGCAAGGGCAATTGCAGACCGGCAAGCTGCGCGCGCTGGCGACCACATCTCCCGAGCGGATTTCGCTGTTGCCGAACGTGCCGACTGCGATCGAGTCCGGCTACAAGGACGTCTCGGCCGATTTCTTCGGCGGCGTCATCGCTCCGGTCAAAACGCCGAAACAGATGATCGACAAACTTACCGGCTGGTTTAGCGCCGCCATCGAGGACCCCAAGGTTAAGGCGAAGTTCAAAACCTTGGGATTCTTCCCCGGTGGGGCCTGCGGTGGTGCCTTCGATAGTGTGCTCCGCAAGGATTATGACGATTACCGCCGCATCATCACTGATGCACATCTGAAGATGCAGTAACCGTTGCCGCAGCCGTGAACAAAGCGTCAAGTTTTCGCCTACAAATTGCGGCGCATTAGCGTCGGCAGCGTGGCGAATAAACCCTATTTTTAGCGTGTTATTTAAACTGATCTTAGAGCCGGGGGCATATGGTTGCGAGATACGGCGGGAATACAGGGCCCGTCGGCAACAACAAATTTGACTGAGAAGGGCGTCACTATGAAAGCCGTCGCTAAGACGGTCGAGCCCGCCGAGCGTGAGGCGCGTTTCGACCATATCCGACCGCATTATCTGGAGGCGCTGACCTTGGTCGAGCGGCTCCACCGGCGTCTCCTTGACGTGATTAAGGACGAGTTCGATCGCCGTGGCCGCGCCGACATCAATTCGGTACAGGCGCTGCTGCTCTACAATATCGGCGACAAAGAATTGACCGCGGGCGAGCTGCGTACGCGCGGCTATTACCTCGGCTCCAACGTCTCCTACAACCTCAAGAAGCTCGTCGAGATGGGCTTTCTGGATCACCAGCGTTCGCGCGTCGATCGTCGGTCGGTTCGGATCAAGCTTACCGATCGCGGGCGTGAGGTACGCGACATCGTCGACACGCTGTATCACAAGCACGTGCGGACGGTAGAGCAGGTCGGAGGCATCAATGCCGATGAGTTCGGCGTCCTCAACAAGGCGCTGCATCGGCTCGAACGGTTCTGGACCGATCAGATTCTCTACCGGCTCTAAGAGCCGGCACACGATCCTTTCCGAGACCCGGCTTCGTTGTTCGGGATCGCGGGCTTAAGGGCGGTGTCTCTTCGCCAGAATTATCGTCGTACTGGTGTTCCTTGACCCCGGCAGTAATGCCGGGGTCTTTTTTGCGTCGCGGCGGCCTGCGCAGCGTCGCGTGAGTGCAACCGCAACCGCGCATCAACAATCAAATAACATCGCGCAACCAGCTCAGCACCGGGAATGGCGTCAAGTATTGCAGCAGGACGGCGGCTGCCGCGAGGATCACGACGACGCTGATTGTTTCGCGCAGGAGGCGCTGCGGCAACGGCGGGTAGGGCGGCTTGTTGTCCGCCGGCCATGCGAATTCCTGCTCCCACTTGTCCTGCGGATAGTCGGCCGGCCTGATGGTCTCAAGGGGTACCCAGGCGCGATAAGCGGCGATGCCGCGCTCACGGGCGATGCTGGTGCGCAGCCAAAGAAAATTGCTTCTGCCGACGAGGTCGACGGCCTTTCGAGTGGCGAAGCGCAGCACCACGAAGGTCACGAGACAGGCCACATACACATAAGCGATCATCAGGGCGACCTGGAGCACCGGATCGGTGAGAATGCCGACGCGGAAGAAATCGGAACAGAGCTGTACCGTGGCGGTGACGATATTCTTCAGGCCATCGGCGGCCGCATGGAGCGCCGCATAGTCGTAGGCGTAATGGTCGAGCAGCAAAATGATCGCGACCACGGCGGCGAATTGAAACAGCCGGGATCTTGCAATGCGCCTGATCGGCGCCGCTAACAACCTGATCGCACCCATGCGCGCTCCTACCGGCGGCCGCAGGCGGCCGCGAGTTCCGTCGGGGCCGGTGGCCCTTTGCCGGCCTATCGCCGAGGCGGTGGGCCAAGACCAGTCAGTGTAACAAGACCGGCTAGCGTAATATCGCGCTCGTTTGCCGTGGCCTTAAAACCGCCCAGGGTTCCACACATGAAGTATGCCCGGTCGAGCGGTGGGACCTTGCGTCTTTGGTCCACCGCGCTGCTGTGGTAGCTTCGGGATCGGGGGCGGCTAAGAAGTGCTGCCAATTTTGGCGGTCGGACGCTGCGGATGACGTTCCCATGAATGATAAAATCGAGCGGGTCGGGCGAAATCCGAATCGGCGCCGGTTCCTGCGCCGCGCGGCCGGCGTGGCGGCTTTTGCGGCCGCCGGCGCGACGGCGCGGCGAGCGGCTGCCGATCCGGCGCTCGATGCGCTGATGGGCGAAGGGCAGGGCGGCGGCTTCGGCCAGACCTTCGATCAGGCCTCGCGCACCATCCACATGCCCAAGGCGACCGCGCCGACGCTGTCGCCGCAGACCGCGGACATCACCGAACAGGCCGTAAAAACTTACGACAGCATCGTCGCGCGGGGCGGCTGGCCGCAAGTGCCGAAAATCGACGAACTGCACCTCGGCATGCGGCATCCAAGCGTCGTTGACCTGCGCCAGCGCCTCGCCGTGTCAGGCGATCTCGATCCCAACGCGGTCGGCAACGACGTCTACGATTCATATGTCGAGGCGGCGGTGCGGCGCTTCCAGGCCCGCCACGGTCTGAGCACCGACGGCGTCGTGCGCCCACTGACGCTGATGGCGATGAATATCCCGGCGGACAAGCGGCGCGATCAGCTCAAAGTCAATATCTCGCGGCTCAAGACTCTGACCACCAATCTCGGGCCGCGCTACGTGGTCGTCAATCTTCCGGCCGCGCGCGTCGAAGCGATCGAGCACGATGTCGCGGTGGCGCGCTACACTGCGGTCGTGGGCAGGCCGTCGCGTCCTTCGCCGGACATCAACAGCAAGATCATCGCCGTCAATTTCAATCCGTTCTGGACCGTGCCGGTTTCGATCGTGCGCAAGGATCTGATTCCGCTCATGGAGAAGGAGCCGGATTATCTGACCCAAAATCACATCCGTATCTATGACGTGCACCATAACGAGCTGCAGCCGTCACAGATCGACTGGTACTCCGAAGACGCCGTCCATTACACGTTCCGGCAGGATCCCGGCGACTTCAATTCGCTCGGTCACCTGCGCATCGACTTCCCCAGCGCCTTCGGCGTGTACATGCACGATACGCCGGAGAAGGATCTGTTCGGCGAGGATCTGCGCTACGATTCTTCGGGCTGTTGCCGGGTGCAGAATGTGCGCCAGCTCGTCTACTGGCTGCTCGATGAAACCAAGGGCTGGCAACCCGAGGCGATCGATCAGGCGATTCAAACGAGCAATCAGGTCAACGCGCGGCTCGTCAAACCCGTGCCGCTGCACTGGGTCTATGTCACCGCGTGGTCGGCCTCCGACGGCATCGTGCAGTTCCGGGAGGACATTTACGGCCGCGACGGCCTCGGTGAGCAGGTGCCGCCGCAGACGACCAGGCTTTAGCGGAAGTTCTTGCGGTATTCGGTTGCGGTTGGTACGGCAGCCGCGCATGATCTGCATGAGAATTCCCGATTGTCAGCACAGGTCGAAAAGCGCAGCATTTTTTTGTGAGTCGCTAATCGGCTGATTTGATCCGGTGCCGGAGCAGTAGGTGCGCGCAATTCTCTCCTCGATGGGCGCGTTTTTTGCCGCCGGGTTGTGGCCGCGGACGCCGCTGGCCAAAGCGATCGTCTTTGTGCTCGTCATCAAGCTGATCGGCATAGCAGGTATAAAGGTGTTCGCTTTCCCTGACGGCGCGCAGCCGCAGGTCGATGCGGGCGCGATGGCGCGGGTGATTGGAATAAAGCCCGAAGCAAAATAGCAACGAACGGACGCGGCTCATGTCTCATTTCGATCCCGTCATGCTGTCGCGGCTGCAATTCGCGACCACTGCGCTCTACCATTTTCTGTTTGTACCGCTCACGCTCGGCCTGTCGTTTCTGCTCGCCATCATGGAGAGCGCCTATGTGATGACCGGCCGCCGGATCTGGCGCGACACGGCGCGGTTCTGGGGCAAGCTGTTCGGCATCAATTTCGCCATGGGGGTCGCGACCGGCATCACCATGGAATTTCAGTTCGGCACCAACTGGGCCTATTACTCGCACTATGTCGGCGACATTTTCGGCGCGCCGCTCGCCATCGAAGGCCTGATGGCGTTCTTTCTGGAATCCACCTTCGTCGGCCTCTACTTCTTCGGATGGGATCGTCTGCCGAAGCTCGGCCATCTCACCGTGACCTGGCTCGTCGCGTTCGGCTCCAGTTTTTCCGCGCTGTGGATTCTGATCGCCAACGGCTGGATGCAGCATCCGGTCGGTGCCGCGTTTAATCCCGACACCATGCGCATGGAGCTGACCTCGTTCTGGGATTTGATCTTCAATCCGGTTGCGCAGGCCAAGTTTGTCCACACAGTCGGCGCCGGCTACGTCGTCGGCTCGATGTTTGTCGTCGCGATCTCGTCGTACTATCTGCTCTCGGGCCGTTTCCAGGCTTTCGCCAAGCGCTCGATCATTGTCGCCTCGGCGTTCGGGCTGGCGGCCGCGTTGTGTGTCGTCATTCTCGGCGACGAGAGCGGCTATTTGGATTCTGAAAACCAAAAGATGAAGCTCGCCGCCATCGAGGGCATGTGGCAGACGGAGCCGGCGCCGGCAAGCTTCAACCTTGTCGGCATCCCCGATCCTGCACGGCGCTCGGTCGACTACGCGATCAGGATACCCTGGGTGCTCGGCATTATCGCCACGCGCTCCTTCGACCAGGCAGTTCCCGGCATAAACGACTTGGTTGCGAACAACGCGGCGCGGATTCGCGCCGGCCTGATCGCCTACAATGCACTCGCCGCGCTGAAGATGAATCACTCCGACGCCAAGGCACGGGCGCAGCTGCGCGATCACGCCGCCGATCTCGGTTATGCGCTGCTGCTCAAGCGCTATATCGACGATCCGCGCAAGGCCGACGATGCGACCATCGCCAAGGCCGCCGCCAGCACCGTTCCCGACATCTTCACGCTGTTCTGGAGCTTCCGCATCATGGTGGGGCTCGGATTCTATTTCATCGCTTTCTTTGCCGTATTGTTCTGGGACGCCTCGCATCGGAATTTTTCGCGCAGGTGGCTGCTCTGGCTGGGGTTCTGCTCGTTGCCGCTGCCTTGGGTTTCCACTGAGCTGGGATGGGTGGTCGCCGAATACGGCCGTCAGCCGTGGGCAATCGACGGCGTGCTGCCGACGTTCCTGGCAGCGTCGTCGGTGTCCGGCGCACAGGTGTTGTTCACCTTGTGCGGCTTCATTTTGTTTTATTCGGCGCTGCTCGTCGCCGACCTCGTGCTGATGCGCAAATACATCGTCATGGGTCCGGTCAAGGCGTTGGGCCTCGATAGCGCATCGCGGCAAGCGGCCGTGCCGGCGCAGTAGGGGGCAAGCATGTCGATCCCGCTCGACTACGAAACCCTTCGGATCATCTGGTGGCTCCTGCTCGGCGTATTGCTGATCGGCTTCGCCATCATGGACGGATTCGATCTCGGCACGGCGATGCTGCTGCCGTTCGTGGCGCGCACCGACACCGAACGGCGGGTGACGATCAACGCGATCGGTCCGTTCTGGGAAGGCAATCAGGTGTGGCTTATTGTCGGCGGCGGCGTGGCGTTCGCGGCGTGGCCGCCGGTCTACGCCGCTGCGTTTTCCGGGTTTTACATCGCCATGTTTCTGGTGCTGGCGGCGCTGATCCTGCGTCCGGTCGGGTTCGATTTCCGCAACAAGATCGCCGACCCGCGCTGGCGCACGTTCTGGGATTACGCGCTGTTCGCCGGCGGCCTCGTTCCGAGCATCGTGTTTGGCGTGGCGTTCGGCAATCTGTTGCAGGGCGTACCGTTCCGCATCGACACCGATTTGCGCATTTTCTACGAGGGCAGCGGGCTGTTCGAGCTGCTCAATCCATTCGGCCTTCTCTGCGGCCTGTTATCGGCCGCAATGCTCGCCACCCATGGCGCAACTTACCTTGCGCTGAAGACCGAAGGGACCGTGCGGGTGCGCGCGCGAAACTTCGTCAAGGTCGGCGCCGCCGCCACCATCGTGCTGTTTGCTATCGGCGGCCTTTGGGTCTGGCTCGGCATCGATGGCTACGCCATCACCAGTGCGGTCGTCGCCGACGGTCCCTCCAACCCGCTTTTGAAAACCGTCGTGCGAGTGCCCGGCCAGTGGCTCGCACACTACCGCGCGCATGGCTGGACAGTCATCGCGCCCGCGCTCGGCTTTCTTGGCCCGTTGTTCGCACTGCTGTTCACCGGCGGCGGGCGGCGTGGTCTCGCGTTTATTGCAAGCGCCATCGGCATCTTCGGCATCATCTCGACTGCTGGCGTGAGTCTGTTTCCGTTTCTCATGCCCTCCGATATCGCGCCCGCCGCAAGCCTGACCGTGTGGGATGCTTCGTCGAGCCGCCTCACCTTGTTCGTCATGCTGGTGGCGACGCTGATCTTCCTGCCGATCGTGCTGATCTACACGGCGATCGCCTTCCGCGCGCTGCGCGGGGTGGTGACGGCTAGTCTGGTCGAGAAGAACTCGCATAGTCTCTATTGAGGTCGCGCCATGTGGTATTTCACCTGGGTTCTTGGCATCGGCTTTGCCGCTGGCTTCGGCATCCTCAACGCGCTGTGGCACGAGCAATATCTGCCGGATGAAGAGATCGACGGCTGACGGTGGCGGATTTCGCTGCGGCACGATCCGCGCTACGATGGCGGCATGCCGTTCTCTCTGAACTTCTATCACGAACAGATCGGCGCCGACGGCGCCGCCGCGTCGGCATTGGCGCCTGCGCATCGCCTGCTTTACGTGCGCCACGGCAGTGCCGTCATCAACGGCAAGACGGTGAACGCCGACGAGGCGCTCTACTGGGACGGGCCGCTCACGCTTGAATCGGCAGGTGCGTGGAGCGAGGTCTGGCGCTGGGAGCTGGCGTCCCCGAACGCCGCGCCGCTCCTTCAGCAGGGTAGCGGCGTGCTGTCGCATCTGCGCATGTCGCGAGTCGTCACCAGCCTCGCGCTGGCGGAGGGCACACGGTGGTTGTTGCGGCTCGACCGCATCCTCACACCGGCCGGCCGCGTCGCCGATCGCCATCAGCATCCGGGCCCGGGAATTCGCTGCCTGCTCGAAGGCGCCTTCAACGTGCAGCAGGATGCCGAGTCGGCGCGCGATCTGCGCCCCGGCGAGCCCTGGTGGGAGACCGGATCGGACACGGTGATCGCCTGGTCTTCGCCGCAGATGGGCGCAAAATTCCTGCGCGGCATGCTGCTGCCGGTCGAATGGGAGGGCAAAGTCACCGGCCACTGGCTGTCCGGGCGCCAGCCACCGCCGGGCAACTGGAAGCTCTATGTCGATCGCGTGATCGCGCTCTAGAAATCGACCGCAGCCATTAACCTTGACGGCCGAGTTATGCCCAAGTTCGGCCGCGTTTCCACGCCCGACCCGCTAGTGTATGTTACCGCAAGTCAATCAGTTGCGGGGAGAGCGGCGTGAGCGATCAGATCAAATTCGTCCTCGACGAAACGCAAATTCCGAAATCCTGGTACAACTTGGCGGCCGATCTGCCGCAACCGCTGCCGCCGGTTTTGCATCCCGGCACCAAACAGCCGATCGGGCCTTCCGATCTCGAGCCGCTATTTCCGATGGCGCTGATCCTGCAAGAAGTATCGCAGGAGCGCACCATCGACATCCCGGAGCCGATCCGCGACGTGTACCGGATGTGGCGGCCGTCGCCACTCTATCGCGCGCGCCGCCTGGAGCAGGCGCTCGGCACGCCGGCCAAGATCTATTACAAATATGAAGGCGTCTCGCCGGCCGGCTCGCACAAGCCCAACACCGCTGTGCCGCAGGCCTGGTACAACAAAGAGCAGGGCATCAAGAAGCTCTCCACCGAGACCGGCGCCGGCCAGTGGGGCTCCTCGCTTGCCTTTGCGGGCGGCCTGTTCGGCATCGACGTGACCGTGTTTCAGGTCCGCGTTTCCTACGACCAGAAACCCTATCGCCGCGCGCTGATGGAAACCTACGGCGCGCGCTGTCTGCCGTCGCCGTCCGACCAGACTGATTCCGGCCGCGCGATCCTCGCCAAGGATCCGAAAAGTCCGGGGTCACTCGGCATCGCCATTTCCGAGGCGGTGGAAATGGCGGCGAAGAATCCGGACGTGAAATATGCGCTCGGCTCGGTGCTCAACCATGTGCTGCTGCACCAGACCGTCAATGGCCAGGAAGCCATCAAGCAGTTCGAAATGGCCGGCGACGATCCGGACGTGATCATCGGCTGCACCGGCGGCGGCTCGAATTTCGCCGGCCTGGTGTTCCCGTTCCTCGGCCTGCAGCTGCGCGGCGGCCGCCGCCGCCGCATCATTGCGGTCGAGCCGTCGGCGTGTCCGACATTGACGCGCGGCAAGTATGCTTATGACTTCGGCGATACCGCGCATCTGACGCCACTCGTTAAGATGCACACGCTTGGCTCGACTTTCATTCCGCCGGGCTTCCATGCTGGCGGGCTGCGCTATCACGGCATGGCGCCGATGATCTCGCATATCTACGAGCTCGGCCTGATCGAGGCCGTCGCCTATCACCAGAAGGCCTGCTTCGACGCCGGCGTGCAGTTTGCGCGCTGCGAGGGCATCGTGCCGGCGCCTGAGGCGACGCACGCGGTGCGTTGCGCCATCGACGAGGCCTTGCGCTGCAAGCAGATGGGCAAGTCAGAGACCATTTTGTTCAATCTCTCGGGCCACGGCCATTTCGATATGGGGGCCTACATCAGCTATTTCGAAGGCAAGCTGGTCGACCACAAATACGATGAAGGTGAACTCGCCATGGCGCTGGCAGGTCTGCCAAGCGTCGCGGCGTAATGAGGGCAGGGCGGCCACAAGAGCCGCCCCTACGCGGGCGGCATCGCAGGGGCGCCCCTCGTGGGCGCCCACGTCCGTGAGTGACGTGAGAATGATGCGGCGGCGTTGAATGATGCGTACGCGTAAAGGAGTAACCCGGTGATCGAACCCTATAATGCCGTCGGTCTCATTCCGACCTTCTACGGCATCCGCCGCCGCGACGACATCGAGCACAATATCGAGCACATCAAGAGTCTGACCAAGGCGGCGTTCTGGCTGTCCAATCTCGACATTCCCGTAAAGCTGCTCGCGATCCCCGAAGGCGCGCTGATGGGGTTCAACGACGAAGTGCTCGACGTCGACCACGCCGACTACGCGCGCACCTGCTGCATCGACATTCCCGGCCCTGAGACCGACGAGATCGGCAAGCTCGCCAAACAATGGAACGTCTACATCATGGCGCAGGCCAAGGCGCGCCATAAGGATTGGCCGGACCGCTTCTTCAACATCGGCTTTATCGTCGATCCCGACGGCGAGGTTATTCTGCAGCATCACAAGATCTCGGCGCTGCTGCCGGTCGAGCGCTCGGTATCGCCGCACGACGTTTACGACTGGTGGATCGAGAAATACGGCCGCACGCTCGACGCCTTCTGGCCGGTTGCCGACACCAAGATCGGCCGGCTCGGCATCATGATGGCGATGGAGGGCAACTATCCCGAGAACGGCCGCGGCCTCGCCATGAACGGCGCCGAGGTGGTCTATCGCGCCTCGATGCCGTGCCCGTTCACCGAGAACGATGTGTTCGAGATTTCCAACCGGGCGCGCGCGCTGGAAAACAACATGTACATCGTGGCGCCGAACATCGGCAGCTATCACCTTTATCCGGAAGGCCGCCATTTCGGCATCGATGCCGGCGGCGGCCAGTCGATGATCGTCGATTATCGCGGGGCGATCGTCGGCAAGCAACGCGACACCAACGGCTCGACCTTCGTCGCCGGCGTCGTCAATATCGAGGCGCTGCGCCACCACCGCGAGTCCGCGCAGGTCACCAACTGGCTCAAGGATGTCCGCTCCGAGCTCGCCCAGATCATCTACGAGAAGCCGATCTATCCGAAGAACAAATACCTGGACAAGATCCCCGGCAAGCACGCGGACTACAAGAAAGACGTGATCGACAAGCAGGTCACGCTGATGCAGAAGCGCGGCATCTGGAAGAAGCCGGCGCACAGCCCGGGGTGAGGGCGGGCGCGCTCCGGCTCACCTTCGTCACATCAGCTTGGTGTGCACGTCGACGACGGCGACCCCGCCCTTCTCGACCTCGGCGATGGCTTGGCGAAGGACGCCAGCCAATTCGGCAGGGTCGGTGACGGGGCCTGCGCTCCAGGCGCCAAAGCTTTTGGCGGTCGTCGCATAGTCAATTCCGGGATTGACCATGCGCTGGCCGATCCAGGCATTCTCGCGCGGCCGGCCGCGATCCGCGGCGACTTCGAGCTGGTGCTTCTCGTCGTTGCCCCACGTGGTGTTGTTGTTGATGATGGCCAGCATCGGCGCGCGGTAATGCACGGCGGTCCAGATGGCGCTCGCCGACATGACAAAGTCGCCGTCGCCGAACAGCGCCACGCACAGCCGGCCGGAATCGCGGCTTGCGATCGCCGCGCCGACCGCAGCGCCCGGGCCGTAGCCCACGCCACCGCCGCCGTTGTGTCCGAGATATTGGCCGGCGCCGGTAAACTCCCAGATGCCTTCCGGAAAGCTCGACTGATTACGTACCGTCAGCAGCCAGTTCTTGCCTTTGACGGCGTCCCAGAGCTCGGACACGAGCCGCGCCGGCGCGATCGGCCTGTCGTCCCAGCCCTTGCGCGCCGCTTCACGCTGCCCGGCACGCAGCCGGCGGTGGCGCTCGACGATGCCAGCCTTGCGTTCCGCGATCCGGGCGCGGCTGTCGGCATCGGCCGCGAGGCGCCTGCGCACGGCATCGGCGAGCTGACGCATCCCCAGGAGCGGCTCGCAGGTCAACTGCACGTCGATGACCGGCTGCGGGCCCTTGAGATAGGACCATGAACTCATCGCCATGTCGTTGAGCGACATGTCGATGACCTTGCGGCCAGGCCGTTCGCGTCCCGAGCCGACGCCCGCCTTGTCGCCGGGATAGCCGTCAAGCAGGCTTGCCACATCGCGGCAATCGATCGCCAGGACCGCGTCCGCTTCTTTCAGCAGGCTGCGGTCGCCGCCCAAATTCTGCGGATGGTTGGTTGGAAACGCGACCAGCGCCAGATCGTCGCGATAGGCGGCGCCGATTAGTTCGACCAGATCGACCAGCGGCGCGGTCGCTGTGGCATCGATGCCGAAGCGTCCACCGACGATCAGCGGGAATTTCGCGGCGATCAGAGATGCAGCCGCCATCTCGAGCGCATCGGGATTCGCAGCGGGCGGCGGCGGCGCCGTAAACTGCTTCGCATCGGGCATACGCAGGCCATCCGCGATCCGGTTCTCCTGCACACCGCAATCGACCGTGACGTAGACGGGCCCGCGCGGCTCGGTCAGCGCGGTCTTGTGGCCGCGACCGATCGAGTCAAGGATCGCCTGTCCGGTCGTCGGCTCGTCGGCCCATTTGACGTAAGGCTTCACGATGTCGCTTTGCGTGTTGGCGCAGTGCAGCCAATCGATCCAGCGCCGCTCGCTGATATCGAGCGGGCCACTGCCGCCGAGCACCAGCACCGGCGCACGGTCGCCGAACGCGTTGTAGACGGCCATCGAGCCGTTCATCAGGCCGACCAGGTTGTGCAGCATGCAGACGCCGACGCGTCCGGTCGCCTTGGCGTAGCCGTGCGCCATCGAGACGGCGATCTGCTCGTGTGTTGCGAGAATGATCGTCGGCTTATGATTACGGCCGAAATTGACCAGCGAATCGTGCAGTCCGCGGTAGCTCGATCCAGGAAGCAGAAAAACGTATTCCACGTCCAGCCGGCGGAGCAGTTCGACCATGGCGTCGGAATAGTATTCAGGATCGCTCCGATTGCCCGGCAGATTGACCGGCACCTCGCTCTTGAAGGTCTGTGACGGCGTTGCGGTGTCGTTCATCGCTTGTCTCCTTTTTGGGCCGCGAATGCGTTGCTACGCGCGACCGTGCGGCTATCCGTCAATGATGAAGTCGTTAGTGCTTGGGCGTTGTCAGCTCTTTGAATCGGTCGACGACCGGGGCCGGAGTCTCATAAAGCGCGGCGACGATCTTGGTCAGGTCGGCGGCTGGAACGGGCGCGATGGGAGTACGAAGCTTTTGCGCCTCCGCCAGGAAGCCGGGATCGCGAGCCGTCTCTTCAAACGCCTTCTGCAGCGCCGCAAAGCGGTCGGCCGGTAGTCCCGGCGCGGTCCAAAAGCCGACGCCGATATTGTCGGGACCCTCCGCGAGCTGCACCATCTGACGGTCCCGGCCGCTCACCAGATCGGCGAAAGCGGGCAACGCGGTCGGCATATCGGGGGCGGGCGGTCCAGTGCGGAACAGAAATACGAGTTTGCGGTCGCGAATCCAATCCGGCTTGGCCGAGGTCCAGCCGGACCAGTAATTGAAGCGGCCGTCGAGTTCGCCCTTCTCGATCGCAAGATTGATTTCAGCCCCGCCCGGATAGCCCATGACCACCTTGAAGCGCGTGCCGAGCACCGCATCGGCCAGCGTCGGAATCTGAAAGTTGCCGGCGCCGACGCCGCTTGAGCCGAAATTGAGCGGGATCTTCTTGGCCTGCTCAAGCGTCGTGGCGCGCGCAGTGTGCCATACGCCGACGACGCCCGGCCGTGCCGTCAGCGAGCCGAGCCACTGGATTTTACGTGCGTCGAATTGCGCGCCGCTGAGCATCGGCACGAGAACCGATGGGCTCAAAATCTCGCCGATGACCGTGCCGTCCTTGGGTGCGGCGTTGAAGATATAGTCCACCGATTGCACGCCGCCTGCGCAGGGCATCGCCGCGGCGACGACCGTGGGGTGCCCCGGGATGTGGCGGCCGATCTGATCGGCCAACAAGCGGCCGTAAACGGCGACTGAACCGCCCATCGAAGCCGGGACGATCACCCGGACGGTATTGCCGTGATAAAAGCCGGCGACGCTGTCCGCCATGGCCGGCCGAAGCGCGAAGCCCGACGCGTTAGCGGCGCATAATGCGATTGCCCAAAGCGGCAGAAGGCGCATTCCATTTCCTCCCGGCGATTATTGTCTGTCTGGTCGCAAACCGCAGGCGCCGATCTACTTGGTCTTGCCTTGCAGGTAGGAGCCGGGCTGCCACGATCCTCGCAGCATGGCGATGACGCCGTTTCTGGTGGACAGACTGAACAAAAACCAGACTGCCAGCAGAATAACGACAACCTTTGCGGCGATGCGCAGCGGTCCAGTCTTGGTGGCGCTCGCGCTTCGCCACGTAACGAAACACGCCAGAATCAAATAAGCCCACAGCACGATGAATCCGGTTACGTATACGGGGATGCGTGCCGCCGGATAAGCGATGACGGTCAGCCCGCCGATAACGCCTATCGCGAACAGTACCGCGGCGCCGCCGCCGATGAGAAAGCCCCAGAATGCCGCCGAGATCGGCAGTGACCCGGAGCACAGTTTTTGCAGGGTGTTCAAGGCCGGCGTTCTCCGAAAGGCCGCACTCGCGGCGCCGCGTGTCTGCAGGCGGTGCTTGTCAGGACGTGTATAGCATGAGCACGGATCGCGCGGACGACAAGCGCCAAGCGATCGACAAGCAGGCCACCCTGGTGCGCAAACGCGCGTCTAGACCAAGCCGGCGCACAACCCGAGGTCGTCCTGCCTGCGCTGTGGCCGCATCCTTCGTCCTTGCCTCTTGTCCCTGCCTCTTAGTGATGAAGGCGGTTTGCGGGTTCCGCGGAAAGTCGGGCCACCCAATGGTTGGTTTATGCGAACCGCCATCTGGAAAACGCCTGGAGGCGCGATTACTTGGTCGATAGATGCTCCGCGGACGTGTCCTGTCTTTAATCCTCATCCTCGCTGTGCTGATCGCCGTACCGATTGCCGCCTCCAGCATCCGCTATTTGCTGGGAGATCGGCAGGGCAATTGGCGCACGGCCGATCGGTCGAGCAGCGGACTGCTGCCCGAACCATCGAAACACCCGGAAGCGATCATCCGGGTCTTTGCCGCGCGGACCGTTCGCTGGCGCGGCATCCTTGCCGTCCATAGCTGGATCGTCGTGAAGGAACGCGGCGCGCCGCGCTACACCCGCTTCGATTACACGGCCTGGGGAGAACCGATCCGCGTCGATGGGTTCGCGCCCGACGGCCGTTGGTTCGGCGCGGTCCCGGATACGGTGGTGAGCGTAAACGGCGACACGGCCGAGCGCCTGATTCCCAAAATTCGCGTTGTGATCGAAAAATACAAATTCAGCTCGTACGGCGACTACAAGCCGTGGCCGGGTCCGAATTCAAACACCTTCGTTCAGGCCGCGCTCGATGCTGTTCCCGAACTAAAAGCCGTGCTGCCGCCGACCGCGATCGGCAAGGATTACCCGTACCGTGGCCAGTGGCTGGGGTTCACTGCGTCGGGCACTGGCGTGTTCGCGACGTTCGGCGGGTATGTGGGCGTGACCATCGGCTGGGTCGAAGGCGTCGAGCTGAATTTATTCGGCGGCGTGCTCGGCTTCGATCTGCGCCGGCCCGCGCTCAAATTGCCGGGCCTCGGCCGCATCGGCATGGCCGCGGGTGCGTAGCAGAGAATGAAGGATGGATTGAGCGCCCCGCCTACGCTCGCTGCGCGAGCTACGGCGCGGTTTGAGTCACACCGAAGCGCGGAGCGCGAAGGCGGAAGTGAAACCCATCATCACACCTCGATGCTGCATGATGGGTTTCGTTTTACTCAACCCATCCTACACGCTACTCGGCGCTACACGCGGGCGAATCTGTTCTCCGGCTTGGGCAAGCCCAGATGGTCGCGCAACATCGTTCCTTGATAGTCCTTCCGGAACAGACCGCGCCTCTGCAATTCCGGAATCACGAGGTCGATGAAGTCGTCGAAAGCTTCGGGGAAATGTGCCGGCAGCAACGTGAACCCGTCCACCGCGCCGTCCTTGAACCATTCCTCCATGAAGTCGGCAATCGTGGTCGGGCTGCCGCAGGCCACCGGATAACCCCGCGCGATCGCCATCTCGTTGTAGAGATCGCGCAGCTTCAAACCCAATCGCTTGGCCTTTGACGAAGCGACTTTGTTGTAGCTGTGCATCAGGTTGGACAATGGCAAATCGGGCACCGGGCCGTCCAGTGGATACTGTGACATGTCATGGCCGAAGCGGCGCGACAGGGTCCGCATCGCGCTCGTCGGATCGACATATTCCATAAGCTGTGCGAGTTTGGCGCGCGCTTCCTCGTCAGTGCGCCCCACGACCGTCACCAGCCCCGGCATGATGTTGCAGTGTTCCGCTCGGCGGCCGAAGGCGACAACCTGCTTCTTCACGTCGTCGTAGAACGTGCGGCACTCGTCCTTGTCGAGCTGGACGGCGAATACGACTTCGGCATAGCGCGCGGCGAGCTGTCGCCCGGTGGTCGAGGCGCCGGCCTGCACGATGATCGGATGGCCTTGCGGCGCCCGTGTCAGATTGAGCGGGCCTTTGACCGAGAAATGCTTGCCCTTGTGATCGAGCACATGGACCTTGCCGGGATCGTAGTACTGGCCGGTTTGCTTGTTCAGGATGCGGCCGCCGTCTTCCCAGGTGTCCCACAAGCCGCGCACGACGTCGACGAATTCGGTGGCGATCTCGTAGCGAAGATCGTGCTCGGGCAACTCCTCGTGTCCATAATTCTGCGCCGCTTCGGTCAACGTCGTGGTGACGACATTCCAGCCGGCGCGGCCGCCGCTGAGATGATCGAGCGAAGAGAATTGCCGGGCGATGGTGTAGGGCTCGGAATAACTGCTTGACGCCGTTCCCACCAGGCCGATGCGGGATGTGACGCTCGCCAGTGCCGAGAGCAGTGTCGTCGGCTCGAAGCGCAGCATCTGCCCGGGATGCCCCTCGACCAGGAAGGCGAGACTGTCGCCGACGAAAATGAAGTCGAGCTTGCCGCGCTCGGCGGAGGCCGCGATGGTCTTGAAGGCCTCGAAATCCTCGCCGCTGGTCGTTGCGCCGGGATGCCGCCAGCCTGCGATGTGGTTTCCCGTCCCGACCGCATAGACGCCGAGATGCATTTGCCGGTGATCCATGTGTGCCCTTCCTTGAATGCTGGCGACCCGATAACGCTGCAGCGCCGATCAACGCGGCGGTTTCACCAGCTCCTTGGCGCGCGAGATCACCGACGTGTCGAAGCCGAGGATGTGTTCGATCTTGTCCTGCATCGCCGCGCCGCTCATCGGGTTTGGCTCGAGATAAAGCTTCTTGGCATCGCTGACAAAGCTCGGATCCTTCATTGTCGCGTCGAAGGCCTTGCGCAACAGCGCGATGCGGTCGGCGGGCACCCCCGGCGGCGCGACGAACGGCCAGGCGAAGGCGTCCGGCGCCAACAGAAGCTCCAGCGCATTCCGGTCGAGCGGGTTCTTGGCATAGTCCATGATGGAAGGGACGTTGGGCAGCTCGGGCGATTTTGCCGTGCCGATCTGCAAGACGATGTCGAGCTTCTTCTGATCGAGCCAATTCTTTTTGGTGGCCTTGATGGCCCCCCATGACCAGCCGAATTCGGAATCGACCTCGCCCTTTTCCATTGCGGACTGGATATCGTTGCCGCCGGGATAGCCGCTGACGAGTTTGAGCTTCGCACCGGTGATGGCCTTCGTCACCAGCGACAGCGAGCCGATGTCGTCGTAATAGCTCGTCACCCCGGCGCTGATCTCGCGTTTCATAAGCTCGTCGAATTTCGTCACGCCGACGGTGTGCCAGACCGCGCCGACCTGGACTTCGGTACTGATGCTGCCGAGCGGGATCAAACCACGACCGTCATAATGCAGACTCGCGTTGGCGAAAGGCGCGATAGGATAGTTGCGCGGCGGCATGCCGATCGTGGTGCCGTCGCGCACGGCGTTATTGTACAGATAAATGACCGCTGAGGTGCCGCCGGCGCCAGTCATCGTCTGCACGATCACCGGCGGTTTGCCGGGAATATGGTCGCCGAGATGGCGGGCGAGCACCCGCGCCGTAAGGTCGTAGAGACCGCCGGGTGAGAAGCCGACGATGATGCTGATCGTCTTGCCCTTGTAGAAATCCTGCGCCGACGCGGGAAGAACCGTCGAGGCAAACGTCGCCGCCGCAGCGAGGGACATGATCGCGGCCTTGAAGTTCATGAGCCTTACCTCTCCCCTTGCCCTCTCTAGAACAAATGATGGCAGTTCGAGCGCTCCGAGATCGCAGCCGCATTGGAACAGCTTCGAACCGCAGCGACAAGGTCAAGATGCTTACGGTGTGCTTACGTGCTTACGGTGACATTGCACGTAAGTCAGCAGGCAAAAGCCGAAAGACCGATAATAAGAGCACTGTCACCGTAACCCCCAAAAGCCGAAAGACCGATAATAAGTGCACTGTCACCGTAACCCCTGTCACCGTAACCCCGACGCTGTCGTACCAAACCCCGATCTTGAGAATTTGTCGCGCCTCGTCACCCGTCGCCACCTTACGTTCGAGCAACTTTGCCATCTGCACGACCTGCTCGATCTGTTCCACCGAGGTCATGCGCACGCCCTTTCTGCGCCAGAGATTATCCTCGATGCCGACCCGGACGTGGATCCCCAGAGCGGTGCCCATGGCACAAAACGGCGCCACCGTTCGCCACAAAGATTCGATCGAAGGAACCGAGCCGTGTGGCGAACGGCGCACGTATTCCATGAAGTCGAAGGGGTTGCGGCCGGCCCCGCCTCCGCCGCCCGTAGTTCGGTGCGATTTGACATTGCACGCCGATTCACAACTCGGGCGCATCGTTTCAGAAGTATCGATATTGTATTTGGTCACATTGCCGCATATCACTCGTCCTATGGAGAATGGTCCGCCAAACTTTTTTGAGATTGCCTGGGAGATGGACGGCCCCGACTACGCGTCTGTACTTGCCAGCCTCCATGCCGAGCTACGCCCCAACAGCTATCTCGAGGTCGGAACGCAAGGCGGTAGCAGCCTTGCCATTTCACAGTGTCGTTCGCTCGCGATAGATCCTCAATTCAGGATTGACCGCGACATCACCGGCACGAAGCCGGCTTGCCTGCTATTCCAAATGACCAGTGATGAATTTTTTGCCTCACACGATCCGAAGACCTTTCTCTGCGGACCAATTGATTTAGCGTTTCTAGATGGGATGCATCATTTTGAGTTTCTGTTGCGGGATTTCATCAATGTAGAGAGGCACTCTGGACCCGGCTCTTCGATCTTACTCCATGACTGCATCCCGACCGATTCGCATGTCGGTCGCCGCGACTGTGCCGATATGTCTTTGGCCGAACACTCGAAGCATGCCGATTGGTGGGCGGGTGACGTGTGGAAGACAGTCTTGATTTTGCTTGAACATCGCCCCGATCTAGAGATCACAGCCATCGCCTCGCCGCCCACTGGGCTTATCAGATTGACAAACCTTGATCCCAGTTCTTCGGTTCTCTCCAGATATTACAATCAAGCCGTGGAAAGCGCGCGTCGCGTCGCATTTGCACCGGACGTCATAGCCCGCTATCTAGCTCGCTTGCGTCGAGCTGATGCGCAACTGTGATACCGAAATTGGATGTTTACTCCGCTTGGACGATGGAAAGAGTCCGCTCAAGGCCGTCGAGGGGTGGATCAATTACTGTTGCATAGTCCCGTCGTCGCAGTGAGCCGATCAAATACATAGTTAGGATGGCCGTGCGGAGTTTTTACTTTTTACCAAGAATGGCTAGTATCCGCCTTACTTGACAGAACGAATGGTAAAAACGGCGTAAGGAGCTGGACGCGCACAATCGCGGCGGATCGGGATGCGCCTGGCGGCAGGGGTATTGATTTGACGCAGACTCCGAACGGCAGAAGCTCAGGGCGGATCTTGCCCGACATCAAGGCCCTTGTCCGCAATCTGCTGAATCTCTCTTCACCGGGTCGGTGGTTGCTCGAGCTATACAGGCAGGTTCGGGCGGCCGACGGCGCATCTTCCACAACGTCGACGGACGCGGGCGATGCGGTCAATAGACTCGCCGCATCAAGGTCGGAAACGCTGGGAGCGAGATGGCACGTTGCGAGCGCATCCCGCACGCGACCACACAACGACATTCGTGTGACGATTTCCGCCGTGATGCACAACAACGCGAGGTGGCTAGAGGGCTTCATGTTTGCCTTACTGGCGTCGAGCTACGACCTTCAGCGAGTGACACTGGTGTTTGTCGACAACGGCTCCACCGACGACTCTCTCGAAGTCGCGCAGAAGTGGGTTGCTAAGCATCTATCGCGTTTCGAGCACGCCGCTGTCGTGTCGCGACCAAATCTCGGATATGGCACTGGAAACGATTACGCTATCCGCAACTGCGATACAGAGTTTGCCCTCGTCACCAATATCGACGTCGCGTTTCATTGCGATATGCTGTCGACCCTCGTCGATTTTACACGGCACGACGACGCTGATGTAGCCAGTTGGGAGGCTCGGCAATACCCATTTGAGCATCCCAAGTACTACGATCCCGTAACCCTCTTGGTGAATTGGCAAAGTCACGCCTGCGTACTATTCAGGCGATCCGCCTACCTCGCCGCAGGCGGATACGACCCGGCCTTGTTTATGTACGGAGAGGACGTCGAGCTCTCTTACCGATTCCGTTCCAGCGGATATCGATTGAGGTACGTCCCGACGGCAGTCGTATTCCATCATCTCGACCCACAGAAACCGAGACCCCTCCAGGTGTCGGGATCGATCGCCGCGAACTTGCTCATCCGATACCGGTACGGAACCATACATGATCGTCTCGTCGGTGAAGGCATGCTGGCGGCGATCGGCCGGACTGCCACTGACGATCTCACGACGCGCGAACTCTCACGAGCGAGGGATTTGGTACGCGAGAACCGAGACAAGTTTCGAAAGTCGAAGAGACCCCCGGCGAACACTGCGGCGTTTCCGTTCCGAGGGTTCGACTACGAGATGATAAGGTCGCTTGCGCGCTACAGGCCCGACCAGCCGTTCCTCGATGGCCCCAAAGTGTCCGTCGTCACGCGCACGGTACCTGGACGGGCGTGGCTGCTGCGCGAAGCGATCGCTTCAGTGATGAATCAGACGTACCGCAACATCGAGCACATCGTCGTCGAGCAAGGGCAAGGTGGCGCGCAGGAGGAAGTCGAACGCCTTGCGAGCGTCTATGGTCGAGACATCCGGTACGTGAAAGGCGACCGCGTTGGGCGCTCCGCAACCGGCAATCTGGGGCTAAGCGCGGCAACCGGCGAGTATGTCATGTTTCTCGACGACGATGATCTGCTCTTTTCGGATCACATCGAGGTTCTCGCCGAGGCATTATTCAACAACGCCGACGCTGAGGCCGCGCATGCCCCCAGTTGGGAGGTGCACACGGAAATCGATCACCAGCGCAGAACCTATGCTGAGCGGCTTCACCAACTGCCTCCGGCCCTGGCAGGCCCATTCACCAACGACGACGTGCTTCACCACAACATCGCGCCCATTCAAGCGGTGATGTTCCGCCGCTCGATCTACACTCGCCTCGGCGGATTCCATGAGGACATGCACATGCTTGAAGATTGGAACCTGTGGGTAAGGTATGCCCATGCTGGGAGCTTCTTCTTCGTCTCCAAGCTGACGTCGCTCTTTAGAACCCCATTTGACCATGAGCAGCGGTTCCGGCGCGACTCGGAACTGCACGCCGCGTATCCCAAAGCACAGGCACGTAACGTATCCGACATCGCTCGGATTGTTAGAGGAGGCTTCACGGAGCCCATAGACGATAGAGTATGAGCGCGCCGCAACCAAACTGCGGACGGTTCGACAGCAGATGCCCACCGATCGAAAAGCAAACGGCCAAGCCATCGGAATTTGTGCGCTAAAAGTGCTGCCTTCAGCGAAGTTTCGAGGTGGCCACCCAACGGTCCGTAGTCGCCCCTGAGCCTGACGGGATGCGGGCCCAGAGCTAGAACAAACCTTCGTGGCAGCGCCTTCCACCGCCGAGCGTTAGCCTTGAGATCGAGGGGAGGAGGGCTGTGAAGCCGCGCCCCGAGCTTGCCGGTCGCTTGGCTCTCGAGCGGAACTGAGCGCTAGCTCGCGGGCCAGGCGCGTGACGTGCTCATCGTGCGCGCGTAGCCGCAGGTGGATGTTTACCACAGCGGCGAACATGGTGACCATGAAGACATAAAACACGAGATCGGCTCCGCGGCCGATGCCGACCATCCTCGCAATCATCGTACTTGCATCGGGGAACATGACGAGCACGATGCCGACCAGCGCCGCAAAAATGATGAGGTAAGATAACGGGCCGGATCGCCGCCGTTGGGTCATCGCGTGAACACCCAGCATGGTCAGCGCACCAATAAGAAATATCTGAAAAATCATCTATAGAGCCGTCCAGCGAGGAGAGCCGCAAGGATCGCCAGCGCACCGGACAATCGCTGACCTTTTGCGCGCGAGTAGTCGGTATAGCGGATTGTACACGGCGCCTCGCGGTAACTGAGCCCGAGTGCAGCGATCTGGCTGAGGATCTCGGACGCGTGCGCCATCCCGTTCTGTCGAATAACTATCGCGCGGGCGGCGTCCGCGGTAAAGACGCGGAGCCCATTGTGCGTGTCGGTGAGCGCCAGCCCTGTGGTGGTCCGCGTGAAGAGAAGAGCCACACGAAGCAAGATGCGACGCGATCGCGGCAAGTCGATCGATTGACCGATGAAGCGTGAGCCCAGCACGACATCGCAGCCGGACCGCATGATGAGCTCGAACATGCTGAGCGCATCATCGGCAGCGTGTTGGCCGTCGGCGTCGAAGGTCACAACGTAGCTGGCGCCTTTGCGAAGAGCGTAGACAATACCCGTCACGAGCGCTGCGCCTTGGCCCAGATGGACGGGATGGCGCACCACATGAGCGCCGGCCTTAAGCGCGAGAGTGCCCGTTGCATCATGCGAACAATCGTCCACGACGACGACACTGCGAAATCGCTGCAATACCTCCTTCAACGTAATCTCGATGACGCGCGCTTCGTCGTAGGCGGGCACGATCACCCAAGCTCCGGAGGCATCTATATCCGGGTGTCGCACGTCGGATCGTCTCCTTGGATGACCTTGTAGGCGCGGTGCGGATGGTAAGCACGGCTATAAAGGATCGCAAACCGCTCGTCAGCGACACAAACTGTTTGCCCATCTTTCAACTTTTTGACGGTCGCCTCAAACCCGTTCTTCGCGATGAAGTCCGCAACGTTAAAATATAGACCGGGCCGAAAGAAATGCCCACCCGTGAGCATCGTCACGGCCACGAAGCAAGAGAGCATTATCCAGCGCCAAGCAAGAGATAACTCCGCCGATAGCTCGGCACCAAAGCTCGGCGATGCGTAAATGATCAGGAGCAGCGCTATCAGCGACAACGCCCAGAACATGTAGTAGCGCAGCTCATGAGACGCCGGCATTAAAGCCGTCGCAACGGTTAAGGCAAGGAAATAGCCGCCGAGCAGTAAGCCCGTTTTTCCAAGTCGCGTGAGCGCAATCATCAGAAAGCCCACGGCAGTCAGGATGTACGTGGCAAAATATCCTCCCATGCGAAACGACGGCGCACTCTGCGGGACGTCGCCCTGTCCGACCGAATACGGCATTACCCGTAGGTCGAATGCTGAAAACTCAAAAACCGAGAGGAGCCAGCGCAAAGGCGACGGCGCGCCACGAAGGTATTCGGGAGCCGAATTACCCGCGAGAGGGGGCAGGTATCCTGGCAAGAACTGATGGCCGAGGATGGATATCTGTACAGGATAGTAGGGGTTGCCGAATTCGACCAGATTGCGGAGTGCCGTCGCGTTCACCAGCAACAAAAGCACTGTCGAGAATGCTGCGCCCGCAACAGGACGCCGCAGGTCGAAGGCTCGATCGGGGCGATCCGCGCTGGTGTAGGTCATAAGGACAATGAAGGCCATAGTAATTGCTGCGGCCACCGGCATCATCTGGGTTTTCGAATTACCAAGCAGGATCATCGACAGCGCGAACAGAGTTTGCACGCCAACGCGAACGCGATCGGGGCGGAAGAGCAGTTCGGCCACGGTCAACAGTCCAATGGCGGCTGCCACGTTTGTCGCCAAGTCGGTATAGCTGCTGGTCGAATAAACCTGCACCACAGGAATCGCCGTAAGGCCGATTACTGCCCAGTACCAAAGGACTCGCCAGTGCACCGCAAGATAGGCGACGAACACGAAGAGCGCGGCGACACTAACAAAGTTGGTCGCCTCGGGAACTCCGGTCAGCCGCCACAGCCAGCCCTGAATGAACTCGATGACAACCGGAAACGCCACATAGTCTTGCTCTAGGCCCGGCGTCATCTGCAGGCAGTCGTGCCCACAAATGCCGGCAAGCCTGGCGGCGAACGGGTAGTGATAGGCGATTGCGTCCCAAGAGGGGTCGAATGTCAGGGCGGCGCGGATAACGAGGAAGAGAAGGATTCCGGCGGCTAGCAGGATGAGCCCGCTCTTGCCGGCGTAGCGAAGAAGGCTCGCGCGTCCGCCGATAGTAAAGGTGGCCATGCTCGCGTGCGCCATGCATGCAATGAGCGATCGAAACGTGGCGTACGGCGTCATATTTTCACGTAAGCCGGGGTACGAACGGAACCGTGCTACGACTTGAGACTACTGAAAAATCGCTGATGATCAAGCGCGCAGATTCGCTCAGCGGAAATCATTGTAAAAACGCGCCGAACAACAACCCCACACCCGGTCGTCCGCTACGAATTGAAATCGTTAGGAAAAAGCACACCTCGGTGGGGTCACATCACGCGCGAAACGTGACCCCGCCAAATTCCATGAATTCCCTCGTGTGATTAATGATATGCGCTGGCCCACGGACGGGGTCAAAGTCGGAAGCAATTTCACACTCGATCTTCAGCGCATCCTGCGCGGAGGCGGCGAGTGGAAACGAAAGGAAGGCAGCGAGGGCGATACAAAAGCGGCCGCACGTCATCGGAATCTCCTAAAACCGGGGGCGAAGGTGCCACAGCCACGTTGCGCTGACTTTACAGCCGGCTTACATTTTTCTTACCCCGCCATGGTGCCGATTTATGACATGGCCGCGGCCGGATGCCTTGCGTGCAGGGGAGGCAGCACGTGCGGTTTTTCTTCGGTGGTTATGCCTTCGATACGGATCAGCGCGAGCTGCGGCACCACGCAACCCTGGTGCCGCTGACCCCGCAGGTGTTCGATCTTCTCAATTATCTTTTGCGCAACCGCGAGCGCGTCGTGAGCAAGGACGAACTCGTCGCCTCGATCTGGCACGGGCGGGCTGTCACCGACTCGGCGCTTACCACCCGCATCAACGCGGTGCGTACTGCCGTCGGCGACAGCGGCAAGAGCCAGCAGGTGATCCGGACGTTCCCGCGCAAAGGCTTCCGCTTTGTAACGGACGTGCGGGAAGGCGAACCCGCGAGCGCGGCGCTCGCACTGCCCGAGAAGCCGTCCATCGCGGTGCTACCGCTTGAGAATATTCCGCATGATCCGGACCAGGAAAGCATCAGCGACGGAATCACGGAGGACATCATCACTGAATTGTCGCGCTTCTCCGAGCTCTTCGTCATCGCGCGTAATTCGAGTTTTCAGTACAAAGGCAAGACGATCGACGTCCGGCGCATCGGCCGCGAGCTCGGCGTACGCTACGTGTTGGAAGGGAGCTTCCGCCGCCACGACGGGCGCGTGCGGATCGCCGCGCAGCTCATCGACGCACTCACTGGCGCACATCGATGGGCCGAGCGGTACGACCGCGAGTTGGCGGATGTGTTGGCGCTGCAGGACGAGCTCGCCCGTGCGATCGCGACGACGCTGGTGGCGCACGTCAACAAGGCGGAGGCCGAGCACGCTCTGTTGAAGCCGCCGGCGAGCTGGCAGGCCTACGAGTACTGCGTGCGCGGCGCCGACATTCTGGCCAGCTACTGGTCGACTGTCAAAGTCGCTGATCTGTACGAAAGCCGGCGTCTGCTCGAACGGTCGCTGGCGATCGATCCCGGCTACGCTCGTGCCTACGCATCGCTGTCGACCACGTGGATCATTGCTTGGCGCAATCGTCTCGATAAGGATCACTTGAATCCGGCGGCGCTCGACGTCTGCCGAATTTCTCCGTCGGCGACATGTCAGTTTTTAACCCAAACGCTGACCTGGCGGCGCGTAGCCGAATCCCTACACTGTGTTACGCTCGCCTGTTTCACTGCCGCAATTCGAAAACGGCTGTGTTCTCTGCACCTTAGCCGAAACATGCGAATCATGGCAGCAATGTCACAATTGCCGCGCCGCGAATCAAACAAACAGCGAAAAAAGACTCTCGTCAGATCAACGAGATGGCTCCCATCGCTGGAATTTCTTGAATTCGCACCGCGCGACGAACTAAAAGGGATCATCCTGCTCGTCGAAGGGACGTCAACCGGTGACGGCCGATTGATGCGAGCGGGGGCGGTGCCCGGGATGGGGTTCGTGACCTCATTCCGAGGCGGTTCGGAAACTCGCCCGGCCGGCCACGACGCCGGTCTGCCAGGAGCTGGCTGCCCGGGGCGCGGATCGTTATCCGCGACCATGAAGCGCGGGACCGGACTGAGCCAAGCCTAAGAACTTGGCGAGAGCCGCGGTAGAGCGCCGGAAGGCGAGCGCGCCCCCTTCCTAACCGTCCTCCGCAAGGAGGAAGGAAAAAGAGGAAGGCGCGCGCCGCGAACCCACGAAAACGGGCGGCGACGCCTGCAGTGCGGAGCGGATACCGAGGTGCGCCTTTCGGCGCTCCGCCTCCCTTTTGTTGGGGAGGTTTTGTTTCCTGCCGTGCCGCATAACTCGGACGCGAACAAAAAACGCGCCGCGAGAATGATAATCTTTTCCCTTTCCCCTTGCGGGACAGGGTGGTTTCGAGCGGAGTGAGGAACCGGGTGAGGGCCGCAGTGCTGCGGCCCGGCTCAGGCCCTCACCCGCCTCGCTCACTGAGGTTCGCTCGGCGCCCTCTCCCGCGAGGGGAGAGGGGAGCGGAGCGGTCCAACCCGGCTACATGGGTAACAGAATAGACTGGCGACATGGGTAACAGGTCAACTGATCGGCGGGG
>JBAQJL010000080.1:0-2029 GCA_049300295.1 Xanthobacteraceae bacterium
CAAGACCATCGACGCCATCACGTCGGCTGCCAAAACCGGACAGATCGGCGACGGCAAGATCTTTGTCATCAACCTCGACCATGCGGTTCGCATCCGCACCGGCGAGGCCGATGCCGCTGCACTTTGATTTCGCGCTCACCCTTATCCAATCAGGAGTAAAACAAATGACGTTCAAACGTCCCACCCCCGCGGGATGGGCAGTCCTCGCAATCGGAGCGCTCTGCGCGGTAGGCTTCGTCGACGCCGCAATGGCGCAGACGGCGGCGCCTGCTGCGGCTCCCGCAGCCGATGCTGCGGCAGCAGCTCCCGCCGCCGCGGCCGCCGTGCCCAACAAGGGCGACACCGCCTGGATGCTGGTCTCGAGCGCGCTGGTTCTGATGATGTCGGTCCCCGGCCTCGCACTGTTCTACGGCGGCCTGGTCCGCACCAAGAACATGGCTTCGGTTTTGACCCAGGTGTTCGCGATCGTGTCGATGGTCGGCGTGATCTGGACCATCTACGGCTATTCGCTCGCCTTCGGTGACGGCGGCAGCATGACGCCGTATATCGGCGGTTTCGCCAAGGCCTTCATGCACGGCATCGACGCCAACTCGACGTCGGCGACCTTCTCCAACGGCGTGGTGATTCCGGAACTGTCCTACTTCGTGTTCCAGATGACGTTTGCGATGATCACCCCCGCTTTGATCGTCGGCGCCTTCGCCGAACGCATCAAGTTCTCGGCGGTGATGCTGTTCATCCTGCTGTGGGTGACCTTCGTGTACTTCCCGATCGCGCATTGGGTCTGGTACGTCGCGGCTCCGGATGACATCGCAGCTGCCGCCAAGGCGCTTGCCGCCGCCGCGGATGGCGCGGCCAAGACCGCGGCGCAGGCCAAGCTCGACGAAGTCACCGGCTCGGTCGGCTGGCTCGCCGGCGCGGGCGCGCTCGACTTCGCGGGTGGAACGGTGGTGCACATCAACGCCGGCATCGCCGGCCTGGTGGGCGCGCTGATCATCGGCAAGCGTGTCGGTTACGGCAAGGACCTGATGGCTCCGCATTCGCTGACCATGACCATGATCGGCGCCTCGCTGCTCTGGGTCGGCTGGTTCGGCTTCAACGCGGGTTCGAACCTCGAAGCCAACGGCACCACGGCGCTGGCCTTCGTCAACACCATGGTGGCGACCGCCGGTGCGGCGCTGTCCTGGCTGCTGTGCGAATGGATCGTCAAGGGCAAGCCCTCGCTGCTCGGCATCTGCTCGGGTGCGGTTGCGGGCCTGGTCGCGGTCACGCCGGCCTCCGGCTTTGCCGGTCCGATCGGCGCGCTGGTGCTCGGCCTCGTGGTCTCGCCGGTCTGCCTGTTCTTCGTCTCCACGGTGAAGAACGCGCTCGGCTATGACGACGCGCTCGACGTGTTCGGCGTGCACTGCATCGGCGGAATCATCGGTGCGCTCGGCACCGGTATTCTGGTCAACCCGGCGCTCGGTGGCGTCGGCATCACCGACTACACCAACATCACCGGCAACAACGCAGGCACCTACGATTTCGTCACCCAGATGATTGCGCAGGGCAAGGCGGTGCTGGCGACCCTGATCTGGTCGGGTGTCGGTTCGGCGATCCTCTACAAGCTGGTCGACATCGTGGTCGGCCTGCGTCCCTCGGTCGAAGAGGAACGCGAGGGGCTCGACATCTCCGATCACGGCGAGCGCGCCTACAATATGTAAGTTCTCCCGGGGTGCGATCCCACGGGGTCGCACCCACAACTCCGGTTCGGGCACATACCCGGCAATGCCCCGACCGTTGAGGGGCTCCAGCGCAAGCTGGGGCCCCTTTCTTTTTGCCGGAAGCACGAGCGTAGCGTTTTCGCGCGAAAGCCCGCCCGGACTGAGCCGGGCCTGGGTCCGGTTCACCGAGCAATCAAATTCGCGCAGATTGCGTCGACTTATGCGCGGCAGAAAACGCGCCAAAACAAAAAGCTGGAGCCCTCCCCGGGCCGATGGTTAATCGCGTCTTAACCTCGCCGTATCTATGGTGGTTGTGATCCTCTATTGGC
>JBAQJL010000081.1:0-73930 GCA_049300295.1 Xanthobacteraceae bacterium
GATCCAAGCTAAAGACGATCGCTGACGGGAAACAAGTTGTCTATTAAATGCACTGTCACCGTAACTTCCCCGAGACGTTCGCAGAGCTCCAAAGAAACCCTTGACACGGGGCGCCGTCCAGACATGACAGTGTATTCAATAGATGCCTTGCTTCCCGTCAGCGATTCGTCTTTAAGTTACGGTGACAGTGCATTTAATAGACAACTTGTTTCCCGTCAGCGATCGTCTTTAGCTTGGATCGTCTTTGGCTTCGGCCCGCGTTTGCCGGCTCGCAGCATCCGCGCCGTCAGCTTCTCGACGCGGGCGAGAAAGCGGTCGTCGCCGAGCGGCCGGCCGATGCTCTCGGCCGCGCGCAGACGATCGAATAGATCCGCCTCCGGCTCGTCGTCGATGAGATCGGCGAAGCGAGGAAAACGGTCGCGGATCGGTGCGAGCGTAGTGATCCCGTCGCTCTTACCCGAAAGATGCGCGCGCGTTGACGACCAGCGCCAGTCCCTGGCACGTTCGACCAGACGCGCCCGCACCGGATTGAGCGAGACGTAGCGCAGCGCAGCCGCGAGATGCGCCTCGTCCATGAGCACCGCGCCGAAGCGACCTTGCCAGAAGTGGCCGGTGCGTTTACGCCGTGCGTGGATGATGCCGGCATAGCGGCGATGCACCGTCGCGAGTGCCCGGCGCAGGCCGTCGGCATCGGACGGCACCAGGATCAGATGCACGTGGTTGGGCATCAGGCACCACGCCCAAACCGACACGTCCGCAGCGCGCGTGTGCTCGGCGAGAAGGTCGCGATAGAGCGCGTAGTCTGCATCGGCGAAAAAGGTGCGCGCGCGGCCGTTGCCGCGCTGGGTGACGTGATGCGGCAGGCCAGGAACGACGACGCGAGCGAGACGGGCCATGCGCCAGGATGGCGCGGATTGACCGTAACGTCAATTGAATGCACTGTCACCGCAATTTATTTGAAAAGGATGACGATGATGTCGGAAAAATCCAACAAGCATCAGGCGAATGCCGAGTTCGCAAAAGTACAGCGCGCTAACGATGCCAAAAAGGCTACGTCGGACTACGAAACCGAGGCGGCGGCAGTGCGCGCGAAAACCGAGCGGCTGAAGGCACTCCGCTTGGCGCGCGACGCCGCGGCGCCCAAGGCGAAGGCCCCCGCCGCCGGACCAAAGGGCAAGAAAAAAGGCAAGCCCGGCCGCCTGTCGGATTGGCTCGATGGCGAGGCGAAAGAGGGTCGAAGCTCTTGAGCCGGCAATTCAGTTTCGCTGAAATTCATAATTTCAGTGGCGCAGATCAACCGTAATGCAATTGAATGCACTGTCACCTTAATTCGAAATCTTCGACGTGATGCGCTTCATGGCCTTGAGACGCGAGCCAGCGAGCAAGCGCTGGCGGCAGGTTCGCGTCGACCAGGAATTTCACGGCTCCGAGGCCATAAAGACCGGATGATCAGTAGCACGCGACGCAAATTCGAGCGCTGCGGAGATATCATCGTCTTCCAGATACGGATAATCACGAAGAATTTCTTCGCGCGACGATCCGCCGGCCAGCATGTCGAGGATATCCTTCACGCGCACGCGTAGCCCGCGAATACAAGGGCGGCCCCCGCACTTCTCCGAATCGACGGTGATGCGGTCCAAAAGGCTCGGCATGGTTCCCCTGGCAGGCGTCCAGTGCTAACGCGCGGCCACCTCTGGACGACGCTTGCAGCGCCTTATTCCCTTCCTTCCGCCTTCGCTCGCAAGCGAGCTACGGCGCGACAAGTCGCTATCACAGAGCTTTATTCCCCTGTTTATCCGCCTCCGCCTTATCGACATAAACCTCCGCGCCCATGTCCATGAACTTCTTGGACATCTGCTCCATCCCCTGCTTGGCGGCATCCGGATAGAGCGCGGCCTTTTCGTTGTCGGTAAGTCCCGCGGCGTAGTCGCGCACGTCGGCGGTGATCTTCATCGAACAGAATTTCGGGCCGCACATCGAGCAGAAATGCGCCACCTTGTGGGCTTCCTTGGGTAGCGTCTCGTCGTGGTAGCTGCGCGCGGTGTCGGGGTCCAACGAGAGGTTGAACTGATCGACCCAGCGGAACTCGAAGCGTGCGCGCGATAGCGCATCGTCGCGCAGTTGTGCGGCGGGATGGCCCTTGGCGAGATCGGCGGCGTGGGCGGCGATCTTGTAGGCGATGACGCCGTCTTTGACGTCGTTGCGATCGGGCAAGCCGAGATGCTCCTTCGGCGTGACGTAGCAGAGCATGGCGGTGCCGAACCAGCCGATCATGGCGGCGCCGATCGCGCTCGTGATGTGGTCGTAGGCCGGCGCGATGTCGGTGACCAGCGGCCCGAGCGTATAGAACGGCGCTTCGCCGCATTCCTTGAGCTGCTTCTCGACGTTGACCTTGATCTTGTGCAGCGGCACGTGGCCAGGGCCTTCGATCATCACCTGGCAGCCCTTGTCCCAGGCCACCTTGGTGAGTTCGCCAAGCGTTTCCAGCTCGGCGAATTGCGCGCGGTCGTTGGCGTCGCGGATCGAGCCGGGACGCAGGCCGTCGCCGAGCGAGAACGACACGTCGTATTTGCGCATCAGGTCGCAAATCTCGTCGAACCGCTCGTAGAGGAAACTCTCCTTGTGATGCGCCAGGCACCACTTGGCCATGATCGAGCCGCCGCGCGACACGATGCCGGTGACGCGGTTAGCGGTGAGGTGGATGTAGCCGAGGCGAACGCCGGCGTGGATGGTGAAATAATCGACGCCCTGCTCGCACTGCTCGATCAGCGTGTCCTTGTAGCATTCCCAGTCGAGCTTGACCGGATCGCCGTCGACCTTCTCCAGCGCCTGATAGATCGGCACTGTTCCAATGGGTACCGGCGAATTGCGCAAGATCCATTCGCGGGTGTTGTGGATGTTGCGGCCGGTGGAGAGGTCCATCACCGTGTCGGCGCCCCAGCGGATCGCCCACACCATCTTTTCCACTTCCTCTTCGACCGACGAGGTGACGGCGGAGTTGCCGATGTTGGCGTTGATCTTGGTGAGGAAATTCCGCCCGATCGCCATCGGCTCGAGTTCGGCGTGATTGATGTTGGAGGGGATGATGGCGCGGCCGCGCGCCACCTCCTCGCGCACGAATTCCGGCGTGACGAACAGCGGCACCGAAGCGCCGAAGCTCTCGCCGTCGTCGGCGCGTTCCTGGGCAACGTCGAGCATTGTCTTGCGGCCGAGATTTTCGCGCTCGGCGACGTAGATCATTTCCTTGGTGATGATGCCCTTGCGCGCCCATTCGAGCTGCGTCACCGGCTGGCCGGGCAATGCGCGCATCGGGCGCGGCGTGTTGGCGAAATTCCGCGCGAGGTGCTTGCCGGTGACGTTGCCGTTATCGACCGGCTTGATCGGGCGGCCGTCATACTCCTCGACGCCGCCGCGCTCCTTCACCCATGCGACGCGGGCGCGCTTGAGCCCCTTCTCGACGTCGATCGCCACATCGTTGTCGGTATAGATGCCGGACGGATCGTAGACCGGCAGCGGCGCCTCGCCAGAGGAAGCATCGAGCGCGATCTCGCGCAGCGGCACGCGCAGGTCCGGCGCCGTATCGGGCGTCGAATAAATCTTGCGCGAACCGGCGATCGGGCCGGTGGTCACCTTCGGCGTGGCGAGATCGGCTTCGGACAGCGGCTTATTCATCGCGTCGCTCCTTGAACATTCCTCCTCATGCTGAGGTGCGCGCGGAGCGCGCCTCGAAGCATGGGTACATCCTCACTCATCCTTCGAGACGGCCGCTCCGCGGCCTCCTCAGGATGAGGTTCCGGACAGACGGCGTGGGGGTGCGGATTTGGAAGAAGTTTCCGTCCCTTCGCCGGCATGACCCGGATCAGGTTCAAAGGGTCACCACTTACGCGGTCTCTCAGCGCCTGCCGGCGCTCCCCTCGGAACGCCCCTAATCTAGGCCGCCCGCGCCGGGTGTCAACGCGGTGAAGCCGGTGCTGGGTTGATGGCTGATCCGTCGTAGACGCAAACGTAGGGGCGGCCCATGTGGCCGCCCGTTTGGGGCCAAGCGACCGGGCGCCCACGAGGGGCGCCCCTCCGCAATATGGCGCGGCGGCTTACGGAACACACACCTTCGCTTATCATTTACACTGCGTCGCGTCGCGACTATGCGGTAACTCCTCAAGTCGGGGACCGCACCATGGCAGGCGAAACAAAGACGCTGGCGGAATTCGCGACCGCGCTGCGCTACGAAGACATTCCGGCTGCGGCCGTCATCATCGCCAAGGCCTGCATTATCGATACCGTCGGCGTGGTGCTGTTCGGCTCGACCTTGCCGTGGAGCAAGATCGTCGCCGATTACGTCCATCACACCGGCGACGGACCCAGCACCGTGCTGGGCCAGGCGTTCCGCCATGCCAGTGCGCCGGGCGCGGCGTTCGCCAATGGCGCGTTCGCGCACGCCTTCGAGTTTGACAACCTGCGCCAGCCGTCGACCGGCGTGCATCCGGGCGCAACCGTGCTGACGGGGGCGCTTGCCGCCGCGGAGGAAGCCAAGGTCAGCGGCAAGGACCTCATCACCGCTTTTGTCGCCGGAGTCGAATGCATGTTCCGCATCGCGCACGCGGCGAAAAGCACGAGCGAAAAACTCGGCTTTCACGCGCCGGGTATTACCGGCGTGTTCGGCTCGGCGGTTGCGGCGAGCAAGATCATGGAGCTCTCCGCCGTGCAGACCACGATGGCGATGGGCATCGGCGGTTCGTTCTGCTCGGGCCTAATGGCATTCGTGAAATCCGGCCAGGGCGGCATGGTCAAACGCATCCACATGGGCCGTGCCGCCGAGGGCGGCGTGACCGCGGCGTATCTCGCGGCGCGCGGCTTCGAAGGCCCGGAGGTTATTCTCGAAGGCAAGTTCGGCGCGCTCGACGTTTTTGCGCGCGATGCCGATCTGTCGGTGATCCCGGTCGGCTTGGGCGAGCGCTGGGAAACACTCAGCATCACGTTCAAGACTTTTCCCTGTCACGTCACCGCGCAGTCACCGGTGCAGGCGCTGTTGGCGCTCCGCGCAAAAGAGCCGTTCAGGCCCGAAGACGTCGACAGGATCGTTATCGAGGTCGCCGACAAAGTGCTGTCGCACCACGACGATGCGGCGCCACGCGACGTAGCAACGGCGCAATACAGTCTGCCGTTCACGATTGCGCTCGCGCTGCATCGCGATCCCGGCGACCCGCAGGCATTCCTCGACGGCCCCAATCAGAACCCGGCGATCCTCGAACTCGCCAAGCGGGTGAAGCTTGAGCCCTACGCCAAGGACGGCGCCAACGACGACCAGATGGCGTGCCGGATTTTCATCACGCTCAAGAACGGACGCACGCTTCACATCGCGCGCACGGATTTCGAAGGCACCGCAACCTCGCCGCTGACGCGCGAACGGCTGGAGCAGAAGTTTTTGAAAACCTCATCGAGCGTGATCGGTGAAAAGCAGCGCACCGAATTGCTGGCGCGGCTGAACAATCTGGAAGATGTCAGGGTGGCGGAGTTGTTTCGGCTCTGACTTTGACTAAGCGTTGTCATGCTCCGCGAAGGCGGAGCATCCAGTAAACAGCGTCGCTTCCGGCGATTACTGGATCATCCGCCTACGCGGATGATCCAGTAGCGAGACAGCAGGCCGCCTCAATAATCCTTCAGCAGCCGCTCAATGTAATCGAGTTCTTCCTGCGGACGGCCGAGGTCGCCGAAGCGCTTGCGCAATTCTTCGATGATGCGGCGGGCGCGTTGCACGTCGATTTCGCCCGGCACCTTGACGGTAGAGTCGTCGCCGTAATCGCGGCCGCGCAGCGGCCGGCCGAGCGGATCGGTTTCCTGATCGGCGCGCGACTGGCCGAAGCGGCCGAGACGGCCCATCCCCTGTCCTTTGCCCATCTGCCGCTGCATCGATTGCGTCAGCGATTGCGCGCCTTTGCGCAACGCATCGAGCGCGCGGCCTTGCGAGTCGACCGCGCCGTCGGCGTCGCCGCCGCCGAGATCGCCTTCGGCCTCGCCCATCGCCTGACCGGCGCGGCCGAGCTGGTTCGTCTGATCTTGGCCTTCGCCCTGCCCTTCGCCCTTGCCCTGCTGCTCGCCTTTGCCTGGTTGGCTCTGGCCGAGGCCGTGCTGGCGCAACTCTTCCAGCAATTTATTCAGGCGGTCGCGCAGCGCCTTCTGGTCTTGCTGCAGGTGGCCCATCTGCTGTTGATCGCCTTGCTGGCCCTGCTGGCCTTGCTGACCTTGTTGCCCCTGCTGACCGCCGCGCTGGCCGTGCTGCTGCTGGCCGCGCCGGTAGGTACGGTCGCGCAGATCCTGTTGCTGGCGGATCATGTCGCCCAACTCATCGAGCGCCGACGACATCTGATCGTCGTCGCCGCCGGAATTCGGCGAAGCCATCTGCAGATTTTCCATCATCTGCTCGAGCTGGGACAAAAGCTGCTGGGCCGCGTCGCGCGAGCCGCTGCGCGCCATGTTCTCCAACCGGTCGAGCATGTTCTGCAGATCGCGCTGGCTCAAGACGCGCGTATTGGGATCGAGCGGGCGCGACGTTTGCCCATTGTTGCGCTGCTGCTGCGCCAGCGCCTGCATGTAGCGGTTCATCGCCTGGCGCAGCTTGTCGATCAGCTGCTTGATTTCCTGGTCGCTGGCGCCGTTTTGCAGCGCCTGGCGTAACGCATCTTCGGCGTTGCGCAACGCGGTCTGCGCATCGGCCACGTCGCCTTCCTCGATGTCGACCGCCATCGACCACAGCCGCTTGGTGACGTCGCGCAGCGCGTCGTCGTTGTCGGCGTGAACGAGCTTCCAGTAGATCGCGCGCAGCCCGAGATAAGTGCTGGCATCGGGCGTGAATTTGTCCGGCGCCAGCGTCAGCGCGTCGAGCGCGGTGAGCACGATCGGCTTGGAGTGAGCGTCGAGCGCGAGATCGCGGCGCTGCTCGACCAGCGCCCGCGCCAGCGGTTTGGTGAACACGCGTTGCGGCAAGCGGAACGTCACCGGCTCGCTCTTGCCGATGTTGCCGCCGTCGTCATGGGCGACGAGCGTCATCGTCACTTCGGCGCCGGCCCACGGATGATCGGTCAAATCCTTCAGCGTCTGACCGACGCCGTTCTTGGTGCGCGCCTGCGGCAGGATCAGCGGGAACTCGGGCGGCCCGAACAACGGATGCGGCGCCTCGCCCTTTGCGGTCTTGTCGTCTTTGCGCGCAAACGTCGCTTCCGCCTTGGTGACCCCGTAGTCGTCCTCCAGGTGATAGGACAACAACAGCGAACCGCGGCGCTGCTCCTGCGGATCTTTGGTCAGCGCAATCGTCGGCGGCAGATCGGGAATGGCGTTGAACGACCAGCTCACGTCATCGCCGGCGCCGCGCAAGGTCGCAGCGCCCGCTGCCTTGATGATGAAGCGGTGCTCTTCACTGCCGGCAGGCGGCGCCACCGGCTCTTTGGATACGGCAACGCCGCCGGAGCCGGACACGTTAAGATCGACCTTGCCGGTCGCGCGCACCACCAGCGTCGAGTTGACCGGCACCGCAACCGGCGTGGTCAGCTGCGCGAAATTCTCGCCCGGACGAATGCCCGGCAGCATCACCGGCGGCTTGCCGGTGTAGAGCGGCGGGATCACCCAGGCATCGACACGGAAATTCGCCGGCAGCACCACGCCCTGCCAGTCAAACGCCGCTGCGATGCGCTTATAGCGCTCGCCGCCGGCGGCGAGGAACGTGGCGACGCAGGCGATCAGCACCAGACCGCGGATGGCGTAAGGGTCGCGCCAAGCAATGCGCGGCGCCGGCAACCCGGCCTTGAAGGCGCGCGCCGCCTGCCGTGCGCGGTCGACGTGGGCATTCCACAGCGCGAGCGAGTACGGATCCTGCGCGCTGATCGCCAAGGCGTCGGCGATCGTGGTTGCGGGCCGATGGGTCAGGCCGCTTTGGCGGTCGAGCCGCCGCAAAGCGTCGGGCGCACCGGGCATGCGCAGAAACGCAAAAGGGATCGCGGCGGCGACCGCCAGCGCGGCAAACACCGCGAGGCCGATGGCGCGAGCCAGCGGCGGCAGCCACAGCCACACGCCGAGCCAGGAGACCGCCAGGAACAGCCCGATCACGGTGACGAATGCCGCAAGCGGCGGCCACAGCCGTTCCCAGAAGATCGTCCAGCGCGCCCGCTTGAGCGCTGCCTGCAGCAGCACCTCGCCGCGTGGCACAGACGCCGGATCGGGCAAAGTCGCTTCGGTCACCAGGGTCTCCGCAACGAGGCTAACATGCTCGACACAATGTCGCAGGATAACACGGTAATATCAGGGCAGGTTCAAGCAGGATCCTTGCTAACATCCTTGCCAACCCATCAAAACCGCGGAAAACCAGAGTTATTCCCGCGCCGTCCGGGGTGGCCTGCACGGGCGTCAAACACGTCTACTTGATCGAATCAAAGGGCCATCTGCCCTCGGGCGGACGCCCAATCGCGACGCGCACCGCGCCCCAATTCTACTTTGATCATCTCTGCGACAGCACCTGCGCCGCATGCGTCTCGACGCGCACGCAAAGAGACCCGGCTGATCAACTAAGCCGCAAAGCCAATTCGGCAATGTTGACAATTGCCCCTTAGATAAAATACTACTTAAAATTGTATCAAATTCATAATTCAACTATAGCGGTCGCGAAGGGGAGAGGTCATGAAGGAGCTTGACGATTTCGTGCATCAACATCTGGACGAGTCGAAATTTCCGCCGCTGATTGCAAGCGTCGAGAAGGCTGGGCTTGGCAATGCGGGGCCTGAATCCCTGGCCGAAGCGGCCCAGCGCGCGCAAATCGAACGCATGCGCGAGTACGCCAGAGCCCATCTCAACGACCCGCTGGTGAAGGCGAACCAGAACCTGCTGCCGCAGGCGGGCGCCGAGTCATGGACCGCTGGAGGCAACTGCGATTTTACCAGCTTTATCTGGTGGGCGATCGGCGGAGGCATTGCATTCCCAGGCCTCCTCCCTTTAGCCTTTTTGTTCGGCGGCAAGGGTAAAGACTGGGCGGCTTGGGCAACCTTTGTATCTGTGCTTGCCGGATCGTTCGTCGTCGACCCCAAAAAGATCGTGGGGTCGCCCGAGTTTAAGTTGGAGAAAACCCCTATAGGCTGGGTCAAAAAGGGGCCGGCTCGTTTCTCGCTCACCATGGCTGGGGCTGGGCCCGCTGGGGGCATCTCCATGAGCTTTTCGTCAATCACCGGAACATACTGGGGATTGCTGACAGGCTATGCCCCTGGAATTGGATATGTCGGCATAAACGGCGAGTGTGAGCTGGTGTGGCAGGGCTTCGCCTGAGAGCCGAATTGTACGCTTGCAAAAGTCGCGAACGGGGCTTCGCAGCTCGATGCCGCCGGTCGCGACCACGCCGTGGTTGATGCCGACGTGACGATGAGGTCGATGGCCCGCTGAGTGGTTCCTAACGGCGAAACCGGAGACGATCCATCGTTGGCGTCGTCAACGTTTTGTTGCTGACATACGTTTTGTTGCTGACATAACGGGGCACATTTTCTGTTTGCGTTCCCCACACCGACGCTCCCGGCCTCAATAATGTGAAATCGAACTGCATGGCGGCCGCGCTATCTTAAACCCCGCCCAGCCACGGCGGCAGACGGTCGAGCGCGATCAGCTTGTCGGTATCGAGCCGCGGACGCACCAGCGACCAATCCCCGCCTCGCACCAGTACTTCGGGCACCAGCGCGCGGGTGTTGTAGGTGCCGGCCTGGACCGCCCCGTAGGCGCCGGCGCTCATCACCGCGAGTAGGTCGCCCGGACGCGGCACGGCGAGCGAGCGCTCCAGCGCGAGGAAGTCGCCGGACTCGCAGACCGGGCCGACCACATCGGCGACAATTCGCGGGGCGCCTGCCGCGGCCTGTCGCACCGGGATGATTTCATGGTGCGCGTCGTACAGCGTCGGACGCACCAGATCGTTCATACCAGCATCGACGATCACGAAGGTCTTGGCCTCGCCGGGCTTCACGTAGAGCACGCGCGTCACCAAGATACCGGCATTGCCGACGATCAGCCGCCCTGGCTCGAAGATCAGCTTGCAGTCGAGACCCACGGTGGCGCGCTTGACGATCGCCGCATAGGCGGCCGGGTCGGGCGGCGGCTCGTTGTCGTTGCGGTACGGAATGCCGAGGCCGCCGCCGAGATCGATATGCGCGATGCTGTGACCATCGGTGCGCAACATGCGCACGAAGTCGGCGAGCAACGCGAAGGCGTCGCCGAACGGATCGAGCTCGACGATCTGACTGCCGATATGCATGTCGACGCCGGCGACGCGCACGCCTTCGAGCTTGGCGGCGTGGGCATAGACCTCGCGCGCGCGGCTGATCGGGATGCCGAATTTGTTCTCCGCCTTGCCGGTCGCGATCTTGGCGTGGGTCTTGGCGTCGATGTCGGGGTTGACGCGAATTGAAATGTCGGCGGTGCGGCCTTTCTCGGCAGCGATCGCGGCGAGCTGTTCGATCTCGGCTTCCGACTCGACGTTGATGCAGAGAATGTCCTGGTCGACCGCGAGCGCCAATTCGCGCGCAGTCTTGCCGACGCCGGAGAACATGATCTTCTGCGGTGGAATGCCGGCGGCGAGCGCGCGCTTGAGTTCGCCTTCGGACACCACGTCGGCGCCGGCGCCAAGCCGACCGAGCGTGGCGATCACCGCCTGATTGGAATTCGCCTTGACCGAATAGCAAACCAGCGCATCGACATCGGCGAAGGCTTCGGCGAACACCCGGTAATGCCGCTCGATGGTCGCGGTCGAATAGCAATAAAACGGCGTGCCGACAGTCTGCGCGAGACTGGTCAGATTCACGTCCTCGGCGTGCAGCTCGCCGCCGCGATAATCGAAGTGATGCATGGGCGCGTGTTTAGAACAGGATGCGCCGGAGTGGCAAAGGACTTCGTCATTGCGAGGAGCGGAGCGACGAAGCAATCCAGGCTGGCCCGAGACTCATCGCGTGCGGCCCTGGATTGCTTCGCTTCGCTCGCAATGACGCGGATTACTGAATCAGCGGATCGAGCAGGAAGCCCTTCCGCTGCGGCTGCGCGGGAGCGACCTGGGTGGTCTGCACCGGCGGCGGCGCCTGCTGTGCCTGCCCGGTCGGCGTCAGCGGATCGATCAGGCCGGTGGTCGAGGGAGCAGGCTGGTATTGCTGGGTCGGCGGCGGCGGCGTCGCAGCGCTTGGCGGCGGGTCGAGCGGGCCTTTGCGGCCGCAGCCGGCCAGCGCCAGCGGCACGATCAACGCCACGGCAAGCGCGCAGATGACGCTCCGGTTATCGGCCAAAGCCCTATTCCCCCGTCCCCCGTGGACAACGCTTCGTCCACGTACCTAGCAGATCACGCGGTAGCGGCGAGATTTTGTCGGCAAGCCGTTGCGGTCAGGTTTACGCCTTTCCCAGGCGTTTAAGCCAGCGTTTGGCCTGAATTCGCACGTTTTTCGGCGCCGTTCCCCCGTAAACAGCCCGGCTCGTCACCGATTTCTCGACTGACAGCACCCCGAAAGCCGCCTTGGTGATGCGCGGCTCGATGGCCTGCATGGCCGCGAGCGGCAGATC
The DNA here is from genome assembly GCA_049300295.1 of Xanthobacteraceae bacterium. Taxonomy (GTDB): domain Bacteria; phylum Pseudomonadota; class Alphaproteobacteria; order Rhizobiales; family Xanthobacteraceae; genus BOG-931. The sequence goes on from JBAQJL010000081.1 coordinate 11,563, forward strand.
ATCGAGCGGCACGCCGGCCTCCGCCGCCTTGGCGACGATCCGCCCGGTGACATGATGGGCCTCGCGGAATGGCAGCTTCAATTCGCGGGTGAGCCAATCGGCGAGGTCGGTCGCGGTGGCAAAGCCCTCGCCGGCCGCCTGCCGCATCCGCGCCACATCAGGTTCCATGTCGCGGACCATGCCGGTCATGGCGGCGATCGACAATGTGAGTGCGCCGAGCGCGTCGATCGCGCCTTCCTTGTCCTCCTGCATGTCCTTCTGATAGGCGAGCGGCAGCCCCTTCATGACCGTCAGCAGACCGACCAGTGCACCGAGAATGCGGCCGGTCTTGGCGCGTACCAGTTCCGCGGCATCGGGATTGCGCTTCTGCGGCATCATCGACGAGCCGGTGGTGAAGGCATCCGAGAGGCTGATCAGGGCGGCGAGCGGGGACGACCAGATCACGATCTCCTCGGCAAAGCGCGACAGATGCACGGCCGCGATCGACGCCGCCGACAGCGTCTCGAGCACGAAGTCGCGGTCGGCGACCGCATCGAGCGAGTTCGCCGCCGGCCGGTCGAAGCCGAGCGCTTTCGCCGTCATGTCGCGGTCGATCGGAAACGAGGTTCCCGCAAGCGCGCCGGCGCCGAGCGGCGATTCGTTAAGCCGCGTGCGCGCATCGGCGAAGCGGCCGCGGTCGCGCGCCGCCATTTCCACGTAGGCGAGCAGATGGTGGCCGAACGTCACCGGCTGCGCACTCTGCAGGTGGGTGAAACCCGGCATCACGGTGGCGGCGTGTTCCAGCGCCTTTTCGGCGAGCGCGCGCTGATAGGCGGCAAGGCCCGCATCGATCGTATCGATCGCGTCGCGCACCCACAGCCGGAAATCGGTCGCGACCTGATCGTTGCGCGAACGCGCCGTGTGCAGCCGCCCGGCGGCCGGGCCGATCAGATCGGAAAGCCTGCTCTCGACATTCATATGAATGTCCTCGAGCGCGCGCTTGAAGGTGAACTTGCCGGCCTCGATCTCTGACAAAATCGTGTTTAGACCGTGAGCGATCTTGCTCGCATCTTGGCCGCCGATGATGCCCTTCTTGGCCAACATCGCCGCATGGGCCTTGCTGGCGGCAATGTCCTGCCGGTAAAGCTTCCGGTCGACGTCGATCGAAGCGTTGATCTCCTCCATGAGCGGATCGGGCTTTCGGCCGAAGCGTCCGCCCCACATTTTATTCGCCATGATACGTCCGCCGAGGTTTTCTACCGATGCCCGAAGTGAATAACGAACGGTATAATAAGGTCCGCCGCCGCAAGCTGGCGATGCTGGCGCTATGCGCAGCCGTCGCGGTCGTGGCCGGGATATACGGGATTGGGCGTCTGCGAAGCAATCCAGCCGATGCGGCCTGCCGGCAGGCGGTCGAGACCGCGGCGCGGATCGCGCCCTTGGCGCATGGCGAGATTGCGGCGCTCGCGATGGCACAAACCCCGTTCTACGTGCCGCCGCTCGGCTTCAAGGATGCCGAGGGGCATGACCGCACGCTCGCCGATTGGCGGGGCCGTACCGTGTTGCTCAACCTGTGGGCCACCTGGTGCGTGCCGTGCCGCCGCGAAATGCCGGCGCTCGACGCGTTGCAGGCCAAGCTTGGTGGCCCCAAATTCCAGGTCGTCGCCGTCAATATCGACACCCGCGACCCGGCAAAGCCGCTCGCTTTTCTGAAACAGATCGGCGTCACCCACCTCGCCTATTTCACCGACGAAAGCGCGCAGGTTTTTGAGGACCTGAAATCCGCCGGCAAGGCGTTCGGCATGCCGACGACGCTGATCGTCGATCCCAAGGGTTGCGAGATCGGCGACATGGCCGGCCCCGCCGAATGGGCGAGCGACGACGGGGTGAAGCTCGTCAGCGCCGCAATCGCCGGACCGTAATTTTCCCGACATCACCGCGCGGCCGTCGGCCGCCACCGAGAAGTTTCCGTGACCCGTACCCGCGGCGCCAATTTTTTGCTCATTCTTATTCTCGGTGCGCTGTCCACCGTGAGCCCGTTTTCGATCGACATGTATCTGCCGGCGTTTCCGCAGATCGCGCACGATCTCGCCACCACGCCCGCGGAAATCTCGCTGTCGGTGTCGGGTTACTTCATCGGGCTTGCCTTCGGGCAGTTGTTTTACGGCCCGGTGCTGGACCGCTTCGGCCGCAAACCGCCGCTCTATGTGGGGCTCGCGCTATTCGTCCTGGCGTCGATCGGCTGCGCCACGGCGCGCTCGCCGGAGGCCTTCATCGCCTTCCGTCTGCTGCAAGCGATCGGCGGCTGCGGCGCCGGCGTCGGCGCCCTGGCGATGGTGCGCGACTTCTTCCCGATCGACGAGAGCGCCAAGATCATTTCGCTATTGATCCTCGTCATCAGCGTGTCGCCGCTGTTCGCGCCGTCGGTCGGCAGCCTCATCACGTCGCGCGCCGGCTGGCCGTGGATCTTCGCCGTGCTCACCGGCTACGCGCTGATCCTGATCGCGGTGCTCGCTTGGGTGCTGCCCGAAGGCCACAAGCCCGATCGCGACATTTCGCTCAAGCCCGCCGCCATCCTCGGCGAGTTTCGCACCATCATCGCGCTGCCGCAGTTCTTCGTCTACGCGATTGCCGGCGCGTTCTCGTTCGCGGGATTGTTTGTCTACGTGACCGGCGCGCCGATCATTTTCATCGGCAACTATCATCTCGATCGCGCCATGTTCGGGCTGGTGTTCGCTGGCCTGGCCTGCGCTTTCATCGGCGGCAGCCAGCTCAATATCTGGCTGTCGACGTGGTATTCGAGCCAGAAGATTTTTCAGGTCGCGTTGATCGGCCAGACCATCATCATCGCCGTCATCCTTACGGGCACATGGTTCGGATGGTACGGCTTGCCGTCGAATATCGTCCTGCTGCTGCTTTATCTGCCGTTTTGCGGCATCGCCTATCCGAATGCCGCCGCGCTGGCGCTGGCGCCGTTCAATCGCAACATCGGCAGCGCCTCGGCGCTGCTCGGCTTTGTGCAAATGGTCATCGGCGCTTTCGCTTCCACCGGCGTCGGCCTGCTGCACGCCACAACGAACCTCCCGATCTATGCGGTGATGGCGGCGTCGGCCCTCATTGGCCTTGTCATCTTGCTCGCCAATCAAAAACGTCTGGCCGACAGCACACCACCGCAAGATGGCGCCACCGCCGTCACGCACTGACGTCGAGATTTGCTCCGATATTCTCAGCGACGTTGGTGAGCGAATTGGCGCTCTGATCCGCGGCGCCGACCAGTTGCGCGATCGACGAGCCACTGTCGGGATTGCTCATCCGGGACAGCCGCGCCGCGACGGCGAGCTGCATCTCGCCGGTCTGCGCGCCGATCAATGCGGACATCAGGCTGACCATACCCATGGCGAGGCGATTCAAGGCCACCAAGCTTAAAAACGGGTGAATCGCGCCCGTCGTCGCATTCGTCGTGGTTTGTACCCATGCGGCTCGGGGTACTGGCCGGTTTCCGAGCGTAGTGGCCGGATTTGATATTCGCTGAGGCTCGCAGTGGCCGGTTTTGCGATCTACGCACATTTTCTAAATCGACGGTAATTCGATACCGTTTGTGAAACTTTCTTCTCAGCGATTTTTCGGAAGGGGTTTCAGGGAAAACCCGACCCGCCCTTCTCCCATCCCCCTGTCCAGTAGAATATTTTTCGTGAACGACTCTGTATCATTTTGGGACGGACTCTTTTAGAGTCCAATTAACCAAGCTGGTTGACGACTCACGAATTTACTTGCGCGGACTCCATAGACACGCTATGTACAATCCATGAGCAGAATACGACAACTACTTGAGACCCGGCGTGCTGAGTTGAAGCATGAATTGCAACCGCTAGAAGCGGCTGCGGCAGAGCTTCGTACGAAGCTGGCCAAGGCCGACGACAAGCTGAAGGTTCTCAGCAAAGAGATCGCCGAAATCGACAAGGCCCTTCAGGCAGTCAGCAAAGAACGATTGGATTCAAAAACCTCAATCAAGGACGCCATCCTCCAAGTGCTCGGTAATGCACCAAACGGTCTGACGTCCCCCGAATTACTCGCTGCCCTAAACGAGCAATACTTCAATGGCGGCCTCGAGCGCACCAGCATGAGCCCGCAGCTAACCCGACTGAAGAATGATGACCACAAAATCAAATACAGAGGAGATAAGTGGTTTCTGGCATGAGCCAGAGAGCAGCGGGGCACCTGCGCTAACAGGTGCCCCGAAAATGGTGGTGACGGGGAGATCGTCTAGTAGACAGGACGCCGCTCCTACACAGCGGAAACGCCCGGGGCAGATCCGGCTCTCCCCACCATCATCAACTTAGTGGGCCGTCACTGCGCTAACAGCGGCGGTCCGGATCACAACCCAGGGGGTAAGCCCTAGGCCATGACCGCAAAGCGCAATATAGCGGATTCTCCGCGATCTTGCCAGCGCCTCGACCGACTCCTCCGCAACGTGGACGGGGTAGCCGCCATGAACGTTCTAATATAAGGCGCCAAAAGCAAATTAAAATCATCAGCACTTTAACCGAGGGGCTCGGCATCCGCGCCACCGCGCGCATTACCGGCGTCAATCGCGAGACGGTCGGCAAGCTGGCCCTTCAAGTCGGCCGTGGCTGCGCCGAATTGCACGACCGTCTCTTGTTTGGCATCCGCGTGAACCGCATCGAGTGTGATGAGCTGCGTGCCTATGTGGGGCACAAGCGAAACCCGCAAAGCGGCAAGCCGTCCTTCAATCCTGAGAAGGGCGATCAATACACCTACATCGCCCTTGGCGCTTCCAGCCGCGCAATCATCACCTACCGCACTGGCAAGCGCGATAGTGAAATGACCGACCAATTCATTCAAGACCTGCGCGGGCGCGTGATCGGCACGCCTGAAATCACAACGGACGGCTGGCACCCCTACAAGTCATCCATCCGCGATGCGTTCGGCAAAGGCGTGGCGCATGGCATCATCAACAAGACCTACAGCGTAACCCGCCTGAATGTAACCGAAGCGTCGCGGCGTTATTCGCCGGCTGCGGTGGTAGCCGTAGAACGGCAGGTAGCATCAGGCGAGCCGGAGCAAATTTCGACCAGTTACGTCGAGCGCCAAAACCTCACGCTGCGGATGGCCTCGAAGCGGTTTGCCCGCCTCTCCAATGGCTTTAGTAAGCGCCTGGAATGTCACTTGGCGGCCGTGGCCTTGCACGTCGCGTTCTACAATCTATGCCGCGTGCACGAATCTCTACGCAGCACGCTGGCTATGGCGCTCGGCATCGCCGCCCGGGTTTGGGCCATCGGCGACCTGCTCGACGCGGCGGTGGCGGCAGTGCCACCAGTCCCCACGCCGACTGCGCCAGATCGGCGGCGGCAATTCCGGGTAATCCAAGGTGGCAAGGGTGAGTCATTTTGACTCACCCACTTTTCGCCATCTAGAATCATATATCGTCCTCCACCAGGGGGGCGCATGGCCGATCCGACATACAATCTAAACGGCGGCTTTAAGCCGACCATGAAGCGGTTTGCTGATCTCGGCGGCCCTGATTTTTTCCCTACGCCACGTTGGGCGACTTACGCGCTAATCGACAACGAAAAATTCAACGGCGACATTTGGGAATGTGCGTGCGGTGATGGCACCATGTCCCGCGTCCTCGCGGAAACAGGCTGCCCGGTTCCAAGCACAGACCTTTATGAAAGGGGCTACGGTGAAGCTGGACACGACTTCCTGAGCCCCTCGCGGTCCGGCGATAATATCGTTACAAACCCGCCCTATAATTGCGCTGAGGGATTTGTTGCCAGCGGCGTGAAGCACGCACGGCATAAATTTGCGCTGCTGCTGCGCCTCGCCTTCCTTGAGGGCGCAAACCGCGCCAATACAATATTCGCTCGCATACCACCCGCTCGCGTGTGGGTGTTTAGCGAACGCATAACATTTTATCCGAGCGGTGTTGAGCCAAAGGGGAGCGGCACCACTGCCTACGCCTGGTTCGTTTGGGATAAGGACGCGCCCGGAACGACCGAACTTAAATGGTTCAAGCCGGGATACCGGGCGCGCTACTCTTAGGCGAGCGCCAAACCGCCCGGAATGGGCACTAGCCTGCCTTCATGCGTCGCATGGTGCGATGTGATATTTCGGACCGACTGATGCCAAACCGGCTCATTGAGTCGAGTGGGCGACTGCGCCAAGTCCTCGGCTGTTAGCGTCATCCGATTGGGAATTTCATCGATCAATTCAGCAATCGTGGCTTCCCCGTTCGGCCGATCTCGCAGAATAGACTCCACGGCATCGGCAAACTGACTCTCTGTACTGCGTGCCATTTCCACCTCCTCTGTTTGGTGAAATCAGGAGGTAGGAATTTGGTTGAAAAATTTGAGTCAGCAACCCTTACCTAAACCGAATGGCTGGTTTTGAAATTCATGCCTTTTGCGAGTGGCCCGTTCCGGCCAGTACCGGCTCGGCAGGCCTGAGGACGACCGTTGACTCCCTGCCGGCGGCCTGATACTAAACCATATGGTTAAGTTTGAGGACACCGCCCTCGATCGCACATTTGCCGCGCTGTCGGACCCGACCCGGCGCGCGGTGGTGATGCGGCTTGCCGCCGAGCCCGATCTGTCGGTGAGCAAACTGGCCGCGCCGTTTTCGATGTCGCTGCCCGCCATCATGAAGCATCTCGCGGTACTGTCCGACGCCGGCCTCGTATCGCGCACCAAAACCGGGCGTGTGGTCGCCTGCAAGCTGCGCGCCGAGCCGATGCGCGACGCGTTCGAGTGGCTTAACGCTTATGAAAAGTTCTGGTCCGAGCGGCTTACCAGTCTCGCCGCGTTTTTGGAGGAAGAAGAGTCATGTCCACCCAAACCGCCGTCAAACCCAGTCTCACCCTCAAGCGCCGGTTCAAGGCGTCGCCCGCCAAGGTCTTCGCCGCCTGGACCGACCCGCAAAAGGTGATGCGCTGGATGGGCCCCGGCGAAGCCAAGGCGGTGAGCGCCGAGTGCGACGCACGCGTCGGCGGCCGTTATCGCTGGCTGATGCGCACGCCGAGCGGGGAAGAGCATGACGTGAGCGGTGTCTATCGCGAGGTGGCGCCTGACGAAAAACTGGTGTTCACCTGGGCCTGGAAAACGACGCCCGAGCGCGAGTCGTTGGTCACGGTGTTGCTCAAGCCGGACGGCGACGGCACCCTTCTCACCATGACGCACGAACAATTCTTCGACGAAAATGCGCGCGATCAGCATCAGCACGGCTGGGCCGGCGCGCTCGACAAGATGGAGCAATTCCTGTCGTGACCTTCGGCGCTTTGACGTGAAGCACGGATAACGGGCACGGCGGTCGATACAAAAGTGACATATCAGGAACCCAAATCCGCCTCATGCTGCGAATAGCGATCCGTCGCAGTCCGGGTTGAGCGCAGCGAACCCCGGCACGTTTGTGAGGCAGGTCAGCAACTCCCGGATTTCGCTTCGCTCGGTCCGGGCTACAAACAGGAGTCGATCATGAAACTCTATGGCTTTTCCGCTTCACCGAATACCTGGAAGGTGCGCGCGCTGGCCGCGTATCTGAAAACGCCGCTCGAATTTGAATTTGTCGATCTGATGAAGGGCGAGCAGCAGAATCCGGCCTATCTGGCGCTCAACCCGACCGGCCGCACGCCGGTTTTGGTCGATGGCGATTTCAAGTTGTGGGAATCCAACGCCATCCTCCAATATGTCGCGAGCAAGACCGCAACGCCGCTCTATCCGAGCGATGCGCGTGGTCGCGCCGACGTTACGCGCTGGCTGTGCTGGGATCTGGCGCACTGGGGCGCGCAGGCATGCCAGCCGCTGATCTTCGAGAACCTGGTGAAAAAATTCGTCAACATGGGCCCGCCCGACGCGGCCGCCGTTGCCAAAGCCACCGAGGCTTTCCACAAGGAAGCCAAGATGCTCGACGCACATCTGGCAAAGCAGAAATATCTGGTCGGCGATACGCTGACGATCGCGGATTTTGCGGTCGCGGGACCGCTGTTCCATGCCGAAGGCGGGCAGATACCGCTCGGCGCCCACGCCAATGTGCGCAGCTGGTTCCAGCGCGTCTCGGCGCTGCCGTGTTGGGGCGAGACCGCCCCGCAATTGTCCGCAGCCGCCTAATTAGGACGCAGACCGACGACGGCGCGCCGTCTAACAGCGGACGGCGCGCCGCTTATTTTGTCGCCTGGGCAAACATCACGTCCAGGTCGAAGCTGCCATCGGCGCCGATGTTGAAATAGTCCGTTACGCTGGCCGACATGGCGTTTTGCAGGGCGCGGATCGCGTCGCACTGCAGCTTCGGCGTACTCATTCTTTCGACCCAGACCTGGAACATCAGGCGTATCCGGTGCCGGCTCGTCGCCGTGCAGACCAGACCGGCACGCGCGATCGCCGCGTCCCATTCGGCGCGCGAGTAGCTGCGCACGTGCGAAGGGTCGCGCAACAGCTCGACGCTCTGCAGGTAGGTGTCGAACAGCGCTACGCCTGGGCAGATGCTGTCGACAAACGCAGCCGTTCCTCCGGGTTTGAGCACCCGCGCCGCTTCGTGCAACCCGGCATCGAAATCCCACCAATGATGGGCGCTGTACCGGCTCAGCACGAAGTCGAAGCTCGCGTCCGCGAACGGCAACTGCTCGACCATGCCTTTTTCGGTGCGGATGTTGTTCAGGCACCGCTCCGCCGCCGCTTGGGCGACCACACCGAGCATCTCGGCCGAGAGGTCGTAGGCCACAACGCTGCCGGCATGCGGCGCCACTACGAAGCTCACGTGTCCGCCGCCGCAGCCGAGATCGAGCACGTGCGCATCGGAACTGCCGCGGACAAGATTCGCGAGCGCTTCCAGGTCGGCGCCCTGGGCATGCACGGCGCTGTTCAGATAGGCCGTGGCCCGCGCTCCGAATTGCTGGCCGAGCAACGCCTCGTGAGACTTCTCTTGCATCGTCTCTCTCCTCTGCGATCAGGCAGGATTCAGGTTTTGCATTACCGCAAGCCATAAACTGGTATAAGGAGGCTTATCATCCTGGTATAAGCACCCCCATGATAGCCGTCCGATCCTCCGAACAACGCCGCGCCCTGGGCGATTTCGTGCGGGCGCAACGCGAACGCACCGCGCCGGAGTCGCTCGGCCTATCGCCGGGGAGCCGGCGCCGCACGCCGGGTCTGCGGCGCGAGGAGCTGGCGCAGCTTTGCGGACTCAGCACGACTTGGTTCACCTGGATCGAGCAGGGCCGCGACGTCTCGGTTTCACCGAGCGCGCTGGCGCGGCTTGCAAGCAGCTTACGGCTCGGCCGTGCTGAACGCGCCTATCTGTTCGACATTGCCGGCAAACGCGACCCCGATCAGGCAGCGGACGACGGGGACGCTTTGATTGCGCCCGCCGTGTTGGCCTGCGTCGAGACAATCCGTTCGCCTGCTTACATTCTCGATCGCACCTGGACGGCGCGAAGTTGGAATGCGAAAGCGCGTCATTTGTTCGCCGGTTGGCTCGATGCGCCGGGTGAGCATCGCTACAATCTTCTGCGCTTTATTTTTCTAACGCCCTCGGCGCGGACGCTGATCTGCGATTGGGAGGCGCGAGCAAGGCGTGTTGCGGCCGAGTTTCGCGCCGCTTACAGCGCCCATTTCAACGATCCCATACTGCACGCGCTCATCGCGGAACTGCGCGAAGGCAGCCGCGAATTCGCACAGTTCTGGGAACAGCACGGCGTCCTGGGGCGCGAAGGCGGCGAACGCACGTTCAACCATCCGCGCGACGGTTTTGTCCGCTACGAGCAGGTGACGTTTGACCTTGCCAGCCAGTCCGATGTGAAATTGACGCTGCTGGTTGCGCCGGAAAAAATTCAGCGCGTCGGCACCGGCTTGTCGCCGCGGTAATCGTAGAAGCCGCGCTGCGTCTTGCGGCCGAGCCAGCCGGCCTCGACGTATTTCACCAACAGCGGGCACGGGCGGTATTTCGAGTCGGCCAGGCCCTCGTGCAGCACCTGCATGACCGACAGACAGGTATCGAGCCCGATGAAGTCGGCAAGCTCCAGCGGCCCCATCGGGTGGTGTGCGCCGAGCCGCATCGCGGTGTCGATCGCCTCGACGTTGCCGACGCCTTCGTAGAGCGTGTAGATCGCCTCGTTGATCATCGGCAGCAGAATGCGATTGACGATGAAGGCCGGGAAATCCTCCGACACCGCGATCTGCTTGCCGAGCCTGCTGATGAACTGTTTGGTGGCCTCGAAGGTGGCGTCGTCGGTGGCGATACCGCGAATCACCTCGACCAGTTCCATCAGCGGCACCGGATTCATGAAATGAATGCCGATGAAGCGCTCCGGCCGGTCGGTCGCGGCGGCGAGCCGCGTGATCGAGATCGATGACGTGTTGGTGCCGAGGATCGCCTCGGGCTTGAGCGCCGGGCACAGCGCGGCGAATACCTTGCGCTTGACGTCTTCCTTTTCGGTCGCCGCCTCGATGACGAGATCGCAGTCGCCGAGTTCGTCGACGGTCTTGGCCGCCGTGATGTGCTTGAGCGCGATCTGGCGCTGCTCCTCGCTGATGCGCTGGCGGCTCACCTGGCGCGCCAGGTTGCCGCTGATCGTGGCCATCCCCTCGGTGATGCGTTCGGGCGCGATATCGTTAAGCATCACGTGCAGGCCAGACAGCGCGCAGACATGGGCGATGCCGCTGCCCATCTGTCCGGCGCCGACCACGCCGATCTTGCGAATTGGATGCACCGTCTGTTCCGTCCGCGCCGCACGCGCCACCGGCCGCTCCCTGACGTCGCTCATGTCCCGGCGCCTCTTGTACGACGATCCGCCGGCTTGTTCCACACGGCGGCACGCCAAAATTCAACGATGGTCAACGCTTCACCTTGCCCAGTTCGGCAGCCAATTCCGGCAGTACCTGGTAGAGATCGCCGACGAGGCCGTAATCGGCGACCTGAAAGATCGGCGCCTCCTCGTCCTTATTGATGGCAACGATCACCTTCGAGTCCTTCATGCCGGCGAGATGCTGAATGGCGCCGGAAATGCCGACCGCGATGTAAAGCTCCGGCGCCACGACCTTGCCGGTCTGCCCGACCTGCCAGTCGTTCGGCGCGTAACCGGCGTCAACCGCCGCACGCGACGCGCCGACCGCGGCACCGAGCTTGTCGGCCACCGGCTCTATGTATTTGGTGAAGTTCTCGCGGCTTTGCATCGCCCGGCCGCCGGAAATAATGATCTTGGCCGAGGTCAGTTCGGGCCGTTCGGATTTCGAGAGTTCCTCGCCACCGAACTGCGACAGACCCGGATCGGCGGCTTCCGCGACCGTTTCGATCGGCGCCGATCCGCCGGCGCCCGCCGGCTGGAACGCCGCGATGCGTATGGTGAGCACCTTCTTGGCCTCGGCGGACCGCACGGTCGCAATGGCATTGCCCGCATAGATCGGCCGCTCGAACGTATCGGGCGCTACCACTTTGATGACATCGGAAATCTGCATGACGTCGAGCAGAGCCGCGACCCGCGGCGTGTAGTTTTTGCCCGCCGTGGTGGCCGGCGCCACAATCGTCTCATAGGGACCGGCGAGCGACACGATCAGCGCGGCGATCGGTTCCGCCAGCATGTGCTGGTAGGCCGGGGCCTCGGCGAGCAGCACCTTGCCGACGCCGTCGAGTTTGGCGGCAGCGTCCGCCACCGCTCGGCAGCCCTGCCCCGCGACCAGGACGTGCACTTCGGCGCCGATCTCCTTGGCGGCGGTCAACGCCTTGCCGGTCGCGTCTTTCAGCGTTGCGTTGTCGTGTTCGGCGATCAGCAAAGTCGGCATCAGATCGCCCCCGCCTCGTTCTTCAGCTTGTCGACCAACTCGGCCACGGTCTTGACCTTGACGCCGGACTTGCGCGTCGGCGGCTCGGAAGTCTTGACCACTTCGAGCCGCGGCTTGATGTCGACGCCGTAATCGGCGGGCGTCTTTTCGTCGATCGGCTTCTTCTTTGCCCGCATGATGTTCGGCAGCGACGCGTAACGCGGCTCGTTGAGGCGCAGATCGGTCGTGACGATCGCCGGCATTTTCAGTTTCACGGTCTGCAGGCCGCCGTCGACCTCGCGCGTGACCGAGAGCACGTCGCCGTCGAGCGCGACCTTGGAGGCGAAGGTGCCCTGCGGCCACCCGAGTAAAGCCGCCAGCATCTGGCCGGTCTGATTGCAGTCGTCGTCGATCGCCTGCTTGCCCAAAATGATGAGGCCCGGCTGTTCGGCAACCGCAATGGCTTTGAGGATTTTCGCAACCGCAAGCGGCTCGATCGGTCCGTCGGCTTTGACCAGGATGCCGCGATCGGCGCCCATCGCCAGCGCAGTGCGGATGGTTTCCCCCGCCTGTTGCGGACCGATGGATACGGCGACGATCTCCGTTGCCTTGCCGGCTTCCTTGAGCCGGAGCGCTTCCTCGACAGCGATCTCGTCAAACGGATTCATCGACATTTTGACATTGGAAAGCTCGACGCCCGAGCCGTCCGTCTTGACGCGTATCTTCACATCTTTGTCGATCGCCCGCTTCACGGGCACCAGTATTTTCATGGGGTTCTGCCTGCCGCTCGGTCAATCGCCGGCCATGCTGCGGTGCGGGAACCTAATGGCCGTGACGGCGCAGTGTCAACGTGGCGGAACCTGCGGTGGGCGGCCGTCGCGATGGTCCGCCACCTGCTGGACCGCATCGGGCTGCAGGTTCTGCGGCGGCGCACACACGAACAGGCGAGTGCCCGCAGGCCGCAGCAGCAGGAACAGGATAGCGCCGGTTGCAAGACCGCCGACATGGGCCCAGTAGGCGATGCCTTCCTGGTCGCGGCTCGCGGCTTCGACGACTTGCCAGATGGCCCAGCCGCCGGTCACCCAGAATGCCCGCACCCGCAGCGGGATGAGACCGAGCAGCACCGTGACCTTCTGGCACGGCAGATACATCAGATAGGCGGCGATCACGCCGGCCACCGAGCCGGAGGCGCCGATCAGCAACGTCGGCGCGCCCGGTGCGCTGAATACGAAAGCGAGTCCGGCGCCGACGCCGCAGGCGAGATAGAACGCCAGAAAGCGCCAGTGACCTAACAGTTCCTCGATGTCGTCGCCAAACACGAACAGAAAGATCATGTTGCCGAACACGTGCATAAAGTTGCCGTGCAAAAACTGGTAGGAGATGAGCGTCAGCGGCGCCGGTAATCCGCCAAAGCCCGTTCCATTGGTGAACGCAGCCGGGATCAAGCCCGCGAGCCGATCGGTATGCTCCATCTCCCGCGGACCGCCGCCGATCTGCAGGAAGAACACTGCGAAATTGATGACGATCAGCGACCACATCACGTAAGGCGGCTTCGGCCACTTGAACGGATTGTGGTCCCAGATCGGCATCACCATGGCTTCGCCCCCAGTTGCATACCCGCAAGTAAGTGCATCCGCGCAAGTATCTATGCGCGTTCGTCCGCCGCTATCCGGTCAGCGATTGCGGCCCGGCGCCCACAGCACGTCGCGCGCGCCTTTGTCATTGGCGTAGCGGCTGGCGACGAACAGAAAGTCGGACAGACGATTGAGGTATTTCAGGACCGCCGGCGTGACGCTTTCGCCAGGCTGATCGTTGAGTTCCGCGACCAGCCGCTCGCCGCGCCGGCATATCGTGCGCGCGAGATGCAGATAGGCCGCCGCGGCGCTGCCGCCCGGCAATACGAACGAGCGCAACGGCGCAAGCTCGGCATTGAGCCGGTCGATCTCGCTTTCGAGCCAGTTCACCTGGTTGTCGGTCGCCGTCAGCCGCTCGCCGCCGGGCCCCTTGCCTTTCCCAGGCATCGTCAGATCCGCGCCGAGGTCGAACAGATCGTTCTGGATACGCGCCAGTGCGGTATCGAGCGCGGCATCGTCCGCCGTATGCAGCCGGGCAATGCCGAGCGCGGCGTTGGCTTCATCGAGCGTGCCGTAGGCGGTAACGCGCAAATCGTATTTCTTGCGCCTCTCGCCGGTGCCAAGCGCCGTAGTGCCGTCGTCCCCGGTGCGGGTGTAGATGCGGTTTAAGACGACCATCGTGATCTCGCACAGAATGCCGGCCCATTCGCGCGTTGCGTTTCAGACCGCATCGAGAAAGCCCGTTTCAGTGACTTGGTGCGAACATTTGCGCGCGAGCCTTGCCCTTCGCGAATGTTAGCATCAAAGGACATTGCGAATACAGATCTGGTGCGTGTTCTCATAAACGTGGCGACCGTTGTTTTTGGCGCAAGGAAGGCATCGGCAAAGGCGCCGGCGAGGTGCTGCGCCAAAGCCACACGATCGGAAAAAAGCCGATTGGTGCAGTAAAGCCGCCAACTTGATGGCCCGCCGCCGGTTCCCGTTGTGGCAATATCGATCCTTGTGTGAGCGGGTATGGGGCTGGGCACGCGTGAATTTGGAATGCGAGGACGCGCATGGCAATGTCCGCAGCTTGGCTGGCGCACCGACGTGTGGGCCAATCGCGCCGGTCGTGAGGCGCCTGCTCGGCCGGGCGGAGCTACGCAAGAAGCGGGGCGCGAGCGACGCCTGGGGAACGAGCGCCTTCGTTCGTGTGATCCTGCTCCTCGCTGCACTTGGCTTGATGCCCTGTGCCGTGCGCGCTCAATCGATCGACATACCGTTGAATCTAGCGCTCGAGACGGGCGGTCCCATGCTCGTCGTCAATGTTGGAATCAACGGTCAGGCGCCGCGACCTTATTTCTTCGACATGGGCTCTCAAGTTTTTGTCGCACAATATACGCCGTCGGCTTTTGGCAGCGTGCCTTCAAGTCAGAACAATCTGCCGCAGGGCCTCGTAGAATCATACAACGACGGCACGAGCTTCACCTACAATATCGTCAATTCTCCGTCCTTCACCTTCTATCAGTCGATCACATCGACCAGCGGCGTCACCTTGAATGCAATCCGGCCGTCGGGCGCCCCATCTGAATTCAGGCTGGGAGCAATCCAACCCTGTAGCGGCAATGGTTGCGTAACGTTTCCAGAAAGCGGCGTGACGGGGGCCTTCGGCGGCGACTACGGCGTTTTCGGCGCCGCCCTTTTCACCGATGGAGGCGCCGGCGGTATTCTGGGCCAGGCCGTCCTCCCCGGAACGACGGCCGGCTGGGTCGTGGCCGCCAACGGTCAGCCTTTGAGCGCGTTGAACGCCGGCTCTAACCAACAGTACGCTTCAACGCCGAACGGGCCGCAGGTCGGCCAGACCCTCACCTCGTGCAGCCCTTGCGTGATGCTCGGCCTCACCCCCGCCCTGGTCGCGCAATTCAAGCCAAGCAATCTGATTCCTTATATTGCGAACGGCGAAAAATTTGCGAATTCCGGGGCTCCTGCCACAAACGCCTTCCCTCTCTCGCTGACCCTGTCCGTGACTGCACCGGGACAGTCGACTGTCACTGTGACATCGACCAGTTCTTTGGACAACGGAACTCCCTTTTTCTATTTGTCCAGGCAGATTTCTCCGTCGGACTCGTATTACAGCAATGGCGGGGTATTGACGGTTTCAGGTCCGCTAAGCGGCGCAGCGTCAACCTCTTTTACTCTCGTCAGCAACGGTAGCCCGGCCACATGTTGTAATCCGTATTTTGCCGACTCCTCTACGGATGTCGGGATTGGGCTGGAGTCCATCATTGGCTTGGGCTTTTTTCTTACTAACTCGGTTCTGTACAACCTTGCGGGCGAAGCCGTCGGTTACACCTCCAATTTCGTGACCGACACAAACATCACGACCACAGCCGGTTCGCCGCTTGTCATCGACTCCAATTCCGTTCCGCTCGGTCTCGCCGGCGTCATTTCCGGCAACGGTGCGCTCGACATCAATACCGGCGGATCGGCGACGTTGAGCGGCACGAACACCTACACGGGCGCGACTGTGATCAACGGTGGCTATCTCGCGCTCGTCGGCCCCGGCGGCATCTCGAGTTCGAGCGGCGTCAGCGTCTCTGGCAGCGGATTGTTCGATATTTCCGGCGTCGGCAACGGGCCGCCGACCGGCGCCTTGATCCAATCGTTGGCGAGCACCGACAACACCGGTCTGGTCTTCCTCGGCGCCAATCAGCTCATCCTGACCAACGCCAGCGGCACGTTTTCCGGCATGATCTTCGGCAGCGGCGGACTCTCGCTCATGGGCGGGCAAGAAACCCTGTCGGGCACCAACATCTATACGGGCAACACCGCGATCGACGGCGGCATCCTCGAACTGGACGGATCGATCGCGACATCGAGCCTGACCACGCTGAACAGTGGCGGCGCGCTTATCGGCACCGGCACGGTCGGCAATCTGCAGATCAACAGCGGCGGCCTTCTCGCGCCCGGCAATGCGGCGAATCCGACCGGCACGCTGACGATCGACGGCAGCCTCGCCTTCCAGAGCGCCGCGCTCTACCTGGTGAGCGTGAGCGGTCGCAGCGCCGGCAACATCAGCGTGACGGGAACAGGCTCGCTCGGTGGCACCGTGGAGGCGGCGTTCGCGTCTGCTCCGACGGCGAGGAGTTATGACATCCTGCATACGGCGCTCGGCCTTAACGGCACCACATTCGGCGGCGTAACCGAAAGCAATCCTAATTACATTGCGAGCTTGAGCTATACGGCAACCGACGTGTCGTTGAACATCGCCGCTGCTCTCGGTGCCGGGATGCCGCTCAACCAGAATCAGCAAACAATCGCCAGTGTGATCGACAATTTCTTCAACGGCGGAAGCACGCTGCCGTCCGGCTTCGTCAACCTCTTCAATCTCAACGGTACCAATCTCGCCAACGCGCTGACGCATATCGACGGCGAGAACGCGACTGGCGCAGAGCACGGTGCATTCAACCTGATCAACACAATGTTGGGACTGATGCTCGATCCGTTTGTCGACGGCCGCGGCGATTTCGCAGCCAACGGCCAACCGCTTGGCTTTGCACCGGATCGGGCCGACAGCCTGCCGCCTGACATCGCGCTTGCCTATGCGGCACTGCTCAAGGCGCCGCCGAAACAGACGTTGATGCAGCACTGGAGCGCCTGGGCTTCCGGCTTCGGTGGCAGCGCCACGGTGAACGGCGATCCGGCAACCGGGTCAAATAACGTAACGACGAGCACATACGGCTACGCGGCCGGCCTGGATTTTCACTATTCGCCGGACACGACGTTCGGCTTCTCGCTCGCCGGCGGCGGCACCAATTGGAATTTGGCGCAATCCTTGGGCACGGGCCGCAGCGATGCATTCATGGCCGGCATCTATGGCGTGACACATCAGGGCCCGATCTACCTCGCCAGCTCGCTCGCGTTTGCAAACAACTGGTTCACCACCAATCGCACTGCGCTAAGCGACCAGCTCACCGCAAGTTTTTCCGGCCAAAGCTACGCCGCGCGATTCGAAGGCGGCTACCGCGTCGCCATACCGCTCGATCATGGCTTGGCCGGCATCACACCCTATGCGGCAATCCAGACGCAGACTTTCCACACGCCATCGTACAGTGAGACCGACCTGACCACCGGCGGCTTCGGCCTTACCTACGCGGCGATGAACGGCGCCGACACGCGCGGCGAATTGGGCGCGCGCTTCGACGACCCGACGGTCGTTGTCGGCTTGCCTTTGATCTTACGCGCGCGTGTCGCCTGGGCGCACGATTGGACGAGCAAACCGGCTCTCGATGGCTCTTTCGAGTCGCTGCCGGGCACCGCCTTCACGGTTGGCGGCGCGCCGATCCCACAAAACTCGGCGCTGACGTCCGCAGGCGCGCAACTCTTCTTCACGCCGAGTTGGTCCGTCCTCGCAAAGTTCGACGGCGAATTCGCCAAAGGTTCGCAGACCTATGCGGGCACCGGAACGCTGCGGTACGCGTGGTGAGGCCCGCTGCGGCGTTTTCGCTGTTCAGAACGCGTAGCCGAGGCGCAGGCCGTAATCGTTGATGCCGGGATTGCGGGTGGCCGCGCCCATGCCGTCGCACTGGGTGCCAAAAATGCCGTGACCGTTGGACTGATGGTCGAACGTGAACATGACCTTCCAATGCTCGGACATCTTGTATCCGAGCGAGCCGCCGTCGTGAAACATGTAGCGGCAGCCCAGTCCAGAATGTCCGGGTGGAGGATTGTTCAGATAGCCGTTATGCAGGTCGGCATCGAGAAACGCCTCGGCGAAGAAATGCCGCGGCAACGGAATGGTCCAGAGCGCACCTGCGTAGACCGCGCTGGTACGGCCTTCGAGATTGAGCAGGCCGCCGACGTTGGCGCGCGGCATGAACACGCTCCACCACGAGTCCTCAAAGAATGGCAGCCGGGGCGTCACGAATTCGCCGTTGAGGTCGTAGGTGCCCTGCTCGGCGCCGCCGACGCCGTGCGCAAAACCGCCGAAGCGGAACTCAAAGCCCTCGGGGTCATAGACCAATGGTTGCACGGTGGCGGGCGCGGTCGGCGGGATATAGGCCGGCGCCTGCGCGGGCGGCAGGTCGGCGCTCAATGCCGGGCCAAATGACACCAGCGCGGCGAACACCGCAGCGAGCGCCGCCAACGAGCTGCGCTGAACGAACCACGAGGTCATGCTGCTCCTCACACCGCCGCAACCCTAGCCCAATTTCATCGCCGCGACATGCCCGCGCCCGGCGATCATGGCAAATATCGGCTGGAATTCCGGACAAAAATAACAGCTGTTGCGTCAGGGCCACACGCATTACTGCCGAAACGTGGCGAAACGGCCCAAAATGGCACAGTGCCACTCGGCGCAGCCTACCGGGTAACAGGCCATCCGACTCGCGCCAGTAAGTCAGCCGCTCACCGGCCCATGATCCAGACCGCGAGCATGATCACTACGATCGCAATGAATTGCAGCACGACGCGCAGCCGCATCAGCTTCTGCGAGGTCCACGGCGAGCCGCCGCGCATCATATTGATGAGGCCAAGCAGCAGCACCAGCGCAACGGCGCCGACTGCGATCGGAACCGCAACGTGCGACATGAAGTATGACATCGGCGCAATCTAGCCCGGCGTAGACGCGAGCGAAACCCGGAATGACGTGGGCGGGTCCATGCGCTAAGACAACGCCGCAATCGCAGAGGACCCCCGATGATTATCGACTTCCAGCACCATTTCACGCCGCGCGAATTGATCAAGGACGACCCGGGCGACCACCTGGTACTCAATTACGACGCGCTGGGCGCGCCGAGCTACACGGTGCATTCGCTGCTCTACGATCTCGACGAGCACGTCGCGATGATGGATCTGGCCGGCATCGATGCCGCCTGGCTGACCAGCGCGGCCGGCATGTGCGCCGACCTCGAGACCTCGCGCTTGGTCAACGACAAGGCGAAAAAGGCCGAGCGGGATTATCCAGGCCGCTTCATCGGCGCCGCACATGCCCATCCGCTCGGCGGCGCCGCCGCGTTCAAGGAGCTGGCGCGCTGCCGTCACGAGCTCGGTTTCCAGGGCGTCACCATCTGCTCGGAATTCGACGGCAAGTGGATCGACGATCCGGCGATCGAGCCGTTCTGGAACGAAGTCGAAAAGCTCGGCCTGTTCGTGTTCGTGCATCCGGCGCTCAAGCTCAATCAGGCGCAGCCATTCGACGCCTACGACACCGCGCGTGGCGTCGGCCGTGAATTCTCCCTGATCATGGCGACGATCCGGCTGGTCAATTCCGGCGTGTTCGACCGCCATCCCGGCCTGACCGTCCACATGGCGCATCTCTCCGGCGGCATCGCCGGCATGCTGGCGCGCATCCGCTCGTTTCAGGACAAGACGTTCTGGGGCACCGCGGGCAATCCGCGCCACGGCGTCACGCCGAAGCATGACTTCGACTATTACATCCGCCACAACTTGGTGTTCGACACCGCGGGCTTCGCCGGCGGCATCGGCGCCATCAAGGCGGGCTTATGCGAGATTCCAGCCGCCCGCATCGTGTTCGCCACCGACTATCCGCAGGAAATCCGCAAGCGCGAGATCGTCCGTGACTTCGTCGAGGACATTCGCGCGCTCGGCGCCGACGGCGAGCGCATCCTGTCCGGCAATGTCGGGTTGTTGTTCAAGGAGCCGGTCGCGGCAACCAAGGCGCGGTGACCGTCATGCGATTGCGTCGAGGCCTCTGGACTTCACAATCGACAGGAGCTTAAGGGACGGGCCGCTAGGCCGCTTTTCGCCGCGCTCCCACTCGCTCACGAGCTTGGGCTTGACGTTCAAGTAGTGGGCGAACACACCTTGACTGACGCCCGCCTGCTTGCGGATCGCAACGATTTGTCGGGCCGACAAAGGCACGATGGCGGTCAGGCACGAGGCATCGAACTCACGCATAGTGGCTTTATCGATCAAGCCAATGTGGTGCAGACCGGCGGCCGTTTCGTGAATGGCCGCCGACAAACGACTGCGGTATTTCGGTTTGCCTCTACTTTTGTTCATCGCACGTCACCTCTGTAAGCTCTCCAGCTTTTAGCGCTGCCGCAATTTGTGTGTCGCTATAACCAAGGTAAAGCCTTGCGAGCTTTTTCAGGTCGTCCAACTCTCGACCGTCAATATTTTCACGCTCGTTCTTGGCAAATCCGTAAAGAAACACGCTGCGTGACGCAGCTCGATAGGCGATCACTGTTCGGTATCCACCCAACCGCCCGGCTCCTGGTCTGGCAACGCGCTGCTTGATGAGACCGCCGCCAAGCTCGGCATCGACCGATCCGACCTCGGCACGCGCGATGGCTTGGCATAACCGCATCTCATCGAAGCGTTCCTTTCGAGCAAAGCGCGCAAACACTTTTGTAACGAAAACCCTCACGGCGCGCTTCCCCACCCTACGAGCCATGTATACCTACGAGCCAGGTATAACCCCCAGGGTTATAGTTCAAGACCGTTGGGCTCAAGCCGGACGGCGAGCGCATCCTGTCCGGCAATGTCGGGTCTTGCCGATCAAGGCTCACGCATAGGCGACGCGCGAGCCGCGGCGCAGCAACAGCCACAGCACGATGGCGCCGTTGACCGCGTTCCAGCCAATGCCGTTGAAGAACGCGGCGCGGTACGAGCCGGTCAGATCGAAAATGTAGCCCGACAGCCAGCCGCCCAGTGCCATGCCGAACAGGCTCATCATCAGAATGAGGCCGATGCGCGCGCCAGCCTCTTTCGCGGGGAAATACTCGCGCACGATGATGGCGTAGCTCGGCACGATGCCGCCCTGGAACAGGCCGAACACCGCGGAGATGACGTAGAGCGATATCAGCCCGTCATACATCAGATAGAGCAACAATGCGACGCCTTGCAGCGCCGAGCCCAGCATCAGCGTCGGCAGGCCGCCGATGCGGTCGGCGATGAATCCGGACCCGATGCGGCCGACGATGCCGAACGCCATCATCAGCGCCAGCATGTCGGCGCCGCGCGCGACGCCGTAACCGAGATCGCCGCAATAGGCGACGATATGAACCTGCGGCATCGACATCGCCACGCAACAGCAGACCGACGCCAGCGCCAACAGCGTCTGCAGCGCGCCCGGCGACAGGCCGAGCGACGCCGGCGTGCTGGTACGGATCGCGGCGCTCGCGCTGGCGATCGCGGAGGGCGCCCGGCCGCGCAGCGCGATCACGGCGATGAGCAGCATCGCCGCGCCGCAGCCGAGCCCGATGACGGCGTGGGTCGCGCGCCAGCCGTCATGGGCGATTGCTGATTGCACGACCGGCGGCCACAGCGCGCCCGCGATGTAGTTGCCAGCCGAGCACAGCGTCACCGCAGCGCCGCGGCGGCGCACGAACCAGGTCGAGATGTCCGCCATCAGCGGCCCGAACGTGACGGAACTGCCGAAGCCGATTAGCGCCTGTGCCAGCGCAAACCAGACGAGGCTTGAGGCGCTCGCGGCACCCACGTAACCCAGGCCGAGCGCGAGCGCGCCGACCGCGAGCGCCGCCAGAATTCCGGCCCGGTCCAAGAGCCGGCCCATGATCACGCCGCCGAGCGCGAAGCCCAGCATCGTCAACGTGAACGGCAGCGTCGCTTGCGCCCGCGCTACGCCGAATTCCGCCTGTACGGCGGGCAGCGCCACCACCACCGACCACATGCCGACGCCGCCCACGGTCGACACCAGCATGGTCGCGCCGAGACGCAACCACGCCTGTATCGAGTCGGGCGCGGGTTGTTTCAGGGATTTCGGCGTCGCGAACGATTCCATCGGGCGACATTCACCGGCGTGTGCGGCACCGTCAACCCCGACGGGCGCATCAACATTCGTCATTGCGAGCCAACGGACCCGCGCGAAGTCGCGCGGTCGGATGACAGGCTCCGCGAAGCAATTCAGTCTGAAACGCCGCGCTGGATTGCTTCGTCGCTAACGCTCCTCGCAATGACGAATGGGTCAGTTCGATCCATCCAACAACCGCCGCGCGATGACTTGCGCCTGGATCTCGGCGGCGCCTTCGAAGATGCTGAGGATGCGGGCGTCGCACAACAGCCGCGACACCGGGAACTCCACCGCGAAGCCGTTGCCACCGTGGATCTGCACGGCGTTGTCGGCCGCCGACCAGGCGACGCGCGCGGCCAGAAGCTTCGCCATGCCGGCTTCCAGATCGCAGCGCCGCCCGGAATCCTTCTGCCGTGCCGCATAATAGGTCAGCTGGCGCGCCATCATGATCTCGACCGCCATCATGGCGAGCTTGTCGGCGACGCGCGGGAAATGCGCGATCGGCTCGCCGAACTGCACGCGGCTCGTCGCGTATGACAGCCCCTGCTCCATGGCGGCCTGCGCCACGCCGATGGCGCGCGCCGCGGTCTGAATCCGCGCCGCCTCGAATGTTGCCATCAGTTGCTTGAAACCCAGCCCTTCGGTACCGCCGAGCAAATTCTCGGCGCCGACTGAGAAGCCGTCGAACGCGATCTCGTATTCCTTCATGCCGCGATAGCCCAGAACCTCAATTTCGCTGCCCGACATCCCCGCAACCGGAAACGGCTCGGCGTCGTCACCGCGCGGCTTCTCGGCGAGCAACATGGAGAGCCCGCGATAGCCGGTTTCGGCCGGGTTGGTACGCACCAACAATGTCATCAGGTCGGCGCGCACCGGATGCGTGATCCAGGTCTTGTTGCCGGACACCTTGTAGGCGCCGCCCTCGCGCACCGCCCGCGTCTGCAGCGACGCGAGATCGGAGCCGGTATTGGGCTCGGTGAACACCGCGGTCGGGAGCACCGCGCCGGACGCGAGCTTCGGCAGCCAATGCCGCTTCTGCTGCGCGGTGCCGCTGCCGAGAATGAGTTCGGCGGCAATCTCGGATCGCGTGCCGAGACTGCCGACCCCGATATAGCCGCGCGACAGTTCCTCGGAGACGACGCACATCGATTCCTTGCCGAGGCCGAGCCCGCCGTAATCCTCCGGAATGGTGAGGCCGAAGACGCCGAGTTCGGCCATCTGGCCGATCACGTCGAGCGGGATGTACTCATTATTGAGATGCCAATCCTGCGCATGCGGCATGACCTTGTCGTCGGCGAATTTGCGCATCTCCTCGCGGATCGAATCGAGCGTGTCGTCGAGCCCGCAGGCGCCAACGGTCGCCTGCTGATTGTCGCGCATCAGGGCGGCAAGCTGCGCCCGGTGCGGCGCCGTGTTGCCGGTGGCGATCAGCGCTTCGACGGCGGGCGTCATCCGCGCCGCCGTGGCGGCTGCAGTCAGTCCGAGATCGGCCGGCCGCGCGATCTCGCCCTGGCTCATCGGGATACCACCGAACATCTGCGCCAGGTATTCGCCTGAGCCGATTCGGATCAGAAGCTGTTCGATGTCGCCGAGGCTACCCGCCTCCATCATCCTGTGGGCGTAGCTGGCGAGCTGACGGACCGCCTCGACGTAGGTGGCGAGCCAGGCAAGCCCATGGGCGGCGCGTTGCTCGCGGTCAAGCGCGCGCGGGTCGGGCCGGCCGTCGCGCATGACGCGTCCGGCGACCGCCAGACGGGCGTCCGCCAGCAGCCCCTCCGCGGCCGTAACCCCTTGTCTTAGCGTTGCAATCAGTTCGAGGCCTGCGGGCATAGCGGCTGCGCCAGGCGGCATGACGGCTCCAGCAATAAGGCCGAACGGGCCCCGGAGCGTCAAAACTTACCCTTGCGCTGCAGCAAAGCCAACGCGCGCGGTGTCCTTTTCCTCACCCCGAGGCGGTCGCGAAGCGGCCCTCGAAGGATGAGGTCACCATTGCCGCACTGCCGCAGAGTCTTGCCAAATCTTAACCAATTTCCGCTTTGCTGGAGCCCGGTACCGCGGCGTGGGGATTGCCGCGACCGATCAACACCCGCGCGGGACGCCCAATGTTCATTCGCCAGCTCTTCGACAGATTGTCGGTACGCGTCCGCGTCGCAGCCCTTGGCGTCGTCCCGATCATCGGCTTCCTTGCCTATGGCATCGCCTACATGGCGAGCGATATCGAGGTCGGCCGCGCCTTCGACAGCGTGCGCCGCGACACCGCCGTGGTCGACGCATCGAGCGATCTCAAAGGCGGGCTGTTGGAAATGCGGCTCGCCACCGTGACATTCGCGACGCACCCCACCGACGCCGAGGTCAAAGCCTTCGACCGGGCGCAGCAACTGGCGATGAAGTCGCTCGACCGTATCGAAGCCTCGCTGGTGTCGTCGCAGCAGGATGCCATCACGCCGCTGCGCATTACCATCCGCGACCTGAAAGCCAGCTTCGAAAGCCTGGTCAATGCCGAGCGCGCGCTCGGCTTCGACGAAACCCAGGGCACGACCGCCGACCTGATCGCCGCCAGCGCCGCGATCGAGCACATCGTCAACAACGAATTGACATGGGTCGGCGATCACGATTCGGCGAAGCTCCTGGAATCGCTGCTCACCATGCGGCGCTACGAAGTCGAATATCGCCTCAGCCGGCTTCGCTTCTCGATGCAACCGGCCATGCAATCGGCAGCGCCCGCCACCGAGCAGCACTTTCTCGACGAGATCAAACACTTCAACGCCATCTTCGACTCGGTCGACGGCCCGCCGGCGGCCAAACAGAAGCTCAACAAGGCGGTGCAGACCTACAGCTATACGTTTGCCCAGTGGGTCGCCAACACCGACAACATCGAACCGCTGCTGACGCTGATCGACCACGACACCGAGAGCGTGCTGCCCGAGGCCGACAGGATCATTGCCACCGCGCAACAGAACGCCGACATCGCCTCGAACAATCTCGCCGCCTCGCGCGCCCGCACCCAGTGGATCATCGCCTGGGTCGGCTTCGCCTTCGTCATGCTGGGGCTGTTCGCCGGCTGGCTGATCGGCCGCTCGGTGACGACGCCGCTCGAAGGACTGGCCGAGGTGATGAAGCGGCTCGCCGGCGGCGACACGACCGCGCGCATCCCCGCGACCGATTCCCGCCACGAGACCGGCGCCATGGCGCGCGCCGTGGTGGTGTTCCGCGACAACATGATCGAGCGCGAACGGCTGTCCGGCGTCCAGACCGACGCCACTGCGGCGCGCGAAAAGCGTGGCGCGGCGGTCGGCGCGATGATCGGGCAATTCCGCACCTCGGTGGAAGGCGCGCTGGCACGGCTGCGCGAATCCGCAGGCCGCCTCGAAAGCGCATCGAGCGGGCTGCATCAGGCGGCCGATGCCGTCACCTCGGAAGCGCACTCGGCCGAGACGCGCGTCGGCGCGGCCTCCGTCAACGTCACCACGGTGGCGAGTTCGATCGAGGAGCTGGCCGCCTCGATCGGCGAAATCGCCACCCAGGCCACCAAGTCCACCGAAGTCGCGAGCCGCGCGGTCTCCGAATCCAAGCGCACCGTCAACACCATGTCGGAGCTCGGCAGCGCCGCCAACCGCATCGGCGAAGTGATCGGGCTCATTCAGGCCATCGCCGGCCAGACCAACCTGCTGGCGCTCAACGCCACCATCGAAGCTGCGCGCGCCGGCGAGGCCGGCCGCGGTTTCGCGGTGGTCGCCTCCGAGGTCAAATCGCTCGCCGCGCAGACCGCGCGCGCCACCGAGGACATCGCCGCCCAGATCGGCTCGATCCAGTCGGCCACCGCCGACGCCGCGCAGGCGATCGAGCAGGTGTCGTCGATCATCGATGACATGTCGATGATCGCCTCGACGGTCGCCGCCACGGTCGAAGAGCAGAACAACGCGGTGTCGTCGATCGCCGAAGGCGTCAACCGCGCCTCGCTCGAAGCCCGCAATGGCGCCGAGGCCATGAGCCGCGTCGCCGGCGCCTCGACCGGCGCCCGCACCACCGCCGCCGACGTCAAGGTGCTGGCCGACGCGCTCTCGGTCGAAGCCGAGAATTTGCAGGGCGAAGTGCGCCGCTTCCTCGCCGACGTGCAGGCGGCGTAACGCTCGAGCGCATCGTCATCCTGAGGTGCGCGCCGTAGGCGCGCCTCGAAGGATGCTGGTCCGGGGGTAAATCCAGGCGATCAAATATCAACAATGTCCCGCGTTGCGGCCGAAGCCGGCCAAGCGGCGCGGATTCGAGGCAAGATCGGGCCCGCCGGAATCGACCAACCCGCGCGCACCTTTCATCAGTTCGGCAAGTGTGCGCTTGCGGCAACCTTCGGCCGAACCATCGACGACCATGCGCAACCCTTCCTCGACCAAATCTTTGATCTTGCGGCCGCGCCGGCTCGCTACTGCCTTGGCCCTGCGATAAAGCTCGTCCGGGAGTTCGATGGTCGTCTTCATGATCTGGCCCGCACTTCCATAAAACAAAATTTATCGGCGACGGATCATTCGCGCAAGATACAGTGTATGGTCGCGAATGCGTTGGAGGACTGAAGCTGTGGCTAAAGCAAGAGACTTCGACGTCGCCGAATATCTCGACTCACCGGAAGCCATCGCCGCCTATCTGAGCGAGGCATTCGAGACTGGCGATGACAGCCTCATCGCACAGGCATTAGGTGCCGTTGCCCGCGTCAAAGGCATGAAAGCCGTTGCCGAGGAGACCGGCCTCACAGACCGGCCTTCAACGGATGATTGCCGTGAATAGGAATTGACAGTCGAACGACACGCCCGCTTCACCGTAGATGTGGTGACCGCCGTTAACCCGAAGCAACTGCCGGCCGCGGCGCTCAACCATCCGTGCAAATTCGCCGCCGGCGATCGACCTCATATCGCGATTTCGAGGATGCGCTCCTTGCCGTCCGCCTTAGGGGCCGCGACATCCACCGCAAGGCACCCTTCGATCGCTTCATGCAAATTGCGCATCAACTCATCCATGGTCTCGCCCTGCGTGGCGCAACCCGGAATGGCGGGGACCTCGGCCCAAAAGCCGCCCTCCTCTGCCTCATGCACCACGACCTTGATTTTCATGACGGCGCTCCGATGGATCGAGATTGGAAATACGGCAGAGACGCCGGAATTCAAGCCAGGTAGCGGTAGCGGCTTCGAGACGCCCCCGGACACCCTGATGTGCGCGCGCATCGCGGCTCGCGTGCCAGGGCAGAAAAACGCCGGGTCATCGATCGCCGAAAACGTCAATTGGGCCTTGATCGAACGCGCA
This sequence comes from Xanthobacteraceae bacterium, assembly GCA_049300295.1. GTDB lineage: Bacteria > Pseudomonadota > Alphaproteobacteria > Rhizobiales > Xanthobacteraceae > BOG-931. The sequence goes on from JBAQJL010000081.1 coordinate 38,928, forward strand.
ACGGTGAACGGCGGCGCCGGCGCTCCCGATTGCTTCGACGCCGAATAATCGAAGCGATTCGAAATACAGGCGTACGCCCGCTCACACGGCTAAATAATCCACTGACATCGCAAGTACAACGCGAATGAGATAGAATAACTCAGGTCTCACGATTCGAAGTTGAACTCCCCAGGTCCTCTTAGCGGGGGCACAGAGATATCTGATGATCGCTCGCATAGAAGAGCCGCGACCGCTTGCGCCCGTCTTTGCTATCGCAGAGCTGGCAACGGAATCCGACGTTGAGCAAAAGCTGGTCTATCCGTTCCTCTGCCACACAAGTTACCTCGGGATCCCCACGTCGTGGGTTCGCACGAAAGACTATATGGAACCAACGCAGATCGATAAGGGTGCAGGCAAACGTGTTGGGTACATACCTGATTATTCAATATGGAAAGGAGGATTTCCCCTCCTCATCATCGAAGCCAAATCACCCGAAGAAACCATTGACCGTGGTCTGCGCGAAGCTCTCATGTATGCCGCTGAGATCAATAAGCGCTATCCTCCCGGAATAAATCCCATCGGCCATGTCCTAGCGTGCAATGGAGAACACTTCGCGCTCTGTCCATCGGATAGCGAAACCGAAGTTATAAAAGTCCGTTGCGCAGAAGTTCAGCCAGGGTCTTCCTCGCTTGCAGCGTTCCTAGATACACTCTCGCCAAGCGAATTAGGAGAGCGGGCTAGTGCAGTCGCGCTTCAATTTCAGTCCCGTAGGTTTCACAAAGTTGCGGCACAGATGACACGTGCGCAATATAACGAACAACTCGGCATAAATGAATTTGCACATCAGTTGTTTCCACTTATTACGCAATACTTCGGCGCCGAAGCCGACGAAGCGACCGATGACATCATTGATCGGGGATACGTGACGTCATCGGAGCGCACTGAGTACGGCGCGGTTCTCGAGGGCTTCCTAAAAGATCGCGCGCGTGTCGCGGCCACCGCCCACCTTAAGCCGATTGTCACCGCAAGGGATTCCGCCGGGGAGATTGATAAAGAACTTCGGCGATACTCGCAGAGTCCGAATTTCTATGGGCGCGTCCAGTTGATTGTTGGCTCGGTCGGCGCGGGCAAGAGCATCTTTATTCAAAGGTTCTATCGACGCATACTGGACCAAGAGATTAAGGCACGCACAATGTGGGCCTTTATCAATTTTAACGTTCAATTTTCGGCAGGTACAAACCTTCGTAATATCATTGCAGACCGGCTAATTGAGTCCTTGGAAGGGTTAAATGGGCTCGACTTACGTACACTGGAAATGGCAGAAAAGTTTTTTGGCCCAGAGATGCGCCGGTTTGACTATGGCCCCGCGAAACAACTTCGTCCACTTAATGAGCAACAGTTTCAGCACCAACGATATTTGCACATGCGAGAGCTAATGGAGGACAGAGAAACGCTTGTGAAAGCAATCTCTCGTCACTTCATCGGCGAAAAAGGCAAAGGCATCGTTTGCGTCTTCGATAACGTCGACAAGCGATCTCGCGATCTTCAACTAGAAATCTTCGAAGCCGCACAATGGCTAAAAGACATTACGCGCGCACTTGTGATTGTAAATTTGCGTGACACAACATTCGAAGCGCACCGTGACGAAAAGCCCTTGGACGCTTTCATTAATGCCGTAAATTTTTACATTTCGCCGCCGCGCTTTGCGGTTGTCATTCAAAAGCGCTTGGAGCTCGTACTTGATAAGATGAAGACCGATGAGCGGTTCACGGGACAACATACATTTACGCTCGAAACTGGAGCCAAGATTAGTTACGATTCCACTCGCCTAGTCGAGTTTCTAACGAGCATTTATGACTCTCTTTTCAAGACCGGCTCAAACATAAGCGCCTCGATGCAATCCCTTGTTGCCAAGAATGTACGTGTGGCTCTCGGAATGTTTGGAGACATAATATCGTCGCCGCACGTATCGTCAGCGCAGATGACCAGCGTTGCCATGACTGGATCAGCCAATCGCATCGAAGAAGAAGGGATTCTCAGGGCGTTAATGCGCGGCCGGTATCGTCTTTTCGGAAATCGTGGACCTTATATTCGCAATATTATTGGTGTTGCGCCGGAGTCCAAACGGCCGAGCAATTTTCTATACGCGGACATTCTTGAATTTCTCATTCGCAATCGAAAAGCTAAGGTTGATTTTTCGGTAGAAGGATATGCGTCTGGGGAAGTCATAGTGAAACGTATGACGCAGTTAGGGTACGACGAGGAAGACGCATTCCGCGGTCTGTCGCAACTCGTCAATTGGAATTTGGTCGAGCCTGAGAGTTTAGTTCTTGAAGAGCTGAAACTCGGCGACGCAGTGCAAGTTCACGCATCTGGATACACGCATATGCGCTACTTTCTGCAAAAGCCCGAATACGTCGTTAGTATTAGCGCGGATATGAGCTTTTCCAGTTTTGAAACTGCCAGCAATATCAGTAACATCTGGAGCCAAGCCGGCCATGGCGAGCCGGGCTTCAGAGCAAGGCAGCGCATCTTGGCGCAAATGGTGACGTACGCACGCGCTGAATATGCCAGGCGGCTGCGGCGACATGCATTCTATGAGGACCTGGGCTACGGAGGAAAACACGTCGTCCGTTCCCTTGAGACCGCGTATAATGCAACAACTGGAGCAGTACATCGAACGCGTGGGAAGATTCGCTCTCAACCGCCGCGAACGATCTGATATCGTCGCTGGCGGGGCGAAACCGGCGGGCATAGTGACTGATCTGCAACGCAAGTGGCTGGACTGCGATAGGCCGTACTTCCACAATGTTCGGCCACCGCGCAGGGGCCCCACCGGCACCACGCCCTATAGGGCCACCCGCCCTCAACGCCCGCCGACAATCGCCCGCCCCTCCGCCGCATCGCCGAAACGCCGCTTGAACGACATCGCATCCGCCATGGTGCGGAAGCAGTAGCGGATCGTGTCGGCCGGCAGGTCGACATACATGTCCCAGTCGAGAGTCTGGCCTTCGAGCCAGTCGAGGACATCCATGGCGGCTTCGTCGAACGACAGCGCCACCTGGAACGGAAAGTCGCGGTTGATCTGCAGGATCGCGCCCATGCGTCATACAGAACATACCACGAACGCGAGTCAATGGGGCGAGCCCTAGAGAGGCATCAGTCCGCAGGCTACCAGATATCGCGGGTCGCGCAGAAAGGGGTTCAAATCGTGGCGACCCCGTTCTGCCGGGGTTCACGGGTGAACGAATCGAGGGCGTTCTTGACGCGCGATTTGCGGGTTAAAAAAGTATGGATCGTGCCGATAACATGGTCGCGCATGATGCGACTTCATGCTTGCATATAATCCCCTTTTCTGATACAATTTTTTCGAATCATCTCGCTCAGAAGGACATCGCCGCGGGGGTGCCTGCGGCGAGGGGGCGGGTGCGGTTCCCGCGGATGGGACGACACATCCTGTTCCCGGGCGGCTTCGGGAATACGCCCGGCCGGCATCATGACCGGTCTGCGACTTTGTCGCTGGACTGGGACAGGCGGAGGCAGGCAACACCTGCTTCTCAGCCACGTCCCAGGAAGTGCGTCTGGAGCTGAGCGGCGGCGTTGGTTCGCTGCCGTGAGCGCCGTTGCGGAACGCCGGCAGGTGAGCGGCCTTCGCTTTAAGGCCGCGCCACGCCCGAAGCGCGCGCGAATGGCAACATTCGTTCGCGTGGCGTGGCTCATACCGTATGCATCTGCCGGCGTTCCGCATCCTTCGCTTTTATTTTCTCGTCTTCGTAGCCCGGGTAAGCGCAGCGATACCCGGGGGGCAGCGGTGAAGGCCGCAAGATCGTTTCCGGATGTTGCTTCGCTCGTCCGGGCTACGGCCGATTCTTGGTGGGACTGAAACAAACAGACTCGCGCGCGCAAAAACCGCGCCGCGGGAACGGGGACTGTTTGCCTATGCGGTTGCGTTCACCATCGTTTCAGCATGATTCAAGGCGGGCGGATGGTTCGCGATCATTAAGATTTTGGCGCAATTCGCTTTCGACTTTGAGAAAGATTTTCAGCGCAGCATGGCGCCATGAACGAGCGCAGACGAGCCCGGCGTACTCCCGTCTACAAGTGCGCCAAGATTTCCGTGAACGGGTCGCTACGCGACTGCGTCGTCCGCGATATTTCCTCGCTCGGCGCCCGCCTCGCGCTGATCAGCACGGCTTACATCCCGGATCAGGTTTCGCTGACATTCGACGAGGCCCACACGCTGCGGGCATGCCGCGTCGCTTGGCGGTCGGCGACCGAGATCGGCGTGGAATTCCGCGAGACGGCTTTCCGCTCGGCGGCGTAGGCTGGCTCTCACCTCTCCGAGCCTCGCGGATAGGCCTCCTCACCCCAACCCTCTCGCCGCACGCGGGAAGAGGGAGTCCGACATCAATCCAACTTGAGCCCGAGCTTCTTCACCAGCGCGGCCCACTTGGCTTCCTCGCGCTTGATGTTGGCGGCGTATTCCTCGGGCGAGCTTGGCGCCGGATCGTCGCCGTAGGTGATAAGCCGTTTCTTGAAGTCGTCGGCGGCGAGCATCGTGCGCAGCTCCTTGTTGAGCCGGTCAACGATCGGGCGCGGCACGCCGGCAGGCGCGGTGAGGCCGTAATACTGCACCACTTCAAATCCAGGCAGTCCGGATTCGGCTGCGGTCGGCACGTCGGGCAAAGCTGCCGAACGCGCAGTGCCGGTCACCGCAATGGCGCGCAATTGCTTGGCCTGCACATTGCTGATCGCCGCCGGGATGGTGTTGAAACCGATCGGCACGTGATTGCCGATGAGGTCGTTGGTCAGCGGCGCGGTACCCTTGTAGCTCACCACGGTGATGTCGACCTTGGCGAGCAGATTGAACAGGCGCGCGGCGAAATAATTCAGCGTCGGCGCCGGCGGCGTGCCGGCGGTGTATTTGCCGGGCGCTTTCTTGGCCAGCGCGATGATGTCGGCGAGCGACTTCGCCGGCAACGACGGATTGGCGACGACGAAGATCGGCGTCGAGGCGATGATGCCGATCGGCGAGAAATCCTTGTTGATGTCGTAGCCCGCATTGGGACTGAGGCTGACGCCGGTCAGCATCACGCCGAGCGTGTAGCCGTCCGGTGTCGCCTTGGCGATGTCGCGGGTGCCGATCATGCCGCCGGCGCCGCCGCGATTTTCAACAACGACCTGCTGGCCGAGCGCCACCGACAGACGCTGCCCGACCAGCCGTCCGATCAGGTCGACGCCGCCGCCCGGCGGATACGGCACGATCAGGGTGATCGGATGGTTCGGATAATCCTGCGCCGACGCCGCCCCGAGCGACGCGCTAACAAGCATTGCAAGCAAAGCCGCGGCAGCAAGGCGCGCAGCAAACAGACAGCGTGACATGATGATATCCTCCCGGCGCCACTATAAGGCATCGGTTCGGAAAGGGCATGTGCAAGACCGCTTGCTGCGACAATCGGCCGAAGCGAGCCGGCGCGGCGCGGGTCGCTCAGGCCCGCCGGGCCGGCTGACCGCGCATCCGCGTGCGATAGAAGCGGACGATTTCCTGCGCGGTCTGCGAGCGCAATTGTTCGTAGCTCGCAAGACAGCGCGCGATGTCGCGCTGCTGCATGATGTGCTTTTCGGCGCGGAGCGACAAAATCTGCTTGACGGTGGGCCACGACAGGCCGATGGCGCGCGCGATGATCAGAATGTTCTCCGAGCGCTCGCTCGTCATCGCCTGTTCGACAAATGTCAACGGCAGCTCGCCCATCGTGGCGAGCGCGGCGCAGGTCTCGACGAAGCCGCCGCCGATCGCGAATGTGCCGATCATATCCTCATTGAGTCCGCCGGATTGCTGCAGGCGCTCGACCGCGGCGCCGCCGCTGACATGTTCCGGTACCTGTTCCATGGTCGCGGTTTGGACTTTGTCGGCGGCTTCCCGCACGGCGAGGCGGACTGCCTCCTTGGCGTGCGGATTGGCGGCTTCAAGTTTGATCCGAACGGTTTCCGAGGCGCGCGCCACCAGGGTAAGCAGCATGTGCGGCGGAATGTCCGGCCGGCCGCCGACACTGGCGGCAAGGCTGTCGTCGTTTTCGGAGCGTTGCACCAGCATGGCAAAGCCGAGGCTGGAAATACGCGCGCCGCTGTTGCCCACCATCATGGTCACGACGTCGCGGTCGCCGCGCTTGACCAGCACCGTGGTGACGGCCTCGCTCAGCGACGGACGATGCGCAATCGCCAGCATGTGGCGCTGGCCTTTTTGCGACGCCAGTTCGACAAGAGTCTCCTCGTCGAGCCGCGGCGACTGCGACAGGACTGGACCGGCGACCTCGATGGCATCGTTGAATGCCAGCGTGCGAATGATCTTCGGCGGCGAATTGGCAATCGGCGCGAGCCGGGTGGCCAACAGCACTTGCGCAGCTTGTTCGATCTTGGCGGCAAGACGCCCGATCACGTCATCGAACAGCACGATGTCATCTTCGGAGAACCGCGCCGAGCCGAGCACGAACAGATCCGTGATCCGCTGCAGAATTTGCGAGCGCCGTTCGGACGAGCCATTGGCGATGGCGTGTTCGAGTTCGCTAATGAAACTGAGATCGGCGCCCATCATCGCTTGCTAGATTTACTGACTACCTGTTGGGTGCCGTCGCTGCGGCAGGCACCCTTTCCGCTTCGGTAACCTATTTCCGGACAGGTAAATTTGGAGTTGCGGATTGGTAAATGAATGCTTGTCTGCGGGTTGCGGGAGCCGCGGGCGCTGGGTGCTTCGTGGCCTGCGAGCGCCTTGCGATGACCGGGTCGAATCTGCCCGATGGCCGTTCCAAAATCGCGGGTTTCTCGCTACATTGATGCGCAAACGCGGGGGAAACGGGATGCGATTTGGGTTATTCGGCAGCGCCACCGCCCGACACGGCGGACCGGATGTCGATTCCGGCCAGGGCTATCGGCAGTTCGTCGACTACAACGTCGAGGCCGAGGCGCTCGGCTACCACTCGAGCTTTCTGGTCGAGCATCATTTCACCGGCTTTGGCCAGGTATCGGCGAGCCTGTCGCTCTTGACCTGGGTCGCGGCCAAAACCCGCACCTTGCGGCTGGGCACCGCGGTGCTGGTGCTGCCGTGGCACAATCCGGTGCTGGTCGCCGAACAGGCGGCGACCATCGATCTTCTGTCCGGCGGCCGGCTCGATTTTGGCGTCGGCAAGGGCTACCGCCACAACGAATTCGCGGGCTTCGGCGTGCCGATGGCGGAAGCCGACGCGCGGTTCAATGAATCACTCGACGTCATCGTCAAGGCCTGGACGTCGAAGCAGCGCTTCTCGCATAGCGGCAAGTTCTGGCAGTTCGAGGACATCATCGTCGAGCCGCCGACCGCGCAGAAGCCGCATCCGCCGATCTGGATGGGCGCCGGCAGCCCGGACTCGATCCGCCAGGTCGCCGCGCGCGGCTATAACCTTCTGCTCGACCAATTTGCCTCGTTCGAAACCGTCGCCGAGCGCATTGCGATCTTCAAGGCCGAAGTCGAGAAGCGCGGCCGCACGTTCGATCCGATGGAGGTCGGCGTCGCGCGCGCCTATTTCGTCGCCAAGGACGAGGCTGACAAGCAGGGAGCGCTGGAGCGCCGGCTCGAAGCGCAGCGCCGGCTCGCCGCCGTGTCGAGCGCGCCGGGCGTCAAGAACACCGCGAGCATCATGGCTTATTCCGATACGCGTGAAGCGAGCGAGGAGAGCGCGCTTTACGGCACGCCCGACGAAATCGCCCGCAAGCTCGAAAAATTGCGCGCGCTCGGCGTCGAATATCTCCTGCTCAACGGCGGCGGCGGCCTCGCGCACGACAGCCTGTATCGCTTCGCCCGCGAAGTAATGCCGGCGTTCGGCGCGGAACCGCAACGTCGCGTGGTGGGATGATCAACAAGAACCCGGCGACAGCAAAACGATGGGCAATACTCCGCATGTGCAGCCAGGCTCTTCCTCCCCCTGCAAGGGGGAGGATAGGAGGGGGTCTGCGGCCTCGCGGTTTTCACGAACCAGAGAGAAAACGGCGCGCGCTCGCCGCTTGCGCCGCGACGCCACAAGATCAGAAAGAGGGCTGTGGTTTGTGCTGCAAGGCAGTCAACTCGAAGGTTTAAGTTTCCGCCGTCAGCACCCGATCGGAAAGTACATCGTGGATTTTTATTGTCCGGCAATCCGTCTCGCTATCGAAGTCGATGGTGGACAACACAACAATGACCCCCGTCGATTTAAAGACGAGCAAAGGTCAGCGTCGCTGGGCATCAAGGGGATTACGGTTCTTCGTTTTTGGAATAACGAGGTGTTGGAAAATAGAGAAGGAGTCTGGGAGGTGATTGCTCGTACTACCGCAACGCTCAGTTTGCGGCACGCGACCCCCACCCCGACCCTCCCCCTTTCAGGGGGAGGGAGTTCACAGTGATCAACAAGATCATAAAAGACATGGCCGAGGCGATGGCCGGGATTCGCGACGGCTCTGTCGTGCTCATCGGCGGCTTCGGCTCGATCGGCCAGCCGAATGCGCTGATCGATGGACTGATCGAACAGGGCGCCAAGGATCTGACCGTGGTTTCCAATAATTCCGGCGTCGGTCATCTCGGCCTCGCCAAGCTTCTGGAAACCGGCCGCGTGCGCAAGATCGTCTGCTCGTTTCCGCGCACCGCCGATCCTGTCGTGTTTGAAAAGCTGTGGCGCGAGGGCCGCATCGAGCTTGAAGTGGTGCCGCAAGGCACGATGGCCGAACGCATGCGCGCCGCCGGCGCCGGCATTCCGGCGTTCTATACACCCACCGCGGTCGGCACCAAGCTCGCCGAGGGCAAGGAAGAGCGCGAAATCCGCGGCCGCAAATATATTCTCGAAGAGGCGCTCCACGGCGATGTCGCATTGGTGGAGGCGTGGCAGGCCGACCGCTGGGGCAACCTCACCTACATATCGTCGGCGCGCAATTTCAATCCGGTGATGGCGACGGCCGCGACATTGACGATCGCGCAGACGCAGCACATTGTCGACCTCGGTGCGCTCGATCCGGAGAAGATCGCAACGCCCGGGATTTTCGTCAACCGCGTGGTGCACGTGCCGTACGGCGAACCGACGGTCACTTGACGGAGAAAATGGTGAACGCGGCGGAGCAGGTTCTTGCCGGCTGCAAACCGATGACGCGGCGCGAAATCGCGGCGCGGCTTGCCGGCGACATTCCCGAAGGCTGGTACGTCAATCTCGGCATTGGCGCGCCCTTGCAGGTCGCCGACTACGTGCCGGCGGAGCGCGAAGTCGTGTTCCAGTCCGAGAACGGCATTTTGGGCATGGGGCCGGCGCCCGAGCCGGACAAGATCAATCGCTGGCTGATCAACGCCGGCAAGCAATACATCACGCTGCGCACCGGCGGCTCCTATATGCACCACGCCGACAGCTTCGGCCTCATTCGCGGCGGCCATCTCGATCTATGTGTGCTCGGCGCGTTTCAGGTCGCCGAGAATGGCGACATCGCCAACTGGGCGACGTCGAACGACACCGCGCCCGCGGTTGGCGGCGCCATGGATCTCGCGGCCGGAACGCCGCGGCTGTGGGTGCTGATGGAGCACACGACCAAGACCGGCGAAAGCCGGCTGGTTCGCCGCTGCGGATATCCGCTGACCGCAATCGGCGTGGTCAAGCGCATCTACACGAACCTCGCCGTGATCGATGTCACCGACGACGGCTTTGTTGTGCGTGAGATGGTGCCCGGACTGACGCTCGACGCGTTGCAGCGCGTCACGGACGCGCCGCTAAAAAAAGCGGCGTGAGCGCAGCGTTCGCCCACAGCGAACACGCACCGTCACAAAAGTGAAATCAGGCGTCCTGTAGCATTCGCCCAGGCTTCGGGGAGTGCAAGGCAACGGTGCGGCGTCTTGGCAGACGATCCGCCGACCGAACCTTTCAAACAGGGGATTTCAGCGATGAGCGACATTGCAGAGCCAAGCTTGTCGGCCGGCAACAACGGTCCCGCCAGGACAGTCCAGGAATACATCGACGAATTGCCCGCGTGGCCCGACGGTACCACGGTGAAATCCACACCGATGACGAGCATGCAGTGGCGCATCTGGTCGCTCGCGGCGTCGGGAAAATTCTTCGAGGGCTTCGTGGTGTTCATGGGCGGCGTGACGGTGCCGCTGATCACCCGTGAATTCGGATTGAGCGCGGGCGAGTCGGGACTCGTGACCTCGGCAAGTCTCGCGGGCATTCTGGTCGGCACCATCCTGCTCGGTGGACTGTCGGACTATTTCGGCCGCAAACGCATGTTCATCGCCGAAATGATCATCTTCTGCCTGTTCCTGGCGCTGCTGATCATGGTCGGGAGTTTTTGGTCGCTGGTGATCTGCCTGTTCGGCATCGGCATGGCGCTCGGCTGCGACTACCCGACCGCGCACATGATTATCTCCGAGAGCATTCCCAGCGCGTCGCGCGGCCGCCTTGTGCTCGGCGCCTTCGCCTTCCAGGCTGTGGGCGCGATGAGCGGCATCGCGGTCGGCGCCCTCGTGCTGATGCTCGACCCGGACATCGACGCTTGGCGGTGGATGTACGCAACCGCCCTGGTGCCGGCAGTGATCATCACCGTCGGCCGCTTCTTCATCCCGGAAAGCGCCAACTGGCTGATCGTGCGCGGTGCGCACGAACACGCCGAAAAAGCCGTGGCGCAGCTGCTTCATCGTAAGCCGCGCTACCCTCAGAAAGTGGAGCTGACACGCCATGTCGTCGACGAGCACAGCGCCTCGAAACAGAGCTTTTTCGCGCTTTTCAACGCCAAAAATCTTCGCGCCACGATCTTCTCTTCGGCGCCGTGGCTGTTCCAGGATCTCGGCACTTACGGCATCGGCGTCTTCACACCGACCCTGATCGCCGCCGCGCTCGGCAGCGGGCCAGACAAGATCCGCAGCCCCGCCGACCTGATTGCGAGCGGCATCCATTCGGCCCAGGCCGCGGCCCTCACGACGTCGCTGCTCATCGTCGGCATCATCTTCGCCATCGCGCTGTCGGACACCTTGGGACGCATCAAATTGCAGATCTTCGGCTTCCTCGGCTGCGCGGTCGGATTGGGTGTTGCCTCCTTGTCCATAGACGCGGCAGGTTCGACCAAACTCTACCTCATCATGGCCGGGGTGATGCTGTTCAACTTCATGACCAATATCGGCCCCAACGCGCAAACCTATCTGCTCGCGGGCGAGGTATTCCCGACTGCAGTGCGCGGCATGGGCGCTGGCTTCGCGGCGATGATCGGCAAGGTCGGCGCAGTCGCCACCACCTACGGTTTCCCGATCCTGCTTGCCAGCATCGGTACTCGTTCCCTGCTTTACGGCCTCGTCATCAGCTCCGTATTGGGCGCGATTGTAACCTGGATGTATCGCATCGAAACGACAGGCGTGAACCTCGATCGCATCGGCCGTGAACCTGCCGCGCAAATGCCTGAAGCCGAAAAGGTGGCCGCATGATCACGTTCTCCCATCGCTCCCCGTGTTTTCGTCCCGGCATGCTTGCAGCAGCGTTGATCTCCACCGCGGTTGGCGTGCTGGCAGCGGCTCCATCCCACGCCGCAAGCATCACGCTTAACGAAACTGGCTCCACGTTGCTCTATCCGCTGTTCACGCAATGGATTCCCGATTATGCCAAAGTGGCGCCTGACGTTACGCTGACTGCTGCGGCGACCGGCTCCGGCGTCGGCGAGGAAGCCGCGCTCGCAGGCAAGGTCAGGATCGGCGCCTCCGACGCCTATCTTTCCGACAAAGTCGCGGCGCAGAACCCGATTATCCTCGATATCCCGCTCGCCATCTCGGCCCAGACGATCAACTATAATCTTCCGGGTCTCAATGGCGCGAATATCAAGATCGACGGGCCGACCCTCGCCGAAATCTATACCGGTGCTGTCACGCAGTGGGACGATCCCGCGATCAAGGCGATGAACCCAGGCGTGACCCTGCCACATCAGACAATCATTCCGGTCCGCCGTGCCGAGGGTTCGGGCGATACCTTCATCTTCACCCAATTCCTCGATTTTTCCGCCGAGAGTTGGGAAAACAACCCCGGTTACGGCAGCAACATCCGTTGGCCGAATGTTGCCGGGGAAAAGACCGCGAAGGGAAATGACGGCCTCATTCAGGCGCTCGCCGCGACGCCTTACTCGATCGGCTACGTGGGCATCAGTTACACAGGACAGATCACCAAAGCCGGTCTCGGCACCGCCATGGTCAAGAGCCAAGCCGGCAAATTTTTGCTCCCCACGCCGCAGTCGATTGCGGACGCCGCGGCCCAACTCGATCCGCGCACGCCCGCCTATGAGCGCATCAGTCTGGTCTTTGCTCCGGGCGTAAACTGTTACCCTCTGATCAACTACGAGTACGCGGTTGTTTCGAGGTCGCAACCCGACGCCGCGACCGCCGGCGCGGTCCGCGCCTTCTTGAGCTGGGCTATCTCGGCGACAGGAGGCAATAGCGAGAAATACCTCGGGTCCGTTGGGTTCATCCCGCTGCCGGACTTCATCCGTGGACTGAGCGAGGCGCAGATCAATGAGATCAAGTGAGGTCTGATGGGCTCCCGTAGCGTCTGGCGATACCGTCGACGACGGCGGTCGGCATCGCCTAGCCCTTGATCTGATGCCCGGCGCGCGCGTCCGCGATCAGCGCCGTGAAGGCTTCAAGCGCAGCTTTCGCGGTGTTGACGTAGGTGTCGGTCTCGGAGTCGATCCACTTTTCCGCGTAGCCGATCGCGGTATGCGCGAGCCGAACGCGGCCGTCGAGCCACGGCCCGCCGCCGAAGCCGCCGATCACCGGAATTTTCACCGCCTTCACGACCGCCGCGCCCGCAACCGGCCCCGAATTGGTGAAATCGAGACACGCAGCGCCGGCGTCGTCCAGAAGCTTTGCCTCGGCGACGAGTTTTTCCGCCGCCTCGGCGCCAGCCTGTGCCTGCGGCGAGTTCTGCGCGCTATAGGGAATACCGTATTTGATCGCAGTCTGCGGCGTCAGCCCGAACTGAGCGAACACCGGAATGCCGGCGGAGACCATCGCGCGCACCGTATTGGGATATTCGGCTGCGGCATCGACTTTGATCATGTCGGCACCGCCCTCCTGCATCAGAAGAATAGCGGCGGTGATCGCGGCCTGAACGCCCTCCTGCACCGGCCCGTACGGCATGTCACAACTCACCAGCGCGCGCTCGACGCCGGCCCGCACCGCCTTGCAGCAGATCAGCATCTCGTCCATCGTCACTTCGGCGACTTCGGAGCGTCCCCACAGATTGACGCCCACCGAATCGCCGACCGAGACGAAATCCACGCCGGCGCGATCGGCGATGCGCGCGATCTGATAATCCCACGCGACTACGCCGATGCTTTTCTTTCCGTCCCGCTTCATTTGCTGAAGCGCGGAAATAGTCATCTTGCCGTTCATGCTGTTCCCCGCGCCGAATGCCGATCTTGAGTGACGATTGCGCGCGCTGGACCCGGCGGCTGTTATTGCGCGGGCTTCGGCTTGACGGCCGGCTTGGCGGCCACCGCCGCCGGCTTGTAGCGGGCTTCCGGCTTCCCCTTGGGCTTCGCCGGCTTGACGGCCGCGGCGACCCGTTTGCGCACCGTCACCGCAGGCGGCTTCCAGCCCGGCGGGCGCGTGGGCCCGGTATAGACGACGGTCGGCACCACCGGCCCACCGTCCGATAACAGATTCAAATTCTTCGCCGTTGGCGCACGCAGCGCCGAGAGCAGCACCGAGAATTTGGGTGTGGCGTCCGCCGCGTCGCCGTTGCCATCGGCGCCGGTCGCATCCAGGCCTTCGTCATCGGACTCTGCTTGCCGCATCCGCTTGCGGTGCGGCCCGCACATTTCATCTTTCAGATTGGGTGGATCGGCTTCGATCGGCTTGAGTTCGTCCACCGTGCCGAGCGAGGGAATGAGCCACGACAGCGGATTCTGCCGAAAGCCGCTTTCCAGCATTTCCGCGGCCTTTACGGCGCGTGCCGCGCCGGATGACGCGCCGAGCACGACCGCGATCAATTGCTTGTTGTCGCGCGTTGCGGTGGCGACAAGGTTGAAGCCGGACGCACAGATAAAGCCGGTCTTCATGCCGTCGGTCCCCGGATAACGGCCGAGCAACGGATTGTAATTGCGCACCTCGCGCCGGCCGTACTGGATCGCCGGGATGTGCCAATAGAAACTGTATTGGGGGAAATCGCGGATCAGCGCCCGCGCCAGGATGGCGAGGTCGCGCGCCGAGGTGATCTGGCCATCGGCCGGCAGGCCATTGGGATTGACCCAGTTGGACTCGCTCATTCCCAGGCGATGCGCCGTCTCGGTCATTTCCTGCGCAAAACCATCGACGCTGCCGCCGACGCCCTCCGCGATCATCACCGCCATGTCGTTCGCCGACTTGACCATCATCATCTTGATGGCGTTATCGACCGTGACCTGGGTGCCGACCGGGAAGCCCATCTTGGTCGGCGACTGCATGGCGGCCGCGCGCGACACCGTGAACAGCGTGTCAAACGTGATGCGATGGTCGCGGATCGCGCTCAGCGTCACGTACAATGTCATCAGCTTCGACGTCGACGCCGGATACCACGGAGAGGTTGCGTTATCCGCCTGCAGGACTTTACCGCTCGCGACATCGACCAAAATCGTGGCTTCGGCGCGTGCCTGCGACACCACGGCCGCAGCCAACAACGAGCCGAGTAAAATGGATCCGAACGCGCCTGCGAACGCCGACGGCCGAATGGCTAGCTTACGAGTCACGTGTTGCGGTCCGTTCGGTTGGCCGTGGTCGAGAGCCACGGCAAGGCGGGTTTCCCAAGCCTGCGCGGTAAACCCTATGTAACAGCATGGCGGCCTCGAACGCAAAGCCGATCCGGGCTAACCTTGCGCAGTGCGACAGTGCGGTTCGGCCTAGGCCATAGACCAGCAAAAGCGTCTAAAGTTCGGCAACGCGACAATTTATCCGGTCATTTGGACATTGCGGCCGCATAAACGAGGGCCATAAACAATGGCAATGGAGCGATCATGACCGCGTGCATCGTGGGATGGGCGCATACGCCCTTCGGCAAGCTTGCCGATGAAACCGTCGAGAGCCTTATCGTGCGGGTGGCGAACGCCGCTCTAATCGATGCCGGCGTCGCCCCCAGGGAGGTCGACGAGATCGTGCTCGGCCATTTCAACGCCGGCTTCTCGGCCCAGGATTTTTCCGCCTCGCTGGTGCTGCAGGCCTCGCCCGATCTGCGATTCAAACCGGCGACCCGGGTCGAGAACGCCTGCGCTACCGGTTCGGCCGCAGTGCATCAGGGCCTCAAATCAATCGCGGCGCGCGCGGCGCGCATCGTGCTGGTCGTTGGCGTCGAGCAGATGACGACGACACCCGGCCCCGAGGTCGGACGCAACCTCCTGAAAGCCTCCTACGTGCGCGAGGAAGCTGACATTGACGGCGGCTTCGCCGGCATTTTCGGCAAGATCGCCTCGCTCTATTTCCAGCGCTGGGGCGATCAGTCCGACGCGCTGGCACGGATCGCGGCCAAGAACCATAAGAACGGCGTCGGCAATCCCTATGCGCAGATCCGCAAGGATCTGGGCTACGAATTCTGCCGCGCCGAGAGCGACAAGAACCCACGGGTCGCTGGACCGCTCAAGCGCACCGATTGCTCGCTCGTCTCCGACGGCGCTGCCGCGCTGGTGCTCACCGACGTCGAAACCGCCCTGACCTTGAACAAGGCCATTGTGTTTCGCGCCGCCGAACACGTGCAAGACTTTTTGCCGATGTCGCGGCGCGACGTGCTCAAGTTCGAGGGCTGCGCGCTGGGCTGGCAGCGTGCGCTCAAGCAGGCCGGTGTCGGACTGAACGATTTATCGTTCGCCGAGGTGCATGACTGTTTCACCATCGCCGAGCTGCTTGTCTATGAGGCGATGGGGCTGGCGCCGGAAGGCCAAGGCGCGCGCGTTATCGCCGAGGGCATCTCCGCCAAAGATAGCGCGTTGCCGATCAATCCGTCCGGCGGTCTTAAGGCCAAGGGCCATCCGATCGGCGCCACCGGCGTCTCGATGCACGCGCTCACGGCCATGCAGCTGACCGGCACTGCCGGCGACATGCAGATCAAGGACGCAAGACTCGGCGGCGTCTTTAATATGGGGGGCGCCGCGGTCGCCAATTACGTCAGCATTCTGGAGCGGCTACGCTAGAACGCTTCCCGATTACGTTGAATCGGGAAGCGCTCTAACTTTATAGATTTGGTCGCATTTTCTGCGGAAAACCGGCGTCCACTTTTCCGGAAAATGCTCCAGCTATTCCGCGGCTATCGGCACGAACTGCGCTTCCACGAGTTCGGCGAAAAAACCGCCGCGCCGGTACAACTCGTCGAATGTGCCGGTCTCGGCAATGCGGCCGTTGCGAAACACCAAAATCCGCGTGGCGTTGCGGATAGTGGCGAGCCGGTGCGCAATCACAAAAGTGGTACGCCCTTTCATCACTTCATCGAGCGCGAGACTGACCTTCGTCTCGGTCACCGGATCGAGCGCACTGGTCGCTTCGTCGAGAATGAGGATCGGCGGATCTTTAAGGAGCGCACGGGCAATCGCCAACCGCTGGCGCTCGCCGCCGGAGAGCAGCCGGCCGCGTTCGCCGATATTGGACTCGAAACCATCCGGCTTGCGCTCGATGAAATCGAGCGCCTGCGCCCGTCTTGCCGCCGCGCGCAAGTCGCTGTCGCTGGCATTCGGCCTGCCGACGCGCAGGTTCTCCGCAATCGAGCGGTTGAACAGCAGCGTTTCCTGAAATACGACACCGATGTTGTGGCGCAGCGCCGTGAGCTTATAGTCGCGGATGTTGACGCCATCGACTGCGATCGATCCCGACTGCGGATCGAACGCGCGGTGCAGCAGCGCGAGCGCCGTCGATTTGCCGCTGCCGGTCGGCCCGACCAGCGCCACGGTATCGCCGGGCTGCGCCGTGAAGCTTAAGTTCGAAACGGCGGGCTGCCGGCCATCGTAAGACAGCGATACATCCTTGAATTCGACGCGCCCGCGCAGGCGTCCCGGATCGATGGCGTCGGGGCGGTCGCGCAGTGCCGGCTCGGTATCGAGTACGTCGAAGAACTCGATCAGCTTCGGCGCATCGAGGAACATGCGGTTGGCGAAGCTGACCGATTGTTCCAAGCGGGCGACCAGCAGGCCCGAGATGCTCATAAAGCTCACGATCTGACCGATGGAAGCCAGCCCAACAAGCTTGAGATAGGTGCCTAAAACGAGAATCATCAGCATGGTAAGCGTCGTGCCGGCGCGCGTCAGCACGGCCGCGGCGGCCCACCACGTGAGCACCGGCAGTTGCGCGTTGAGCAGCGCGTTGACGAGATCGCGCAGCCCCGACACTTCGCGATCGATGCGCGCATAGCTTTGGACCAGTGCTACATTGCCGAGCGCATCGGCCGCGGTCTCCGCCATCGCCGAATAGTGCTGTTCGACCGCACGCTGCAAACCGAAAGCCTTGTGCACGACCAGCGCCGTCAATGCCGCAAACGCCACGCATAGGCCAAGCAGCGGCATCGCCAGCCGCCAGTTGAGCACGAGCGTCATCGGCAGCAGCACGCATACAAACACGAAAGCCGCGAAATATTCGCGAAAGAAGGACAGCCAGAGCCACCACATTGTGTAGGTGCCGCTGAACATCACCTTCACCTGCCGGCCCGAATGGGCGGCGGTATGAAACGCCAGCGGCAGCTGCAGCACGTGCTCGAAAAAGTCGGCCGTCACCATGTTGCGCCGGCGATGCGCCAACCGGTCGGCAAACCAGGCGACCAGCGCCGCCGAGACAACGATGAACAGGCCGAGGCCAACCCAAGTCCCGATCAGCGGCGCCAGCACGCGCGCGGCGGCATCGAGGCCAGCGGGCAACGCTCCTGTCAGCCGATCAATGATGCGGCCGAACAGCACCGGCTCGACGAATTGCGACACCGCGAGCGCGATGTTGGCGACCGCCAGCGTGATCGCGAGCCGCGCCTCAGGTGCGAGCAGCGCCAGAACACGCCCATAGAGCCGAAGTAACGACATGGTGTCCGACAGTCCAGCGTATCCGACAGTTCAGCGCCGATGCGGTTGAAATAGGACTAATGCGGCGGTCGGCAAGTGTTCTGCACGCGACGCTTGACGAGCCCAGCGGGCTTTTGTATTTAACCTATTAGTTATTTAACTGGATGGTTCATGACGACCCTGGACGCCACCTTTTCAGCCCTCGCCGATCCGACCCGCCGCGCCATCCTTGCCCGGCTGGCACTCGGCGAGACGTCGGTCATGGAGCTCGCCAAGCCGTTCACCATGAGCCTGCCGGCCGTGTCCAAGCACCTGAAGGTGCTGGAACATGCCGGGCTGATCGCACGCTCGCGCGAGGCGCAGTGGCGGCCCTGCCGTATCGAGCCACACGCGCTGAAGGAAGTCGACGATTGGCTCGAACACTATCGCCGTTTCTACGACGAGAGCTTTGACCGGCTCGGCGATTATCTGAAAAAGCTGCAAGCCAAAGAACCGGGCAAAGAGCCCAAAGCCAAAGCACCGAAAGCGAAGAGTACCGCGCATGGTCGCAAGAAATAACCTCGATCTCGACAGCGATCCGCGTTCGATCGTCGGCACGCGCGAATACGACGCACCGCGCGATCTGGTGTTTTCCGCATTCACCGATCCAAACCATCTGGCGCAGTGGTGGGGACCGAACGGGTTTAAGACAACGACGCTCAGTTTCGACATGCGGCCGGGCGGCGTCTGGCGCTTCGTCATGCATGGTCCCGATGGCCGCGATTATCAGAACCGCATCACCTACGAAGAGGTCACACCGCCGGAACGCATCGTCTACCGCCACGGCGGCGGCGACGATGTCGAGCCGGTGCAGTTTCGGCAAATCATCACGTTCGAAGATCTCGGCGGCCGCACCCGCATCGTCTGGCGCGGCGACTTCCCGACCGCTGGCGAGCGCGACCGCGTCGTCAAGGAGCACGGCGCCGACACCGGTCTGGTGCAGACCATGGCGCGGCTGGCCGAGTATGTGGCGACCCAGTTGAGGTGACCGATGTCGAATTGTGTAACTGTGCGCGCCTTCTCACTATCGCTCGATGGCTTTGGCGCCGGACCCAGGCAGAGCGCGGAGAATCCGCTGGGTGTGAACGGGATGGCCCTGCACGAGTGGGCATTTAAGACCCGGACCTTTCGGGCAATGTTCGGCCAAGATGGTGGGGAGGCTGGGGTCGACGACCAATTCGCGGCGCGCAGCTTCGAAAATGTCGGCGCCTGGATAATAGGCCGCAACATGTTTGGGCCCATTCGGGGGCCGTGGCCTGATGACAATTGGAAAGGCTGGTGGGGTGAAAACCCTCCGTATCACGTGCCGGCGTTTATTCTAACCCATCACTGGCGTGCACCAATCGTTATGGACGGCGGCACGACGTTCCATTTCGTCACAGACGGCATCGAAGCCGCTCTTCGACAGGCGCGGGATGCCGCAAATGGAAAAGATGTTCGCGTCGGCGGCGGCGTCTCGACGATCCAACAATACTTGCGCGCTCGTCTGGTTGATGAACTGCATCTCGCTATTTCCACAGTCTTTCTCGGCGCGGGTGAAAATCTCTTCGCTGGTCTTGATCTGCGTTCTCTTGGGTATGAATGCGTTGAGCGCATACCGACGCCGAATGCCATCCACTTAAGCGTTCGCAGAAAGCCCTGACGGAAAATCTTCTTCAGCCAAGAGCGATCTGAAAATATTCGTTCGAGGCTGTCGGAATGGGGCGTGACCGGTCGTCCTGGAAGGGGTGATGAGGAAGAACCGTCATGCTCGACATGCTGCTCTGCTACGGCTTGGCCACCAACATGATCCGCGCCGGCTATCTGGGCTTGGTCAGCGACCTCTTTCGGCAAGTCTGGGCCACTTGCCGCTCCTTCGGCGCGGCAGCCCGACGGCATTCACCAAGCGGCACGGCCCGCCTCCGGGTCGCCGGTAAAATCACGCTGGGGCGTCTGGCGCCCCGAAACCCCTGTCACCTCAACGACATAGTTCCCACCCGGCGCGCCTTCGAAATTTGCAACCTGACTGTCGGAATGGGCCATAGTCGTTCGTCCTTGGGAAACTGGAGGGATCATGCTGTACGCATTTCTGTGCTGCCACGACGAGGCGATCGTCAATTCCTGGACCAAGGCGGAAGACGACGCGGTGCTTGCCAAACGCGCTAAGGTCACCGACAAACTCGCGGCGCGCGGCAAGCTCGGCCCCGCCGTGCGCCTGATGCCGACGACCGCGGCGACGACGGTGCGCATGGGCCGCGAGCCGGTCGTACTCGACGGTCCGTTTGCTGAAACCAAGGAAGCGCTGCTCGGCTTCTATCTGATCAATTGCGACTCGCTCGAAGCGGCGATCGACATCGCGCAAGAGATCGGACGCGACGAAAAAGTCGTCTTTGAAATCCGGCCGGTGAAGCTGTTTGCACCGCAAGGCAAGGTTCCTTGAGCGACATCGACTGGATCGATTCCGTATTGCGATCGGCTCGCCCTCAGGCGGTCGGCGCATTGGTGCGCTATTTCCGTTCGCTCGACCAAGCCGAAGAAGCTTTTCAGGAAGCCTGTCTGCGCGCGTTGAAGAATTGGCCGGTCAATGGTCCCCCGCGCGATGCGGTCGCCTGGCTCGTGCTCGTCGGCCGTAATGCCGGACTCGACGAAACGCGCCGCCGCGCCAAGAGTGGCCCGCTGCCCGCAGACGACCAGATGTCCGATCTCGGCGATGCCGAGGCCGACATCGCCGAGCGGCTGGATAATTCTCATTATCGCGACGATGTACTGCGGCTGCTGTTCGTCTGCTGTCATCCGGATCTACCCGCCGTGCAGCAAATCGCCCTGGCGCTGCGTATCGTTTCGGGCCTCTCGGTCAGGGAGATTGCACGCGCCTTTCTGATCGGCGAAAGCGCCATGGAGCAGCGCATTACCCGCGCCAAGAGCCGCGTGGCGCGCGCCGACGTGCCGTTCGGAGCACCCGGGGCGGCCGAGCGCACCGAACGGCTCGCCGCGGTCGCCGCCATGATCTACCTGGTCTTCAACGAAGGGTACTCGGCGAGCGGCGGCGAGCGGCATGTACGCGTGTCGCTGTGCGACGAGGCGATCCGGCTATCGCGCCTGTTGCTTGGACTATTTGCCAACGAGCCAGAAATCATGGGCCTGACGGCATTGCTGCTACTCCAGCATGCACGAACGTCCGCCCGCCTTGATGACGATGGCGCTATTGTGCTCCTGGAGGACCAGGATCGGCGCCGGTGGGATCGCGACATGATCGCCGAGGGACTCGCGCTGCTCGATAAGACGCGTCGCCATCGCCGCCCCGGTCCTTATCAGCTCCAGGCCGCTATCGCGGCCGCGCATGCGCGGGCTGAGCAGCCGGCCGAGACCGACTGGTCCGAGATCGACCAACTCTATGCCGAGCTTGAGCGGCTGCAGCCGTCGCCGGTGGTGACGCTCAACCGCGCCGTCGCAGTGAGCAAAGTGCAAGGACCTGCCGCCGCATTGGCGATGATCGAGCCGCTGGTCGAACAGCTTGATGGTTATTTTCACTTTTTCGGACTGCGCGGCGGATTACTCATGCAACTCGGCCGGTGCAGCGAAGCGCGCATAGCATTCGGTCAAGCAATCGCGCTCGCGCATACGCCGGCCGAGGCGGCGCATATCCGCCGTCATCTTGATCGCCTCATGGCGGAAAGCCGGCCGGCATGAAAAAAAATATTTTTGATACCTGTCGGCGCGAACCAAGGTCACGCGTCCTTGGTTCGATCGAAGGGACTGGTCAATCCAACCATCCGGAACTTCACATCAGCAAGCAAGGAGACTGACATGCAAGTTCAACCATACCTCAGCTTCGAGGGCCGCTGCGACGAAGCGATCGATTTCTATCAAAAGGCTGTCGGCGCCAAGGTCGACATGCTCATGCGCTTCAAAGAGTCGCCGGACCAGTCGATGGTCACACCGCAGAGCAAGGACAAGGTGATGCATGCCGCTGTTCACATCGGCGACACGCAAATTCTGATGTCCGACGGCCGCTGTCAGGGCAGCCCCAATTTCAATGGCATCGCGCTGGCGCTGAGCGCGCCGTCCGATGCGGATGCCGAACGGATGTTCAACGCGCTGGCCGAAGGCGGAAAGGTGAACATGCCGCTGACAAAGACCTTCTTCTCATCGCGCTTCGGCATGGTGGCCGACAAATTCGGCGTCGGCTGGATGGTGCTCGTCGAACACTGAGTGAACAAGATGCCGGCGTTGGGGAGCATGACATGACTGTTAAAGCGAAAATCGCTGACTTCGTCATTTCCCGCGTGTTCGATGCACCGCGCGATCTGGTGTGGCAATGCTTCACCGATCCGGAGCGCATGAAAGAGTGGTGGGGCCCGAAGGGCTGCACCATCGTCGCTTCGAACATGGATTTCCGCGTCGGCGGGACCTATCTGGGCGCGATGCGCGATCCCGGCGGCAACGTCATGTGGGGAAAGTTCGTCTATCGCGAAATCACGCCCCCGCAGCGCCTGGTCTGGGCTCATTCGTTTTCGAATGAGGCCGGCGGCTCCACCCGGCATCCGCTCAGTGCGACCTGGCCGCTCGAGCTGCTCACGACCGTCACCTTCGAGGAGCAGCCGGGCGGCAAGACCAAAGTCACGCTTGTCTGGTCGCCGCTCAATGCGACGGATGAAGAACGGCAAACCTTCGACGCGGCCCGCGACAGCATGCGCGGCGGCTGGGGCGGCACGTTCGAGCGACTCGAGACTTACCTCACCGGCGCGAAATAGCGGCGCCGCAGCTTCGTGAAAGGAGTTCCCATGGCGAGCCTCACCCAAAAGGTGACACCGTGTTTGTGGTTCGACACTCAGGCCGAAGAAGCAGCGAATTTCTACACGTCCGTCTTCGCCAATTCGCGGATCAAACAGATCAGCCGCTACGGCAACGCCGGCCAGGATGTGCACGGCAAGCAGGCGGGGTCGGTCATGATGGTCGCGTTCGAACTCGAAGGACAGACCTTCACGGCGCTCAACGGCGGTCCGCAATTCAAGTTCTCAGAGGCGATCTCGTTCCAGGTCATGTGCGACAGCCAGACCGAGATCGACCATTTCTGGGAGAAACTCAGCGACGGCGGCCAGGAGGGCCCCTGCGGCTGGCTCAAGGACAAATATGGATTGTCCTGGCAAGTCGTGCCGTCAGCGTTGCCGCAACTGATCTCACAGTCGAGCGGCGACGCGCGTGATCGCGTCATGAGCGCGGTCATGAAGATGAAGAAGTTCGATCTCGAAGCACTCAAGCGGGCGCAGGCCGATTAGCGGACCACAAAATGGGGTGAGCGGAAACCACGCCCCTCCCCGGCCTCGACTCGAGGGAATAGACTGGCGCGATGGATGCGCCTCTTTGCGAGTTGCCGCCTTTCCACGCACCGTACACGGCGGCAGACGAAGAACTGGCTAGAACGTTTTTCGCCCAGGCGACGCGCGACGGCGCCGCCGAACAGCACATCGATGCCCAGGCCCGGCGGCTGGTCGAGGCGATCCGCGCCAAAGCGACCGGGCTCGGCGGTGTCGAAGATTTTCTGCACGCCTATTCGCTGTCGACCAAAGAGGGCCTCGCCCTCATGGTACTGGCCGAGGCGCTGTTGCGCGTGCCCGACGCCGCCACCGCCGACCGGCTGATCGAGGACAAACTCGCGGCCGGCCGCTGGCTCGAGAGCGACGTCAAGTCCACCGCTCTCCTCGTCTCTGCCTCGGCATGGACGCTCGGCATCGCTGCCCGCATCATTCATCCGGGAGAGACGCCGGAAACAATTCTCGACACGGTCGGACGCCGCCTCGGTCTGCCGGCGATGCGCGCGGCAACGCGTCAGGCGATGCGGCTGATCGGCTCGCATTTTGTGCTCGGGCAGACGATCGACGAGGCGCTCATCCGCGCCCGCGGCCACACCGATTTCCGCTATTCATTCGATATGCTCGGCGAAGGCGCGCGCACAGCGGCGGACGCTGAAAAATATTTTGACGCCTACGCCGGCGCCATCACGGCCATCGGCACCAACGCCGGCAATGCCGCCCTGCCCGGACGCCCCGGAATTTCAATAAAGCTTTCGGCGCTGCATCCGCGCTACGAAGCGATCTCGCGCGAGCGCGTGCTCAAGGAACTGACGCCTCGCATCATTGCGCTCACACAGATGGCGAAAGCACACGATCTGCAATGCACCATCGACGCCGAAGAGGCCGATCGGCTGGAGCTTTCCCTCGAAGTGATCGGCCGCGTGTTGCAAGATCGGTCGCTCGACGGTTGGGACGGCTTCGGACTTGCCGTGCAGGCTTATCAGAAGCGCGCCTTGAATGTCATCGCGTGGATCGAAGAAGCCGCCATCGCCACTCACCGCCGGCTCACGGTGCGTTTGGTCAAGGGCGCCTATTGGGACACCGAGATCAAGCGCGCGCAGGAGCGCGGCCTTGCCGATTACCCGGTGTTCAGCCGCAAGCCCATGACAGATCTTTGCTACATGGCCTGCGTTCGCCGCTTGTTGGCCGCACGCAACAACCTGTTTCCGCAATTTGCCACCCACAACGCGCTCACTGTCGCCAGCGTGATCGAGGACGCGGGCGGCGTCGACGGCTTCGAGTTCCAGCGCCTGCACGGCATGGGAGAAGCGCTCTACGAAACGCTCATCGCCGAACTGCCGGACGTTGCCTGCCGCATCTATGCGCCGGTCGGCGGCCATCGCGATCTGCTCGCCTATCTGGTGCGGCGGCTGTTGGAGAACGGCGCCAACTCGTCTTTCGTCACGGTCGCAGCCGATGCGAGCGTGCCGATCGAGCGCGTTTTGCGCCGGCCGCAGGATCGCATTGGCGACGCCGCAGCTGCGCGCAATCGCAATATTCCGCTGCCCCGCGATCTTTATATGCCGGCCCGGCGCAACTCCGCGGGCGTGGAGTTTGGCGACCGCGCAAGCCTCGACGGGCTGGTCGCGGAAGTCCGCACCGGAAACGCACCGCGCAACGAGGCCGCTCCCGTCATCGATGGCATCGCGCGCGGCGGCATGGAGCGCAAGATACTGTCGCCGATCGACGGTCAGCCGGTCGGGACAGTTCGCGATGCCGATGCGGCAACGGCCGCGGCCGCGATGGCGGCAGCAGCGGCTGGATTCCCGGACTGGACGGCAACGCCAACCGAGGATCGCGCCGCGATCCTCGAACGCGCCGCCGAAAGCCTTGAAGCGCATCGCGGTGAATTGCTCGCGCTGCTGCAGAATGAGGGCGGTAAGACGCTCGACGACGCGCTCGCCGAATTCCGCGAGGCCACCGACTATTGCCGCTACTATGCGGCGCAAGCACGCAGCGCCCTCGCCGAGCAGCAGATGCCGGGACCGACCGGCGAGAGCAACATGCTGCGCTATCGCGGCCGCGGCGCGTTTGTCTGTATCAGCCCGTGGAATTTTCCGCTCGCGATCTTTCTCGGCCAGGTGACAGCGGCGCTTGCCGCCGGCAACACCGTTGTTGCCAAGCCGGCCGAGCAGACACCGCTGGTGGCCGCCCGCGCGGTTGAGTTGCTGCACAAGGCCGGCATTCCGGCGACCGCCCTGCATTTTGTTCCCGGCGACGGCACGACCGGTGGAATCCTCGTCGCCGATCCCCACGCTGCCGGCGTCGCCTTCACCGGCTCGACCGAAGTCGGGCAGACCATCAACCGCGCGCTCGCCGCAAAGAACGGACCGATCGTACCGCTGATCGCCGAGACCGGCGGCATCAACGCCATGATCGTCGACGCCACCGCTTTGCCTGAGCAGGTCACCGACGATGTGATCACCTCGGCGTTCCGCTCCACCGGACAGCGCTGTTCGGCGCTGCGGCTGCTCTGCCTGCAAGATGACGTGGCGGAGCGCATTCTTGACATGCTGATCGGCGCTGCACGTGAACTGAAAATCGGCGATCCGCGCGATCCTGCCACACATGTCGGCCCCGTGATCGATGCCGACGCCAAGGCAAAGCTCGACCGCTGGGTCGCCAGAATGGAGCGCGCGGGCCGCATTCGCTTCCGTTATGACCGCGACCGAGCAGTACCCGACCAAGGCACCTATGTGGCGCCCACCGTCATTGAACTCGAAAGCGCGGACAACCTTCAGGAAGAAGTCTTTGGGCCCGTCCTCCATGTCGTACGCTGGCGCGCGAACGAACTGGACGCCCTGCTCGAAGCCATCGCCCGCAATGGCACCGCGCTGACGCTCGGCATCCATTCGCGCATCGACCTGACCGTCGAGCGCATCGCAGCCCGCCTGGAAAACGGCAACGTCTACGTCAACCGCAACATGATCGGCGCCGTGGTCGGCACCCAGCCGTTCGGCGGCGCAGCATTATCAGGGACCGGGCCCAAGGCCGGCGGCCCGAATTACCTGCGCCGCTTCGCCTCGGAGCAGGTCGTCACCATCAACACGGCTGCCGCCGGGGGCAATGCCTGCCTGCTCGCCCAGGACGAGTAGGCCCCAAAAGAGTCTCGCCGCCATGCCATTAACACAATCGCGACAAGATCGCGCTATTCTCCTACCCTCATGACTGATTCGATTGCGCGCCTCTACCAAGCGACGCTGGACTGCCGGCACGACGACCCGTCGACGTCGCGCACCGCCCGACTGTTGCGCTCGGGGCGCAGCAAGATGGCCAAAAAGCTGGCCGAAGAGGCGGTTGAGGTGGTCATCGATGCCATGAACGGGGGCCGTGAAGCAGTCGTTAGGGAAAGCGCCGACTTGATTTATAATCTCGTCGTGCTGTGGGTCGCGACCAACATCCGTCCCGACGACGTGTGGAAGGAAATGGACCGGCGTGAGCGGCTCCTCGGCATCGCCGAAAAGGTGCCAAAAAAGCTCGTCGAAGATTCCGCCCGTCGGAAAATCGTCGTTCTCGAAGGCCGCCGCGTCCGCAAGCGGCGTTGATCCGCTTTCCTTTCTCCTGTTCTTTGGATCCACATGCTCGACCACGCCCTGTCGGTGCTCGTGTCCTTCGTGGTTGCCGTCATTTCGGGCGGCGGATACCTCGGCGTCACGGGCCTGATGGCGATCGAGTCGGCCTGTATTCCCTTACCATCCGAAATCATCATGCCGTTCGCCGGATACCTGGTGTCGGTTGGCCGCTTCAACCTGATCGGCGCGGCGACCGCCGGCGCGATCGGCTGCAATATCGGCTCGACCATCGCCTATCTGGTGGCCGCATACGGCGGGCGCGCGGCGTTCGAGCGCTGGGGCCGCTATGTGCTGATCCGTCACGAGGAGATTGATCGCGCCGAACGGTTTTTTGCCCGCTACGGCGCCGTCACGGTGTTTGTCGGCCGGCTGTTGCCGGTGGTCCGGACCTTCATTTCCTTTCCCGCCGGGTTGGCGCGGATGCCGATGCTGAAATTCCAGATTTATTCGTTTATCGGCTCGTGGCCGTGGTGCCTTGCGCTCGCCTATGTGGGCATGGTGTTGGGCGCGCGCTGGGACAGCGATCCGACGCTGCGCCGCCTGTTTCACGAATTCGATGCGGTCATCATCGCTGTCGTCGCCGCCGGTTGCGCGTGGTTCATCTGGTCGCGCTGGTCCGAGGTCCGGCGGCCGCGATAAAGGCCCGAGACGCCGGCAAAACGGGCAGTACCGGCCGGCCGGTTGCGCCAATTGTGACCTTGCCGCTGCCTAAATTGACCGCCACAATTGCTTCGGGCTGGCTGGCGACAGGGACAGCAAAGGTCATAAAAATCATGATGACCAGATCTGCACATTCGCGGCGTCATGGCGCGCCGGCGACGACATGGCTTCTCGCCGCGTCGCTATCGACAACCGCAATGACGGTGGCCTTGGCACAGACTGCCCAGACACCGGTCCCAAACGGCCCCGTCCCCACATCGGCAGCGCCGGCGCAAACCGCACCGCAGGCCCAGGCGCCCGCAGCGCAGGCTGTGGCTCCGGTATCGCAGCCGCGCGGTCTGTTTCCGACTCAACCGCCGCCGGCCGGGCAGCCGGGTTTTGTCTACGAATTCGGTCGCTGGTGGGACAGTGCGCATACGGGCGCGAACGGCGCCGCCGAAGCCACGCAGGATGCGCTCAAGCAGGCGGCCCAAGCCACCAAAGAGGCGGCGACCGCGCTCATTCGCATACCGGCCGGACGTTTCATCGAAGTCCATCAGCGCTGTGCGCTCGCGCCCAACGGCGCGCCCGACTGCCGCTCGGCGGCGGCGAGTGTCTGCCGCACCAAGGGCTTTCAGGACGGCAACCCCATCAACGTCCAATCGTCGCAAAACTGTCCGCCCGCGGTCTGGATGTCCGGCCGCGAACCCGCGGCGGGCCAATGTCCCCAGGAAACCGTCGTCCTGATGGTCGCCTGCCGGTAATCTCAAGTGATCTGAAAAAGGCTTTCTCCTCATGATGTCCGATGCCGATCGCAACAAGGCCGCCGATACCCTCATGATGGCGGAAAAGGAGCGCAAGCAGGCGGTCCAACTCTCCAAGACGTGGCCGGGCATCACCATGGAGGACGCCTATGCGATCTCCACCGAGGTGGCGAACCGCAAAATTGCCGCTGGCGCCAAACTGATCGGCCACAAAGTTGGGCTGACATCGAAGGCGATGCAGCGCTCCTCGCAGATCGACGAGCCGGATTACGGCCACCTGCTCGACAACATGATGATCGCAGACGGCGCGCGCGTGCCGCATGAGAATTTCTGTCTGCCGCGCGTCGAAGTCGAGCTGGCTTTCGTCCTCGGCAAGACGCTGCGCGGGCCCGGCATCGGCCTGACCGACGTGCTGCGCGCCACCGAATACGTCGTGCCGGCAATTGAAATCGTCGACGCACGCCTACAGGACCCGCGCAAGATCTTCGACACCGTCTCTGATAACGGCGCCGCCGCCGGCATCACCGTCGGCGGCCGCCCGGTCGGGCCGCTCGAGGTTGATCTACGCTGGGTCGGCGGCATCATGTACCGCAATTCTGAAATTGAGGAGACCGGCGTTGCTGCCGGTGTGCTCGGCCATCCGGCGCTCGGCGTGGCGTGGCTTGCCAACAAACTCGGCCAGCACGGCGTGACGCTTGAACCAGGCCATCTCATCCTTGCCGGCTCGTTCACGCGCGTCGTGTTTGCGCGCAAGGGCGATACGCTGCACGCCGATTTCGGCCAGCTCGGCGGGATTGCCATACAGTTTGTCTGATAAGGAACGGCGCAGAACGCCGTCCGAAACGAGCAGCTTGTGGTTTCGCGGGTGTCTATACGCTGGGTCATCGCAGCCGCCGCAATAATTCTCTCGGCGAGCATGCTGCATGCGGCGCTGCCTTCGCCGACAGCGCCAGGCGTATCGGGCGCGACGTCGGTTGCCGGTCAGCTCTTGATTGCAACGCCGGCGCTCCGCGGCCCGCCGTTCGAGCACGCGGTGATCCTGGTGGCGCAGCATGACCGCA
The DNA here is from genome assembly GCA_049300295.1 of Xanthobacteraceae bacterium. GTDB lineage: Bacteria > Pseudomonadota > Alphaproteobacteria > Rhizobiales > Xanthobacteraceae > BOG-931. The sequence continues at coordinate 68,327 of JBAQJL010000081.1, forward strand.
ATGGCGCACTCGGCATCGTCATCAATCGTCCACTGGGGGAGCGGACGATCGCCGACCTGCTCCGGGCGGCCGGTGCAGATGCGAGCGGCGTCAGCGGAAGCGTGCAACTCTATCTCGGCGGCCCCGTCAATCCGCAGCTCGGCTTCGTTCTGCACAGCGCCGAGTATCACGGCGACAACACCCTCGACATCGACGGCCGTGTGGCGCTGTCGAGCGGCGCACAAATTCTGCGCGACATTGGCCTCGGCAAAGGGCCGCGCCAAAGTCTGGTCGCATTCGGCTACGCCGGCTGGGCACCGCTACAGCTCGACAACGAACTGAGCCAAGGCGCCTGGAACACGATACCCGAGGATCCGAGCTTGGTGTTCGACGATGACCGCGCCAAGGTGTGGAGCGACGCGATGGCGCGGTATAAGCCGAACTGAACTGCCGATATGTTTTTTCGCTCCATCATCTGGACGGCCCCCATCTGGACAGCCCCATGACCGAACTCCACGGCGTCCTTCCCTATCTGATTTCGCCCGTCGACGACACCGGTCGCGTCAAGACCGAAGTGCTTGCACGACTCGTCGGCGATCTCATCGCCGCCGGTGTGCACGGATTGACGCCGCTCGGCTCGACCGGGGAGTTCGCCTACCTTAACAACGCGCAGCGCACTGACATCGTGCGCACGACAATCGAAGCGACCGCCGGCCGCGTCCCGGTGATCGCCGGCGTGGCCTCGACAGCGACGCCCGATGCGGTCGAACAAGCGCGCCATTACGCCAAGCTTGGCGCCGATGGCATTCTGGCAATCCTCGAATCGTACTTTCCGCTCGCCGACGCGCAGGTCGAAACATATTTCCGGGCCATCGCCGATGCGGTCGACATCCCTGTCGTGCTCTATACCAATCCGCAATTCCAGCGCAGCGACCTGTCGCTCGACGTGATCGCACGTTTGAGCGAGCATCCGCGCATTCGTTACATCAAGGATGCCTCGACCAACACCGGGCGGCTGCTTTCCATCATGAACCGCTGCGCGCGACTGAACGTCTTTTCAGCGTCGGCGCACATCCCGGCCGCGGTAATGCTGATCGGCGGCGTCGGCTGGATGGCCGGCCCGGCCTGCGTCATTCCACGGCAGAGCGTGCGGCTCTACGAAATGTGCCGCGCCGGACAATGGCCGCAAGCGATGGAACTGCAGCGCGCGCTGTGGCGGATCAATGAAATCTTCGCGCGCTTTAATCTCGCCGCGTGCATCAAGGCCGCGCTGACCTTGCAAGGCTACGACGTCGGCGATCCTATCGCGCCGCAACGGCCGCTGGTGCCCGAAGAGCGCCGCGTCGTGGCCGCCGCACTCGAAGCGGTCGCCGCGACTGTGGAGGCGATTTCCGCCTGAGCCGGTGACCGATTCACCAAGCAATTGTTAATTTCACCCAACTCATTCTTAACGCTTCCTTGCTAAAGCTGCCGCTCATTTCGCGCCGACTGCGGCGCAGAGGTCGTTTGTGGCATCGATCGGTTCCGAACACGCGTCGCGTTCGCATCTTTTGCCGCGGCCGTCCCGGCTCAGCGTCGCAGGCGTCATTGAGTGGGTACGCATCGTCCTGACCGACGGCAGCGACTTCTCGCTGGCGCGGCGGCTCGCCGGCGCTGCGTTTCTCATTCGCGTGGCCGGCGCGGTGCTGGCGTTCGTCTCGCAGATCGTACTGGCACGCTGGCTCGGCAGCTTCGAGTTCGGCATCTACGTCTACGTCTGGACCTGGGTACTGGTGATCTGCGGCATGGTCGATCTCGGACTCGGCTCGGCGGCGCAGCGCCTGATCCCCGAATACCTCGAACATCGGCACTTCGCGCTGCTGCGCGGATTTCTCCGTGGCAGCCAGTGGCTGGCGTCGTTCATTGCGACGGCAGTTGCCATCATGGCCGCGCTTGTCGTTTACGGACTGTCGTCTCATATCGGCCCAAGCACTGTGTGGCCGCTTTACATCGCTTGCGCTGTGCTGCCGATCTGCGGCCTCGGACAAGTGGCGAGCGGCGTCGCGCGGTCCTATGGCTGGGTGAATCTCGGGCTGAGCCCAACGTACGTGCTGCGGCAGATCCTGCTGCTGGCGCTGCTCGGTGTTGCGTTTGCGGTCGGCCTGCCGATGAACGCCGCGATCGCGGCGCTGACCGCTGCAGCTGCATGGTGGGCAGTCACTCTCGGTCAATGGGTGGTGCTTGAGCGGCGGCTGACAAAAGTGGTCGAGCCTGGCCCCAAGGCCTACGCGGTGCGTTCATGGTTATCCGTGTCGACGCCGATCTTTGTCGTCGAGGCGTTTTTCCTCCTGCTCACTTATGCGGACGTGCTGGTGCTGCAGATTTTCCGCTCGCCCAGCGAGGTTGGCATCTATTATGCTGCCTCGAAGACCATGGCGCTGGTCGCCTTCATCTATTTCTCGGTAGCGCAGACGCTGGCGCACAAATTCGCCGAGTATCACGTTATCGGCGACCGCAAACGGCTCGCCGATTTTCTCGCCATTGCGGTGCGGATGACATTCTGGCCGTCGCTTGCGGCGATCCTGGCATTGCTGGCGCTGGGCGAGCCGATGCTGCGGATGTTCGGGCGCGAATTCACGTCAGGCTATTATCTGATGTTCATTCTCGCCTTCGGGCTTCTGGCACGCGCTTCTGTGGGTCCAGCAGAACGATTGCTGAACATGCTTGGCGAAAGGCGGAGCTGCGCCGTCATTTATGGTGGGGCGTTCGCGATCAACATCGGGCTGTGCTTCATTCTCATTCCGCATCTGGGCGCCGCCGGTGCGGCCATTGCCAACGCTATCACGCTGATCTGCGAATCGACCTGCCTGTTTCTGGTCGCCAAGCAGCAGCTAGCGCTGCACTGCTTTATTTTCGGCGGTCGCAAGGGTCGTTGAGGCGCGATCATGACGGTCCACGCGCCGACCGATCTCGCGCCCCGCGTATTGGACACGGTAGCCGCCATCGCCAGCGCCCGCCGTGCCGCACTTGCCGATCGCTATGCGGCCGATTCGTTGATCGTCGAATGGCTCGATCTCGCGCAGCTTGAGGCCGTCGTCGTCGACTGGCGCGATCTTGCGGCGCGTACGCTGGTCCCCAACGCGTTCTACGAGCCCGCTTTTGCGCTCGCCGCCGCACCGATCTTCGGCCAAGGCGCCGGCGCGCTGCTGGTGTGGTCAGGATCGATGCCGCGCAAACTGCTCGGCCTGTTTCCTGCTCGTATCGTGAAGCGCCGCTACGGGCTGAAGCTGCCACTCGTGGTCGGCTGGACGCATCCCTACGCACCGCTCGGCACACCCCTTGTCGATCGCGAGGCTACCGAGCCGGTCATCGCCGCATGGCTCGCGCATCTTGCCGAAAACACCGCGTTTCCCGGACTCGTGCTGCTGCCATTCGCGCCGCAAGACGGTCCGTTCGCCGCAGCGCTCGAGGCAATCCTTCGGCGCGCACAAATGCCATCAGCGGAGTTCAACGCCCATTCGCGCGCGATGCTGGCGCCAAGCGGCGCGCGATCGGCCTATCTTGAGCACGCGCTCGGAGGCCGGAGGTACCGCGAACTGCGCCGCACCGTCCGCCGCCTGAGCGAAGCAGGCACCCTGTCGTACACGACCGAGACCGAGCCGGGCGCGGTCGCCGGGACGCTGGAAGATTTTCTGGTGCTCGAAGCCAGTGGCTGGAAAGGCAAAGCTGGAACGGCGGCTGCCTGCGATGAGGCTATCCTCGATTTTGTTAAAGCAGCGGCCGCACAACTCTCCAGCGAACATAAAGTCACCATCGATCGTCTCGTCCTCGACGGCCAGCCGGCCGCCATTGGCATCACGCTGCGCAGCGGCGATGCCGCTTGGTTCTGGAAGATCGCCTATGACGAAGGTCTGGCGCGCTACTCGCCAGGCGTTGCTCTGATCGCCCTGGTGACCGAACGGCTCGCCGCGGACGCGACGATCCTCTGCGCCGATTCCTGCGCGACAGCCGATCATGCCGTGATCAATCGCACCTGGAGCGAGCGGCTGGCGCTGCACGACCTGTTAATCGCGGTGCGCCCGCAGGCGCATTTTGCGCGCGCCGTACGGCTTGAGCGATTGCGCGGCAACGCGATCAGCGCCGCCAAGCGGCTGCGCAGTTTTGTGCGGCGGGCAGCACCGCAGCGTTGACTTTCACCGCCTTTTGCCGCGTAGCATCGCCCTTAAAGGGAACCAATGTCCGATCCGATCACCATACGCATGGGCGGCTATGGGCCGCCGACGACCTCGTTCTCGCGTGCTCTAAAGCTCATCGGCGACGAGCTTACACAACAATTCGGCGATCGCGTCAGCATAAAATACGTCTGGAACATTATGGATTTCGGCTATCGGGCCGAGGAAATTCTGTGGCTGGTCGAAGATGGCGTGCTCACGCTCGGCTATCAATCGTCGAGTTATCTTACCGACCGCGTGCCCGAACTCGGCTTCGTCGACCTGCCGTTCCTGTTCGACCGCCGCGATGCCGCGCGCGCGGCCATCGACGGTGGCCTTGGGCGGTTCCTCGTCGCCAGGATAGAACAGCGCGTCAACTACCGTATCCTCGGCTGGTTCGAGAACGGCTTCCGCCACATCTCCAATCGATTGCGGCCCATTCATACGCCGGCCGATCTAAAAGCGATGCGAATCCGCGTACTGCCGAGCGAGGTCCAGGCGAGAACCTTCGAACTCCTTGGCGCCGTCCCGGTGCGCTGCGATCTTACCGAAGCCATCGCGGGCATCAAGGCCGGCACGCTCGACGCGCAGGAAAATCCGTTCGCCAACACGGTCACTTACGGCGTGCACAAGTTTCACCGCTTTCACTCGGTGACCAACCACTTTTACATTTCGCGGCCGATTTTTCTGCATCGGCCGACCTTCGAGGCTTGGCCAATGGATCTACAGGAAGCCATGCGCGAAGCGATCAGGAAGGCCGTCGCTTTCCAGCGCGAGCTTGCCATCGAGGAGGATCGCGAGGCGCGCGCCGCAATCCTCGCCGAAGGCTGCGAGATCGCCGAACTGACCGGAGCCGAACACGCCCAGTTTCGTGCCTCCGTGGCGCCGTTGCTGGACGAGGCGCGAGGCACTTACGGAATCGAGATGTTCGGCCTGATTTAAGCCGCCAGCGAAGTGGGCGCTGTCACGGCAAACAGGCCGGAGACATTCGGCTGAACGGCCGGCTGTCCAAGCCGCGCGCTGCTGTCTGGCGCGCCTGCACTTGACGCAAAAGATGCCATCGCCTGCAGGAGCTGAGCGCTTGTGGCAGCCGGCTCGGACGGCGGATCGGCGGCGATGCCGGCGACCGACCACTCCAGCCCGACCTGCCCCATCGGCGCGGCCGATGTGATCTGGTTGTTGCTGATGTCGAAGAGTTCAAACGCGCCGTCGTTGCTGTTGCGCATCACCATGTCACTTGCGCCCGCGCCGCTGATCGGCCCGAAGCCGACGAACTGCCATTCCAAACCGATCTGCCCCATCGCGGCAGCCGACGTGATGGTATTGCCGCGGATGTCGTAAACTTCGAGCACCCCGGTGTTGCTGTTGCGCATCAGCATATCGGTCTCGTTGGCGTTGCCGGAGAAATCGCCAAAACCCGCAACCGACCATTCGA
>JBAQJL010000082.1:0-3565 GCA_049300295.1 Xanthobacteraceae bacterium
GTCGATCACGTTGACGGACACCGCCAGCCGGTCTACATCATCAGTCCCTACACTGCAGTTCCGCAGGCACCCGGCCAAGGCAAGGCGATCCACACCACCTACACAGCCGAAAACATCAACCGCACGATCGAGAACATCTTGGGTATGGAGCCTTTGACCCAGTTCGACCTGGTTGCATCGCCGATGTTCGACGCGTTTCAGAATACGCCCGACCTGACGCCTTACGATCATCTGCCGGCGGTCATTGCGCTGGACAACGGCCCGGATCTGCCGCACAGTGAGAGTGCCGCGTATACCCCGTTACAGAAGGCTTGGCTGAGAGCCACGGCAGAGGTGATGAAGAACAAGTACGACAAGGCCGACTCGGTTGACCCGAATTTCCTCAATCATGTCATCTGGTATTCGGCCACCGGCTGGGCGCGTCCCTATCCGGGCGAGCGCAAGGTCCAGATGCCGCGCCCCTTCGTCAGAGCGGCCAAGAAGTTCCACGACGAAGATGACGACGACAACTGACGACAAGTGAGTCATCGGGCGAATGGTGAGTTCGTCGGCGGGTGCGTCGCGCATGCAGCCGATGAGCGATTTCGCTGTATGTCACATTGATCAGTCTCGTGGGCCTCTTTGGGGATCGGCACTAAAGTCGCATCCCTGCGGAGCCTTGTCCTCCGTTCCAGTGCCTTACAGTGTAGGACAGGCATTCTGGCAACGGGCGGCTTCGACAGGCCGCCCCAAATCTCAAACCCAATAACATCGGAGAACAGATTTACACAAAACTATTGACACCACCAAGCCGGCATCGAGAAACTCACTCCCCAGGAGCGTCGCCGAACTTGCGCTCGGCTCTGTCATGAGGCGGCCGGCGAACTAGCTACTTTCCGGCGCAAAATTCGGAAATGGCGCGAAGCGGTTTCTGGCGCGAGATTGCGAGGTACTTGGATCGGGGTTGAACGGGCATGAAACGAGGAGGTGCCTGGCGGTGGGTGTTTGAGAAGAAGTTTGGGTGGAAGGGAAGTGAATGCGGTCAGGCTTTGTTGTGGGCGGCCATATAGTCGCCGACGTGGATGAGATTGTCGGCGATGACTCCTAAGCCGACCCATCGTTTCATCCCGGAAAGACCTTTGTAGCGGGATCGGCGCAGGCCGTGACGGCGTTTGAGGACGCTGATGCGGCCTTCGCAGCCGGTGCGCCATTTTTGCAGTTTTTTGAACCAACGCTGCTTCTGCTTTTCCTTGCGCTGTTTACCCGGAGATCCGTTGGAGGGAATCGAAACTCGTTTCACGCCCATCTTCTCGGCCGCGGCTTCATTGGCGGCGGAGAAAAATCCGGGATCGGCCGTAAGGGCGTCCGGGGCGTGGCCAAACAGTTCCAGGTGCTGCTGCAATGAGGGAATCAGCAGGGTGGAATCGGCCGGACGGTTTTCCAAAACCTGGTAGCTGGTGATGAGTTGGTTTTCGGCTTCTTGAACCTTGACTAGCTTGCCGAACTCGTTGGGCTTGTCGGACTTGCCTTTACGAATAACTTCCGTTTCCGGTTCGTAGACGCTGACCAGCTTTCCCTCCGCGCGGGTGTTGCCCTGCAGTACCCGCTGGCGGGTCTGGCGTAGAACTTGTTGCACGCGCGGAATCATTTCGTCCAGTTGCCGCTTGGCTTTGCCGAGTAGTTTTCGAGAGCCGCGCTTGAGGCCCGCGCCAATTTCTCGGGAAAACTTCTTGGCCTGGCCCACCACACGGCTGGCAGCGTCCAGCAGCCCGACATAAGCCTGTTCCAGCTTTTGTTTACCGCTTTCGGTTCGATTGCGGCTGGCGCGGGCAATCGCCAGGACTTTGCGCTTGATGGAACGCGTTCGGTCGCGCAACTGAGTTCCTACCCGGCCGGTTACTGTACCGACCCTCTTCATGACGCGCGTGAGCACCCGCACACCATCGCCCAACAAACTGCTGTCGGTCGGATAGTGGATGTTGGTCTCCACCACGGTGGTATCGACGCGGAGTTTGCGGCCTGCAGCGACCTTCTTTTCCAGTGCGATCTGCACGACCCTTTGATGCACCTTTTCGACGGCCTCGGGACCTAGTTGGCGCGCCAGCCGGCCCATCGTCTTGTCATCGGGCACTTTGCCGCCACCTACACGGGTAAACTCGCGATATACCAGATTGGCGCGTACTTCGCGCGTCAGATCCTCAAAGCTCCAGTCGCGAAGATGCTTCAGCAGCAGCATCCGCAGAACGATCTCAGCCGTCGTCCCCGGCCGCCCGCGCGTCTTGCTCTTTTTGCAGCGCCTGGCGAGTTCCTGTTCAACGATCAGCAACAGCTTTTCGTCTTCCAGCGCTTGATCGGCATGCCGCATCCAGGGTTCCCACAGATCGCCGACCGCCTCGGAGATCAGACCGTCGGCGAAACTCTGCTGAAGGCGCCGCGCGACAATCACTGCTCGATTTCCTTGACTTTGGCTTCATCGCGGTCCAGCCGCAGTAAGTGCTGATTGAGCTCGCTGATCGCTTCCAGCGTCTCCTTCACTTGGCGGTAATGATCGAGAGCCTGCCGGACTTGCGGGACCTGCTCGGGGCGAAGACTCAACTGCCGGGTCTTTCCGCCGGGATACCCAACGTTGAGCACCCACAGCGGATGGTCCCCTCCACCGGCGCATTTCGGGCAACCGCTGGAGTGATGAATGGTCCGTTGGAGCAGCGAGCCGCGGAGGACCTCGCCGAGGTTGATGAGGCGAGCCAAGAGCTTGTCCCGCCTGGAGGCGGCCTGCTTGCGTGTCATCACTACAGATGATACATACAATGCGCTATTTTTGTCAATACATTTCTTTGTAAATATGTTTTGGGAATTTTGGCCGCGATAGACAGCCGCAAACAGCAATCGCAAATGCCGTTTGCCCCGGTTCCAACAAAGCTGATTGCGTGATTCTGTTCGACCCGGCACACCGCCCGGTCCAACTCTCACAGAACAGAACGACTTAGATCACGAATTTTGCGCCGGAAAGTAGCTAGCCCGGCAGCCAAGTGGTGCTTGGTCAACACAGACAAGAAATCGCAAGCCTCCGCGCGGGCGTTGCCGGGCAATTACTTAGAAGCGCAAAGGGTGCGGCGCGCACCGCCAAACGATTAGGAACTTGCCCGCGCCGCAGTCCGTTTTGCGCGAGTTCCTTAGAAGACCTCGACGCTACCCTGCATTAGAAGCAAGATGGCGCGGCCCGTCGGCCAGTCTCCCCTTTTTCTTGCTGACGAGATCGAGAATTCGCGGTCCGATGGCGGGAAGCGGTAGAGACTCGCAGACGCCGCCTATGCGGACCGCTGCCGCCGGCATTCCGTACACCACCGCCGTTGACTCATCTTCCGCGATCGTATACCCGCCTCTCTGGCGAACCCGCAACAAACCTTCCGCGCCATCTTCACCCATACCGGTCAACAACACGCCGAGCGCTTGGCTGCCAAGGACGCTTGCCATCGATTCAAATAGAACGGTTCCCGACGGTCTCTGCAAACAAACAGGAGCGCCGAAGTCCATTTCGACACAATCCCCGCCGAACCGTAAATGACGGTCTCGCGGCGCCAGGTAG
>JBAQJL010000083.1:0-9705 GCA_049300295.1 Xanthobacteraceae bacterium
GAGCCGGCGCGGCAGCCTCGCTTCTTCAGCCCTTGGGCGAGGAAGCCATGAGCGGCGCTCTTAAATCTCTGTTCGGCGGCAATCAGACGACCACAACGCCGGATTATACCGGGCTGCAAATCCAGACCGCGGTCAACACGCTGCCGATCCCGATCGTTTGGGGGATGTCGAAGCTCGCGGCCAATATCATCTGGTACAACGACTTCAGTACGAACTACGGCAGCAGCGGCGGCAAGGGCTCGCTGTTCAGCAGCGGATCGAGCGAAACCACCTACGCGGCCTCAGTCATCCTCGCCCTGTGTGAGGGCCCGATTACCGATATCAGCAGCATCTACAAAGGCCAGTCGATCTATTCGCTCGCGGGCCTGGGCCTCTCGCTGTTCACCGGCACGGACCCGCAAAGCCCGTGGAGCTACGTCACTACCAATTATCCGTCGCAGGCGCTCGGCTACGAGGCCACCTGCTATGTCGCAGCAGCGAACTATGCGCTCGGCGACAATGCCACGCTCGACAACCACAATTTCGAAATCCAGGGACTGCGGTACGGCAGCGGCTACGGGCAGACGACGGCCGCAACCTATATTGCCGATGTCTACTCCAACATCGCCACCGGCTTCTACAACGGGGTCGCGCCAACGACCGCCTATTTCGATGCCGACCCGGTGCTGTGCGTCAGCGACTTTCTGACCAACGCGCAGTACGGCGTCGGCTTACCCGGCGGCTCGATCGACGCCACCACGCTCTACACGCAAGGCGGCGGCAACGACGCGTCGTATCAGACTTATTGCCGCGCGCTCGGGTTGGCGCTGTCGCCGTGCCTGACCGATCAGGAACAAGCGTCGTCGATCCTTCAACGATGGCTGCAGCTGACCAACACCGCGGCGGTCTGGTCGGGTGGCCTGTTGAGGTTCATTCCCTATGGGGACACCCCGATAACCGGTAATGGGGTGACGTTCACGCCCAATGCGACACCGATTTACAATCTGGACGACGACGATTTCAAGGTCGAGAACAACGAAGATCCGCTGCAAGTGTCGCGCACCGATCTATTCGAAGCGTATAACGTCTGGCGGCTGGAGTGCGCCGATCGCAACAACGCCTACAATCTGACGACGATCGAATCGCGCGATCAAAATGCGATTGAGCTGGTCGAACAGGCGACCGGCTCGAATGGCATGCGCATTGCCCCGACCGTGACTGCACATGAAATCTGCGACATCGGCGTCGCGGCCATCTCCGGTCAGCTCATGTTGCAGCGGGCCGTCTACATCCGCAACACCTACAAGTTCCGCCTGTCCTGGGAATATTGCCTGCTTGATCCGATGGATCTGGTCACCGTCACCGATACAATTCTCGGGCTGTGCAACGCCGCGATCCGCATCACCGAAATCGAAGAGGATGAAAATGGCTTTCTCAGCGTGACCGCCGAGGAATTTCCGTTGGGCATCGCCACCGCCACTCTTTACCCGACACAAGGCGTGACCAACAACCCGATCTCGCGTGCGACGCCGGCCGATCCTGTCAACGCGCCGATTGTCTTTGAGCCGCCATCCTCGCTTGTTGGCGCTACGCCTCAGGTGTGGATCGCGGCGTCCGGCGGCTCCGGGGGCGTTGCCGACCCGAACTGGGGCGGCTGCAATGTCTGGGCCTCGCTCGACGGCACCTCGTACAGTCAGATCGGGGCGATCGGCCAGCCGGCGCGGATGGGCACAATCACCGCGGCGCTGCCACTGTTTACCGGCACCAACCCCGACACGACGGACACGCTGGCGGTCAATTTGGCCGAAAGCGCCCGCGTGCTGTCGAGCGGCAGCGCGGCGGATGCTGCGCTCGGCAACACGCTCTGCATCGTCGATTCCGAACTCATTTCCTACGAGACCGCGGCGCTCACGTCGCCGAACCACTATTCACTGACGACGCTTTACCGCGGGCTCTACAACTCAGAGATTGCCGCGCACTCTTCGGGGGCGCCATTCGCACGGCTCGATAATGCGATCTTCGAATACGATCTGCCGCCGCAATATATCGGCCAAACGCTTCATCTGAAATTCCAGCCGTTCAATGTCTTTGGCGGCGGCGTCGAGGCTTTGTCGTCGTGCGCGACCTACACCTACACGCCCACCGGCGGCGGCCTGGAACACCCCATCGCCGAAGCGATGTTGACCACAAGCGCGCTCGACTTCGGTTCGGTGGCGGCCGCGCCCGGAGTTGAGGACGACTTCGGACGCTCTCTCATTCTGGCCCTCGAGTTCGACGTTGACCTCGGCGCCGTATAGGACGCACAGCACATGACCACAGCCGTTCAAGTCCAATTCCGGCGCGGTACCCAATCGCAGATGGCCTCCTTCACCGGCGCTGCCGGCGAGACGAACGTTGACACCACCAACAATCGCATCGTGGTGCAAGACGGCACCATAGCCGGCGGCTGGCCGGCGGCGCGGCTGTCTGAGATCGGCGGCGGCTTTCTCAACAAATTCCGCAACGGAACGATGGATGTGTGGCAGCGCGGCACCTCCGCGCTGACCGCGACGACATCGGGGGCTTACACAGCCGACGGGTGGATCGTGTTGCCGACTGGCGCGAGCGTTACCGCGGCGCAAGCGGGCGGGCGGCTCGTTACCAAGAACAGCCTGCAGGTGACTGGTGCCTCCTCCGTTACCGATCTGATTATCAAGCAGCGGATCGAGAGCCTGATGGCGGCCGCGTTTTGCAGCCAGACAGTGACGGTGCAGGCGCAGATCTACAACGGCACCGGCGGCTCGATCACGCCGAAGCTGACGGTGAACCGCCCAAGCGCGCAGGACAATTACACATCGGTGACCGCCGACGTGAGCGCAGTCAGCCTGCAGGCATGCGCCGCCGGCGTCTGGACGCTCGTTTCATATACTTTCGTTGCGAACGCCGCGTCCTACAACGGAATGGAGATCGCCTTCGACTTCGGCAACAATCTCGGATCGTCCGGCAAGTTGCTTCAGATCACGGAGTGCGATGTCCGGGTCACAAGCGGCGTTCCATCGGGCCAGCAGACGCCAGGTAACTTCATTCCGTCGCCGGAGCTGCGGCCGATCCCGGTCGAGTTGCAGTTCTGCCAGCGGTATTTCGAGACTAGCTACGACGTCGGCACCGCGCCCGGGACGGCAACTAACAATGGTTCTGACCAAATTTATCTTAGCTTTTCGAGTGGTAGCGGAAGTGCCTGTGGCGCGCAGGCCAAGTTCAAGGTGACAAAGCGGGTCGACCCGACTTCGATCACTCTTTATTCGACGCATAGCGGCGCTTCGGGCAAGATTTTTGATTCCACCAATTCCGCGGACGTTACCGGCAACAGTGGCTCACCAGGGCAAGGCGGGTTCTTCTGGTACGGTTCGCCAAGCGTCAATGGGAGCATCGATCTGCTTGTGCATTGGGCCGCCAGCGCCGAGCTCTGAACACTCTAAACCGAAAATCAAAAAGGCTTGTCATGCGAGCAATTCTCGCCGTGATGTTGCTTTGCCTGTGCGCTGGCGTGCACGCGCAGACCGGTATTGCATCGATCTACAGCTACGGCCGCGTCACTGCGTCCGGCGAGCGCTTCGATCCGCATCGGCTCACGGCCGCGCATCGCACGCTGCCGTTCGGCACGCTGGTCAAGGTCTGCCGCATCGGCTCGGGACGCCGAAGCGAAGCGAAGGCGCCCGGCAACTGCATCGTGGTGAGAATCAACGATCGCGGACCGTTCGTGCGCGGCCGCGTCATCGATCTGACGCCAGCCGGCGCCCGCGCGCTCGGCTTCTCTGGGCTGACGCAGGTCACGGTCGAGCCGCTCGGCTGGACGCCCCGGCATGGCGACTTCGGTTCGTTCTGACGGAGCAAGAATGTGAGCGCTTCAGCCGCCTTGGTTTCCATCGGTTGGGATGGGTGTCTGCTCGCCGCGGGTGGATTTGTCCTCATTGCGCTCGGCGATGTGTTTTCGGTGTTCTCAGATCGGGTTGCTGAGCGTGCATATCGTCCGCCGCTCGCTTGTGCGCTGATTAGCATCATCCTGCTGATGCTCGGGTTCTTTCTCGGGACCAACTGAAAAGACGGGGCGGTTGTGGCTGCGGCTGCGATGCGACCGCCCTTGGCGTGGCGCGCGCGTGCGCTTGAGTTTTAAATACCAAACGCGATCTGCGCGCAGCGCACTAGGCGCTGCAGCGGGTCAAACGAAAGTCGGCAAAACAAAGGGGCTCATCACCATGACCACCATCATCGATACCAATCACGACACGACACCGCACCTCGCCGCTTTGAACATGAGCGGCATCAAGACGATCATCCGCTACTTATCGCCGATCAACGCGCGCGGAGAAAAGTGCATCAAAGCGCCGGAGGCGAAGGCGCTGGCGGCGGCCGGGCTACGGCTCGGTCTGGTCTGCGAAGGCTGGGGTGATTTTGCGCATGGCGGCATTTCCGCCGGGGCGGGCGAACGCGATGGCGCGTGGTGCACGGAATATGCCGCGACGCTCGGCGCGCCGGCCGGCGCCGCGATCTTTTATGCAGTCGATACCGACGCCAGCGCCGGCCAGGTCAAGAGGTTGGTGCTGCCGTATTTCCAATCGATCCGCACCAAACATCAGGCGGCGGCGACCCAATATCGGATCGGCGTTTACGGCTCCGGCGATGTGCTGACGGCGGTCCTCGGCGCCGGTTTGGCCGACCTCGACTGGCTGTCGTGTTCGCTCGGCTGGAGTGGTTCGCGCGCCTATCTGGCGAACATAAAACCTGCGTTGACGCAACATGCGCCGAAGACGCTCTGCGGCATCGACTGCGATCCGGACGATGCCGAGGGCGAGTTCGGTGAATTTGTGCCGTTCGCGCCCTCCATCGCATCCGCGGCAAACGATGACGGCGGCGGCGTTGGTCCGCTGCCTGCGGATGCGGCCGAGCCGCCGTCCCATATTCAGCCGCCAACCACACCGCTGCTCAATGGGCTGCTGGCCGAAATCGGTCATCTGATTGGCCGGCCATCGGCCTGATCCCTAGCTTTTTCACCCCCGCACAGGAGGAATGCCATGAGCAACACGCCAGCGTTCGATAAACAAAAGGCCGAACGGGAAATCTCTTGGCTCGGGGCCCGGCTGCGCGAGCCTTCGACCTATGCCGGCATCGCCGTCGTGCTGGCGGCGCTGCATTTCGGCAACGCCAGCGACTGGGTTTCGGCGATCACATCGATCGGCACCGGGATTGGCGGCCTCATCGCCATTGTGCTGCCGGAGGCGAACCGGCCGCGCGGCAATAACGGTGGTGCTGCCGGCCGCGCCCTGGTGCTGCTGTTGCTATGCGCTGCCGCCGTGGCTTTTGTCGGCGCGGCGCCCGCGCTGGCAGCAACCAAGCCCCTGGTTCACCGGCCGGCGATGGTGGCAAGTACCAAGCCGTCCGTAACACAGGCGCAGCAAAATCCGCTGATCGTCGTGCGCCAGTTCACCATCGCGGATCTGCAGGCCGCGCTCGCCGATGCCGGGGCGCAGTCGCCGCCCGACACCGTTGCGGTGAATTGCTACACGGCACTGATCCCGTTTGTGCAATCGCAGGCGCAAAATCCGCTACCGGCCGGCGCCGGCGTCTTTCAAGCACTGCAGAAGGCGCGCGATGCCAAGGCGTATCTCGCCAACATTCAGTCGCCGACCGGGCCGCTGGCGAGCCTGAATATCGCCTGCGCGCCGCTCGTACTCGATGTGCAAAACACATTGGTGACGCTTGGCGTTTCGATTGGCGTCATTGCCAATCCGGCTGGCGCGGCGGCGGCGGTGAGCGGCTTGCCGGCGGCTGTCGCGGCGTTTCTCGGGCTGCACCCGCTGTAACGTCCGCGCATTTGAAAAAGTCCAAAGTGAGGTACGGCCATGGCCGGTAAACTTGACGAAATCAGCGAGGCAATAGGACGTCTTCGCGCCAGCGTCGCCGACATCCAAAAAAGAATGGAAGAGAACCGCAAATTGCAGGATCGCCGCCATGCGGACAACAGTGCGGCCTTACGCGATCTCGGCCAGAAGCTGGACAAGCACGCCGCCGCCGTCGACGTCATCCGGCCGACGGTCGCGGCGCTTGCCCTGTCGCGCTCGCGGCTCGCGACATGGGCGTCTATCGGTCTTGCTTCCGTTGCGGTTCTGGGATGGATTATCGAAGGAGCTGTAAAGTGGGCGGTTTCCTACCTTCTGTCGCACACTCATTGAGGGCAGCGCGGTTAAAATTCGTTATCCAATCCGGGTTCCGTTCGCGGCTTAGCCGGTCTGGTCCATGCGATTACCTAAAAATTTACGAAATACCGCAAACGGATTAGCAACAATGTGCCGGTAAAAACACGTACGCCCGCCAAGGGACGGCGCGGGGGACGTGCAGTGCCGATCTTCGCCAATCCGAACTTCCTGATCAACTTGCCGACGCTGTGCGCGGTCACGGCATTCATCACCGTGATCAGCGGTGCGCTGATGTTGTTCTCATGGCTGCAGAACCGCAGCGAACCGGCGCTGGCGCTATGGGGCATCGGCTATCTCCTCGGCACGATAGGCGCGGCCTGCCTCGTGCGCGGCTCGGCGGACGTACCGGCGTGGTCGGTCTGCGTCGGCAACGCGCTGCTTTGTTGCGCATACGGCACGATGTGGGCTGGCGCGCGCAGTTTCGAGGGCCGCCGGCCGCGGCTGCCACTGGTCGTTGCCGGCGCCGTCATCTGGATTGCCGCCTGCCAGTTCCCCGAATTTTATCAATCGACCGAGGCACGCGTGACGCTCGCCTGCCTAATCTTTGCGAGCTATTCGCTGCTGTGCGCGCGAGAGATGTGGTATCCGCGCGACCGCGAACTCATCTCGCGCTGGCCGACGCTGGCGCTCGCCGTCATCCATGCAGGCTTCCTGTTGACGCGCATCCATTATGTCGGGGCGTTCCAGGCGATGTCCGCCGCGCATCCGGTGCAGAGCGTCGGCTTGTTTGTGTTGGCGTTCGAGACACTGTTCGCGGCGTTCTGCCAGGCCTTCCTGCGCATGGGCATGGCGAAGGAGCGTGCGGAGCTGGCGCAGCGGCGGGCGGCGCTGACCGACCCGCTGACTGAAATCGCCAACCGGCGGGCGTTCTTCGAACTCGGTTCGCCGCTGTTGAAACGCACGCTCGCCGACCGCCGCGCGGCGGCGCTGCTGCTGTTCGACCTCGATCGCTTCAAGGATGTCAATGACACGGCGGGGCACCAGGCCGGCGACGAAGTGCTCAAGGCATTTTCGCGGTTGGTCGCCGAAGCGATTCAGCCAGGCGATTTGTTTGCGCGGCTCGGCGGCGAGGAATTCGCCTGTCTTTTAGTCGATGCGCCGATGGCCGAAGCTTTGCGGCTTGCCGAGCGCGTGCGCGGCAGGTTCGAGGCCATGCGCTTTGCCGGATTGCAGACCGACACGACGGTCAGCGTCGGCGTCGCCATGGCGGGCGACAGCACCGGCCGCGATCTGTCATCGCTGCTCGGCACCGCCGACCGCGCGCTCTATCGCGCCAAGGCGGAAGGCCGCAATCGCGTCGCGCCGGCGCCGCTGGTTCTAGTCGAACGCAGCGCCGATGGCGCGCGCCAAGGCGCGGCTCAAGGCTTGGCTCTCGGCGGTGCGGCCGCCATCGCGGCGCCGCTCGCCGGCTAGCCGGACTGCGACGCAACGGCCGCCGCGCGGACTTGATTAAACGCAAAACGGCATGACTAAACGCAAAACGGGATGACGGTCCGAGGATCCGTCATCCCGCTGTTAGATGCCTTCCGCTTTTGCGCGTCAGGCGAGAAGGTGCGCGCCGCGCTACAGCCTTCGACCGAAGCCGCCGCGCATCCCGCCCGCCACAAGCGAGATCAGGAACAGTACCAGCGCGACGAAAAACACGATCTTGGCAATACCGACGGCGGCGCCGGCTATTCCGCCGAAGCCAAGCACGGCCGCAATCAGCGCAACGATCAACAGCGTTACAACAAGGCTCAGCATCTCCATCGCTCCCTATCCGGTTGTCGAGGCAACAACTCTCGACAGGTGCCGGAGTTCCATTGAGAAGAGAGCGTGTGGTTCCACAGGCCGAACAACGGCAACCGAATCAGACCTGATCGGGGCCGCCTTCGCGCGGGAATAGCAGCGCGCTCAGCACCAGCACGACGGCGATCGACGTGTAAAGTTGGATTCCGGCATGCTGTAGGGCGCTAGCGAACTGACCGCAGACGCGGTCAATTGTGTAGAGAAAATTCGCGCTGTCCATCTGCCCCTGAGCCTCTAGTCGTAGCCCATGCGGGGCGAAGCGGGCGAATATGTGGCGCAGAGATTAACGTGGGTTGATGTGTTTCGACCAGCATCGTAACCGCGCTTCCGGTCGCCTATAGAGATTCCAGTTATTCGGTACAGCAGGAGGGATGAGTGCCTGACCACGGCCAACGCATCGCGTGGCACGGACGCGTGTGCGCCGTATCCCTTAGTACGGTCCTGAATTTGGCACGCGATGGTCTCGTTCTCGGGGCTGGCACAATAATACTTCGCGCCGAGAGCCCCCGGCAGGTACAAACGATAGTAGGCTAGAAGGCCGGGAAACGGCAATGACCGAGCTTGCCTTTCGTTATTCGATTCGTTCGAGTCTACCGGGACACCCCGAGGACTCAGCATCCTTGGGAGTTAAGTTGGTCAACACGCTTGACGGCTTAAACCGAATTGACCCGCTAATCTTCGCAAATTGGGAAGTCATGGATTTCTCGGCGAGAACTTCGCTCCCTCTCGCAGTAGCGCGCAGTCGCATTGGGACGATTGTTGAGAATAATGTCACTCGTGACGATTTGGGGCAGCCGGAGCCGTATTACGGATACGCTGCTGTTGCATTTACGCGCCACGCCATCAGGTCCCAGCAAATAAATCTAAGAATCAAGGTCGGCGGAAACTGCGAAGGTGATACTTGGCTACAGGCGGGGAGCTACAAAATATTTCCCGAGTCGTCCATCGTCACCTATCCCGTCTTTAGAGGGGCGATGCTCGCTATCAACGCCATCTGGCCTCCACCCTGGGCTTGTGCAGGCGCCTTCAGGATGGACTACGACAAGGCCCCGTTGTTTCCGAATGCGCCGCTGTTTCCATATTCGCGATTTCATATTCCTTGGTTTGCGTATCTGTCGGCCGAGCTTGCCGCCGGTGTCGCGCTGCCGTCCGAAATTCTGACCGAACGCACCTCCAATGACGGAATTCTGATGATCGCGACCGAGGATCGCCTTGATCCCACCAATCCCAAGCACCTGCGATGCGCTCGCATTCTCGCGGAAATCATGATGGCCCGCACCGGCTATAAGCCGGGCGGCACGATGCGTGTTTGAAGCTTTCGAGTTTGTGATTGCCCCCATCAGAGAATATACCTCTGTGCGAGAGGCGCAGTCCGCCTTTTTGCGCCGTTAGCGTCGATGGCCGTCGGCATCACCGCGGATAGCTCCTTTCCGGCAGCACCGAAAGGTCGAGTTCGCGCCGCGTCGGGTTGGGGTTGTCTTTGAGCTTGACGGTCGTCTGGCCCCAGTGGCCGCAGTCCAGTGTGGTGTATTTGATCCAGCGACGAAGCAAGCGATTGTGCCGCAACTCTCGCCTGATCCGCAGGCCGAGCCAGCCGGTCTTGGTGTTGTAAAATCCCGGCGATTTGCCGCGGGCGCGACCATGCCCATGAATGAAGCGGAGTTTGTCCGCTCCCATCTCCCAGGCTTGCTCGACAATATTGGCC
>JBAQJL010000084.1:0-19359 GCA_049300295.1 Xanthobacteraceae bacterium
GCAAGGACATCATGTCGGCGGTCGCGACCGGTGCGCTCACCGGCGTGCCGATGCCGCTTTCGGCTGGCACGCTGGCGTCGCTGTCGGCCGCGGTCGACGGCGATTACGGCGCGGGCGACATCGCCGAGCTGCCGAAATTTTTCCGCGACGCGATGCTGCAGAATTTTTGAATGCGGCCCAATCATGAGCGAGCAAACCGCGCCTGCGCAACAATCGGCCGCCGACGTTCTCGCCTTCTGGCTGGCGGCTGGCCATAAGCGCTGGTTCGCGCATGACGCGGCGTTCGACACGGCGATCCGCGATCGATTTGCCGCGATCTATAAGGACGCCGCAGCAGGACTGCTGAGCGCGTGGGAAAATTCGCCCGAAGGCGCGCTTGCGCTTGTCATCGCGCTCGATCAATTCCCGCGCAACATTTTTCGTGGCACCGCGCGGTCCTTCACCGCCGACCCCCTCGCCCGCACCGTGGCCAAGCGTGCCATCGCCAGGGGCTTCGACCAAAAGGTCGCCATGCCCGGGCGTGTCTTCTTCTACCTGCCGTTCGAACATTCGGAAGCGCTCGCGGACCAGGAGAGGTCCGTCGCGCTGATTGGTGCAACCGGCGACGCCTACTCATTGAAATGGGCTGAACTGCACGCCGACATCATCCGGCGCTTTGGGCGCTTTCCCCACCGCAACGCGCTGCTCGGCCGAGCCTCAACACCCGAAGAAAAGACATTCCTGGACGCCGGCGGATTCGCCGGTTGATCGAAGCTTCATAAGCGCCGGGCGCTAATGAGAAGCACCAGTCCGACGAGCGCTATCCCGCCGCCGTAATAGATCCACTGTGACGCACCGATCATGAAGCTTTCGGCCGGATACGGAAAAAAGCGTGAGCCCTGGCCCATGAAGACGAGGCCGGACAACAAGAGCACGATGGCAACAACTGTCAGGAGCATTTTCATGAATCACTCCGCCGCCTGCGCCATGGCGTGCTGGCGGAATTTCGGAAACACTTCCTGCGCCAACAGCCGCATCGAGTTGCGTTCCCAATCGCGGTTCGGCCCGCTCCAGTCGAGGCCGGTCATCAGCAATGTACCAAACGGCCCAACCTCGTCGCGCAACGCGATCAGCTTGTCGAGGAACGTCTTGGGTGAACCATAGAGGGTGCAGCCTTCGGTGATCACGTCGACCGTGGCCTCGTCGTCCGGCATGTTCGGGTCGGGCTTCATCACCGAAAGAATGCCGACGCGAGAAAGCACTTCGCGCATGTAGCTGTAGAAATAGCGATTCGAGCCGTCGGCCGCACAGATGCGATCGTGCGCTTCGGCGTCGGTGTCCGCCACCATGACGTTGCGCGCCACGCGCCAGTTTTCGCCGCACGCCGGCCTGCCGGACTCGGCGCAAGCCTTGCTGTAAGTCTGCCAGTGGGTCGCCACCGCGTTGGCCGGGACGTTATTGCCGGACAGAATCGCCCAGCCGCGAAGGCCGGCGACGCGCGCCGTCGCCGAGTTGCGGCTCGACACCGACATGGTGATCGGCGGTCCGCCCTTCTGGAACGGCTTTGGCATCGTGCCGATGCCGAGATGCGGAATGATCGCGTCTTTGATCTGCACCGCGCGAAATTCGCCGGGCAGATCGTAGGGCGGATCCTGCGCCCAGATGCGCTCGATAGTCGCAATGGCTTCCATCGCCTTGCGGCCGCGGACGCTGCGGTCGGCATTGCCGAACAGCTCGAAATCGGAGAGCAGCCCGCCCGGCCCGATGCCAAACATGAAGCGGCCGCGGCTCATGTGATCGAACTGCGCGACCTCGGCGGCGACGATGGCGGGATCGTGGTTCGGCAGACAGATCACGCCGGTGCCGAATTTCAAGTTTTTGGTGCGCGGCACAAGGCTCGCCATGAACATCAGCGGCGACGGAATCGGCTCGGTGGTCGCGGAAAAATGCTCGCCGAGCCACATCTCGTCGAAGCCGAGCGCATCGGCGTAAAGCGCCTTCTCCTCGTCCTCAGCCAGCGTGTCGGTGAACGAGCGCGCCGGCGGATGCACCGGCATCATGAATATTCCGAGGCGCATCTTATTTGCTCCGTACCTCGCGGCATCCTCAGATTGTCATGCTCCGCGAAGGCGGAGCATCCAGTAATCGCCGCGCGAACGATGTATTCGACTTCTCGACTCACTCCGACTACTGGATCATCCGCCTTCGCGGATGATGACAGCGAGACTCTATGCCGCCACCATATCAGGATCGCGCGCCGGCACGAGGCCGGCAAGCTTCGGCGCCACATGCTCGGCGAACAGCGACATCGAACGGAACACTTTTTCCTGCGTCGCCCAGTTCTTGCCGGTGACGATCAACAGCGTACCGAAGCCGCCGGACTCCTCGTAGAACGCGCGCAACTGTTTGGCGACGCTGTCCGGATCGCCGAGAAAATAGACACCGGCATCGGCCATCTGGTCGAAGGTGACGTCGTCGCCCTTGATGCCGAGATCGTAGTTCGAGGTGATGATGCGGATGAGCCCGCGCGCCTTCTGATACTCGAGTTCATAGGTGATCGACGGCCGCAGGTCGTCCATCGCCTCGCGGCGGCTGTCGGCGAGATAGACGTAGCGCGCGACAGTGACGTTCGACAGCGGCTTGGCGCGGCCGGCGGCCGTCGCGGCGCGCGCGTAGCGATCCGCCTTCTGCCGGATCGATCCGGGCGGCTCGAGCTGCGCGCGCAGCAGCGTATAGCCGCGCGCGCCGGCCAGATCGATCGTCTCCTCGGTGTCGGTCGCGGTCGCCATCGGCATGTGCGGCACGGTCAGCGGCCGCGGCGTGGCGACGATGTTCTTACCCTTCCAATATGTGCCGTCCCAGTCGAACGGCTGCGGTGCCGACCAGCACTTGAGAATGAGATCGAGCGACTCGCGCATGCGGCCGTGACGGTCGGTGTGCGATAAACCACGCTCGCCGGCGAACAGCGGATTGGGAAAGCCTGAGCCAAAACCGAAGATGAAACGGCCGCCGCCGACGACGTGGTCGGTCACTGCCGTCTGGATCGCGGTGTCGACCGGATGCGCGAGATGAATGAGCTTGACCGCGGCGCCCATGCGGATTTGCTTGGTCAGCGCCGCCGCCTTGCACATCAAAAGTTCCGGCACCGGCAGCGTATCGATCTTGTCGATATAGACCGGCTCGCCGTGATGCTCGCTGATGAAGGCGTATTTGAAGCCGAGTTTGTCGGCGTGGATGATCTCTGCGAGGTCCTCGTCGTAAGTCTGTGCAGCGGTGGTGTGCGGGCGAAAGCCGTTGGAAAAAATGCCGAATTCCATTGCGTTTCCTCAAATGTGGGCCGGGCACGTTACGATTCCGTCTGGGGAATGACAATGTTGGCCGGCGCGGAGGCCCGCTACGCTGCGGCAGACTCCCCGAAATAGTCGCGCGGCGCCTTGCCCAGGCTCTGTCTGAACATAGCCGTAAACGCGCTGGCGCTGGCGTAGCCGAGAGATCGCGCGACCGAAGCCACGTCCTCGCCCTCGGCGAGCCGGACCAGCGCTGCGGCGAGGCGCGCCTGGCGGCGCCAATCGACGAAGCGCATGCCGGTCTCGCCGGCGAACAGTCGCGCCAGCGTCCGGCTGCTGGCACCCGCCTTGTCAGACCATTGCTCAAGCGTTTCCTCGCGGCCCGGCTTATTGAGAAGCGCTTCGCAGATCGTGCGCAGCCGCCTGTCGCGTGGCATCGGAAGCGAGAGCGTCTCGGCACTGAGCGTGCCAATCTCATCAAGGATCAGCGCCTCGACATGGCTCATTCTTCCATTTCGGTCTTCATCGAGCGGAGAGCGCACCGCTTCCAGCACGAGTTCACGCAACAGCCCGGTCATCAAAACAATCTTGCAATCCTTCGGCAGGGCGTGCGCGGCATCGGGTTCGATGTAGAGCGTCCGCATCGCGACGGTACCCGACATGCGGATGGAATGGACGATGCCTGCTGGAATCCAGAGCGCACGTTGCGGCGGGACGATCCACGCGGCCTCGGCGGCGGTGACCGTCATGACCCCTTCGGTCGCCCAAACAAGCTGAGCGCGGCGATGCCGGTGCGGCTCTATGAAGGAACCATGCTTGAGGTCCTTCGGCATCCCGGCGATGGGCCGCTTGGTGTGCTGATAATCGGCAGAATTGGTGCTTTTCATCATGTCCGTTTAGCGACGATAACTGGCAGGACCTGTGGATTCGGACAGCGTAAATATCCGACCTTGAGGGCATGAGTCCAGCGGAGAGCGCGATGGCAGCCTCGCGGCGCATCATAGGCTTCATCAACGTCGGTCACATGATCGATCACATGTTCATGCTGATCTTTCCGACCGCGGTGCTCAGCATGCAGTCTACCTTCGCCAAGCCATACAGCGAACTCATTACGCTCGCGCTCGGCAGCTTCATCGCGTTTGGCGCCGGTTCGTTTCCCGCCGGCTGGCTCGGCGATCGCTGGAGCCGCCGCAACATGATGGCAATTTTCTTCGTCGGCATCGGGGTAGCGACATTCGCCACTGGTTTTGTGCAAACCACAGGGCAACTCGCGATCGGACTCACTGCGATCGGACTTTTTGCCGCCATTTATCATCCCGTCGGAACCGCCATGCTGGTGAGTCATGCCGAACGGGTCGGGCATGCCATTGGGGTCAACGGTGTGTGGGGCAATCTCGGCGTTGCATTTGCCGCGCTGGTCACAGGCGCCATCAGCCAGTGGCTCGGCTGGCGGTATGCGTTCTTTTTGTTGGGAGCGGGTGGGGTCGTGGTGGGTATCTTATACCTCGCGCTTGTTCCCGCCGAAGCTAATCAGACGAAGGCACGCAGTGCCGCGCATGCGAATTTTCCGCGAGCCGTCGTAGTGCGGGCTTTTCTCGTCCTTGCCCTTGTGACGCTCGCCGGCGGTGTCGTTTTCAATGCCACGACGGTTGCGTTGCCGAAGCTGATCGATGAGCGCTTGCCGCAGCTCGGCGGCTCGACGTTCGGCGTCGGTGTGCTGGTCTGCGCCGTCTATGTCGTGGGAGCGATGTCGCAACTCGTGATGGGCTGGATTATCGATCGCCAGCCGTTGAAGGTCGGCTTCCTCGCCATCGCGGTCTTTCAGGCGCCGTTGGTCGCGGCGGCGGCCTTCTCCACAGGATGGCCCATGGTGTTCGTCGCGGTCGCCATGATTTTCACCATCTTCGGTCAGGTGACGTTCAACGACGGCATGGTCGCGCGCTACGCCAGCAGCGACTGGCGAGCGCGAGTCTATGCGGTGCGTTATCTGCTGTCGTTCGGCGTAAGCGCCGTGGCCATCCCACTCGTCGCGTTCATGCATGCACATGGCGGTTTCACGGCGCTGCTCGAAGTCTTGTCGCTGTTCAGTCTGCTCGTCCTGCTGGGAGCCGCCCTGTTCCCTTATCGCCGCGACGAGATCGAACCCTTTATTATCCGCCCCGCAGCGCCGGTCGCTGCCGAATAAGCCGGGCGCAACACGCGATCTCGCAGCGCTGGCTCGGCGGCGCAATAGTCGGCTATGCTTGCGCCAAATTCGGGATGGAG
The DNA here is from genome assembly GCA_049300295.1 of Xanthobacteraceae bacterium. Lineage (GTDB taxonomy): Bacteria > Pseudomonadota > Alphaproteobacteria > Rhizobiales > Xanthobacteraceae > BOG-931. The sequence continues at coordinate 5,532 of JBAQJL010000084.1, forward strand.
CATGTCCGGCCTGCGTATTTACGGCATTGCCCGCACCCGCGCCTTTCGGGCGCTGTGGGTCGCGGAAGAACTTGGGCTTGCCTACGAGCACTTGCCGATCGAGATCGGCGAGGCGGGGGCGCGCGCGCCTGAATTTCTGGCGATCAATCCGAACGGGCGACTGCCGTTCATCGACGATGATGGCTTCGTGCTGTTCGAGTCGCTTGCGATCACGCTCTACCTCGCCAAGAAGCATTCGCCGGGCAGGCTCTACCCCTCCGCGCTGCAGGACGAGGCCAAGGCCTGGCAATGGAGCTTCTGGGCCATCGCCGAGGTCGATCGCGGCGTCAATATCTGGTCGCTGCATGCCGTGCGGCTGCCGCCGGCCGAACGCGATGCAGCCAAACGCGACGAAGCGCTCAAGGTCATTGCCGCGCCGTTTCGGATTTTGGACGCTGCCGTCGCGGCGCAACCGTATTTGCTCGGCGGTAATTTCACCGTCGCGGACCTCAATGTCGCTGCCGTCATCAGCCGCGCGATCGATATGGACCTCTCAGCGGTGCCTAACCTCAAGACTTGGCTGACGCGCTGCCTTGAGCGCCCGGCGGCGCGCGCGGCGCTGGCGCTCAAGAACAAGGCCGACGCGGAAACGCCTGCGGCTGTCACCCGGCGCATCGCCCAGATCAACCGGCTGTAGCCATGGCGGCGCCGTTCGACATCAATCAATCGTTTCACGAGGCGGTGACTCTGCAGCGCCAGGGCAAGCTGCGCGATGCCGAGAAGGTCTTTACCCGCGTCCTCAAAGCGTCGCCCGATTATTTTGAAGCGCTCAATCAGCTCGGCAACGTCAAGGCGCAGCTCGGACGCATGGGCGAGGCGCATCGGCTGTTGTCCGCCGCGATCAAGATCAATCCACGCGCGGCGGGCGCGTGGGCCAATCTCGGTCAAGTGCAGCATGGGCTCAAGCGCAACGACGAAGCACTCGCCTGCCTCGACAAGGCGCGCGCGCTCGATCGCAACGACCTCGCCATTCTCAATCAGCACGCCAACGCGCTGCTCAGCCTCGGCCGCGCCGAGGAGGCGCTCGCCGAATTCCAGGAGCTTTTGGTCCGCGCGCCGCAGCATGCCGAAGCGCGGCTCAATTGCGGCATCGCCCATGCGGCGCTCGGCCGTCATCAGCAAGCCGTTGCCGAATTCGATGCGGCGCTCGCGGCGATGCCCGGTCATCCGGGCGTGCACTATAATCGCGGCCTCGCGCTCTACGAGCTTGGCCGCTATGCCGCGGCTCTCGAGGCGCACGACCGCGCACTCGCGTCCGCGCCTGAACATGCCGGCGCGTGGCTGCATCGCGGGCGCGCGCTTGCCGCGCTCAACCGGCTCGACGAGGCGGTGAAAAGCTATGGCAAGGCCAGAGCCGCCGGCAAGGATCACGCCGATATTCAGTTCAGCGAGGCGCTGGCGCTGCTGACGCTCGGCGATTATCGGACCGGCTTTGAAAAATATGAATCGCGCTGGCGCCGGAGCGGCATGCCGACGCCGCAGAGCCGCAGAGGACCGCTATGGCTCGGCGACTATCCGCTGGCACGCAAGAGCGTGCTGCTGCACGCCGAGCAGGGCCTGGGCGACACGATTCAGTTCGCGCGCTATGTGCCGCTCCTGGCCGCGACCGGCGCCAAGGTTGTGCTTGAAGTGCAGAGCGAACTGACCGCGCTGCTGACGCGACTTAACGGCGGAGCCGCGATCATCGCGCACGGTGAGATGTCACCGGCGTTCGACGTGCATTGTCCGCTCGGCAGCTTACCGCTGGCGCTGCGTACCGAGCCCGACAATGTGCCGACGCCGATCCCCTATCTGTCCGCCGATGACGCGTGGCTCGCCAAATGGTCGGCGCGCATCGGCGCGCTCCCCCGCCCACGCATCGCCATCGCCTGGTCGGGCAACGCCAACCACTATAACGACCGCAACCGGTCGCTCGCCTTCGCCCGGCTCGCGCCGCTATTCGCGCATCCCGCAGCAAAGGCGGGTGGCGGAGCGCGTTTCATCAGCATTCAACGCGATGTGCGCGCGGAGGACGCATCGGCGCTCGCCGCCGAAGCTTGCGTAACGCATATCGGCGGCGAGCTTGACAATTTTACCGACACAGCCGCGGTGATCGCATTGTCCGATCTCGTCATCGCTGCCGACACCGCGGTCGCGCACCTTGCGGGCGCCATGGGCCGGCCGCTGTGGGTGCTGGTCCCGTTCGCGCCCGACTGGCGTTGGACGCTCGACGGCGAGGCAAGCCCCTGGTATCCGACCGCACGCCTATTCCGGCAGACGGCGCTCGGCGACTGGGACGGCGTGATCGCGCGCGTTGCCGCGGAGCTTGCGCGCTTTGTCTCGTCGAGCGGATAGGACGTGTGAAAGTCACGATCCATGCTCGCACGCTCGACCCCGCACGCGGTCATTCAACCCAAGCCCGGGATTGGCGATGTCATCTGGCACCTGCCGTTCATCCGCGCCATCGCTGCCGTATCGCCCGGCGGCCAGGTGACGTTTCTCGCGCCGCCGACCAGTGGCGCGCGCGAACTGCTCGTGGCGGAGCCCGCCGTCGCCGAAACCATCTATTTCAACCACTCGGGTTCGGAACTGCAGCGCGGCGTCAATCTGATCCGACTGGTGGCGCTGTTGCGCCGACACCGCTTCGACAAGATTTGGATTCTCGACCGCACCGTGCGCCCGGCACTGGCCGCGTTCCTCGCCGGCATCCCGGAGCGTATTGGCGTCGGGCTCACCGGGCAGCGCCGCTTCATCACCAATCCTGGCATTCCGCAGAGCCATTTCCATAACTTTCCCATCGAGTGGCTGGTCAAGCTCATGGCCGACATGGGCGTGCCATTCACGACGACTGAGCCGCGCCTGCGGATACCGAGCGAAGCGCTCGCCGCAATCGGCGAAAAGTTTGCAAGCCTGCCGCGGCCTTGGCTGGTGCTCGGAATCGCCGCCTCACATCCGGATAAAGATTGGCCGGCCGCCCATTGGAAGGAATTGATCGGCCGCCTGCGCGAATTAACACCCGGCCCGGTCTTTTTGATTGGGGGCGCCGCAAATATCGCGCGTGCCGACGACCTGATCGCCAATACGACCGGTGCCGGTGCGATCAATGCCTGCGGCCTGAAATTGATGGAGGCCACCGCGCTCCTCGCCCACGCCGATCTGTTCATCGGCACCGATTCCGGGCCGCTCAATCTCGCGGCCGCCGCCCGCACCGACGCGTTCGGATTCTTCGGCGGCACCCCGGTGCTGAAATACTCGAAATACATCCACCCCATCGTGCCGGACGGCGGACCGGCGCCGGGCGGCATGCAACGCATTTTGCCCGCGCAGGTGCTCGAACAAGTGCGCCCCTATCTTTCGCGCCGCAGGCAACCGGCGTAAGCAAAGGCAGCATGCAGACGATCTCGGCCTATATCATCTGCTTCAACGAAGCGGCGAAGATCAAAGCCGCCGTCGAAAGCGTGCTGTGGGCCGACGAGATCGTCGTCGTCGATTCCAACAGCACAGACGGCACCGCCGAGATCGCGGCCGGCCTCGGCGCGAGGGTCGTGCAGGTGTCCTTTCAAGGGTTTGGCGACTTGCGCAATCGCGCGGTCGCGGCCTGCGGTTACGAATGGATTTTCAGCCTCGACTCCGACGAACGCTGCACGCGTGAGGTGCGCGACGAAATCCTCGGCCTGCTGGCGGGCGAACCGCCGCATGACGCCTACCGCGTGCCGCGGCGCAATTACCTGATGGGCCGCTGGATTCGCGGCTCCGGCTGGTATCCGAATTTTCGGCAGCCGCAATTGTTTCGCAAAGGCAGCATGCGTTACACGCTCGAACCGGTACACGAAGGCTACGAGGTGCTGAGCAACAAACCGATCGGCACGCTGCAGAATGCGATCTGGCAATTTCCGTTTCGCAATCTCGGCGAAGTATTGCGCAAGGCCGACCGTTACTCTTCGCTCGGCGCACCAAAGCTCGCCGGCAAGCGCGTATCGATGGCGAGCGCGGTCAGCCACGGCGCCTGGGCGTTTCTGAAGCATTACATCTTCAAGCGCGGCTTCATCGACGGCTGGGCCGGCTTCGTCATCGCCTTCGGCAATTTCGAGGGCACCTACTACCGCTACGCCAAACGCTACGAGCAGGGTCAGAACTGGGAGCCGCCGCCGAGCGAGCCGCTCCGGCGCGACGATCAACCAAAACAGCGGTAGTGGGCGGCGTCTGCTCTGGCCAGGACTGGCGCCCGATGTCACACTCCCGATGTCACACTGTCGTGCGACGGGTGGATGGGCCGCGGTTTCGCGGAACAAGCGATGGTTTTCGTTCAGGTGATCGTCGGCGGTCTTCTGCTTGGGGCCATCTACGCGCTGTTTTCGTCCGGCCTCACCCTGATCTGGGGCATGATGAATTTCATCAATTTCGCCCACGGCGAATTCGTCATGCTCGGCATGTACGCAGCGCTGCTTGTGGTGCTCTATCTCGGCGGCGGCCCGGTCGGTTTTGCCGCGGCGGCGGCTTTGGCGCTGTTCGGATTGGGCGTCGCCATCTATTTCGCGCTCATCCGCCACGTCGTGCGCGGTCCGATGCTGTCGCAGATTCTCTCGACCTTCGGCTTGGCGCTGCTGCTGCGCTATTCGGCGTTCTATATTTTCTCGGCGAATTTCGTGTCGCTGCCGCAGACCTCGCTGTCCGGCACACTCGATCTCGGCGGCATCTACCTGCCTGTTGCGCAGCTGGTCGCGGGTCTGGTGGCGATCATCCTGACCATCGCACTCCATCTTCTCCTCACCCGCACCACGATCGGCAGCCGGCTCTTGGCCGTGGCCGAGGACCGCGGAGCGGCGATGCTGATGGGCATCCGGCCGGACCGCATGCAGGCTTTGGCCTGGGGCCTGTCGGCCGGCGCGGCCGGCATTGCCGGCGCGCTGTTGGCGACCGCCTACCCGTGGTCGCCGTCGGTCGGTGAGACGTTCGGCCTGATCGCATTCGTGACTGTGGCGCTCGGCGGCTTCGGCAGCGTGCTCGGCTCGCTTTATGCCGGACTGATCATCGGCCTGATCGAGGCAATCTCGGCCTACTGGCTTGGCGCCCTCTATAAGGACATCGTCGTCTACGGCCTGTTCGTGGCGCTGCTCTGGTTCCGGCCTCAGGGCCTGATGGGGAAAGCGTGACGTATCTGACATCCCCGCGCGCCGGTGTTTGTTTGCTTGCGGCCGCATTGCTGCTGTTTCCGGTCGTATTTGATAACGCCTTCTATCGCGATATCGGCGTGGCGTTTCTGCTCGCGGCGATCTCGGCCTCGGCCTGGAACATCGTTGGCGGCTATGCCGGGCAGGTTTCGGTCGGCAACAGCATGTTCTTCGGACTTGGCGCTTACGCGCCCCTGTTTTGCTACACGCAGTGGGGCTGGCCGCCGCTCGCCGGCATTCCGGTCGGTGTCGCGCTCAGTGTCGCGCTCGCCGTCGTCATCGGCCTGCCGACGTTCCGGTTGAGCGGCCATTATTTCAGCATGGCGACTATCGCGGTCGCCGAGCTGATCCGGATTTCCTTTGGCGCCTCGACACTGGTAGGCGGCGCCATCGGCCTGCAGGGTCCGGCGGTGGCGCGCGGCTGGTGGGACCTGACGTTCCGCGGCGACCTTGCTTACTACTATATCTTCCTCGCCGTGCTCGGCCTGTTGCTGTTCGCGACCTTCGAGGTGGGGCGGCGGCGCTTCGGCTTCTATTTGCGCGCCATCAAGGCAAGCGAACGCGCCGCGCGCAGTCTTGGTGTACCGGTACGGCTGACCAAACTCAAAGCGCTGGCGCTGTCCGCGACCTTTACCTCGGCTGCGGGCTCGCTCTATGCCGCGAAGACCGGCTTCATCGATCCGGATTCCGGCTTCGGCATTCTGGTCTCCGTACAGATGGTGATCATCGCCGCTCTCGGCGGCGCCGGCACGCTGTTCGGCCCGCTCGTCGGCGCGCTTATTCTCATCCCGCTGCAGACAGCGGCCAATACCTGGTTCGGCGGCGGCGGCTCGGGACTGACCTTTATCCTGTATGGCGGCATTATCGTGCTGATCGCGCGCTTCGAGCCGGGCGGTCTGTATGACCTGTGGCAGCGGCTGGCGCCGAGGCTGCGGAGGCGCGTGCATGCTGCTTGAGGCGCACAACGTCACGAAGGCATTCGGCAGCTTCTGGGCGGTGGCCGGCGCCGACCTCGCCGTGGCGGAAGGCGAAATCGTCGGCCTGATCGGTCCCAACGGCGCCGGCAAATCGACATTCTTTAATTGCCTCGCCGGCGACACGGCGCCAACCTCGGGCCGCATCCTGTTCAACGGCATCGACGTCACGCGCGCGACGCCGGAAGCGCATGCTCGCGCCGGCATCGGCCGCACGTTCCAGGTGCCGATGACGTTCGAGGACATGAGCGTGCTCGACAATGTCATGGTCGGCGCGTTCCTGCGCCATCCGCAACGCAGCGACGCCCGCGAGCATGCACGCCGCATCGTCGAGCTGACCGGCCTGCGGCCAGACCAACAAGGCCGCTCGCTTGGCACGCCGGGCCGCAAGCGCCTCGGCATCGCCCGCGCACTGGCGGCCGAGCCGCAGGTTCTTTTGCTCGACGAAGCGCTCGCGGGGCTGACGCCGACCGAACTGCGCGACGCCATCGCGCTGGTGCGCCGCATCCATGATAGCGGTGTCACTATCGTCATCGTCGAACACATCATGGAAGTGATCATGACGCTTACCCGCCGCGTCCTGGTGTTCAATCAGGGCAAGGTCATCGCCAGCGGCGCGCCCGAGCAGGTGGTCAAGGACGGGGCGGTGATCGAGGCGTATCTCGGCCGCGGCGCGCGGCATGCCTGAGCTGAAAGTCGAGCATCTGGAAGTCCGTTATGGCGATCTCGTCGGCGTCGCCGATATTTCGTTGCAGGTCGAGGCCGGGCAGATCGTGGCGCTGCTCGGCTCGAACGGCGCCGGCAAGACCACGACGCTGTCGGCGATCGCCGGTCTGATCCGCCCAGCCGGCGGCCGCATCGAATGGCGCGGCGAAACGATTTTTGGCGAACCGGCCTACGCGATCGTCAGCAAAGGTTTGGCGCTGTCGCCGGAGGGCTGGCGCCTGTTCGTCACCCAGACGGTCGAACAGAATTTGCGGCTCGGCGCCACCGCGCTCGCCGACCGTTCGCGCCTCGATGCGCTGTTCGCGCGCGTCTATGCGCTGTTTCCCCGCCTTGCCGAGCGGCGCCGGCAGGCGGCCGGCACGCTGTCGGGCGGCGAACGGCAGATGCTGGCGCTCGGCCGCGCGCTGATGAGCGAGCCGCGGCTGCTCATGCTCGACGAACCAAGCCTCGGTCTCGCGCCCGCCGTGGTCGACACGCTTTACGACACCTTGAGTGAACTGCATCGCAGCGGCCTGACCCTGTTACTCGCAGAGCAATCGATTCCGCTGGCGCTCGGCATCGCCGATTACGCTTATGTGCTGCAGACCGGACGCATCGCGCTGGAAGGCAAGGCGTCGGACCTGCAGCGCAACGAGCAGGTGCGCGAGATTTATCTCGGCCTTGCCGCGCAGGGGTCGGGTTGAGACACACCCGCAATGTTGCCGAACGCGTCGAATGCCTCGGCCAGGAGGTGTAGCACGGCCGCCGGATCGGTCGCGGTGAGCACGCGGCCGCGCTGTGCTTTGCGGAGATCGTCGGGCGCGCCGCTGCATGCCGCCGCCGTGTCGAGCGCCCAGCCGAGGTGTTTGCGCGCGTGGCGCAGGCCGAGTTCGATACCGTAGAGGCCGAGCATTTCGCCGTAGAGCGCGCTGGTGAGCGCAAGCTGCTCGCCGAGCGGCGGGGGCGATGCACGCTCGCCAGTGGCGAGATAGCGCGCCAAGTGACCGGGAAACCACGGTTTTCCCTGCGCGCCGCGCCCGACCATCACGGCGTCGGCGCCGGACGCCGCAAGCGCCGCATCGGCATCGTCAAAATTTTCGATGTCGCCGTTGACGACGACCGGGATAGAGACTGCATCCTTGACCGCGCGGATCGCCGCCCAATCGGCGCGGCCCTTGTAGAACTGGCAGCGGGTGCGGCCATGCACCGTAACGAGCCGCACGCCGGCTGCCTCCGCGCGCCGCGCCAGTTCGGGCGCGTTACGCAAAGCATCATCCCAGCCGAGCCGCATCTTGAGAGTGACCGGCACCCGCACCGCGCCGACCACCGCCTCGATCAAGCTGAGCGCATGATCGAGATCGCGCATCAGCGCCGAGCCGGACTGGCCGCCGGTGACGTGGCGCGCCGGACAACCCATGTTGATGTCGACGATGGACGCGCCGGAGTCTTCGGCAATGCGCGCGCCCTCCTCCATCCAGCGGGCCTCGCAACCGGCGATCTGCACCACATGCAGTCCGGCACCGTGATCCTCAATCCGCCGCCGCGCCATGCGCGCCTGCGCTGACCGCCCAGAACTGGCGAGCGCCGCGCACGCCGTCATTTCCGAGACCACCAGCCCCGCGCCCAGTGACGCCGCCAGTCGCCGGAACGGCGCGTCGGTGATGCCCGACATGGGCGCAAGAAGCACCGGATTGGCGAGCGCGATTGATCCGATGGAAAGGGGGAGCATCCACGATTCCGTAGCAAAATCTCGAGTCGATTGTGAGGCGCGTGAAACTTTCTCCATCTTACCGGATGTCCCCATTTGTAACTTTTATATTGACAATAGTCGCTAATTATAGTAACATGACGCGTAATTTGAGACAAGAGCATTGAGAGGCGGACGTGATTGGAAGACGGTTCGCCCTATCGAGCACATCAGGAACTGGAATTACTTGCGGCGAGAACGGTGCGTTCGTAGGCGCCACACCACTTCTGGAGCGGGGTGTGGGCTCAGCCCTTGGCGGACAAGATCAGTGGCAACCGCGTCCGGTGTCGGATCTTAATCGCGAATTGAGCCAGTGCTACGGCTTGCCCGTCGACTTCGCACGGAAGATCGGCGGTCTCGCGGCGGTTGCACGGGCGCTCAGCCGCGGTGACTTCGCCCACGCGCAGATTGCGACGCTTCATTTGGAAATTCCAGAGCCGCATGTGCTCACAAAGTCTGTACCAACTGCGTCCGAAATCATCGATTTAGCGCGTCGGTTGCATGCGAGCGGTCTGCTTAAGGAAGATTGGGACCCGGCAAAGCATCCCCGCTGGCCGGGCGGCAGTTCAGGCGGCAAAGGTAGGGAAGAGCCTCTACCAATGTATCATGGGCCAAGTTTCCGAGCGCTGTGGTGGAAACAGCACTGGCGCGTGACATGACTACGCGCGAGAGAGACCAACCGATGAAAGAACCAAGAACGCCCGCGGAAACGTTGGCGCTGCACAAAATTCTTCGCTCCGATCCACAGCGCTATCTGCGCATCGTCAATGAATGGATTGAGGACAACCCAGAAAATCCTCATGCTTATTTTGACCGTCACTTTGCATGGATGAAAATCGGCGAGCCGCTGCGGGCGCTTGGTGATCTTAATAAGGTGATTGAACTCAAGCCAGACATGGTATCGTTTATGTCGCGCGGCGAGGTCTACAGACATTTGGGCGAGTACGGGAAGGCGCTGGAGGACTTTGATCGCGGCGAAGCGATCGATCCCATCGAATGGCACGGCACGGCCTTCGGTCCGTTTTACCAAGCCGACACCTACGCGCGCCTTGGCAATGAGTCCGCCGCCCTCGCCTGTTGCGCGCGACTACCGGACGACTTTCGGACACCAGGGATTCATGGCGCACCCGCAGGCGGCAAGGCGGAGATTGCCGACGCGTTGCGCCGCATCGCGGCGGAAGCCAGGCGCAAGCAGATGTGATCGCGAGGGGGCTTCGATCCCAGCAACGCCCGTGACTGATAGCAACGGCACACGCCACTCGACATACTCAGCCGCAAGGCTGTGCCGGTTCGGCGTAAGCGCACGGCGCGACACTTTGCTACATTGCCTGGCATGCCACGCCGCTGCCCGCTGCACATCGCGCAGACCGTGGCGATCCGCAGGTCTCTTAGCCGCCAACCTGTGACATAGCCGATTAGGAGAGACCTGAATGAACCGCCTGGGCCACATCGTCTATCTCGTGCTCTGTCTCACCATCGCTTGCGCAGCGGCGACGTCCGCACGTGCCGCGGGCTATCCGTCGCGGCCTATTCATCTTGTGATCTCCTATCAGCCCGGCGGCATTGTCGATTTTGCCGGACGCGTGCTGGCGCAGCAGCTCGGAACGGTGCTCGGCCAAACGATCGTCGTCGACAACCGGCCGGGCGCGGGCGGCATCGTCGGCGTAGATTCGGTCGCGCACGCGACACCCGACGGCTACGACCTGGTACTGATCGATCCATCGATCGTCACCAACCCGGTGCTGCACAAGAAGATGCCGTACGACGTGTTCAAGGATTTGGCGCCGATTTCGCTGGTCGGCTCGTCGCCGGACGTGCTGGTGGTGGCGCCGCAACTGCAGATCAAGACGTTTGCGGCGCTGGTCGCCTACGGCAAGGCCAATCCGGGCAAGCTCAATTTCGCGTCGCCGGGTATCGGCACCACTGGGCATCTGGCCGGCGAGATGTTCAAGCAGCGGCTCGGCATAGACGCCACCCACGTGGCCTACAAGGGCTCCGGCCCGGCGTTTGTCGATGTCATGAGCGGCAAGGTGCAGATGCTATTTTCCAGCATCGCCGGCGCGCTGCCGTTCACCCAGAAGGGCAGCTTGATCCCGCTCGCCACGACCGGGCACGTGCGCTCGCCGGTCTATCCAAATCTGCCGACGGTCGAAGAAGAAGATCTGCCCGGATTTGTCGCCGACACCTGGCTCGTTCTGTTCGCGCCGGCCGGCACGCCGCCCGATGTGCTCGCCACGCTCAACGGCGCCGTCGCCAAGGCCGTGCAGGCCGAGGCGCTGAAGACCGCGTTCGCCAAATTCGGCGTCGAACCGCGCCGCAGCAACATTCCAGAGACCTCAGCCTTTATCAAAGACGAGTACGGCAAGTGGAAAAAGGTGATTACCGACAGCCACATCTCGCTGGAGTGACGATTTCGGCGCACAAAACTTTGGCGTCCTTTGTCATGCCCCGCGCAGGCGGGGCATCCAGTACCCGTTAGCCATGCGGTGACTACTGGATCGTCCGCCTTCGCGGACGATGACAATGATCATGCGCTTCGCAACGCGCCGCGCCGAAAATGACGCTGAGATTGTTGGCCGGCATCGGCACGGTTTCGGCAAGCGCAAGGCCATGCCGCCCGGCGAGCGCCGTGACGTCGTCCAGGTCACGAATGCCCCATGCCGGATTCTGCGCGCGCAACCGTTCGTCGAAGGCCTGATTGGTCGGCGCGGTGTGCCGGCCACCGATCTTATACGGGCCGTAGAGAAAGAGCAGGCCGCCGGCCGACAGAACGCGCGCGGCGCCCGCGATCAGCCCTTCGCATGCCGCCCACGGCGCGATGTGGATCATGTTGCAGCACATCACCGCGTCGGCGCGCTCGACCGGCCATTGCGCCGCCGTTACGTCGAGATGCAGCGGCGCCAGCAGGTTCGGCAAACCGGCATCGGCGCAATGCGCCAAAATACTCGCCAGCGCCTGCGCATCCGGATCGGTCGGCTGCCAGTCGAGCGCCGGGAGCTTTGCGGCGAAATAAGCGGCATGTTCGCCGGAGCCACTCGCCACTTCGAGCACCAGCCCCTTGCCCGGCAGCACGCGGCGCAGCACATCGACAATGGGATCGCGGTTGCGCACGACGTGCGGGCGATACTGGCGCGGGTCGGATGTTTCGGACATGCGTTCGTTCTAATGTGGGAAAGGCGTAGAGCCAAACGTATTTCGTGATGTTTCCAGCGGCCCTGAAAGGTTGGGCAAAATGACTGAACGTGTGGCCCTGATCACGGGAGCCGGGCGCGGGCTCGGACGCGTCATGGCGCTGGCGCTGCTGCGCGCTGGGCATCGTGTCTTTCTCACGTCGACGGACAAAGCCTCGCTTGAGGAGACGCAACGCGCCAGTAGTGCGGCTGAACGCACGGCGATCGCAACGGCCGATCTGGCCGATGAAGGAAGCCTTGCGGCGATCATCGAGACAGCGGAGCGAACGTTCGGCCGCATCGACATTCTCATCAACAATGCGGGCGTGCCCAATCCCCCCGCGCGGCAGCCGCTCGAGCTCGGCCTCGATCAAATCCGGCACGTTTTCGAGATCAACACGTTCGCGCCGATCAGGCTGACCCAACTGGTCGTGCCCGCAATGATCAAGCGCGGCTGGGGACGGATTATCTTCATCAGCACCAGCCTGGATATCATGATGGCGCCGGCCTTCATCGCGTACGGCATGAGCAAAGCTTGCGATGAGGCGTATGCCGCGGCCCTGGCGGCGTCACTGCACGGGACCGGGGTGACCGCAAACGTGCTCCTGCCCGGCGGACCGGTTGCGACCCGCATGGCCGATCCGGCCGGCACAGCCAAAGGGCTACTGCCGCCAGATGTCATGGCGCCGCCGGTCCTATGGCTGGCGTCGGATGCCTCTGACCAGATCACCGGCCGCCGCTTCATCGCCGCACGGTGGAATTCCGCGCTCACCGACGCACAGGCCGCTCAGGCCGCTGGCGCGCCCGCAGCCTGGGGCGGCGCCCGCGACTCAAGCATACGGCCGCCGAACTGATGCGCTGGCAGCCCGCTTCACGCTCAGTTCGACGGAGGTCGAACCATTGGCAAACCACGGGCCAGGCCTAGCGGCGGAATTAGAGTGACGCCTTACCGGCCCCTCAGGGCCCTTCACCGCGCGCCTTGTCGGCGGACGGCGGCTGATTTTTGCGTCGCCCACCAACGATAAGCCCGGCGACAAGACCGACGATTGCACCCGCCGGCCCGATAGCAAAAATCGCGGTCATACTGGCTTCGAGGGACCGGTCAAATCCATTGCTGGAAAACAGTTCGATGGCCCAATAGCCGACGAAGGCAAAGACCGGATAGCCGACAATCAGTCCCAGCAATGCAAAAACGGTTCGGCGCACCGGCATCGTCCTTGCTCAAAGCCAAATAGCAAAAAAGCCCCGCGGTTTCCCGCGGGGCTTTTGATTCTGAATATCGTTGAAGAGGATTTTGCGTTCCGTCCTTGGCAGGCCTGGCGGCGACCTACTCTTCCAAGCCTTAAGACTTAGTACCATCGGCGCTGAGGACTTTGACGGCCGAGTTCGGGATGGGATCGGGTATAGGCTCCTCGCTATGACCACCAGGCCGGCGAAGAACGGAACGGATTCCATTTCGTTGTCATGCCCGCACAGGCGGGAATCCAGTAAGCACCGATCAAACGGTGACTACTAGATCGTCCGCCTTCGCAGACGGTGACAGCAAGGGAATCGAAGCAAACTGGCTTTGTCATCTGGTTTCAGGCCAGCGATCTGATTCCCGATCGCTGATACCTGATCCCTGATGCGCATTGACTAATGAGAGACGATCAAGCCGATCGAGCGATTAGTACCGGTAAGCTGAACGCGTCACCGCGCTTACACACCCGGCCTATCAACGTGGTGGTCTACCACGGCTCTCAAGGGAGAACTCGTTTCGAGGTGGGTTTCCCGCTTAGATGCCTTCAGCGGTTATCCCGTCCGTACATAGCTACGCTGCACTGCAGCTGGCGCCACAACAGCTCCACCAGAGGTACGTCCATCCCGGTCCTCTCGTACTAGGGACAGATCCTCTCAATTCTCCAACACCCACGGCAGATAGGGACCGAACTGTCTCACGACGTTCTGAACCCAGCTCACGTACCACTTTAATCGGCGAACAGCCGAACCCTTGGGACCTGCTCCAGCCCCAGGATGTGATGAGCCGACATCGAGGTGCCAAAC
>JBAQJL010000085.1:0-4879 GCA_049300295.1 Xanthobacteraceae bacterium
GTGTTTCATTTTAGCCTCCCAAGGTTTCCTAGTTGTTGTTGACGCCAAGCAGCGCGGCGGAGCCCCGGTCGTCGCGGCCGTCGCCGTTCGACGGCTTTGAGACAAGGCCGAACAGGCTGCGGTCGGACGCCGAACGGGCGTGTTCGTCCAGCAGGCGCATCATGGTTTTGAAGAATTCGCCGTCTGGCGCCGCCTGCATCTGCTGGACGGCGGCTTGGCCCGCCAGAAGCCAGCGGCGATGGTCTTCGGCAGCTTTGCGGGCCTTGGAGCGTGCTTTCGCTTCCTCCAGCTTCTTCGCGATGGCGGAAAGCTCTGCCTCGTAATGCTCGACCTCATCGTTCAAGCTCGGTCGCGGCATAATGACCTCCCCATGTTGCCGGGCGCGGCAGTGTGCCGTGCTTGTTTTTTCAACGGCGAGAGGGCCAGTCGACGCGAATTCGGCAGGCAAACCTCCCCAGAAGCACACTAAGTCGCGCTTTGTCGGGCCGGTGAAAAACCGGTTGGCGCGTCGTGCCAAAAATTTGGTGTGAAATCGCGCGGCGACGGCGGGAATTTGGTTATCGCCAATTCAGTTTTGGAATGGCCGCGCAAAGTCCGCTAAATTCGGGCACTTCTAGACATGGGAAAATCCCGTGCGCTAATGTGCCGCTTGGGGCGTTTTTGGAGACCGCCTGCTCGGCAGGCGTTAGGGGCGGGATCATCCCATGTCAAACGTGCCTTCGGGGCTTCTCTGGTACACGCCGGAGAGTGTCCGCTATTTGCGCCGACGCTGCCTTGTCATTATCGCCAGAAAGCGAGTGAAACAGGCTCACCTTGCCGCCAGCGCCGACTGGAGCGACGGCGATTTTTCCCATTGGGTGCACGGCACCCGCAAGATGAACCTGAACGAAGAGCGCTATTGGCCGCTTTTGCGGGTGGTTATAGAGGAAGGCGGCATTGACGAAGAGGCCTACGACAGAGCTTTCGGCGGCATCTCCGATTTCCTCGGTCACCCGGCCGAGGTCACCTTTGAAAGGGTCGCTGATTTCGTCGGCAACTATGTGGTCTACCGCTATAGCTATCTTGCGCCGGGCTACGTTCTCAAGGGCTCCCTGACAATCACTGCCGACGCGAAGAGAAGAGCCCTGCGGACAAGGGAGCACTATCGTATCCAGTCGGAAATGCTTACTCGCATTCTTACTCAGCCCGAAAAATCCAAAATGGCACAAGAGCAGTCCAAGGTGCAGGACCTGGATTTTCCCCGCGACGGTTACTTCTTTCCGCGCAGCCCGGATTCCTTCGTGATGATCTCAAAGAAAACCAAAAAGCGCGAGCACGAACCGGTCGAGATTCAGACGATCTATTTCGACAATGTTTATGAATCCATCCGTGAGCCGGATTACATGCGGGGGGTGGTGACCGATTGGCACGGGGACCGCTTTTATTCGACCCGAGTGGCCGTTCAGAAATTGGAAGAGCCGCTTCCGCTCGACCAAATCGCTACGCTCGACCCGTTGGATGTCAACGACATTGTAAACTCCTATCTCGTTGATCCTAGCGCCGAAAAAGGCTTTGTCGTTTCGTATCCCTGATCTCAAATTCGCTCATGTGCAGAATCGCTATCGACGGAGCCCCAGCGACTTTGGCCAAATTCGCCCAATGTCCCCGCTCAACGGCGCGCGACCGCGACCGGCAAACGGCCGACGCGCAAAAAAGACGCATGACAGGTTATGTATTCCCTTGAATATCAATGGTTTTTCTAGCTAGGCCTATCCTGTCGCGTCAACTTTCTCGTGCAGAGCCTTGTCAGTTCTACTAAATTGGCTCAGGGCACGGGTGGGCCACGGCTTTGATGAATCTTACGGATTTCCACGCGAAATACTTCGCGCACGAGCTTACCAAGCGCAGTCCCTCGGACAGCGTGGAAAAGCTGGCCGGAGTTCTTGCCGACGCACAGGTCGATCTTAATCCCCACCAAATCGACGCAGCCCTGTTTGCGTTCCGAAACCCCTTCTCGCGCGGAGCGATCCTCGCCGACGAGGTCGGTCTTGGGAAAACAATCGAGGCGGGACTCCTGCTCGCCCAGAGATGGGCGGAACGGAAGCGCAAGCTGCTTGTGATCCTGCCCGCGAATTTGCGCAAGCAATGGAATCAGGAACTCGCCGACAAATTCCACCTTCCCTCCGTTGTTATGGAGTCGCGCAGCTTCAACGAAGCGATCCGCGCCGGAAACCTCAATCCGTTCGTCCAAAATTCGATTGTTCTGTGTTCCTATCAGTTCGCGAGAAGCAAGGAGCCGTATCTCCGGCAGGTGGCATGGGATTTGATCGTCATCGACGAAGCCCACCGGCTGCGCAATGTTTATAAGACATCGAGCCGCATTGCACTTGCCATCAAGCAAGCCGTCAGCGCGTTTCCAAAAGTATTGTTGACCGCGACGCCGCTTCAAAATTCGCTTCTGGAGCTTTACGGGCTCGTCAGCATCATCGACGAATACGCATTCGGCGATTTAAGGAGTTTTCGGACGCGGTTCGCGCGGCTTGGCAATCAATCGGATTTTGCCGAATTGAAGGAGCGGCTGGCACCGATTTGCAAGCGTACGCTTCGCCGCCAAGTTCTGGAATACGTTCCCTACACCGACCGTCATGCACTCGTACAGGAATTCGTGCCGTCGCCTGACGAGCAAAAGCTCTACGACCTCGTTTCCGAATATCTTCGCAGCCCGACTCTTTATGCTTTGCCTGCCGGTCAGCGCCAGTTGATGACTCTCATTCTGCGCAAGCTGCTAGCGTCCTCTACATATGCCATTTCCGGCACGCTGGAGGGACTCGCCAATAAGCTGGAGAGCGCGGCTACCGCCGCCGAACAAGTGACGGCGGCGCCCGAAGATTTACCGGACAATCTTGAAGATTTCGACGAGCTGGCGGACGAATGGGAGGAGGACGGCGAAGCGCCGCCCCCCGACCAGCCTGCCTTCAGCCCCGAGCAATTGACCCAATTGCGGGCCGAGTTGGCGCAGCTTCGCGAATTCCGGCGGCTCGCGGGCTCGATCATGAAAAACTCGAAAGGCGAGGTGTTACTCACCGCTCTTCGGCGCGGCTTCGCTGCCGCCGCCAAAGCCCGAGAGAAGGAAGGAGGGATAACGCTGCAACAGAAAGCCGTCGTGTTCACGGAATCTCGCCGCACCCAAGAATATCTCCTTCGCATCCTCGAAGAGACCGAGTTCAAGGGAAGGGTGATGATCTTCAACGGGGTCAACAACGATCCCGCGTCGAGAGCAATTTACCAGAAGTGGCTTGAGAAACACCGCGGCACGGACCTCATCACGGGTTCGCCAACCGCCGATTTGCGCGCGGCGCTGGTCGATTATTTCCGCGACGAAGCCGCGATCCTGATCGCGACGGAAGCGGCTGCCGAAGGCATCAATCTCCAGTTCTGCAATTTGGTGGTCAATTACGACCTGCCGTGGAATCCTCAGCGCATCGAGCAGCGGATCGGCCGTTGCCATCGCTACGGGCAGAAATTCGATGTCGTCGTGGTGAACTTCCTGAACAAGACCAACGCCGCCGACCAACGCGTCTATCAGTTGCTTGACGAGAAATTCCGGCTGTTCAACGGCGTGTTCGGAGCGAGCGACGAGGTTCTCGGTGCCGTGGAATCGGGCGTCGATTTCGAGAAACGCATCGCCGCCATTTATCAAAAGTGCCGGTCGCCCGAACAGATCAAGTTCGAGTTTGACCAGCTGCAAACGGAACTGGAAACGGACATCGCCGAGGGCCAGCAAGACGCGCGCGAGAAACTGCTCGATAATTTCGATCAGGAGGTCGTGGAGAAGGTCAAGGTTCAAACCCACAACATGCTGGATCGCTTTAACCGGCATTTATGGCTTATGACCTGCCACGTTCTCGCCGACTGCGCTCGCTTCGAGGACGGCGATTATAGCTTCACCTTGCACAAGAACCCGTTCAGCGGCGAGGCAATTCATCCCGGCCCGTACCGGATCGGCAAGAAGATCGAAGACGTAAATACCTACCGGGTCGGTCATCCCCTTGCACAGCGGGTCCTCGACCGCGCCAAGGCAACTGCCACACCCGTTCGCAAACTCACATTCCAATTGACGGGCAGCGGCAAGAACATTGCGATTTTAGTGCCCTTCATCGGCCGTGAGGGATGGCTACGTTGCACCCGCCTGTCCGTCACTGCGCTCGAATCTGAGGACCATATGCTGTTCTCCGCTATGGACGACAGTGGAACACCATTGGACGATTCGCAGTGCCGCCGCATTTTCGACTTGCTGGCGGAGGACGCCGAAGCCATCGTGTTGCCGCCGTCGGTGAATGGAAAGCTGGACGAGATCACGGCCGGTTCGCGGCAGGCGACCATTGATGAAATGAGCAGCCGGAACGCCAATTGGTTCGATATCGAGATCGAAAAACTTGAACACTGGGCGGAAGACCGCCGGGCTACCTTGAAAGCAGAGTTGGACCAGACCGACGAATCGCTCAAGCTAGCCCGGAAGAGCGCCCGTACTGCACCCACCCTGCCCGAGAAGCTCGAACGCCAGCGCGAGGTGCGCAAGCTGGAAACGCGCCGCGACGAGGCATGGCGGACCTTCGATCAGGCGACGCGTGATTTGGACAAGCAAAAGGACACGCTGCTGGACGATATCGCCAAACGGCTTGAACAAAACATCGAAGAAGAGAGCCTCTTCACAATACGCTGGCACATTGTCTAGGTTGAATCGTGGAAGGAGAGTCTAGTGGAAATGCCAGTCGCGAATAAAAACAGCGAACCCGAGAAACTTGATCTACGATCAATGGACATCGCGGCGGAAAAGCGTGCGGAACTTCTTACGCTCTTTCCCGAGGTGCGTATCGAAAGCGGACAGATCGATTTCGAC
>JBAQJL010000086.1:0-34071 GCA_049300295.1 Xanthobacteraceae bacterium
GCATCAAGGCCTATGCGGTCACCGCCAAGACGCGGCTGCGGTCGCTGCCCGATATCCCGACTGTCGACGAGGCGGGACTGCCCGGCCTCTACATCAATATCTGGTACGGCCTGTGGGCGCCGAAGGGCACGGCTGCGGCCGTGATCGCCAAGCTCGACGAGGCGGCGGTCGCCGCCATGGCCGATCCCGTGGTGCAAAAGCGCTTTGCCGAACTTGGGCTCGATATGCCGCCGCGCGATCGGCAGACCCCGCAGGCGCTCGGCGCCTTGCAGAAGGCAGAGATCGAAAAATGGTGGCCCATTATCAGGTCGGCGGGGATCAAGGCAGAGTGAAGATTTATTTGAACGCCGGCGCGTTCACTCCACAATGCCGATGAACTGCGCCAGCCGGTCCGGATCGGCGCGCAGCGGCTCGGATTGGCCGTCGTAGACGATGCGGCCTTTGTCGAGGATTACGGTGCGGGGCGAGAAATTCAGCGCCACGCGGCTGTTCTGTTCGACCAGAATGATTGAAAGCTCACTGTCGGCGGAGAGCCGTGCCAGCACGGCGCTCAACGCCTCGACCAGGACCGGCGCGAGGCCTTCGGTCGGCTCGTCCATGAGCAGGACCGTGGGATTGGTGAGAAGGGCGCGCGCGATTGACAGCATCTGCTGCTCGCCGCCGGACAACTGGTTGCCCATGTTGTTGAGCCGCTCGGCAAGCCGCGGGAACAGCTCAAACACGCGCGCGTGCGTCCACGCTCCCGGCCGCGCCGCGATGTCGAGGTTTTCGCGCACAGACAGCGAGGGAAATATCTCGCGCTCCTGCGGCACGAAGCCGATGCCGGCGAGCGCGCGGCGGAAACACGGGACGCTGTTGAGCTTGTGACCGTCGAGCGTAACCTCGCCGGCATGCAGCGTGGTATGGCCCATGACGGTCGACAGCAGCGTCGTCTTGCCGACGCCGTTTCTTCCGATCACGCTGATACATTCGCCCGGCGCGAGGTTGAGATCGATGTCCTCGAGCACGACGGTCTCGCCGTAGCCGGCCGAAACGCCGCGCAACTGCAGCGCGCTAGCCATGCCGTGCACCTTGATGCGTCGCTTGACGCGCTCCTTGGCCGGCCTGACCGAGATAGATTTCGCGGACTTGCTGGTTTGCTTCGATCTCGCGCGGCGTGCCCTCGGCGAAGATGCTGCCGCTGACCATCACGGTGACTCGCTTGGCGAAGCGGAACACCACGTCCATGTCGTGCTCGATGATGAGGACGGCGATGTGTTCGGGCAGCCGTTCGATCGCGTCGAGAATGATGTGGCTTTCGGCGCTTGGCACGCCCGCGGCCGGCTCGTCGAGCAGCAGTACTTCAGGTTTTAGTCCGATGGTGATGGCAAGCTCAACGAGGCGCTGACGCCCGTACGGCAACTCGGACACGCGATGGCGCGCCGTATCGGCGAGCCTGAGCGTCTGCAGCAGCTGCATCGCTTCGTCGATGATGTCGGTGCGCCTTCCAGCGGGGTAAAACATTGATCGGGCGGCGCCGGCGCGTTCGGACATCGCCATGCAGACGTTTTCCAGAACGGACAGGCCGCGGAAAAGCCGGTTGATCTGAAAAGTCCGCGCGATGCCGAGCTTGACGCGCTCGGCCTGTGCCTTGCTGGTGATGTCGTGGCCGCCAAGCAGCACGCGGCCGCTGCTCGGCGGCAGCACACCAGTGAGCAGGTTGATGAACGTGGTCTTGCCGGCGCCGTTCGGGCCGATCAGTGCGTGGCGCGCGCCGGCGGCGAGTTTGAAATCGATGCCCTGCACGGCAATCAGCGCGCCGAAATGGCGGCTCAGGCTTTGGGTTTCGAGCCGGGTCTCGCTCATGACGCGGTGCGCCGACGGCGCCAGCGCTGCCACAGCGTATCGCCGAGTCCTAAGATGCCATTGCGCGCGAACAGTGCGATCACGACCAGCAGCAGGCCGAGGCCGAGCTGCCAGGCAGTCGGGTAGACCTGAGCCAGAAAATGCTCCAGCGCCAGATAGACGACCGCGCCGATGAACGCACCGTAGAGTCGGCCATAGCCGCCGAGAATGAGGACAATGAGCACGGTCGCGGCACGGTCGAGCCCGAGCACAGCTAAATTGACGAAGGCGGTGGTCTGCGCCGACAGCGCGCCGGCGATCCCGGCGAGCGCCGCCGAGATCGTGTAGCAGACGATGAGCCGCCGGCGCACCGGCGATCCGATCGCGTGCATGCGCAGCACGTTTTCGCGAATCCCGGTGAGGCTCTGGCCGAACGGCGAATAGACCAGCGTCCGCACGAATACGAAGCAGACAAGCAGAACGCCGAGCGCGTACAGATACTGGGTGTCGGCATAGAGCGGGTTAAACTCGAACACGCCGAACACCGCGCCGATCGGCAGACTCGGCAGCCCGTCAAACCCGCCAGTATAGGCCGCGCCCATGTTGGCGGCTTCGTATAACAGCGACATGGTGCACAACGTCAGCATCAGGAGCGTCAGTCCCGTGGTGCGCAGCAGGACTAGTCCTGAGAGAAAGCCGACTGCGCCCGCCGCGATGGCGGCGAGCAACAGGCTCGTGATCGGCTCGGTCCAGACGTTGTAGGTCGCCAGCATGCCGACCGTGTAGGCGCCGACGCCGAAGAAGGCCGCATGGCCGAGCGTGATGATGCCGGCGTAGCCGAGTGCGAGATCGAGCGAAAGCGCGAACAGGATCGTGACCAGGAGATCGCAGCCGAAACCCAGATAATCGGGGGCGGCAAAATAGAATGCGATGCCGGCGAGCCAGGGCAGCGTCTCCCACCAGCGCAGGCGGTGCCGCCGCATCAGCAAGCGTGCCGCCGCAGTTTCATTTCCCTTGGCCGGCGTCGCGCCACCGGCTGGAGAGGCCGCGACGCTCACTGCTCTTTCCTTCCAAGCAAGCCCTGCGGCCGCACCAGCAGAATCAGGATGGTGATGACATAAATGAAAATTGTCCCGCCTTTGGGGAGATACAGCGTCAGCACGAAATCGAGCACGCCGAGAATGAGCGACGCGTAATAAACCCCGATCACGCTGCCAAGACCGCCGACCGACACCGCGATCAGAAAATAGACCAGATATTTGAGCGGATACTGCGGGTCGAGGCCCAGGAACTCGGCGCCGAGTCCGCCGCCAATTCCCGCCATGCCGCTGCCGAAAGCGAATGTGATGGTGAACAGCCGGTCGACATCGATGCCGAGCGACTCGGCCATGCGGCGGTTATCGACCGTGGCCCGAATCTGGCCGCCGATCCGCGTCCGTTCGAAAGTGAGCCAGATGCCGAGCGCAATCAAAAATCCAAGTACGATCAAAAAGATGCTGTAGGTGCGATATTGCACGATGCCGAGATTGAGTTGGCCGCTGAGAGCCGCAGGTAATTGCAGATTTTGGGTTTCCGCCCCGATCACGATAGTGATCGCCGCAATGAAGATGAAGATCAGGCCGATCGTAAACAGAACCTGGTCCAGCTCGCCCGCGCGGTAGAGACGCCGATAGAGCAGGCGTTCAAGCACCACGCTGAGCGCGGCGGTTCCGAAAAAACCCATCGCCAGCGCGGCGGCAAAGCCGTATTGAGCGCGGTTCATCGCCAATACGATGATGTAGCCGCCAAACATGGCAAAGGCGCCATGGGCGAGGTTAACAAAACCCATCAGTCCCATGGTGACTGAAAGGCCGACCGAGACGACAAACAGCACGGTACCGGCGGCGAGCCCGCCCAACAGGATGCCGGCGAAATCAGCGACGGAATTCACAGGCGCTCCCGCGGACGAATGCCGAGCAACGAGTTGCGAACAGGGGCCTTATCGGTTCCCCTGTTCGCGAGCTTACCACGTCGTGCTTCGCCGTTACTTTTTCGGCGCGCAGGGACCGATCGCCAGCACCTTACACTGATCTTTCACATCCGGCACCGTTACCAGAACCTTTTCGTGCAGCTTGCCATCCGAGCCCTTCACGACTTCGTCGAGATACTCGTTCATGACGATATCGCGGGTCTGCGGATCAATCATGATCGGGCCCTGCGGACTGTCGAACTTCCAGCCTTCCAGCGACTTCACGGCGGCGGCGCCGTCGTCGATCTTGCCTTTAGTGGCGTGCACGGCGTGATCGATCGCCGCCATGCCGTCGTAGGCGCCGACCGAAGTGAAGTTCGGCGTCGAGTCCGCGCCATAGGCCTTGTTCCAGGCTGCGACGAAAGCCTTGTTCTGCGGGTTGTCGAGATCGGCGTTGTAGTGATGCACGGTAATGAGGCCGACCGCGGCGTCGCCCATGCCCTGGAGCAACTCGTCCGGAACAATGTCGCCGGTGCCGACCAGCTTGGTGCCGGCGGCCTTCATGCCGAGCGCATTGTAAGTCTTGACGACCGCAGTGGCCTGGTCGCCGGCGGGCACGAAGACAAACAGCACATCGGGGTGCTCGTCCTTGGCGCGCTGGAAGAACGGGGTGAAGTCCGGCGTGGCTTCGGGACCGCCAGCCGGAATGGCATCGATCACCTTGCCGCCCGCCTTCTCGAACGCCGTCTTGAATCCAGCCAGCGCGTCTTTCCCGGGCGGATAATCGGTGTAGGCCACGACCGCGGTTTTCGCGTGCATATATTTCGCGGCCTGATCGCCCATGACGTAGCTCGACTGCCACAGAGTGAACGAGGTGCGCACGAAATAGGGCGAGAGGTTTGTGATGAATGAAGTGCCGGCGTTCATGATGACGGCAAGCCGCTTGCCGGCGGTGACGACCGGGGCCGAGGCGATGGCATCGGGCGAGTAGATCCAGCCCGCAAGCACATCGACCTTCTCTTGCGTGAGCAGTTCCTGAGTATCGATCTTAGCGGCTGCGCCGTTCGGCGCTTTGGAATCGCGCTTGATGATTGTGAATTTGTAGGGTTTTATCTCCGCGGCATTCAGCTTCTGATACAGATCGATCGCCTTATCCATTTCGGGCGACAGCACGGCGCCGGGCCCGGTATAGGGCAGGATCAGGCCGATCTTTACATCCTGCGCCCGTGCGTGGCTGGCGGCTCCCCCGGCCACAATGACGGTAGCGGCGGCTGCGGCAAGCGCCGCGATCGTTCGTTTGGACATCGGATGCCCTCCCAGGTTTCTTCCGATTTGGGCGATTTTAGTATTATGTCGCGATACTAGGGCGAAAGCCGGATTTTGCGCAAGCGAACGGGTCGCGCGGCGGTGCGCGTCTTCGTCGCGCATAATCC
Source organism: Xanthobacteraceae bacterium (assembly GCA_049300295.1). Lineage (GTDB taxonomy): Bacteria > Pseudomonadota > Alphaproteobacteria > Rhizobiales > Xanthobacteraceae > BOG-931. The sequence continues at coordinate 5,206 of JBAQJL010000086.1, forward strand.
AGGATCGTCTGGGATGGCAGCGGGAAGCCCGATCAGGCCCAGCTGGCGAAACTCAAGCCGGTGCCGGTCCCTGCCGGCGTTCGGTAGCCCGGGACGTACTCGAACCAGTTCAGATCGAGATGCTCGCAGGCCCCGGCGATGCCCACCCAGTTCAAAATTTCACTGCTGCCGGAATGCAGCTTGTGACGCGGCAGGTTCTGCAGAAAGGCGGCGTTCTTGTCGGCGCAGGCTTTAAGGATGGCGCGGTCAAATTCCTCGTCGACCAGAAAATGGCTCAAGCCGCCCGAGGCGATAATGCCGACGCGGCCGTCGCCCGGATTGCTCTCGACCGCCTTGCGAATGGCCTGGCCGAGCGCGTAGCAGCGTCGCGGCCGCGGCTGGTTCGGCGGGAAATAAGTATTGAGAAACACCGGCACGATCGGGATCGGATTGGCGGCATCCATCAGGCGGCGGTGCACATACGCCATACCGTGGCCCTCGCCTTCGCCTTCACGCATGCGCTTGGAAGAAGCGGGATCGAAGCCATTGTCCATCAAGTATTCGATCGTGTGCAGCGCGAGCTTCGAATCGACCGGGTAGGCGCGCGGCTTTGCGTCCTCGAAGAAGCCCTGCCGGTTCTGCACGTACCATTCGGGGAAGCGCTTATGGTACTGTTCGTGCTGCTCGTTGCTGTTGAGGATGGTCTCGCCGTAATAGATCGCGAAGGTCGGCCGGTTATCTTCCAGATAGGCTTCGTCCTGGTCGTCGCTCATGACAATGAGCGCGTCGAGTTTCGCTGTGTTCAAAACCTTGCTGAGATGAGCGCCCGCGGCTCGCGCCTGGTTCTGGCGGGCGACGAGCTCGGCCGGCGCCACCATGTGGGCCATCTTCGGGTCGGCCTTCTCCAAAAGCTCGGCATACGTCACGGGCTGGCCTTCCCGATCGCGGTGCTTGATCCGCTGATCGGTTTCCTGAAAACGCGGCAGCGTTTCGTCCGACGCAAGCAGCATCGGGGTGTGCGACGATCCGAGCCCGAGCACGATCTTGGCCATTCGCCTCTCCCTTGGGCCTGCTGTATTGACTTGGGCCTGCTGTATTGAGCCCGCTAAATTGGGGCCGATTAAGTGTATTTGCCCAATGATAGCACATCTCGCGGCCTTAATATCCGGGGCGCGGCACAACGGCGGCTGGACAAGTGCGGCGCGGAATGGTGTGACTAAGGTTGCCCGCCCGCTACTGGGGAAGCGGAACGTACGGGGCTGCCATGCTGACCATTCTGTTCGACGGTGTTGCCTACGGCATGCTGCTGTTTGTGCTGGCGTGCGGGCTATCCGTCACGCTCGGCCTGATGAACTTCATCAACCTGGCGCATGGCGCCTTCGCGATGGCGGGGGGCTATTGCACCGTCGTCCTGGTCAACCGCATGGGCGTGCCGTTTGCGCTCGGCCTGCCGCTCGCTTTCCTGGTCACGGCGCTGCTCGGCGGATTGTTCGAACGCACGCTCTACGTGCACCTCTACACCCGGCCGCATCTTGACCAGGTGCTGTTCACGATCGGGCTGGTGTTCATGTCGGTGGCGGCGACCGATTATGTCATGGGATCCTCACAGCAGTTCGTACAGATTCCCGAAGCGCTGCAGGGACAGTTCAACGCCTTCGGCATCGGCATGGGCAAATATCGCCTGCTGATCATCGCGGTCTGCGGCGGGCTCACGTTGGCGCTGCAGCTTATCCTCAGCAAGACGCGGTTCGGCAGCCGCCTGCGCGCCGCGGTCGACGATCAGCGCGTGGCGCGCGGGCTTGGCATCAATGTCGGCGCCGTGTTCGGCCTCACCTTCGCGTTCGGCTCCGGACTCGCCGGTCTGGGCGGCGCGTTGGGCGCGGAAATTCTCGGCCTCGATCCGACATTCCCGCTCAAATACATGATCTATTTTCTGATCGTGGTCACGGTCGGCGGCACGTCAAGCATCGTCGGACCGTTCCTCGCGTCTATTCTGCTCGGCGTCGGCGATGTTGCCGCCAAGTATTACGTACCTTCGCTCGGCGCCTTCGTCATCTATGCCATCATGATCGCCGTTCTGATCTTGCGGCCGCAGGGTCTGTTCGCCCGTTCGGCGTCGCGGTGACCGGGATGACGCAGTTTGCCGCGGATGTCTCGTCCTATCTCAAGCGCCGCGCGCGTTGGTCGCCGTTCGAGATTGCGTTCTGGATTTTCGCTTTCGCCAGCATCTGGCTGTTTCCGCAAAAGCATCTGATCCTGACAGAGACGGCGATCCTGGCGTTGTTCGCGCTGTCGCTCGACCTCATTCTTGGCTATGCGGGCATCATCTCGCTGGGCCAGGCGGCGTTCTTCGGACTCGCCGGATATTTCTCCGGGCTGGTCGCCAAGTATGGCCTCATCACCGATCCGGTTCTTGCGCTGATCTGCTCCGGTCTGGTCGCTGCCGCCCTCGGCTTCGTCACGAGCTTTCTGGTGCTGCGCGGTTCGGACCTGACCCGGCTCATGGTGACGCTCGGCGTCGCGCTCATGCTTGGCGAGGTCGCCAACCGGTTCTCGTCGCTGACCGGCGGTGCCGACGGGCTGCAGGGAGTCACGGTCGCGCCGATCTTCGGCCGCTTCCAGTTCGATATCTACGGGCACACCGGCTACGTCTATTGCCTGATCGTGCTGTTTGCCTGTTTTCTGATTGCGCGCCGCATCGTCTATTCGCCGTTCGGCCTGTCGCTGCGCGCCGTCAAGGGCAATGCTTTACGTTCGGCCGCCATCGCCATTCCGGTCTATGGCCGGCTGGTGGCGATTTACACGGTGTCCGCCTTCTTCGCCGGCATCGCCGGCGCGCTGCTGACCCAGACCACCGCATTCTGCTCGCTCGACGTTCTGTCGCTGGAACGTTCGGCGGATCTGCTGCTCGTGCTGATCATCGGCGGCACCGGCTACCTGTATGGCGGCCTGATCGGCGCGGTGATCTACAAGTTCATGCAGGACTGGATCGCGACCCTGACGCCGCAATATTGGCAATTCTGGATCGGCTTCATGCTCGTTCTTATCGTACTAGTCGGGCGCGAGCGGATCACCGGATGGAACGAAGCGGTGCGCGCGTTCCTGGTGCGGCTGGTGTCGCGGGCGATGGCGCGCAAGCCCACGCTCGGCGATGCGGCGCCGGACCAGCGCTGACCATGGCGATTCTCGAAACAAAAAGTCTCGCCAAACGGTTCGGCGGCATCGTTGCGACCGCCGACGTAACGCTGGCGGTCGAGAAGGGCGCGCGGCACGCGCTGATCGGCCCCAACGGCGCCGGCAAGACCACGGTGATCAACCTGCTGAGCGGCGTGCTCAAGCCGACCGCCGGCCGCATCTTTCTTGAAGGCCGCGATATCACTGCGCTCGATCCCCATCAGCGCGTACGGCTCGGCATGGCGCGCACCTTTCAGATCAACCAGTTGTTTCCCGATCTGACGCCGCTGGAGACGATAGGCCTCGCCGTCGCCGAGCGTCTCGGCGCCGGCGCCGACTGGTGGCGGCAGGTCGGTAGCCGCTCAGCGGTGACCGGCGAGATCGCCGAGATCGTCGAACGCTTCCGGCTTGGCGACGTGATGTACGAGCGCACCGCAATTCTGCCCTATGGCAAGCAGCGGCTTCTGGAAATCGCGCTCGCCTTTGCGTGCCGGCCGCGGGTGTTGCTGCTCGACGAGCCGGCCGCCGGCGTGCCCGAGGCCGAACGCTACGAGTTGCTCGCCACGATCGCAGCGCTGCCGGCCGACGTCACTGTATTGCTGATCGAGCACGACATGGATCTCGTGTTCTCGTTTGCCGATCGGATTTCGGTTCTGGTCAATGGCACGCTGTTCGTGGAAGGCACGCCGGCGGACGTGGCGCGCGATCCGCGCGTCAAGGCAGTCTATCTCGGCGAGGAGCTCGATGCCTGATCTGCTCGCCGTCGAAGCGCTGTCCGCCGGCTATGGTGAGGCCGTGGTGCTGTCCGGCGTCTCGCTCAAGCTTGTTGAGGGCGAGGCGTTGGCGCTGCTCGGCCGCAACGGCATGGGCAAGACCACGCTGATCAACTCGATTGTCGGCGTCACCCGATATTTTGGCGGCAAGATCGCGCTCGACGGCGCCGACATCACGCGGCTCCGTCCCGATCAGCGCGCCCACGCCGGCATCGGCTGGGTGCCGCAGGAGCGCAATATTTTCAAATCGCTGACCGTGCAGGAGAACCTCACGGCGGTGGCGCGGCCCGGCCGCTGGACCACCGACAAGGTCTATGCGCTGTTTCCCAGGCTTGCCGAACGGCGAACAAATCTCGGCCACCAGCTCTCGGGCGGCGAGCAGCAGATGCTTGCGGTCGGCCGTGCGCTGGTGCTTAATCCCCGTGTCATGCTGCTCGATGAGCCGCTCGAAGGCTTGGCGCCAATCCTGGTCGATGAATTGCTGGCGGCTTTGCGCCGCGTGATCCGCGACGAGGGCACCTCGGCGATCCTGGTCGAGCAGAACGCCAAGAAAATCCTGGCTGTCACCGACCGCGCTATCATTCTGGAACGCGGCGCCGTGGTGCACTCGGCTGACAGCGCGACGCTCGCCGCCGATCGCGCGGCGCTGGAGCGGCATCTCGGCGTGACCGAAATCGGGTCCCGGCGCGGCGGGCGAGCGGTGCAGCCTTCTTAGGGGCGGGCGCGAGGGCCGGCTTCGGCTCGCGGTCTATTCGGCTAAAAGTCGCGCCAAACCGAATTGCAGAACTTTCTTATTAGTCAGGATCAAGTCAGCCAGCATTTCGCCGATCACCGGAGCGAACTTAAAGCCATGGCCCGAGCATGCGGAAGCAAACACCATCTGCGGGTAGCCCGGCACTTGATCGATCAGAAAGTTCTTGTCGGCGGTTGTGGTGTAGAGACAGGTCTTGGCCGCGACAAGTGGACCGTTTGCCGCCGGCAAATATTTTCTTAAAGCAATTCGGATCGCATCCTCATCTTCAACAGTGACCGTCCGATTATAACCGTCCGGCGATATGTGTGGCCCTTCGTAGTCGTGCTTTGCGATTTTCAGAAGCCCCTGGTAGGGGAAAATGTCGTGTGGCGGAATACCGTAGTGATTGCCGTACTCGCTTGCGATTATGAAAACAGGAAATTTTGCGGGCGTGAACAGGCTGTGATCGATCGGTTCGAACCAGGCCAGAACCTGGCCCTGCACCTTCAAGGGTTCGCGCAGTTTTGGCAGGAACCCACGCAACAGTGAGTCGAACCACGCGCCAGGGGTCACCACCACCGCACCGGCATCGATCGTGCCCGCATCCGTCTTGACTGTTACGCCGTCCGAGCGCGGCGCTATGTCGACGACGGTTTCGCCGGTTCGAAAAATTGCACCAGAACTCTCGGCCAGCCTGGCGAAAGCGTGCATGGCGCGTTCGGCGAAGAGATAGCCTCCGTCCGGCTGGAGGACGGCAACGTAATCTGGGGGAAGCCGGAATGCGGGAAATTGCTGCATTGCCTGCGCTGCGTTGAGCACCCTATGCGGTAGATTATGTTCTTCCGATGCACGGAGTGTCCCTTTGATAATCTCGCTGTCCAGCGGTCCAATCTCGGCAATGCCGGTTATGCGCAGCAATTGGTGGCCACTCTCGCGCTCGAGCTCACGCCACCGGCGATAAGCGCAGCGGAGCAGCGGGACATAAGAAGGATGCTCGAAATAGCCCAGCCGAATAATTCGCGTGTCGCCGTGCGACGATCCTTGGTCGTGGCCGATGCCAAATCGTTCGATACCGACGACGCGCTGACCGCGCTGGGCGAGTGCTCGCGCGGTGGCGGCTCCCATCACTCCCAGGCCAACCACGACGACATCGGGCGACATGTGGGTTCCTCTTGGACGCCCTTATTGTAATTTAGATCATAACAAAGCGAGCGTATGATGAACTGTACCGTGCAAGAAGGCTCGCGAGCGCTGATGTCGGACGGTGACGCAATCGGGCGGGCAGGTATCGGACGCTGCGAGACCGTGATCCGTCCATATATCCGGCGCACGCCGGTGATCGAGATCGATGCTGCGGACGCTGGCCTCGAGGCGCGGCCGCTGTGGCTGAAGCTTGAGCTTTTGCAGCACTCGGGCTCGTTCAAGGCGCGCGGCGCGTTCGCCAACTTATTGACGCGCAAGGTGCCGGCTGCGGGTGTGGTTGCGGCTTCGGGCGGCAACCACGGCGCTGCCGTTGCCTATGCGGCGATGAAGCTGAAAGTGCCGGCGAAGATTTTTGTCCCGTCTGTTTCGTCACCCGCCAAGGTCGCGCGCATCCGGGACTATGGCGCCGCTCTCGAGATTGAAGGTGACCGCTATGCCGACGCGCTCGCTGCGAGCGAACTGTGGGCAGAGAAAACTGGTGCGCTGCCGGTTCACGCCTTCGATCAGGACGAGACCATGCTGGGTCAGGGTACGCTCGGCATGGAGCTCGAAGCGCAGGCGCCCCAGATCGACACGCTGCTGGTCGCGGTTGGCGGCGGCGGGCTGATCGCCGGAATCGCCGCCTGGTATGGCGGCGGCATCAAGGTGATCGGCGTCGAGCCGGTTGCCGCGCCGACGCTGACCAAGGCGTTGGCCGCCGGCCACCCGATCGATGCCGAAGCCGGCGGCGTGGCGGCCGATTCGCTTGCGCCACGGCGCGTCGGTGAGCGCGTCTTCCCTGTTGTCAAACAATACGTGCACAGCGTCGTGCTGGTTGCGGATGCAGCGATCGTCGAGGCGCAGAAGGCGCTGTGGCAGACCGTGCGGATCGTCGCCGAACCGGGCGGCGCCGCGGCTTTCTCGGCGTTGCTGTCGGGCGCCTACCGGCCGGCCGCGGGCGAGCGGGTCGGCATCGTCCTCAGCGGCGGCAATTCGGCCGCAGTCGATTTCGACAAGTAAGACGCCATGCAGCGCAGCACGTCGCGAATCCTGACGACTCATACCGGTAGCCTGCCGCGGCCGCGCGAACTGACACGGCTCTATGCGCTGCGGGCGCGCTGCGAGGCGGTCGCGGAAGCCGAGATCGATCGGCTTGGACGCGACGCAGTGCGCGCGGTGGTGCGCAAGCAGCGCCAGGCCGGTACCGATGTCGGCAACAACGGCGAGCAGCAGCGGGACTCGTTCTTTCTTTATCTGAGGAACCGGCTGTCGGGCCTCGGCGGCAGCTGGGAGCGGCCGTCGCGCGCCGATATCGATCGCTATCCTGATTTCCAACGCCTGTGGGCCGAGCAGCACGCCGGCAAGACGCAAGTCTCGGCGCTCGGTGGTCTGCCGAAGGCGATCGGCGCCGTGCGCTACCTCGATGCGCGCGCGATCAATGACGAGTGCCGCGTTTTCGAGGATGTGCTTGCAGAGAATCCCGGCGTCTTCGCCGAGCCGTTCATGAGCGCGCCTTCGCCCGGCATTCTGGCGACCGCCGTGCGTAATGAGCACTACGACACGCTCGCCAATTATCTCGCCGCGCTCGGCGCCGCGCTACAGGTCGAATACGAAGCGATCGTGAATCACGGTCTGCTGTTGCAGATCGACGCTCCAGATCTCGCACTCGAACGCCACATTACCTACAAGGACCGGCCCGTTTCGGCGTTCGTTGATTTTGTCGAACAGGTCGTCGCCACGATCAACCGGGCACTCGTCAACGTGCCGCGCGACCGCGTGCGCCTGCATGTGTGCTGGGGCAATTCCGAATCGCCGCACGATTGCGACGTGGCGCTGGACGACATTCTGCCGGCGCTGCTCGTCGCCAATGTGGGCGGCCTGGTTCTGCCATTCGCCAATCCGCGGCACGCCCACGAATTCCGCTGCTTCGCCGCACGGCCACTTGCCGGCGATCAGGTTCTGGTCGCCGGCGTGATCGACAGCCTGACCAATTTCGTCGAGCATCCGGAGGTGGTGGCTGACCGCATCGAGCGCGTTGCCGCAGTGGTCGGCGATCCGTCGCGGGTGCTAGCCGGGACTGACTGCGGCTTCGATACCTCGGCCGGCTGGGGCCGCGTCGCCGAAGACGTGGTGTGGGCCAAGCTTGCAAGCCTGCGCGACGGCGCCCGGCTCGCATCGGAGCGGTTGTTTGGGCGCGCTTGAAAGGCCGGCTGCAACGCAGGCATGACGTTGCGCGCACAGAAGAAATCCCGTAGACCAAACCACCGACACCAAGCAAAATTATCGAACGCCGCGCCGGCAAGAAGGCCTGGGGCGCGGCGAAGACGATTAGGGATCGCAGAATGACCGGAATGCTGGAACATGAAGCGCCGGGACTGGGTCACAACCAGCCCTCGCCGGAAGACGCCGACGAGATCAAGCACGGCAAGTGGGATCGCTGGGCCAAGAAGCGCACCTTCGTCCGCGCGCTCGAAGGCACCTATAGCCATCTCTACAAGAAGCTCTTGGAGGAGCCGCGGGTCTATTCATCCAAGGACCACCCGTGGAAGGGCGGCCCGGCGATGTACGGCAAGCACATCATCTCCCCGCAGTCCGTCAGCATCGTGCAGTCGATCGAATCGCACATCGAATGCTATGCGCCGCTCAATGCCGGGCAGAAGCACGGCCATCTCAACAGCGCGGTGTTCTACGTGCTCAAGGGTCACGGCCATGACGTGCACGACGGCCGCTACATGAAGTGGGAGGCCGGCGACGTCATGCTGGTCGAGAACGGCTGCGTGCACCAGCACACCAATGACGATCCGACGGAGTCCTGCATCCTCTTGGTGTTCAAGGCGAAGCCGCTGTTCCTGTTCATGCATCTGCTGTTCCAGAAAATGGTGGAGTGGCCGACCGACAAGCTGCCGCCCGGCGTCAAGGAATTCCACCCGCCGACGGAAATTTGAGTTCGGAGACTAAGATGCCCGTATTTGAAGAAAAACAGGCCGCGCTGTCCGGCGCCGGCAACAGCAACTTCCTCGCCGAGGCGATGGTCGAGTCGGAGAAATTCCGCGAGGAATATGCCAAGCTGCCGAACGTCATCAAGGCCGAGGACATGCCGTGGGAGCGTTCGCCTGACGGCCTGATCAAGCACCTCGTCAACAAGAAGATGCAGACGCGCGAATGCTGCATGGAAGCCTACATGCAGTTTCTCAAAGACGGCGAGGGCTCCGGCAAGCATCGCCACATGTGGGAAGAGCTGTTCTTCGTCGTCGAGGGTTCCGGTTACGACCTGCACTGGGACCTGAAATGGGACTGCCTCGAAGCCTTCGAGTGGGAATGGGCGGCGGAGCCGCGGAAGTTCGAGTGGACGCTCGGCGATTACGTCTACATCCCGCCATTCACCATGCATCAGCACTTCGCCAAGCCCGGCGAGGAGTGCCGCATCATCGTGATGTCGAACCGCATCGTCAAAGACATGGGCTTTGACTGGTACGATCAGGTCGAGCGCGCGCCGGGGTTTTGATTTTTCCTCGGGCGCGGAATAGCGCAGCCTATTTCCGCCGGCGCTTACGCGATAGCGTCGCTGATCGCTCTCTTAAGAGCTGCTTGGTCGACGGAGGCGAGTTTGCCGAGTTGGCGAATGATCAAACCTTGCTCAAGCGTGGCAAAGACCGGCTTGACAGCGGGCGGCTTGAGAAGCCCAGCAGCCCGCCACTGTTCGATCCAGATTTCTCCAGGAGTGCGGTTCGGCCGGAACTGACTGGTGATGGCCATCACGACGACGTCTGGTTTGGCCAGGTTATAGGCGACATTGCTGACGATCACAGCAGGACGTTGTTTGGATGCCGTCTGATCGGTAAACGGAAACGGCACCAGCACGACATCGCCGAATTCGAATGCCATGGCGCTTACAACGTGTCATAGACAGCATCTTCCGGGTTGTCCCAGATCGCGGTGAACGCGGCGTTACTCGCCTGCGTGGCGGCGCGGGTCAACGACGCGCTCGCGTTCCCGGGCGGCGACAAACTCGACGAAATCCTCAATCTCGGCAATCCGCGCGTCCGGAAGTGCCTGGATTTTTTCCATCAGGGCTTTGGCATTCGACATGATTACCTCGCGGTGCTCTCAGGCAAGTCTATCCCAAAACGCTTGCCGAGCGGGCAAAAACAGGCACATTCTCCTTGAGAGAATAACATATATGGGGCGGCCCTTGCGAAAGCAGACAGCGCAAGAAGCTTGGTGTTGCCCACTCGTCGTTTCCCCTCACGGCACCAGCAGCAGTTTCCCCAGCACCGCACCGCTTTCCAGTACCTCATGCGCCCGCGCCGCGTCGGTCAGCGGCAGGCGGGCGTGGATGCGCGGATGAAGCTTGCCGGCCGCCAGCATGTCGATCAGGGCGCGCATGCCGGCGCGGCGCTCTTCGGGTAAGTGATCCCAGGTGTGGATCGAGAACTGGCGAATCGCCGGTGAGTTCTTGCTGGCGCGCAGGGTCGGCTGCAGGTCGAGCTGCGCCTTGCCGCCGAGGCCGCCGTAAACCACCAGGGTGCCGCATGGCGCCAGCAACGCGATGTTGCCGGGAATACTCGGTCCGCCGACCGGATCGATGATGATGTCGACCCCGCGTCCGCTTGTGATGTCAGCGATCCGCTGGACGACATCCTCGTGCTTGCGATCGATGATGTGGTCGGCGCCAAGTTCGCGCGCGAAGCGCGCCTTCGCTTCGTTGCTGACCACGCCGATGACGGTGAGACCGGCCACCTTCGCCAGATCAATCAGTGCATTGCCCATGCCGCCGGCCGCGGCGTAGATCAGAACGCGTTCGCCGCGCCGCGGCCGCACCGCGTCGTTGAAGATGTGATACGCCACCTGATAGTTGGCGAGCGCCGCCGCCTGATCGAAAGAGACATTGGCGGGCAGCACGAATGTTGCTTCGACCCGGGTTGACACATACTCGGCATAATGGCCGCCACGGTGCGGGCGTTCGCGCGCAGTGGTGTAGACGCGTTCGCCGACCTGGCGCTTGGTAACCCCGGTTCCGACTTTTTCAATCGTGCCCGCTAGCTCTGTGCCGGGAATCGCCGGCAGCGGCGGCATCCAGCTATAGGTGCCGGCGCGAATGTTGGTGTCCGGAATGCCGACGCCGATGGAATGCGCGCGGATCAAAACCTCGCCGGGCTTTGGTTCGGGGATCGGTACGTCGAGAATTTGCATAACGCTCGGCGGACCCGGCTCGCGAAACTGGATGACCTTCATCGAAACAGCCTTGCTCGGCGCATGGCGCCGCGAAACCGATTACTGCGGCACCGTAATGTGGGCCTCTTTGATGACGCGACCCCAAAGTTGTGTCTCATCGCCGATGAATTTGGTGGCATCCGCCGTAGTGCCGCCCATCGGTTCGAGCTGCAGCGCTCGTAGCTTGGAAACGATCTCGGGTTTTTTCAGTATCGCATCGGTGTCGCGGTTGATCTTGTCGGCCAGCGCCGCGGGCAGGCCGGGCGGCCCGGCCAGCGCGAACCAGGTAATCGAACGGAAGCCGGGCAGTCCCTGCTCGGCGATCGTCGGGACGTCGGGCAGGGCGCTGTCGCGTTCGGGACTGGCGACGCCGAGGATCGTCACCTTGCCGGCGTGAAATAGCGGTGTTGATGTTGCGAGCGTGTCAAAAAATATGTCGACGTTGCCGCCCATCAGGTCAGTGAGCGCCGGCTGCGCGCCATGATAGGGCACGTGGACCATCTTGATGCCCGCGAGCACTTCCAGTTCGGCGCCCGACAGCTGCGCGGTCGAGCCGACGCCCTGTGACGCATAGGTCAGCTTGCCGGGATTGGCCTTGGCGTAGGCGATCAGGCCTTGCACGTCCTTGGCGGGGAATTTCGGTCGTACGTCGAGCACGTTCGCGATCTTGGTCAAAAGCGCGATAGGGACGAACTTGGTCGGGTCGTATCGGAGGTTGTGATAGAGCAACTGCTGGATCGCGAGCGGTGACGGCGGACACAACAACAGCGTGTAGCCATCAGGCGCGGCATGCGCCACATATTCGGAGCCGATGTTCATCGCCGCGCCCGGCATGTTCTCCACGATGACCGGCTTGCCCCATTTTTCGCTGAGTTGATTGGCAATCAGCCGCGCCAGAATGTCGGTGGTCGATCCCGGCAGCACCGGCAGCATGATCTTGACCACGTGGTTCGGGAAGGGGGCTTGCGCGCGCGCCGTGATGGGCGTGGTGAGCGCGATGAAAAGGCCCGAGAGAAGGCCGAATAGCCACAAACCAGCATGCCTCATGTCTACCCCTGAGCATTGGCGCAGTGCGCAGCACCGACTATAGGAATCCCGCGAGCAAGAGCCAACACCGCCGATCTTCGCGCGGGCGCGGCGTTTTGCCGGGGTACGTCTGCACGAGAATGAGCGGGTGAAATAGTCGATGACGACGAAATATCGGCTGGGCGTCGACGTCGGCGGCACCCATACGGATCTGGCGCTGCTCGATGTCGGCACCGGGTCAATTGCTGTCGAGAAGGTGTCGACGACGCCGGCCAACCCGGCGCTCGGTATCATGAACGGCATCGGCAATTTTGCCGCGCGCGGCATCGATCTGTCGGCCATCGAGTTCTTTTCGCACGGCACGACGATCACCACCAATGCGCTCCTGGAAATGCGCGGTGCCAAGGTGGGACTGCTGATCAATCGTGGCTTTCGCGCCGTGCAGGAGACGCAAGGTCAGGCGCGCGACGGCAACGTGTTCGATTATTTCTTTCAGAAGCCGGCGCCGATCGCACCGCAGAGCCTGACGCACGAGATCGGCGGCCGTGTCGATTACACCGGCGCGGTGCTTGAGCCGCTCGACGAGGACGCGGTGCGCAAGGCGGCTACCGCTCTGAAGACGGCCGGCGTGCGCTCGATTGCGGTCTGCTATTTGTTCTCGTTCATGAATCCTGCGCATGAGGAGAGAAGCGGCGCGCTCATCCGCGAGGTGTTTCCGGAAGCGCACATTTCGCTGTCCTGCGAAGTGCTGTCGCGTGTGCGGGAGTGGCCGCGGCTGTCAGCGACGTTGCTCAACGCGTACTTGGCGCCGGTGCTGGTTACCTATGTGGCCGATCTGGAAAAGCGATTGAGCGCGGCTGGCGTCACCACGCAGCAGCGCTTCCTGATGCAGTCGAACGGCGGCGTGATGCCGTTTGCCGCAGCCGTGACCGGACATAAGACGGTGCACAGTCTGCTCTCCGGACCCGCGGCCGGCGCGCAGGCAAGCGCCTACCTGCCGCGCGAGGAGCATTTGGCGGCGCGCGGGCTGGTGACGCTCGACATGGGCGGCACGAGCTGTGACATCGCTTTCATCGAGGGCGGCACGCCGCTCGAAGTGACCGAAGGCACCGTGGCGCGCCGTCAGCTCGACGTGCCGGCGCTCGACCTCACCACGATCTCAGCCGGCGGCGGTTCGATCGTCTGGATCGACCGTGCAGGCTTCCTGTCGGTTGGCCCGCAAAGCGCCGGCGCCGATCCGGGTCCGGTCTGCTACGGCCGCGGCGGCGACAACCCGACCGTGACCGACGCCGACATTGTGTGCGGCTTTCTTAATCCAGATTATTTTCTCGGCGGCACACAGATGCTCGATGCGCCGGCCGCCCGTGCGGAGCTGGAAGCGCGCATCGCCAAGCCGATGGGAATGACGCTTCCCGAGGCCGCCGCCGGTGTCCGCCGCATCGTCGACATGCGCATGGCCGACGAGGTGCGCGTGTTCGCGGCGCGGCGCGGCGTCGATCTTAGCGAATTCGCGCTGCTTCCGTTCGGCGGCGCCGGCGCCGTCCATGCAGCCGCGGTTGCCGAGGAGCTTGGTATGCGCCGCATCATCGTGCCGGCGCGTCCCGGCGCGTTTTCGGCGCTCGGCCTGCTCTGCACCGACGTGCTGCACGATTATATCCGTTCTGAATTGTGCCCGCTCGACCGGCTCGATCCGGCGCATGCCGAGAGCATCTTTCGCGAGATGGAGACCAAGGCGGCGAGCGAACTTGCCGAAGAAGGGCTCGCCCCCAACGCGGCGTCGTACGAACGCGAATTCGACATGCGGTATGCGGGCCAGGGCTACGAACTGCGCGTGTCGCTCGCCCCCCACTTGCGGGGTGGGGAAGGGCGAGGGTCCGCGCTTGACGCCAAGGCGCTCGAAGCGGTGCGGGCGCGGTTCGACGATCTGCACGCGCGGATCCACGGCCACGCCGCCAAGGAAAAGAGCGTCGAAGTGGTGAGCTATCGGCAGCGGGTGCGCGTCGCTGTGCCGAAATTCGCCCCCCATATCCAGGAGTCGCGCCCGCCGGCGCCGCCTTCATCAGATGCCGTCAAAGGCGCGCGCCGTGTATTCTTCACCGCGCGCGATGCGATGGAAGCAACGATCTACGACCGCGAGCGCCTCGCGGTCGGCGCGGAGTTCGCCGGTCCCGCCATCGTCGAACAATTCGACGCGACCACCGTAGTGCCGCCCGGCTGGCACGCGTCGGTGGATCGTTACGGCAATCTCATTCTGGAGCGAAAGGGCTGAAGCGCCACTTCTTCGTCATGCGCGGGCTTGACCCGCGCATCCACGTCTTTGCACTCAAGCCCTAAGACGTGGATGCCCGGCACAAGGCCGGGCATGACGGGAGTGAATCCTGAAAGGGCTCGTCTCAGCTCTGCCAGCCGAACGCAATCTTATCGAGCACGCGCGAGCCGAATTTCTCCGACGACCGCGCCACCGCCTTGCCGCTGAGCGCGCGGTAGAACTCGACCGCGTTGTCGTTTTCAGACAGCGCCCAGACGATCAGCGAGCGGAGTGCGCTTTGCGCCAGATCGCGGCGCGCCGCGGTAAACAAACGGCGGCCGAAACCCAGCCCCTGGAATTCCGGCCGCAGGTAAAGCTCGTAGATTTCGCCATCATAGTCGAGGCTGCGCGCGCGATTGCGCCCGTAATTGGCGTAGCCGGCGATCTTGTCGCCAAATTGCAGGAGCGCAACGCGGCTGCCTTTGCGGATGGCGCTGTCCCACCACGCCGGTCCGCGGCGCACGATCAGCTTTTCCAATTCGGTGCCCGGAATAATGCCCCGGTAGGCCGTTCGCCACGCTTCGTCATGGCATTCCGCTACCGAGCAAGCATCGCTTGCCTTGGCGCGTCGGATTTCGATGACGACAGTGTTGCTCATGGTGCAATCAAAGCAAGCCGTTTCGCGGGCTTCAAGTGCAGAGATTCACGTTCAGTTAACGCTGACAATTATTAGCGGAATTGCCGGGCCTGCAAGCGCAAAAATGCCTGTCCATTCGCAATCTTGTCGCCCTGTGGCAACAACGCCACGGTGGCCGACATTTGCGGCAGACTTGTCCCACAAAGGCACAAAGGGTTGTAAGTTTGGCGTCGGCCGTCGTTGCAGCGGCCGAACGTGCGTCGCGCGCGACCGCGGTTACACGCGCTCGGCTTCCTTGCGGCGCTCGTCGCGCTTGCGCTCGTGGGGGTCGAGCAGCTTCTTGCGCAGCCGGATCGATTTCGGCGTGACTTCCACCAGTTCGTCGTCCTCGATATAGGCGAGCGCCTTCTCCAGCGTCATGCGAATCGGCGGCGTCAGCCGAATGGCTTCGTCTTTGGAGTGCGTGCGGATATTGGTGAGCTTCTTGCCCTTGAGCACGTTAACCTCAAGGTCGTTGCCGCGCGTGTGCTCGCCGACGATCATGCCGCGATAGACCTTCCAGCCCGGCTCGATCATCATTGGGCCGCGGTCTTCCAGGTTCCACATCGCGTAGGCGACAGCGTCGCCCAGTTCAGTGGAAATCAGCACGCCGTTGCTTCGGGCCGCCACCTCGCCGCGATGGGGCCCGTAGGCATGGAACAGCCGGTTCATCACTGCCGTGCCGCGCGTGTCGGTCAACAGCTCGCCGTGGTAGCCGATCAGGCCGCGTGTCGGCGCGTAGAAAATAAGACGCACGCGCCCGCCGCCGGATGGACGCATCTCGACCATCTCGCCTTTGCGCTCGGCGAGCTTCTGTACGACGATGCCGGAGTGTTCCTCGTCGACATCGATGACGACCTCCTCGATCGGTTCGAGCAGGTCGCCCGAGTCATCGTGCTGGAACAGCACTTTCGGCCGCGACACCGACAACTCGAAACCTTCGCGCCGCATGGTCTCGATCAAAATGCCGAGCTGCAGTTCGCCGCGTCCGGCGACCTCCATGGAATCCTTCTCGACCGACTCGGAGATTCGCAGCGCAACGTTGCCTTCGGCCTCGCGCAGCAACCGTTCGCGAATCACCCGGCTCTGCACCTTGTCGCCTTCGGTTCCCGCAAGCGGCGAATCGTTGATGCGAAACGTCATGGTCAGGGTCGGCGGGTCGATCGGCTGCGCCGGCAGTGGTTCCGTCACTTCGGGTGCACACAGTGTGTGCGAGACGAAAGCCTCGGGCAGTCCCGCGATGGCAACAATGTCGCCGGCGAATCCCTCATCGATGGGGGTACGCTCCAGGCCGCGGAAGGCCAGCACCTTGGTGACGCGGCCGACTTCGACCAGACTGCCGTGGTGGTCGAGCACCTTGACGTTCTGATTTGGCCTCACGCTGCCGGAAAATATCCGGCCGGTGACGACGCGGCCCAAATAGGGGTTGGCCTCCAGGATGGTACCCAGCATCCGGAACGGGCCGTCCTCAACCTGGGGTGGCGCGACATGGCGGACGACAAGGTCGAACAGCGGCGCCATGCCCTGGTCCTTCGGGCCCTCGGCGCTCGCAGCCATCCAGCCCTGCTTGGCCGAGCCGTAGAGGATTGGGAAATCGAGCTGCTCCTCGGTGGCGTCGAGCGCGGCGAACAGGTCGAACACCGCATTGGCCACTTCGCTCGGCCGCGCGTCGGACCGGTCAACCTTATTGATCACCACAATGGGCTTTAATCCCATTTTGAGCGCTTTGGTGACCACGAATTTGGTCTGCGGCAGCGGCCCCTCGGCGGCGTCGACCAACACAAGGGCACCGTCCACCATGTTGAGGATGCGTTCCACCTCGCCGCCGAAATCGGCGTGGCCGGGGGTGTCGACGATGTTGATGCGGGTGTCGTGCCACACCAGCGATGTCGCCTTGGCCAGAATCGTAATGCCGCGCTCGCGCTCGAGATCGTTGGAATCGAGCGCGCGCTCGATCACACGCTGATTCTCGCGGAACGAGCCCGATTGCTGGAGTAGCCGGTCGACCAGCGTAGTCTTGCCGTGGTCGACATGGGCGATGATGGCGATGTTGCGAAGGTTCATTTTGCCAAGGTTCGTGAGGCTCTAAACCAAAAACGAGCCCCGAGGGGCCCGCGTGTGACCGCAATATAGTCAGCCGGGTCGCCGACGCAACGCCGCAGCAGCGCCCGAGCGGAGGTAATTTATGACGCTCAAATTGCAGTCATATTTGCCCGCCAAATCGGCCTCAATGTGCCGTTCAGGCTTGATTTGCGGCACACATCCTGCAAGCGTGAGCGTCCCATGCGCTGCCCATTAACCGTTACCAACCGACGGCGGGTTTTGTGCATTTTCCCTGCCTATACACCGTCGTTCGGCACTTTTTCCCACGCTTACCGCCTGATGCACGGCGTGCGGGCCTTCATGCCGCCGCAGGGGCTGCTCCTGATCGCCGCCTACATGCCGGCGCGCTGGCAGGTTCGGTTCGTTGACGAGAACATTGAGCGCGCCAGCCGCGCCGATCTCGACTGGGCCGACGTGGTGCTGGTCAGCGGCATGCACATCCAGGCGCCGCAGATCCGCGACATCCATCGCCGCGCCAAGGCGGCCGGCAAGGTTATGGTGCTGGGCGGCCCCTCGGCGTCCGCCTCTCCCGAAATGTATCCGGATATCGAGTACATCCACGTCGGCGAAATTGGCGACGCCACCGACGCGCTCATTGCCACACTTGACGACAGGGTGGCGCCGCCGGCGGCGCAGAGGCGCTTCGAAACCAAGGAACGGCTGCCGCTGAGCGATTTCCCGATCCCGGCCTACGATCTCATTCCGCTGCCGCGTTACCTGATGTGTACGCTGCAATTCTCCAGCGGCTGCCCGTATCAGTGCGAATTTTGCGACATCCCCGGTCTGTATGGGCGTCAGCCGCGGCTGAAGACCCCCGAACAGATCACCGCCGAACTTGATGCCATGTGCAAGCAGGCAGGCCATCCGCCGGTGGTGTATTTCGTCGACGATAATTTCATCGGCAATCGCAAGGCCGCGCGCGAAATGCTGCCGCATCTGATCGCCTGGCAGAAGCAGCACGGCTACCCCATGCAATTCGCCTGCGAGGCTACGCTCAACATCGCCAAACAAACCGAAATTCTGCGGTTGATGCGCGAGGCTTCATTCCTTGGCCTGTTCGTCGGCATTGAAACGCCTGAGGCCGATGCGCTCACCGCGATGCGCAAGAGTCACAACAATTCGCTGCCGATGATGGACGCGATCAAGACGCTCAACAGCTACGGCCTGGAAGTCACTTCGGGGATCATCCTCGGGCTTGATACGGACACCGACGACACCGAAACGCGGTTGAAGGACTTCATCGAGCTGTCGCGGATTCCGATGCTGACCATTAATCTGCTGCAGGCGCTGCCGAAGACGCCGCTGTGGGACCGCCTCAAAAAAGCTGGCCGCCTCACCGATCAGCCGCACGGCGAAAGCAACGTGGTGTTTCTGCGGCCCTACGACGAGGTGGTCGCGATGTGGCAGCGCTCGATCGGCTACGCCAACGATCCCGAGCGGCTGTTCGCGCGCTTCTATGATCAGGTCGATGCCACCTATGTTAACCGGCTGGTACCGCCGGCGCGCGGCAAGTTGAATTGGGCCAATCTGCGCGGCGGCGCCGTGCTCGCCTACAACGTATTCGTTCATGTCGGTTTGAAGTCGGATTATCGGAAGCCGTTCTGGCGGGCGGCGCGTCATGCGCTGCGGCGCGGTCAGATCGATGCGGTGCTCGGCATGGGCTTCATGGCACACCATCTGATCCGGTTTACGCGCGAAGCCTTGCGGGGCGAACAGAACGCCTCGTTTTATTCGACACGCCGGCGCGAGCGCGCCGCGGCGTAACCATCGCCGGCCGGTCCGTGCTACGGCCGGCTGCTGGGTGGTGATCTGGCCGCATATTTGCGAGAGTGGCATCGGGCGAGGCGGCCTCGATCAAGGAGTTCTCACATGGCGCAGAAACTTTCCGGCGAAGCCCGCAAGCAGGCGCTGGCGCGCCTGAAAGGCTGGAGCGAGACCGGCGGCCGCGATGCCATCAGCAAGAAATTCGTGTTCGCGGATTTTAACCAGGCCTTCGGTTTCATGACGCGCGCGGCGCTTGTTGCCGAAAAAATGGATCATCACCCGGAGTGGTTCAACGTCTACAAGACCGTCGAGGTGACGCTGTCGACGCATGACGCCGGCGGCCTGACCGACAGCGATATTCAGCTCGCCGAGGCCATGGACAGGCTGGCGGGTTAAGGTCTGCCTTGCGGCTGCCGTGTTCCAACGCGATATTCGGGGTGCGTTCGAGGCGATCGGAATGTGCAGAAGGGCAGGCAGATGCGATTCTGGCAGGGAACGGCGACTTGGCAGGATTTCTCCTGGCAGAGCTTTGCCGCATTGACCAGCCGGGTGGCGGGCAGCGAGCAGAGCTTGCGGCGTAAATTCTGGCGCAAGCTCAAGCGCGAGGTCGCGAGCCTGCCGCTCGCGGAACAATTGCTCACCGCATATTACTGCGCCTTCGACCGCCAGACGCCGCTGTGGGTCAAAGGCGTCCTGGTGGGCGCGATCGTGTATTTCGTTGTGCCCGACCGTTTCATCCCCAAAAATCTGCCGTTGATCGTTCTCGCCGACGACGCCGCGGTACTGGCCGCGGCGTTCAAGGCTGTCTCCTCGCACATCAAGCCGGAACATCGCCAAGCGGCGCAGCAAGCGCTGACGCGGCTGCGCGCTGGCTGATCAAACGCTTG
Organism: Xanthobacteraceae bacterium; assembly: GCA_049300295.1. Classification (GTDB taxonomy): domain Bacteria; phylum Pseudomonadota; class Alphaproteobacteria; order Rhizobiales; family Xanthobacteraceae; genus BOG-931. Next base: position 24,965 of record JBAQJL010000086.1, read on the forward strand.
CCTATACCGAAGATGGCCCCTCACGGCCGCAGTACGATCTTTCCCATCACCTTGCGGTCGGAGATGAGCTTCATGGCCGCCGCGATATCGGCGAGCGGAAAAGCCGCGTGCACGTGCGCGGACAGCTTGCCTTCGGCGGCCCGGCGGGCGACGTCGCCCAGCAACGCGTGCTGGGCCTGCGGGTCGCGCTTGCTCCACGAGCCCCAGAATACGCCGCGGATATCGCAGCTTTTGAGCAGCACCAGGTTGAGCGGGATCTTTGGAATTTCACCGGCTGTGAATCCGACCACAAGGTAACGGCCCTGCCAGGCGAGCGAGCGCACCGCCGGTTCCGCGTAGGGGCCGCCGACCGGGTCATAGACCACGTCGATGCCGTGTTCGCCGCCATGCTGCTTCAGCGCGTCACGCAGGTTTTCCTTGGTGTAGTTGATGGTCTCATCGGCGCCATGCGCACGGGCGAAAGCGAGTTTTTCGTCCGACGACGCGCAGGCGATGACGCGGGCCCCCATGAGCTTGCCCAATTCGACCGCCGCGAGGCCAGCGCCGCCGGATGCGCCGAGCACGGCGAGCGTCTCGCCGGCTTTAAGCTGCGCCCGCTCGCGCAGCGCATACAGTGACGTTCCGTAAGTGATACAGAGCCCGGCGGCGCGGTCGAAATCGAGCCCTGGGGGCAGCTTGATCAATTGTTGCGCTGGTGCAGCGATGGCTTCGCGCGCCGCGCCCCAGCCCAGAAACGTCATGACGTGATCGCCGGGCGAGACCTCGGTTACGCCGGTGCCTGTGCTTTCGACAATGCCGGCGAACTCGGCCACCGGCGAGAAAGGAAACGGCGGTTTCTGCTGGTATTTGCCGGCGATGATCAGCGTGTCGAAGAAATTGAGCGCCGCGGCCTTAATGCGCACGACTGCCTCGCCGGGAGCAGCGTGTGGCGGCGCTATGTCGGCCAATTCGAGCTGATCGGCCGTTCCGAAATGGGTGCACAGGACAGCTTTCATGGCTCGTCATTAGCACATGTTGCCGCCGAATCAGGAACCGCGCCGCGGCAAACGGCACAAATTACGGCCTCGCGGCCCTCAAATTGCCGGTCTCATTTTGCGGAATTGGAATTAGCTCGAAAGGTTTGCTATCAAAGAGGGGGCCCGGGGAGATCAGATGCGGATTCGTCAAGGATTGCCCGTTCTTTTGTCATTGCTTGTTGCGGCGGCTTTTGCCGTTCCGGCAGTCGCACAGCAGCAAGAACCGCCGGCGGCCGGAGTGCCCGCCAAGCGGCCCGCGCGGCCGCCTCGTCCAGCGCGGGAGAAGCCTGCGCCGGCGCCGACCGCGGAGGCCAAGCCGACGCTGCTCGCGCAATTTGCGGCCTGGGGCGCCTATACGGCGTCGCCGGGAGGCAAGAAGGTCTGTTTTGCCATCGCCAAGCCGACCACGGCGGAGACCAAGCCGCCCAACCGGCCGCGCAACGCGCCCTACATGTTCGTCACCACTCGGCCAGCCGATAAGGTGACCAACGAGGTCTCGATCGAAATCGGCTATCCGTTCAAGTCGGGCAGCGAGGCGAGCGCTCAGGTCGGAACCACGACATTTGCGCTCTACACGCAGGGCGACGGCGCTTGGATCAAGAACAAGGCGGAAGAATCCCACATGGTCGACACCATGCGCCAGGGCGATACCGCCGTCGTACAGGGCGAATCTTCCCGCGCCACGATGACGACCGACACCTATTCGCTCAAGGGATTGTCCGAGGCGCTCGACCGCATCGCCAAGGAGTGCCAATAGGGACCGCGCAGACGGTGTATAGTCTGTGGCTTGCCTCCTCCCCGGTGACCGAGGAGCGATTATGTAGCGGCAGCGCCGTCCCAGTCTGGATCGACCCATGAGTCACGCCGCCACCGAGGCGGAGCCTGCCGTATCGGCGGGCTTCGTCGAAAAGCGCCCCCTGGAGCGTTACGTCGCCCCGGCGAAGCCGTCGCTGGTTGGCTACTCGCGCGCCCGGTTGGCGGAATCGCTCGGCGGCATCGGCGTTCCCGAGCGCAAGCAGCGCATGCGCGTGCAGCAAATCTGGCATTGGCTCTACGTCCGCGGTGCGCAGAATTTCGACGAGATGACCACTTTGTCGAAGGAGCTGCGCGCCACCCTGGCGCAGCATTTCATCTTGGCTCGGCCCGACATCGCCGCCGAGCAGATTTCGGTCGACGGCACCCGCAAATGGCTGCTGCGTCTGCCCGGCGAGGCGGGCGACCGGCCGCATGAGGTCGAATGCGTCTACATTCCGGAAGCCGATCGCGGCACGCTGTGCATTTCGAGCCAAGTCGGCTGCACGCTGAACTGCACGTTCTGCCACACCGGCACACAGCGTCTGGTCCGCAACCTGACTGCAGAAGAAATCGCCGGCCAGGTGGTGCTGGCCCGCGACCGGCTCAACAATTGGACCCGTGCCGATGACGAGCCTTCGCGGAACGGCGACGCACAAACGGCTGCAGGCGATGCCGCGAAAGGTGAAAGACGGCGCCTGGTCTCCAATGTCGTCATGATGGGAATGGGCGAGCCGCTCTACAATTTCGACGCGGTGCGCGACGGACTTGGCGTGGTCGCCGATGGCGAGGGTTTGAGTCTCTCCAAGCGACGCATCACGCTTTCGACCTCGGGCGTGGTGCCGAATATCGCGCGTGCCGGCCATGAGATCGGCGTCATGCTGGCGGTGTCGCTGCACGCGGTGACCGACGAACTGCGCAACGAACTGGTGCCGCTCAATCGCAAATATCCGCTCGCCGAATTGCTTGACGCCTGCCGCAATTATCCGGGGCTGTCCAACGCGCGGCGCGTGACGTTCGAATACGTCATGCTCAAGGGCATCAACGACTCGCTCGCCGACGCGCGCGCGCTGGTGCGGCTGATCAAGGGCATTCCGGCCAAGATCAATCTCATTCCGTTCAATCCCTGGCCGGGCAGCCGATACGAGTGCTCCGACTGGGCGCAGATCGAGAAATTCTCCGAAATCGTCTTCGACGCCGGTTACGCGTCGCCGGTGCGCACGCCGCGGGGCCGCGACATTCTCGCCGCCTGCGGCCAGCTCAAGAGCGCGAGCGAGAAGCTGTCCGCGCGCGAGCGCTGGGCGCTGCGCGCTATGGCGATGACGGATTGACGTTCGCTCATGGCCCTGTTGGTCCGTATTCTGATAGTGATCCTTGGGTATGTCCTGGCCTGCGTCGCCGCTGCCGTGGTTCTCGTCGTCGGCACGCTGACCCTGCAGGGAACCGATCTGAGCGCGCTGGACACCCCCACCTGGGCGCTGTCGGTGCTGATCACCATTGCGGCCGTCATGATCGGAGCCGTCGCCCTGATGCCGTCGTTCCTGATGATCGCCCTCGCCGAAGGTTTTGTCTGGCGCTCGGTCCTCCTCTACGGCGTGCTCGGCGGCGTCTTAGGACTGGCGCTAGGCTACGGCTTCGGTGACACTGGGTTTCTCGCCTCGCCCCATAGTTCGCCAGCGCGCGAGAGCGAAGTCCTCGCCGCATCCGGGATTGCGGGCGGGCTGGTGTATTGGCTGTTTGCCGGTCGCAAGGCGGGCGCGTGGAAAATCTCCACGGATCGTGACGAGCCTGCGAGTCCCAAATGAACCGCGTAGGACTTGTAGCAGCGCTCACGATTGCCGTGGTGGGCGGCGTGGTGTTCGCCGTCTATCCGCGGCTCGACATCGCAATCTCGGCGCTGTTCTACAACCAGCAAATCAACCTGTTCGACGTCAATGCGCAGCCATGGGTGAATCATTCGCGCGCCGCGGCGCGTTGGCTGATCACGTTGATCTTTGCGCCGTCCTGCCTTGCGGTCATCGGCAAGCTGATCATGCCGAAACGGCGGATGCTGATCAGTGGCCGGGCGGCGCTGTTTCTCATCATCACGATGGCGCTCGGCCCCGGCGTTCTCACGAATCTCGTCCTGAAAGACCATTGGGGCCGCGCCCGTCCGATCGACATCACCGAGCTCGGCGGCACCTTCCGTTTCACGCCATGGTGGGATCCGCGCGGCGACTGCCCAAACAATTGCTCGTTTGTCGCCGGCGAACCGTCCGGCGCGTTCTGGACGTTGGTACCGGCGGCGCTGGCGCCGCCGCAATGGCGGCTGCTCGCCTACAGCGGGGCGCTGGTCTTCGGCGCGGCGGTCGGGCTCTTGCGCATCGCCGGCGGGGCGCATTTTTTCAGCGATGTGATGTTTGCCGGCGTTTTGATGTTTCTCGTGGCCTGGGTGATACATGGTTTGATCTTTCGTTGGCGCTCGACTCGCATCAGAGAAGGGTCGATCGAGCACTGGCTCGCCGGAGCCGGCGAGGCGATCCGCAATAGTCTCGCCCGTCTGGCTGGTCGCAGGGATGCGGCCGACTAGCGCAATCGCATTCGGCTTCGATCAATTGAAAATCCGCTCGTCCCCGTGGAAAGGGGTCCGTGAAGCGCGTTAGCAAGCAACCAATCGTTGAATAAAATTTTGATTTGTAAAATTGGGAAAGTTCGTACTAGACTTTGCGCGCTACTCTTGGAGCGTTAACTAACGGGGGCGATCTTGAAAATTTTGGCAGCTATGGCGTTTAGTGCGGTCCTTCTTGCGACCATGTCCTCCGAGGCGTCGGCTTGGTACTGCCGCGCGCGCGGATACGGTGGTGCCGGTTGGGGTCGCAGCGACAGCCCGGAGCGGGCGAGATACCTGGCCCTATACCAGTGCTCAAAGCGCGGCAGCGAGTGCCATATCGTCAGCTGCGTGCCGTAACGATTACGCTTTAGCGAGCGCCGTGTCGCTTTGGTACCCGCTAGGGCACCGAGGTTGGCGCGGTCGTGACTGGCTGCGATAGCCGGTTTTTCGCCGCTTGTGCGAGTCCGCAGCGCGTTGCGGGCTTTGGCGGGTTTGGCGTCTAGCCGGTTGGCAGCAGGCCGGGTGCGGAAATATCCGGCGCGATCGCCTCGGGCGATCGATGCGCTTGCGTAGCTCTGGCGCCTGCCTATAGTCCGCGCGAATTTCGAGCAATCTCCGGCTCGCGCGCGGGATTCTTTGCTATGCCAAAAGGCGAAGTGAAAAAGGTTGTGCTCGCCTATTCGGGCGGACTCGATACGTCGATCATTCTCAAGTGGCTGCAGACCACCTACGGCTGCGAGGTCGTGACCTTTACGGCCGATCTTGGTCAAGGCGAAGAACTCGAGCCGGCGCGCGCCAAGGCGCTCACGCTCGGTATCAAGCCGCAGAACATCTTCATCGAGGATTTGCGCGAAGAATTCGTGCGCGACTACGTGTTTCCGATGTTCCGCGCCAATGCGCTGTATGAAGGGCAATATTTGCTCGGCACTTCGATCGCCCGCCCGCTGATCGCCAAGAAGCAGATCGAGATCGCCGAAAAGGTCGGCGCCGACGCGGTCGCCCACGGCGCCACCGGCAAGGGCAACGATCAGGTGCGGTTCGAGCTTTCCTACTACGCGCTCAAGCCGGACGTGAGAGTCATCGCGCCGTGGCGCGAATGGGATTTTCGCTCGCGCGAACAGCTCATCGCCTTTGCCGAGCAGAATCGGATTCCGATCGCCAAGGACAAGCGCGGCGAAGCGCCATTCTCGACCGATGCCAACCTGTTGCACACCTCCTCGGAAGGCAAGGTGCTGGAAAACCCGGCCGAGGAAGTACCGGATTATGTTTACTCGCGCACCGATGATCCCGGCGCAGCGCCCGACCAACCGGACTACATGACGGTCGATTTCGAGCGCGGCGACGCGGTCGCGGTCGACGGCAAGAAACTTACGGCGGCGGCCCTGCTGACGCGGCTCAACACGCTCGGCAAGAAACACGGCGTTGGCCGGCTCGATCTGGTGGAGAACCGCTTCGTCGGCATGAAGTCGCGCGGCATGTACGAAACGCCGGGCGGCACCATCCTGCTGGCCGCGCATCGCGGCATCGAATCGATCACACTCGACCGCGGCGCCGCGCATCTCAAAGATGAGCTGATGCCGAAATATGCCGAGCTGATCTACAACGGCTTCTGGTTCGCGCCCGAGCGCGAGATGCTGCAGGCAGCGATCGATCGGAGTCAGGAACTCGTCAGCGGTCGCGTACGGTTGAAGTTGTTCAAAGGCAATGTCGGCGTCGTATCGCGCGAGAGCCCCTATTCGCTCTACAGCCAGGATCTCGTCACGTTTGAGGAGGGCAAGGTCGCCTACGACCAGCGCGATGCTGCGGGCTTTATCCGCCTCAATGCACTCCGCCTGCGCACCCTGGGGCAGCGCAAACGCAAGCTGAAACTATAGCCCGACTCACGCCGGAGCGTGGCACACCGCTTCGATGTTGTGGCCGTCGGGATCGAGTACGAATGCGCCGTAGTAATTCGGATGGTAATGCGGCCGTAGTCCCGGCGCGCCGTTATCGCGGCCGCCCGCGGCGATGGCGGCGCGATAAAATGCATCAACGCTCGCGCGATCCTTCGCCGCTATCGCGATATGCATCGGCCTGTTAAGGCCACCCTCGCCGCCAATCCAGAAATCGGGTTTGCCATTGGGGCCGAAACCCGCCGCCGGAGCGTCGTGTTCGGTCTGCCGGACTTCCGTGACGAGGATGTAGCCGAACGGCGCCAGCGCCTTTTCGTAGAACGCTTTCGATCGCGCGTAGTCGGAAACAGGAAATCCGACGTGATCCAGCACAATCGGCTCACGCCTGCCGCTCGACCAGCGTGCGCTTGATCTCGGCGATGGCCTTCGCCGGATTGAGATGCTTCGGGCAGGCCTTGGTGCAATTCATGATCGTATGGCAGCGATATAGGCGGAACGGGTCTTCGAGATTGTCGAGACGCTCGCCGGTCGCTTCGTCACGTGAATCGACGATCCATCGCTGCGCCTGAAGGAGCGCCGCCGGACCGAGATAACGATCCGAATTCCACCAGTAGCTGGGACACGATGTCGAGCAGCAGGCGCACAGGATGCACTCGTAGAGGCCGTCGAGTTTCTGCCGGTCGTCGTGGCTCTGCTTCCATTCCTTCTGCGGCGTCGGCGACACTGTTTGCAGCCACGGCTCGATGGAGGCGTGCTGCGCGTAAAAGTTGGTGAGGTCCGGCACCAGATCTTTGACCACGGCCATGTGCGGCAGCGGGTAGATGCGCACTGATCCCTTGATCTCGTTCATCGCCTGGGTGCAGGCGAGCGTATTGGTGCCGTCGATATTCATCGAGCACGATCCGCAGATGCCCTCGCGGCAGGAGCGCCGGAATGTCAGCGTCGCGTCGACCTTGTTCTTGATCCAGATCAGCGCGTCGAGCACCATCGGTCCGCAATCGCCGGTGTCGACATAGTAGGTGTCGACGCGCGGGTTGCGGCCATCTTCGGGATTCCAGCGATAGATGCGGTATTCGCGCTCTTCCTTGGCCTTGGCGGGGTGCGGCCAGGTTTTACCTTGTTCGACCTTGGAATTCTTCGGCAGCGTGAACTGGACCATGCCAATTGCCTTATCCGTTCTCTTGATCCGCGGGCTATTAGGACACGTGTGCGCTCAATACACCCGCGCTTTTGGTTCGATGTACGACACGTCGTTAGTCAGCGTGTAGGTGTGCACCGGACGGTAGTCGATGGTGACCTTGCCGGTCTTCATATCGAGCCAGGTGAGCGTGTGCTTCATCCAGTTCTTGTCGTCTCGATCGGGGAAATCCTCGCGGGCATGCGCGCCGCGGCTCTCCGTGCGATTGTCCGCGGCGTCCATGGTTACGACGGCTTGCTCTATCAGATTGGCGAATTCCAGGGTCTCGACCAGGTCGGAGTTCCAGATCAGCGAGCGATCGGACACGCGCACGTCGCCGACGCCGTCAAACACCTGATGGATGAGTTTTGAGCCTTCCTGCAGCACTTCGCCGGTGCGGAACACCGCGCAATTGGTCTGCATTACATTCTGCATCCTGGTGCGCAGTTCCGCCGTCGGCGTGGTGCCGGAGGCATGACGGAATTTGTCGAGGCGCGACAGCGCGCGCGTGGCCGAATCCTTCGGCAACTCGCGCTGCTTGTCGTTCGCGGTCAGAATATCCGCACAGCGCAAAGCCGCCGCGCGGCCGAACACCACAAGATCGATCAGCGAGTTTGAGCCTAACCGGTTGGCGCCGTGCACCGACACGCAGGCCGCCTCGCCGAGCGCCATCAGGCCGGGGACGATGTAGTCGGGATTGCCATCTTTCTTGATCACCGCTTCGCCGTGATAATTCGTGGCGATGCCGCCCATGTTGTAGTGCACCGTCGGCACGATCGGCACCGGCTCACGGGTGAGATCGACGCCGGCGAAAATGCGCGCCGACTCGGTGATGCCAGGCAGCCGCTCAGCCAGGATTTTCGGATCGAGATGGTCGAGATGCAGGAAGATGTGGTCTTTCTTCGGTCCGACGCCGCGGCCTTCGCGGATTTCAATCGTCATGGCGCGGGATACGACATCGCGTGAGGCGAGGTCCTTGGCGGACGGTGCGTAGCGCTCCATGAAGCGCTCGCCTTCCGCATTGACCAGATAGGCGCCTTCGCCGCGCGCGCCCTCGGTGATAAGCACGCCGGCGCCGTAAACGCCGGTCGGATGGAATTGCACAAATTCCATGTCCTCGAGCGGCAGGCCGGCGCGGAGCACCATGGCGTTGCCATCGCCGGTCTGCGTATGCGCGCCGGTGCAGGACGCATAGGCGCGGCCATAGCCGCCGGTGGCGAGTATCGTGATCTGCGCCGAGAAGCGGTGGATCGTTCCATCATCGAGGTTGAGCGCGATGACGCCGCGGCAGCGGCCGTCGTCGTCCATGATCAGGTCTATGGCGAAATACTCGATGAAGAATTCAGCCGAATGCCGCAGCGCTTGCCCATACATGGTGTGCAGCATGGCGTGGCCGGTGCGGTCGGCAGCGGCGCAGGTGCGCTGCGCGATGCCTTTGCCGTAATGCGTGGTCATGCCGCCGAACGGCCGCTGATAGATTTTGCCGTCTTCCTCGCGGCGCGAGAACGGCAGGCCCCAATGCTCCAATTCGTAGACCGCCTCGGGCGCGTTGCGGCACAGATATTCGATGGAGTCCTGGTCGCCGAGCCAGTCGGAGCCCTTGACGGTGTCGTACATGTGCCAGCGCCAGTCGTCCTGGC
>JBAQJL010000087.1:0-26511 GCA_049300295.1 Xanthobacteraceae bacterium
CCCGCACCTCCTGCTGTAGTATCCAGCACGATGCCGGCAGCGCCATTGTTGGCACCGCCGCCGGCACCGCCGGCCGCCACAATGCCAATGCCGCCGCCGCCGCCGCCGCCGCTTGGGCCGCTTGCGGTGTTTCCACCCTGACCGCCCATGCCACCACCGCCGCCGCCGCTTCGAAAGCCGCTGGCACCGCCGTTGCCGCCGATGGCGCTGTCGTTGCTGAACTGCACGCCGACCAGCGCAGCGCTGCCGCCCGAGGCCACGAACAAGCCGCCGCCGAGCCCGGCGCCGCCGCCCGCGCCGGCGCCCCCAACGGCCGTCATGTTGGTCAGCGTCAGGTTCTCCAGCGTGACGCTGCCGCTGTAGACAAAGAAGCCGCGCTCCAGGTTCTGGCCATTGATCGTTTGAACCTGCGCGCTAGTGCCGCCCGAATTCATGCCCTCGATGGTGACCGACGAGCCGGTGTCGAGGTTGATCGCCTCGAGGACGGCCAGATCAATCGTCCCGGTGACCTTGATCGTATAAGCAGTGCTGGTCGCCGCATCGGCGCCGGTGGCGTCGATGTCTTCGATGGCCGTGTTGAGCGAGCTGAAATCGCTGGCGGTAAAGGTGGTCGTCACCATGATGCGCACTCTGTTTGGTTTGCGGCGTCCTGGAACACTTCAAACTTGAACCTGCCGATTGCTGCGCGGTCGGGGCCGGAGCACAGGGAAGAACGAAAAGACGTACCATTCGCCAGAGCTCCCAAAATGACAAACCGAGCTCTTGCGGGATTATGTCGCATCGATCCGCATTCGCAACCGCGGTGACTTGGCGAAAATTTTGTGTCAGCAGTCACGATGGGTCAGCCTTGGCGTAGATTGAGCCATTTTCGGCGAGAATTGAGCACTCGACGCGCGGAGCACCGTTGACGACTGCATCAGGGATGCAGACGTGAGCGTTCTCTGATCGGTTGGTCTGCCAAACCCCATTTGAAAAACTGGCTATGACCGCTGTGGAGTCATGATCTGCGGATGTCGTAGCCTTCAAATTGACCGGTATTGCTGTGCGCATCAGCATATCGCCGTTCTCACCGGGGTGGCTGGAAAAATCGCCAAATCCCGCCACGGTCCACTCAAGCCCGACTCGGCCCATCGGGCCGGCAAACGTAATCTGGTTGTTGCTGATATCGTAGACCTCAAAACGTCCATAAAACCTCTATTATTGCTGTCACGCATCAGCATGTCGGTCCCGCCGGGCTTCGTTGAAAAGTCGCCGAAGCCCGAAACCGTCCACTCCAGTCCGACTTGGCCCAATGAGGCGCCAGTGGTGATGGCGTTGTTGCTGATATCGTAGACCTCGCCAGCACCGACAGAGATAGTACCGCTGATTGATCCAGTGTTGGTAAAGCCGCTCCCCGAGCTACTGCCAACGCTGAGGTCAATGGCCTCCGTCGCGGAGATAGTGCCCGAGTTGCTGATGCTACCGGCAAAGTTGGAGGCGGAGACTTCGATCGCCCAATCAGTGAGTGCAGTCCCGGTGTCTTTTATCGTTCCGGTATTGGTGAACCCTCCGTTTTGAGTAGCGCCAAACTGAGTAATGTTGGTGGCTACGATTCCTAAGACGCCTGACGAGATTGTCCCGCCGTTCGAAATGCCGCCAGCGAATGTTTCGGACTTGCCGGTGCCCTTGTTGCTGACCCAGATACCGTACTGGCCGTCGGTGATCGTGCTGCTATTGGTGATGCCGCCAGACTAGTTGAACGTGTTCACTAGCCAAATGCCGGTGGCGGCCTGATTGAGCGTGCCGCTGTTGGTGATACCGCCGGAGAAGGTGCCGGCATTGACGTACATGTCAGCGCTGTGCGCCGATATGATTCCGCTGTTAGTGATCCCTCCCGAAAAAGTCGACACCTGATCAACGAAAAGCGTCCATTCAGCAGCGGAACTAGACAGTGTTCCTGCGGTGCTGATGCCGCCGCCGAAAAAAGTTGCGCCCGAAACATCAATGACAAAGTTTTGGCCGGTAGGGTTGCCGCTCGCACCATCGATTTTGATGCCGCCAACGATCTTGCCGGAATCGAGTATGCCGTTAAAGCTGCTATTAGTTACAGTAATCCCGCCCGAACCGATCTACGTGGCGACGCCGGTGTGCATGCCCAACCGCTCAACCCTGATGACCGGGCGTACGCTGGCCGATCTTGCAGGCTGCCGCGCTGACTCTGAGGAGCGGGGCCACCAGATTGTTGATTCTCTTCGGGGCGATGGTTCGAGTCCGGCGATCTAACAGACGAAAATTTTCATGCGGATTCAACGCGGACAGCCGAGCGGAAGGGATTCGAAGACCGCGCGTAAGCTATTGAAGTTGCGCCACTTCCGCGTGCGCCCTTTTGCCACGAGAACTCATCCGTATACTCACCCAAAAAATGCCGCTGGGTTCGGTTCCTTGAGCAGCTATTTTAGTAGTATGAGTCTAAGTTCACACGACGCGACCAAAGATAAGTGGGAAGACAAAGAGAGGGGCGTCTTGCCTTGGTGCAGCGATGCCAGCTCATGTCGGCTCTTGTTCTCAATAGCCTTCAAGACAATGGACTTATGATTCTATGATTCGGTCGCGAAGTACCATTAACGACCGGAGTGGCAGCACAGCAGCCGGCCCGCTATTCGATAACGTCATCAGGAGTTACTGGAGATAGATAAGCCCATCGAGGCTGAGCGCTTTTCCTCTTTAGAAATGATCGCAAATTCAAATTTGCTTGGTGGCTGACCTCTCAATGTCTTAATGCGTTGAGAGCGAAGTTGTTCGCGAACAAACGAATGTACCCGGCACCGGAGGCTTTCTGCTGGCTCTATCGCAGTATTGCCGCCAGTCGTTCCCGCGGTAACAGCGGCGCCCAGCGCTCGCTTTTGTTCAGACCGAAAATGATGGCAGAATATCCTCATCGTGGACCTTCCGTCCCGTAATCTCCTCAAACATGGTGCGAACGGTCTTCGCCAGATCAAGATAAGCATGATATCGCTCCGGCCCTGCTCGGAGAATTGCAGTCGGTAAGTCCTTCGCTGGTTCCCGCACCGGCGATTGAGGATCAGGGCTATCCACCGCCGCTCCAATGAAATCTCTTTCCAGCTGTCTGAGGCTCTCCGTGCTCTTATTTAAAGTCGCGACGGTCGGGGGAGCTGCTAGCTTTCCACCGATATAGACGATCTGACTAAGGCCGAGAATCGCCAAAAACGTTTCCGGTATCGTGAATGAGGCGAGATCACTTATGCCATTTGCAACGAGCGCCAGACCGACAACTAGCGCAAACACAAATGTCTGAAAGTGATAGACGTCAAACTGTCACAGGTTGCCATGTGCAGCTATGACAGCAGAAACCGTCTAAGCGGTTGAAAGCACTAACGTATGTGCTAAAGAGAACAAATATGAAACGACACTGTGGTGCCGCGGAAGGGATTCGAACCCCCGACCCCCGCATTACGAATGCGGTGCTCTACCAGCTGAGCTACCGCGGCACACCGCACAACGGCGTCCAAGGAAGACATCAAGTAACGGCGTCCAAGTAATACGGAGCGCGTGTTAACGCAAGGAATCCGGTAATCGGCGCCGGAACGGGCGCGCGACACTCGCTTCTCGTCCTTGAGCGGCTCCGCTCGTGGGTCTACGCTCGTCAAATTACGGCGAGAAGCTCGCAACCGGCTCGTTTTTGTACGATCCCCGGCCAAAAATGGGAGGATTTCCATGCGGATGACCGCAATCCTGCTCGGCTTCGTTGCGGGCGTGGCGGCGTTCCTTCTGCCAGCGTCCTCCCCGATTTCCGCCCAGGGCGCGGCTGCGCTGTCCGGCGAGGTCAGTTCCGCCCGCGAAGGTCTGATGGAAGGCGTGGTGGTCAGCGCCAAACGGGATGGCTCGACCATCACGGTTTCGGTGGTCAGCGACGCCAAAGGCCGGTTCAGCTTTCCAGCAGCGCAGCTTGAGCCGGGGCATTACGCGCTCGGCATCCGCGCCGCCGGCTACGACCTCGACGGGCCCGGCGATGCGACCATCGCGGCCGGGCGCGACGCCAACGTCGCCATCAAGCTCAAGCCGACACGCAACCTGGCGGACCAGCTCACCAATGCCGAGTGGCTGATCAGCATGCCGGGGAGCGATGATCAGAAGCGGTTTTTGCTTGAATGCAACGACTGCCACACCTTCGAACGCATCGTGCGCTCGACCCACGATGCCGGCGAATTCATGCAGGTGTTCCAGCGTATGTCCAGCTACTATCCGGGCTCGACGCCGTTGCATCCGCAGCGGCTCACCGGTAACGCCGGGCGCAACATCGGCAAAGGGCCGGAGGCACAGCAGGCCGCGGAGTGGCTCGCCGGCCTAAATTTAAGCAAACAAGACACCTGGAGCTGGCCACTCAAAACGCTGCCGCGGCTCACCGGGCGCTCTACCCACGTCATCATCACCGAGTACGATCTGCCGCGAAAATTGATTGAGCCGCACGATGTCGTGCTCGATCACGAGGGCACGGTCTGGTTTTCCGATTTCGGCGAGATGGTGCTCGGCGAAATGGACCCAAAGACCGGCAAGGTCACCGAGCATCCGATTCCGGTCGAGAAGCCTGGCTACTCGCTCGGCACTCTCGATCTCGAGGTCGACAAGGACGACAACCCGTGGGTCGGCCTGATGTACCAAAGCGCGATCGCGCGGTTCGACCGTAAGAGCAACACATTCAAGGTCTGGTCGACGCCGAAGCCGTGGGATTCCGACGCCGGTCAGCTTGGCCATCTCGCGGTCGAAGGGACGCCGGCCGACGACACCGTGTGGATCAAGAATTCCGCCGGCGGCCACATCTATCGGCTCAATCTCGCGGACAGCAAATTCCAGGACCTCGGCTCACCCAAAGACCCGCGTACCGGCAAACGCATCGGCACCTACGGCATTCATTCGGACGCGGACAATAATCTTTATCTGCTCGATTTCTCGGCCGGCAACATCGTACGCATTGATGCCAAGTCCGAGCAGACCACGGTGTTTCTGACGCCGACGCCGAATTCGCATCCGCGACGCGGCCGTGTCGACGATCAGGGTCGGCTATGGTTCGCCGAATATTTCGGCAATGCCATCGGTATGCTGGACCCAAAGAGCGGCAAGATCGCCGAATGGAAGGTGCCGACTGCATGGGCGTCGCCCTACGACGCGGTGTTCGACAGGAACGGCGATGCGTGGACCGGCTCGATGAATACCGACCGTGTTTCACGGCTCGACGTCAAGACCGGCCAATACATCGAATATGAGTTGCCGCACCCGACCAACATCCGCCGGGTCTATGTCGACGACCGGACTAACCCCGGCATGCTGTGGGTCGGCAACAACCACGGCGCCGCGATCGTCAAGGTCGAGCCGCTGGATTGATTCCCCTCCCCCTTGTGGGGAGGGGCAGGGGTGGTCCAACCCGGCTACATGGGTAACAGAATAGACTGGCGACATGGGTAACAGGTCAACTGATCGGCGGGGAGGACCTTGCCGATGGTTTGGAAAGAGACCTGCGCCATGGAAGAGCGGATGCGGTTTGTGGATGCGGTTGTGGACGACGAAGAGACATTTGCGGCGTTGTGCCGGCGTTTTGGGGTGAGCCGCAAGACCGGCTACAAATGGCTTGAGCGCTATGACGATGAAGGCGTTGAAGGGCTGAAGGATCGTTCGCGGGCGCCGCTGCATCATCCGCAAGCGATGCCGGATCGGATCGCCGAGCAGTGCGTTGCGGTGCGCCGAGCGCATCCGACTTGGGGTCCGGTGAAGGTGCTCGGTTGGCTTGAGAACCATCGGCCGCGGACGCGTTGGCCGACAGCGAGCACGATCGGTGATCTGTTTGATCGCGAGGGATTGACGGTCAAACGCCGGCTCCGCCGACGCGGCCCGCCGTCGAGCGCACCGTTTGCGCCATGCACGGCAGCCAATGACACGTGGTGCATCGACTTCAAAGGCTGGTTTCGCACCGGCGATGGTGCGCGTTGTGAGCCGCTGACGCTGAGCGATGCCCATAGCCGCTACTTGTTGCGCTGCCAGGCACTGGCGCGCACCGATACGGAGCATGTTTGGCCGGTGCTTGATGCGGCATTCCGCGAATTCGGCCTGCCGCTGCGGCTGCGCTCGGACAACGGGCCGCCGTTTGCCTCGTGCGGCGCCGGCGGGCTGTCGCAATTTGCCGTCAAAGTGATCAAGGCCGGAGCCGTGCCCGAGCGCATCGCGCCCGGCAAGCCGCAGCAGAACGGCCGCCTGGAGCGGCTGCATCTGACGCTGCTGCAGGACACCGCCAATCCGCCGGCGCATAGTCTGCGCGAACAGCTTAAGCGCCTGCGCCGCTTCCAGCGTCTCTACAACGATGAACGGCCGCACCAGGCGCTCGGCAATGAGGTGCCGGCCAAGCATTACGCCGCCGCGTCGCGCCGCTTCGACGGAATCCTGCGTGAGCCCAACTATGGGGCCGATCACGCCATCCGGCGCGTGCGCCACAACGGCGAAATCAGATGGCAGGGCAACACCATCTATATCAACGCCGCGCTTATCGGCGAGCCGGTCGGCCTTCGCGAAAACGCTGACGGCAGCTGGACCGCCAGCTACGGACCGGTCGTGCTCGGCATCATCGCGCATCGCGACTACCGCCTGCGCCAACCAAAACACAACGGCTGTGGACATGTGGACAACGCTCCGCGTTGCCCACAAGACCCACAGCCGCAACAGTAGCAGCAGCAACGCTGAACAAAACCAGAAATGTGTTACCCATGTCCCCGGTCAGAAGTGTCACCCATGTTGCCGGTTGCTCAAGTCAGTGACGCTGGCCCCGCCGCTTGCTATTCCTGACGCCAGTTTCCTGATCCCTGAGTGCTGATATGAAAGACATCATCGACAAGCTCGAAGCGCGGCGCGAGGCAGCGCGGGCCGGCGGCGGCAAGGCGCGCATTGAGGCGCAGCACAAGCGCGGCAAGCTCACTGCCCGCGAGCGCGTCGAACTGCTCATGGACAAGAATTCGTTCGAGGAGTTCGACATGTTCGTCGAGCACCGCTCGATCGACTTCGGCATGGAGAAGCAGAAGATCGCGGGCGACGGTGTCGTCACTGGCTATGGTACGGTGAACGGCCGCACCGTGTTCGTGTTCGCCAAGGATTTCACGGTGTTCGGCGGCTCGCTGTCGGAGACGCACGCCCAGAAGATCATCAAGATCCAGGACATGGCGATGCGCGCCCGCGCGCCGATCATAGGCCTGTTCGATGCCGGCGGCGCCCGGATCCAGGAAGGCGTCGCCTCGCTCGGCGGCTACGGCGAGGTGTTCAAGCGCAACGTGCTCGCCTCGGGCGTCATCCCGCAGATTTCGGTGATCATGGGCCCTTGCGCCGGCGGTGACGTCTATTCGCCGGCCATGACCGATTTCATCTTCATGGTGCGCGACACGAGCTACATGTTCGTTACCGGGCCCGACGTGGTCAAAACCGTGACCAACGAGATCGTCACCGCCGAAGAACTCGGCGGCGCCTCGGTGCACGCGACCAAAAGCTCGATCGCCGACGGTGCCTACGACAACGACCTCGAATGCCTGTTGCAGATGCGCCGGCTGCTTGACTTTCTGCCGGCAAGTTTTTCCGCGGGCGTGCCCGAATGGCCGTCGCTCGACAAGGTCGAGCGCGAGGAGGCCTCGCTCGATACGCTGGTGCCCGACAACCCCAACAAACCCTACGACATCAAGGAGCTGATCCTCAAAGTCGTCGACGAGGGCGATTTCTTCGAACTATCGGAAACCTACGCCCGCAACATCGTCATCGGCCTCGGCCGCATCGCCGGCCGCAGCGTCGGCTTCGTCGCCAATCAGCCGATGGTTTTGGCCGGCGTGCTCGACAGCGACGCCAGCCGTAAGGCCGCGCGCTTCGTGCGCTTCTGCGACGCCTTCAACATTCCGATCGTCACCTTCGTCGACGTGCCAGGATTCCTGCCCGGCACCGCGCAGGAATATGGCGGCCTGATCAAACACGGCGCCAAGCTGCTGTTCGCTTATTCGCAGGCCACCGTGCCGCTCGTCACCGTGATCACAAGGAAGGCGTTCGGCGGCGCCTATGACGTGATGGCGAGTAAGCACATCGGCGGCGACGTCAACTACGCCTGGCCGACCGCGCAGATCGCGGTGATGGGCGCCAAGGGTGCGGTCGAGATCATCTTCCGCTCGGACATCGGCGACCCGGAAAAAATCGCCGCCCGCACCAAGGAATACGAGGAGCGCTTCCTGTCGCCCTTCATCGCCGCCGAGCGCGGTTATATCGACGACGTCATCATGCCGCACGCGACGCGGCCGCGGATCGCCCGCGCGTTGGCGATGCTGCGCGGCAAGACCGTGGAGATGCCGGCCAGGAAGCATGATAATCTGCCGGTGTGAAAGCGCGCTAGTTGGAGCCGAGCAACCTATGTCTGATCAGCACGATCCGAAATGGCACTGGGAGCAAGGCAATCGGTATGCGGTAGAGGCCATAAAAACTCTCTTGCTGTTAAATGGGGGTGCTGCGCTGGCCCTCTTGGCCTATGGAGGAAACAAAGTGAAGGTCGACAAAATTGCGACGGAAGTCGCGCGTTTGGTCGGAAATTCGATTGCGAGCTTCGGTTTCGGGGCCCTTTGCGCGGCCGTCTGCTTTATTTTGGCTTACCTGACACAGCTTCAATACGGGAATAACAAGTGGCGCCCTGCGACCATTATTCATTTTAGTACCTATGGAGCGTTGATGCTCTGTATGCTTGGCTTCCTAGTTGGCTTGTATTTTGCGCGTCAGGCTGTGCTTCTACAGTTATCGTAGTTGAGACGGCCACCGAACATAAATGAAGTTCGTAGGGCGGATTAGCCGAAGGCGTAATCCGCCGCTTGGGCGTCAGATGGCGGAATACGCTTCGCTATTCCGCCCTACGCGGTGTTGACCTTCTCCTCACCTCACCAATACGATCCCCGCAAAGCACGGAGTGAAACTCCCAATGGCACAGGTCGTCGCCGCGTTCGGCTCGTCGCATTCGACGATGCTGGTGTCTTCGGTCGAGCACTGGCAGGAGATGTTCGACCGCGTCGACCGGCGGGCGCCGATCAACGATTTCGACGGCGTGCCGCGCACGTTCGACGAGTTGCTCAAGACCCTGCCGGCGGATGCCGCGGCAAAAGTCACCGCCGCCGCGCAGGCTGAGCGCCACCGCGCCACCATGGAGGCCATGGAGCGGCTCGAGCGCGATATCGAAGCATCCGGTGTCGATGTCCTGGTGATCATCGGCGACGACCAGCGCGAACTATTCAAGGATGCGTTTCGCCCGGCTATCGCGATTTATTACGGCGACACCATCCGCAACGCCGCCGCGCCGGCCGAGCCGGCCACCGACTGGTATCTGCAGGATCAGCGCAAGCGGATGGAGGACAAGGAAGATCGGCACTACCCGTGCCATCCGGCGCTCGCGACTGCGCTGATCGAGGGCTTGGTGGCGCGCGATTTCGACATCACGGCGATGGCGGCGTTCACCGGCGACCAGTTCGAGGGCCACGCCTACTCGTTCATCCATCGGCGCTTCATGCCGAAGGGGGCCATCCCGATCGTGCCGGTGATCCTGAACACCTATTATCCGCCCAATCAGCCGAGCCCGCGCCGCTGCTTCGAGCTCGGCGCCGCCATTCGCGAACTGGTCGAAGCTTTCCCGCAAAACATCCGCATCGGCATTCTGGCCTCCGGCGGGCTCAGCCACTTTCTCGTCAACGAAGCGCTCGATCACGCCGTCGTAAAGGCCCTGAGGCACAAGGACTATGCGGCGCTGAAAGCGCTGCCGCTCAACAAGCTTGTGAGCGGTTCATCCGAGATCAGAAACTGGGTCGCGACCGCGGGCGCGGTGCAGCACCTGAACCTGGACTGGATCACCTATGTGCCGGGCTACAGGTCGCAGGCGCTGACCGGCGTGGGCCTGTGCTTCGCCTATTGGCATTGAGTGACCGTCGCGGTCGTTGCCCGCATACCGTCATTGCGAGCGCAGCGAAGCAATCCAGTGCGGCTGGTGATTGCGGTGAGACCGTTTTGGATTGCTTCGTCGCTTCGCTCCTCGCAATGACGAATGGAAAATAGCTCGGGGAATCCAATGCGCGCCTACGTCATCTGTTTGTTTGCTGTCACCGCTCTGTTCGCGCGCCCCGCCGCTGCGGACGAATACCCTTCGCGTCCGGTGAAACTCATCATTCCATTCGCGGCCGGCGCCGGCACCGACTTGACGGGCCGCATCGTCGCGCAAGAGCTCGGCAAGCGCCTGCATCAACAATTCGTCGTCGAAAACAAACCCGGCGCGGCGGCGCTGCTCGGCACCGATCTCGTCGCCAAGTCGGCGCCGGATGGCTATACGCTGCTGTGGACCGTGTCGGACGGGCTCTCGGTGCTGCCGGCCGTCAAGTCGCTGCCCTACAAGGTGCCGGACGATTTTGCTTTCATCGGCAGCATCGCGCAGCAGCCCTATACGGTTTCGGTTTCGAGCCAGTCGGCCTTCAAGACCTTCGCGGATCTTGTCACCGCTGCGAAAAGCCACCCGGGCCGCTTGAATTACGGTAGCGCCGGGCTCGGCAGCGCGCCGCACCTGACCATGGCAATGATTGCCGAAGGGGCCGGCATACAGATGATCCACGTTCCGTTCGCGGGCCTTGGTCCCGCCACCAACGCGCTCGTTGCCGGCACTGTCGACGTCGGCCTGGTCATTCCGGTTCAGGCCAAACAACTCATCGATGCTGGCAGCATCCGCGCGCTGGCAACCACGGGCGTGAAACGCTCGCGTGTGCTGCCTGACGTGCCGACACTTGCCGAAGTCGGTGTGAAGGGAACAGCCGTGATCGCCTATGGCTTGCTCGCGCCCGCAAAGACGGACACGCCCATCGTCGACCGCTTGAGACAGACACTCGGCGACATGATGAGCGACAAGACTTTCACCGATCGTCTTTACGCCATGGGTTTCGAAGTCCGCCCGCTGATCGGCGATGCCTATCGGGACTTTATCGCGGCGGACTTGGAGAAATGGCGCGCGGTTGCCAAGGCGGGAAACATCAAGATCGAGAAATAACAGGGGAGTTGCCGCAGCAATCGTGGCGGCTATAACGCCTGCACTTCGATTCCCGTCAAAGCCTTGGCCGCGCTCAGCAGCCTTCGATCTGCCGTAACAAGTGCGCAGCGCTCGCGCTGCGCCAGCGCCAGATAGAAACAATCGTAGATGGGATGGCGGAGTCGAGTGGCGAGTTCGAGGGCGTTGTCCGCGAGTTCTGCCAAAAAGAAGATGCGCGCGTAATGTGCGATAGCGACCTTGAGCGCGTTGCTCGCCACCGACGGTGTAACGTCGCCGCGCAGGACGGCGCGCCAGAGCGCGCTGCCGATTTCGGCGTGGACGAGGGAAGGTGCGATCAGGTCCCGATCGCTAGCCCTCAGCGCAACAGCGTGCTCCGTTGCGGGCTCGTCCAGAACCCATTTCACGGCAACGCTCGCGTCGACGACGAGAGTCATCGGTCAGCGGGTGTCACGGTCTTCGCGAATACCGGGAGTGGAGTCGGGGAGTTCGTGGCCAACGCGCCGGCGAATACTCTCGCGCAGGCGGTCGGCTTCGGCCCAAATCTCCGCCTTGCTGGGCAGCGCCGCTGCGCGCAGCGCCTCACGTGCGAGGTCGTTCACCGATTTTCCCGCGTCTTTGGCTTTTTTCTTCAGCTGCGCGACAATGGCTGCGTCAATATTGCGAACCAGAATATCGGCCATGATCGGGCTCCTTGATATCATCGTGATATCATCCTGAAGACGAATTTTCAATGGCGTCGATTGCCGTCGAATCTAGGCTTTTGTTCCGGAAAATTGGATTTTATTCTTGACAATGTCGCTTATTAAGATACTATGATTTCCGTTGAATCTCGCTCGGTAAGGACGCCTTCGGCCGAGGGTAGACCCGAAAGCGGAGCGAGTGCGGTGCCTGCGGGCGGGCTTACCACCCGTTCTCGGGCGGCATCGGGCATCAGCCTGCCGGCATTATGACCGGCACGTGAGGTGCTCACTGGATGGGGACAGGCTTTGGTTTGGTTTTCCGGCGCGGGTAACACCCGTGGAGACGCGCACGATCTTCGCCCTGGTTGGCGGTCCATAGGATCGAACGCTCCGGATTGTCCCTGAAAGCATGGCCTGATGCAGAGCCTTGGGGACCAACTGTCTCCCTGGCGAGAACCGCGGCAGGACGCCGACAGGCGAGCGCGCCCCGGCGGGCGCGCGCTGCGCCGGCAGGTGCAGCAGTGACTACGCGTCTGTCGGCGTTCTGCCTCCTTTTTTCTTCCTTTCGAGTTCAGTGGCGAAGGGAAGCAAACAACACTCCGAACGGTGGAAAAACGGAGCCAGAGCTTTTCAACTCGCGGCGCGATTCAAAAAATCGCGGCGGGGGAACGGATTGTCATTGCGAGCGAAGCTCCTCGCAATGACGAAGAGAACAGGATTTCGATGCCCGGCCAACCGAACAGACCCACTCGCCAGCGCAAACTCAGAGACGCGGAATTCACCGCCCGCTACAAGATGGAGAAAATTTTACAGCGGCGGCGCTATTGCGCCGTCTTCGAACTGTGGCGGCGATGCGCGGACCGGCGCTGCCGCCGTCAGCGCGCCTGCACGGGCGATTACGCTGCCTGTCTCAAACGCGCGCTTCCCGCAGTGCCGCACACCGCGCAATGGCAGGCGCGGCAAGAAATTCTCGCGGCAACACCCAAAAATCTCGGTGCACCGGAGCGCGCGGCGCGACAATGCATGCCGCTCGATCTTTACATCGAGAGCGCCGCGCAGGCGGTAGGCGAATATTTTGCGAGATTCGAACGCAAGGGGCCGCCGCCGCGACGATGAAATTTTCACGTCAGCGGCAGCGTATGCGGGTCGTGCCGGCGCTTTTCGGCTATCGCGGGGCGGCAGCGAGTCGGTAGGATAGGGCCAAAACCGGCCAACAGGTTTTTTGAAAAGGGGAGGGATCATGCGTATTCTGAGTGCGTTCGTTATGCTGGCCTTGCTCGCGGGGGCGTGCGCCGCGCCCGCGCGCGCCGAGAATTTTCCTTCGCGCACCATCACGCTGATCGTGCCATTTCCGCCCGGAGGCTCGACCGACGTGGCCGGGCGCATTCTGGCGCAGCGCATGGGCGAGGCGCTCGGGCAGACGGTCATCGTGGAGAATATCGGCGGGGCGGGGGGCAGCATCGCAGTCGGCCGGCTCGCGCGCGCGGCGGCCGACGGCTACACGATCGACATCGGCCAGTGGGACACCCATGTCGGCGCCATCATCTACAATCTCAATTACGATCTGCAGAAGGATTTTGCGCCGATCGGGCTCGCGTCGCTCAATCCGATGCTGCTCGTCGCCAAGAAAACGCTGCCGGCGAACGATCTGAAATCGCTCGTCGTCTGGATGAAGGCACATCCGGGCGACGCCAAATTCGTCAACCAGAACGCATCCGCGCAGGTTGGCGGCATATTGCTGCAGAAACTTACCGGCACCAAAGTGCTGTTCGTGCCGTATCGCGGCGCCGGCCCGGCGATGACCGATCTGATTTCGGGACAGATCGATCTGTTGCTGGTGCAAGGCGCCGTCGCACTGCCGCAGGTGCGCGCCGGCACCATCAAGGCGCTCGCCGAACTGTCGCCGCAGCGCTCGCCGTCGATGCCCGACATTGCTTCGGCTGGCGAATCCGGCGTTCCCGGGCTTTACATTGCGGGATGGTTCGGCCTGTTCGCGCCCAAGGGCACGCCGGCCAACGCCATCGCCAAGCTCAACGCGGCGATGGTGGTCGCGCTCGCCGATCCGAAGGTGCGCGAAAGGTTCGCCGGCCTCGGGCTCGATGTCGCCTCCCGCGCGCAACAGACGCCGGAAGGGCTCGCGGCGTTTCACAAGGCTGAGATCGAGAAGTGGTGGCCGATCATCAAGGCCGCCGGAATCAGAGGCGAGTAAGAGGAGAAAGGCGCGATGCCCAAGGCGTATTTCATGGTGCGTTCGGTGGTGATTGAGCCACTGCGCCAAAGATTCGATCAGTGGTATTCGCGCCATCACCTGCCGATGGCGCTGGCCGATTTCAAAGCGGAGAAATGCTGGCGGTTCTGGAGCGCGGCGGATGCCGGCGTGCATTACGCGGTCTATCAGTTCGCCGACATGGCGCGGCTCGACCTCGCGCTGAAATCCGATGCCTTCAAGGGACTGGTCAAGGATTTCGATGAGGCTTGGCCGTCAGGCGTCACCCGTACGCGCGACATGATGAACCTGGTCGAAGAAAGGAGCGGATAGGGCGCGTCATCGGGGACGAGCGGAGCGGGACAGCTCACTCACCGCCAGCCGCCGCCACCGTTTACGTACACCGTGTCGGCGGTCATGAACGGGCAGGCGTCGGAGCACATGAACAGCACGAGCTCGCCAATCTCTTCGGCTGTGCCGAAGCGGCCCATCGGGATGTCATCGAGAAAGCGCTTGACCAGTTCGGGCGAGGAGCCGGCAGCGTCCTGGAATGGGGTCTGGATCGGGCCGGGCGAGATCGAGAGCGCGCGGATGCCGGAGGCGGCGTATTCGCGCGCCACGCCGAGCGTCATCGATACCACCGCGCCCTTGGCGGCGGCATAATGCACCGAGGAACCGGGTCCACCGCGGCGATGCGCCATGCTCGCCATGTTGACGATGACGCCGAGCTTGTTGGCGAGCATGTGCGGCAACACCGCCTGCATGGCGTGGAATGTGCCGTTAACGTTGAGCGCGAAAGTTTTCTCCATCAACGCGTCGTCGATCTCGAGAAATTTTGCGCGGCGAATGGCGGCGCCAGCCGAATTGAAAAGGAACTGCACGGTGCCGAACGCAGCCATTGCACGCGTGACCATGTCGTTCACCTGGGCGCGCGAGGTGACGTCGACCTTGAGCGCCAACGTCTGGCTTCCCGCGGCGTTGACTGCGTCGGCGGTGTTGCGGGCGCCGGCTTCGTTGACATCGGCGCACACCACGTTGGCGTGCTCGCGGGCAAAGATCAGCGCCGTGGCGCGGCCGATGCCGCTCGCCGCGCCGGTGATGATGATGGTTTTGCCGGCGAAGTAATCGGGTGTCTTTGGCATGGCACGCTCGCCCTGATCTGTGGACCAGCCGATTGTGCCTTGCTGTCCGGCCTGCCACAACAGGGCAGGCTAGGCTTGGACTTACGCCGCGAGCAGGTGAGCGTGGCGCAGTTTCATCAGCGCCGTCTCCTGGGCGACGGGGGCGACGCGGCCGGGTGCGATCGCGCCGGCGGAAGCGCAGCGCACCACGGCGTTGCGCAGATAGGGCGGCGTCTGCGACCACAAATATTCGAAGATGTGGCCGCTCGACTTGTGTGCGACGCGGATGGTGCTGCCTTCGATGGCGACATCGAAATTCGGCTCGCTGCTGTTGAGCTTGAGGTTCGGCGACCGCAGGCCGAAGGTCGCGTGCAGAATCTTGTCGACTTCCTCGGAGCGGAACGGCTTCTGCAAAATCGCGCAGGCGCCGGCGTCAAGCGCCTGATGTTCTTTGTTGAGGCTGTGTTCCGCCGACATCATCACGATCTTCAGCGACGATTGGATGAGCGAAAGCCGCTTCATGGTCGAAAGTCCGTCCATACCTGGCATGTTGCGGTCGAGGAACACGACGTCGAAGTCCGTGGTGCGGCACAGGGCGATCGCGGTGTCGCCGTTACCGGCCTCGGTGACCTCGCAATTGAACAGGGTGCCGCGCAGGACCTTTTGCACGATCTGGCGCACGGCCGAGGAATCGTCGACGACGAGGATCTTCGTCGGCGAGGAAATGCGCGCATAGGTCTTGATGATGCCGATGGCGTCGCCGGCCGTGAACGGCTTGAACAGGAATTCGTAGGCGCGCAGTTTGATCGCCATGTCGACCGCCTCGGAGGCGGGCGGAGTGGACATCAGCGTCACGAAGGTTTCGATACCCTGTTTGCGGGCCGACCAGAACGCCTGGGTGCCGGTGAGTTCCGGCATGTGCACGTCGATGAAGGCGAGATCGATGTTGGCGCCGTTGAGCAGCGTCAAGCACTCGCGGCCATTGTCGGTGCAGGTGAAACGCAACGGCAGCTTCGTCGATCGCGCCGCTTCTCTCAGGACGTCCTGGCTGATTGGCGAGTCGTCCGCAATCAGCATCGTGATGGTGCGCTCCATAATGTTCCTCAGGCTTGGCCGATGGTTCGCGTTGCCTCCATCGAAGGCAGCCGGGGTACCCCGATCGGACTTCAACCGATGGCTGGCTCGCCGGTTCGCTGTCGCGCGAAACCAAATTCTGGCGTGGTGAACAAAGCGAAACGGCGACCGTCTAAACCGGCTCCTCTGGCTTCGCCGAAATGGCCGGAAAGATCAGCGCCACATCCGCCGCATGCGCGCGGCGATGTCGACCGGCGCGCGGGAACTTGGCGCGGCGCTTGCCGCACCCGCTGCTGCCGCCTGGGGCGACGCGCAGGTCTCGAACAGCCGCAGGATGTCGGAGGAAATAAAGCGCGTGCGCGCGGCGTACATGTGACGGTCGCCATTGCCGCGTTGGGCCTGGACATAGAAGCGCTGCGGCAAGATCAGATGCAGATGATCCTTGGCGCGGGTCATGGCGACGTAGAGCAGCCGCCGCTCTTCCTCGATCTCGGCGCTGGTTCCGGTGGCGAGATCGGCCGGGATACAGCCGTCGACGCAATTGAGCACAAAGACCGCTTTCCATTCCTGGCCCTTGGCCGAATGGATCGTCGAAAGGATCAGGTAATCTTCATCGAGCAACGGCGGCCCGGCCTCGCCGCTAGTGGCGCCGGGCGGATCGAGCGTGAGTTCCGTGAGAAAGCGCTCGCGGCTCGGAAAGCCCTGCGCAATCTGGGCGAGCTGCACCAGGTCGGCCTGGCGCAAAGCGGCGTCCTCGTGAAGGCGCTGCAGATGCGGCTCGTACCAGCGACACACGAGATCGAGTTCGGCCGGCCATCCCGCGGCGCGCCCGCGCACCTGCTGGAACGTGTCGACAAAGTCCTGCCAGTCGGCTTTCGCGGCAGCGGGCGGCGTCAGTGCGGCGAGCGCGGGAACCGGGTCGGCGCCGTCGGCGAGTGCACCGAGCGCACGGCCGGCTGTTGCCGGTCCGACGCCGGGCAGAAGCTGCAAGGTGCGAAAACCCGCGACGCGGTCGCGGCTGTTTTCGCTAAAGCGCAGGAATGCGAGCACGTCCTTGATGTGCGACGCTTCGAGGAAGCGCAGACCCCCGAATTTGACAAATGGGATGTTGCGCCGTGTCAGCTCGACCTCAAGCAAGCCGGAGTGATGCGAGGTGCGAAACAGCACCGCCTGTGTCTTGAGCGCCAAGCCGCACTCGCGGTAGTGCAGAATCCGCTCCACCGCAAAGCGCGCCTGCTCGGCCTCATCCGGCACGCTCACCAGAAACGGGCGCTCGGCGGACGCGCGATCCGAACGCAGGTTTTTTGTAAACCGCTCCGCGGCGCGTTCGATCACCGCGTTGGCGGCGGCGAGGATTGGCCGCGTCGAACGGTAATTGTGTTCGAGCGTGATCACCTCGGCGCGCGGACTGAACTGGCCGGGAAAGTCGAGAATGTTGCGCACGGTCGCGGCGCGGAACGAGTAAATCGACTGCGCATCGTCGCCCACCACAGTGACGCCTTTGCCGTTCGGTTTGAGCGCCAGCAGGATGGCGGCCTGCAGGCGGTTGGTGTCCTGATATTCGTCGACCATGACATGGTCGAAACGGTCCGAGATGTCGGCCGCGAGCGTCGGTTCGGCCATCATCTGCGCCCAGTAGAGCAGCAGATCGTCGTAATCGAGGACGCGTTGGCGCTGCTTGGCCTCAACGTAGGCGCCGTAGAGCGCGCGCAATTCCGCTTCCCACTCGGCGCACCACGGAAAGTTGCTGCCAAGCACCTCGTCGAGCGGAGTCTCGGCGTTCACGGCGCGCGAATAGATCGCGATGCAGGTGTTCTTTGCCGGGAAACGGCGATCGGTTTGCGAGTAACCGAGGTCATGGCGAAGAAGATTCATCAGATCGGCGGAGTCTTCGCGATCGTGGATCGTGAATGCGCGGTCGAGGCCGATGCGTTCGGCGTATTCACGCAGCAGCCGCGCGCCGATCGCGTGAAATGTGCCGGACCAGGAAATCGTCGCGGCGGTCGCACCGCCGCGCTCCTGCAGCGCGCCCGCCGTGATGTGCGCGGCGCGCCGGCTCATTTCCGCGGCCGCCCGGCGCGAAAAGGTCAGGAGCAGCATGCGCCGCGGATCGGCGCCGCTGACGATGAGATGGGCGACGCGATGCGCCAGCGTATTGGTCTTGCCCGAGCCCGCGCCGGCAATAATCAGAAGCGGGCCGCCTTCGGCGAGCTCCGATCCGCCGTGCTCGACCGCGCGGCGCTGCTGCGCATTGAGTTTGTCGAGGTAGGCGGTCATGACCTCTTTGACGGCCGCGGCGGCACCGACACGCGCCATGCCGAACGGTCCCCACGCGAATCGAACGAGCATAAGAACAGAGGATGAACGAATTGCCAAGGACGGATCTAAGGATCGGGCCGAGGGCGCAAGTAGAGCTGCCCGATAAATCCATTGCGGCGATCGCGCCATTATGTGACCCCCGTCGTCCGCCATCGCTTCAATCACATAAGTGTTGGGACATGCCGCGCTCGCTTGCAGACTTTGCGATCTTTGCCGCACCCGCCGTGTTCGTCGTGCTGTGGGCGTCCGGCTTCATCGGAGCGAAATTCGGCCTCGCGTACGCCGAGCCGCTGACGTTTCTGACGTTGCGCATGGTGGCAATCGTCGCGCTCCTTGGAGTAGTGATTGCAGTGACGCGTCCGAAGTGGCCGGACGGCGCCGGCATCGTGCACAGCGCGCTGACCGGCCTGATGGTGCACGGGCTTTATCTCGGCGGCGTCTTTGTCTCGATTGAAAACGGCCTGTCCGCCGGACTTATCGCACTGATCGTCAGTCTGCAGCCTGTGCTGACCTCGACGATCGCCAACCGCTGGCTGGGCGAGCGCGTGGTGCCGCGGCAATGGCTGGGACTCGTGCTCGGACTTGCCGGCGTCTATCTGATCGTGCGCGAGAACATCGCCGGCGGCCAAACGCACCCGCTGGCGTGGCCGGCGGCGGCCGTCGCGCTGATCGGCATCAGCGTCGGCACGCTTTACCAGAAGCGGTTCGGTGGCGGTATCGACATGCGCACCGGCCTGCTGTTGCAATATACGGCGGCCGGGATGTTGTTTGCGCTCGGCGCGTTCGCTTTCGAGCACCGCGCGGTGCAATGGACGCCGCAATTCATCTTCGCGCTGTCATGGCTGGTCTTGGTGTTGTCGTTCGGCGCCATCTGGCTGTTGTATTTTCTGATCCGCCGCTCGGCCGCGACGCGGGTGGTGAGCCTGTTCTATCTCACTCCGCCAGTGACCGCCCTGATGGCTTGGCTATTGTTCGACGAGCGGCTGCCACCACTGTCACTGCTCGGTATGGCGACCTGTGTGGCCGGCGTATTTCTGGTCAATTGGCGTCCTGCCGGCGCGGCGGCTTAGGTTTAGCAGATCAGGAGGAAAACGCCGATGAGCGTTCAAGGTCCGATTGAATATAGCGATGCTTCACCCGCAGTGCGCGCAGTGTTCGATGACATCAAGCGCACCCGGCAGGTCGAGGACGTGAATAACTTCTGGAAATACCTCGCGCGGGATCCGGAGACGCTCAGGCGTACCTGGGAGAGCATCAAGGAGGTCATGGCGCCGGGCGCGCTCGACCCGCTCACCAAGGAGATGGTCTATCTCGCGGTCAGTGTCACTAACGGCTGCGGTTATTGTACCGCCAGCCACGGCGCCGCCGCGCGCAAGGCCGGCATGAGCGAGCAGATGTTCGGCGAACTGATGGCCGTCGTCGGCATGGCGAACGAAACCAATCGCCTCGCCAACGGCTATCGCGTGCCGGTTGATGCTGCCTTCGAGCGTTAGCGGAGGGAAGGATCGCTTGCGTCGGCACACGCCCGACGCAATATCGTTAATAGACCGTTAGCGAGCCGACCGCCGTGCGGCTCTGCCGCGGTCCGCGTTTCTTAAATGTTCATTGGTTTCGCCGACTTACAGTGCGTTCGATTCGTAAACTCTTCGGGCGTGGCAAGCATCGGCTTGCGGAGGCGTCCGCGTAAGGCATTTCTACGAGCAAGCCGCATGAGTGAGTCCGAGCAGGCCGCCGAAATCGCGCAGCTGCGCCGGCAGTTCGATGCGGTCAGTAAGCGCCTGGCCGAGGCGCGTCGCGCCATCGGATTGCTCAACGCGATATTCGATGCGCTGCCGGTCGGTGTTACGGTGCAGACCGATGACGGCGTGGTCGTGTTGCAAAACGGCATGGCGGCGGAAATTTCCGAATCGTCCGCTGACGACGCTTCGTCACGCGCCACGCCTTTCGGCGTTGGCGAGGCGGAGAAAACGCCGCTGCCCGCCGGCGGGATCACGACGGAGGAGCGCGTTGTCGCCGGCTCTGACCCCGCGGTCCAGCGCACGCTTTTGATCGCGCACCGGCCGGTTCGCATCCTCGACCGGTCGCTTCTGGTGTCGACCGCCCTTGATTTCACCGACCGCAAACAGGCCGAAGTCGAACTGTCGAAGCGCGCCTATATCGACGAACTGACAGGGCTGCCCAACGGCGCGTTACTTGCCGAACAGGTTCGGCAGGTGCTGGCAAACGGCGAGGGGCGCTGCCGTTTTGCGCTCGCGTTTCTCGACATCGATAACTTCAAGCACATCAACGACTATTACACCCACGCGATCGGCGACGCGCTTTTGCTGAAGGTCGCTCAGCGGATTTCCGCGCATATTCGGCCGAACGATTTCGCCGGCCGTATCAGCGGCGACGAGTTTCTCCTCGTCCTTCATCCGCTTGACAGCGACGAAGAGCTGGAAAATCTGATCGACAATTTGCTCAAGGAGCTCAAAGAGCCGTTTCTGATCGAGGGCTACGAGATCCTGACATCGGCTTCGATCGGCGTCAGCGTGCATCCCGACCATGGCGTCAGTTATGAAGCGTTGCGCCGGGCCGCCGATACCGCGATGTACCGCGCCAAAGAGGTGACTAAAGGCGCGGCGGCACTGTTCGATACCGATATGGGCCGAGCCATGGCGGTGCGCATGGCCCAGGAACAGCGGCTGCGGCTTGCGGTGCGCGACGGCCGGTTTTGCTGCGCCTTTCAGCCGAAGGTCGACATCCGCACCGAGGAGGTTGTTGGCGTCGAAGCCCTGATCCGGCTGCGCGACGAGGACGGCGTCATCCAGCCACCCGGGCAATTCGTTGGTCTCGCGATCGAGCTCGGCTTGATCGATGACATTACCTATCTGGCGCTCGCCGAGATCGTCAGGTCGATGGACATGCTCGACGACGCCTTCGGCCCCCATGCCACCATCAGCATCAATATTGCGGCCAAGCGCGCCGGCGACGCCAAATTCATGATTGGCTTCTGTGAGGAATTACAGGCTACCGGCTCTGCCAACCGCTTCATGGTCGAGGTCACCGAGGACGCCTTTTTCGCCGGCAGCCAGTTTCAGCGGCAGTTCATCCCGATGCTGCGCGAGATCGGCACCCGCGTGTCCGTCGATGATTTTGGCACCGGCTACTCGTCGCTCGCGACGCTTGCCGACGTCACTGCCGACGAGATCAAGATCGACCGTTCGTTTATTACCGGCATCCACGAACGGCCCCGTAGCCAGAGCGTGCTCAAGGCGGTCGAGGCGCTGAGCGATGCGCTTGGCATGACAGTGATCGCCGAAGGGGTAGAGACATTCGAGGAGGTCGCCTATCTGCAAGCGGCGAGCCGGATCAGGTTTGCGCAAGGCTACTATTTCGCCAAGCCGATCTTCCTCGAAGAACTCGCACCGGCGCGGCGCATCGTGGGGGAGGCGCGCAGCGGCGGCAGCGCGCGCTACCGCACGCCAGCCCGACGCTGAGACTAACGGTTTACCAAGAAGGGGGTCTGGCCCGCCGTGAAAGTTCGGCGAGAGCAATGGATCCCGCATCAATTGCGGCATTTGCGATGTTTATCCAGGCCACGAGGGCGTGCAATTTGGCGCCTTCCATTAACTGAATCTCCAGCCGCGCAGGCTAGAGGGATACTGCGGGCAATCTTGGGCTAGGGGGATCGGCGCATGGAGATGGAATTGGTAAATAACGACTCCCAGCCGACCGGCGCGGCTGCGCCGCAAGCCGAGCTTCTCGGCCGTATTGTTTCGGTTCACGGCTCGCAGGCGAGCGTCGGTATTCCCGCAATGTCACCGGCCGGCCCCGAAGAAAAGCGCATCACGGTCGGAAAATTTCTCGGCGTTGTCGTCGGCAAGTCGATGCTTGTTGGCCTCATCACCGACGTATCGATGCGCCCCGAAGCGGGCAAGGACAATCGTGACGCCGGCGTTGCAAAACTCGATCTGATCGGCGAGATCCGCTCGGGCGATGGCGGTGTCGCATATTTTCAGCGCGGCGTTACCTCATATCCGGGCATGGGCGATCCGGTTGCGTTCGTCGGTTCGCGCGAACTGCGGCTGATCTTTCAGAGTTCCAGCGCGCGCATGATCGAAGTCGGTCATCTGCATCAGGACAGTGACATTCCAGCCGGCATTGAAGTCGACGAAATGCTGAGCAAGCATTTTGCGGTTCTCGGCACAACGGGTGTCGGCAAGTCGAGCGCCATCGCGCTGCTGATGCAGCAGATATTGCAAGCGCGCTCCGATTTGCGCGTTCTGATGCTCGACGTTCACAATGAATACGGGCGCTGCTTCGGTGAACGGGCGCAGGTGCTCAATCCCAACAACATCAAGCTGCCGTTCTGGCTGTTCAATTTCGAGGAAATCGTCGACGTGTTTTTCGGCGGGAGGCCCGGTCTCGAGGAGGAGGTCGACTTTCTATCCGAGGTCATTCCGCTGGCGAAATCGTCATATGCGCAGCAGATCGGTCTTACCAGCCGACTTGCCAAACCCGGCGAGGCAGGCGCCGTGCGCTACACGGTCGACGTGCCGGTGCCATATCGCATCGCCGATCTGCTCTCGTTGCTCGACACGCGCATGGGTAAGCTCGAAAACCGCGCCTCGCGCATGGTCTATCATAAGCTGATGACGCGCATCGAGACTGTATGTAACGATCCGCGCTACGCCTTCATGTTCGAGAACGCCAATGTTGGCGGCGATACGATGGCGGAAATTCTGGCGACGCTGTTCCGGCTGCCGCCGAACGGCAAGCCGATGACCATCATGCAGCTTGCCGGTTTTCCATCCGAAGTGGTCGATGCTCTCGTTTCTGTGACCTGTCGAATGGCATTCGACCTCGGATTGTGGAGCGACGGCAGTGCGCCGCTGCTCGTCGTCTGCGAAGAAGCGCACCGCTACATGGCTGCCGACCATTCGGTCGGCTTCGCGCCCACCCGGCGCTCGATCTCGCGCATCGCCAAGGAAGGGCGCAAATACGGCGTTTTCTTGGGGCTGGTCACGCAGCGGCCCGCGGAGCTCGATCCGACGATCTTGTCGCAATGCAGCACGCTGTTCGCGATGCGCATGACCAACGACCGCGATCAGGAATTGCTGCGCTCGGCAGTCGCCGATACCGCCGCCAATCTGCTGGCGTTTTTGCCATCGCTCGGGACCGGCGAGGCGTTCGCTTTCGGCGAAGGTGTCATGCTTCCGACCCGGCTCAAGTTTCACCAGTTGCCGGCGCAAATGCTGCCGCGCAGCGATACGATGAGCGAAGATCAGCCAGACATCCAGGGGCCGCTCGACAGCCGTTCCCTGGCGGCTGTCATCGAGCGCTGGCGCGGTCGCGTCAGCCGGCCGCGTACCAATCCGGCCGAAGAACTGCGGGCCGCGAGCGCTTCTCCGAGCATCCAGCCGGCAGCAGCGCCTCAGCCCGCGGCGCCGCTCGACCCGAACCGCTTCAGGCTCCTGAAACGGCCGCTCGACGAGCAGGCGCTTAATGCCGCGCTTGATCGGCAGATGATGGATTCGGGCCGACGCTAAGCCGAGCCGGCCGCGACGAACAACATTGGCATTGGTGCGCGGCTGCGCTAAAGGCAGAGCGCACCTTGTCTTACTCCACAACCCTCATGCCGGCGTCTCACCGCGATCTCATCGTCGTTCACAGTTCGGATCTGCACGTCGATCACGACTATACGGCACGGATTCATGGCGGGGACGGCGCCGCCGGGCTTGCCTGCGTGCTAAATGCGGCGCGCGCCATAGCGGCCGACGTCGTGGTCCTTGCCGGCGACACGTTCGATAGTCACCGTGTACCGCAGAATCTGATCGAGCGCGCTGCCGCGGTGATGGCCAGCGCGCAGGTGCCGATCGTCTTGCTTCCCGGCAACCATGACCCGGCGGTGAGCGAGGGAATTTATTATGGTGGTGCGCTCGCGGCGGTGAGCAACCTGCATATCATCGGCGTCACTCATGACGAAGCGATTTTGTTTGACAGTTTGTCGCTTGAAATCTGGGGACGGCCGCATCGCGATTACGATGACATGATCCCGTTCGAGTTCGCTCAGGGCAGGCCACCGCGCCGTACGTGCTGGCAAATCGCCATGGCGCACGGTCATTACGAGCCGACGCCCGATCGCAGCATCGGTCCGCGGCCGTCTTGGCTGATCGGCGATGTTGAAATTGCCGCAACCGGCGCCGATTACGTCGCGCTCGGCCATTGGAATCGGGCGATACGTGTCGGCAACGGGACAGTGCCGGCGTATTACTCGGGCTCACCCGAGTATGCCGGTACGATCAACGTAGTGTCGATGAAAGTAGATCAGGGCGTGACAGTGACGCGCACGCCGCTCGATATCGCGCGCGAGCCAATCGACTGACGGGAAACGGCCGCGCATGATTTTGAGCGGCCGTTCAGGTCAATACGAAATGGATGTTACGGTTTTGCCGGCGTGGCGGCCGGAGCTGGGCTCATTGGTGCAGGCGTAAATGCGGGACTTGCCGGGCCAGCAGGCGGCGCAATCGGCCTGCTCATCGCCGATGGATTGTTCCGCGCCACATTCACTCCGCCTTGGTTGCCATGATGGACGCCGAACGCAAGGGCAAGCAGAATGACGACAAGGGCTGCGCCGGCAATCCACGCCCAGGCCCCGCCATCGCGGCCTGGATTGCGATCATACGGCGAGTCACGCCGCATGGGATCGTTTGAATCATAATAGCCAGACATGAGATACCTCCGTCGCTTGTGGGCTTGCATGACAACGGTGCGTATTTGACCTCGTTCCTGCTCAGCGGCGGGTCGGCCTTGACGAACTCGCATATCGGGAAAGTTCCGCGTAAGTTCCACAATTGCCCGTTAGAAATCAGAGGCATAGTTGCGGCCTCTCAGCTCGGCTATTCTTGCATTGCTGCACCGTGGAGGATGGAGGGAAGAAAATGCATAAACTCGGCCGCACAAACCCGAGAAAATTCTTTGTCATGAAGCGACGTATCGTGGTAGGCGCAGCAACGCTGATTGTCTTGCTGGTCAGTTGGTCGCTTGGCGCACCCTCACTTGCGCAAATGCCGAATGTTACTCCGCAAGGTTCTTGGACGATGAGGGCGCCGCTGCCGAGCGCGCGCGGCGAGGTGGCTGCGGTCGCACTTGACGGCAAGCTGCATGCGATCGGCGGCTCGGTCGACGGCAAGGCTCGTCCATTTCACGATGAGTATGATCCCGCAACAAATACCTGGCGGGCGCGCGCTCCGCTTCCGGAGGCGCGCGACCATCTTGCCCTTGCGGTTGCCGGAGGAAAGATATTCGCTTTCGGCGGCTTCACGGCGGCAGTGCACAAAGGCGCCGGCACCGACGCATTCGAATACGATCCGGTCGCGGATCGCTGGCGCACCTTGCCGCCCATGAAAGTGGCGCGCGGCTCAGCCGGCGCCGCAACGGTCGACGGCAAAATTCATGTGATCGGCGGACGCGGCCTCGACGCGATCGTGGTTGCGGCACACGAAGTGTTCGATCCAAAGACCGGTACGTGGAGTGAAGCGGCTCCGCTGCCGACGGCGCGCGACCACATGGCGGTAGTTGCCTTTGACGGAAAAATCCACGTTATCGGCGGACGCTTCAAAGGCCCGGTTCAGCGCACCGGCCTGCACGACGTGTACGATCCGAAGACCGGCGCGTGGAGTTCGGCACTGCCGATGCCGACTCCGCGCAGCGGCGTCGCCAGCTCGTCTTATCACGAGATGATTCTGGTGCTCGGCGGTGAACTGCCGCCCGATCATACCTTTCCCGAGAACGAGGGCTATGATCCCAAAACCAATACGTGGATGACTCTTGCGCCGATGCCGCACGGGCGGCACGGATTTGGCGGCGCCGCCATCGGCGGCAATGCCTATTTCGCCGGCGGCAACCTCGGTCCGGGTGGCGGCGAGACGACCGATCAGTTGATCATGTTCCATCTGCCGTGATGCGGCGCGCAGCCGTGACATTTGCGGCGGAGCCGCTATGGTGCGTCGCACGCGCTCGTAGCTCAGCTGGATAGAGCATCAGACTTCGAATCTG
>JBAQJL010000088.1:0-53421 GCA_049300295.1 Xanthobacteraceae bacterium
CGCCACCGCGCCGCCGAACTCGGTGGTCATCTCGCTTGCTCTGTTCCTCACCGCCTTCGTGATGGGGCCGGTCTTCACCAATGTCTACAATACCGGCTTCAAGCCCTTGGTCGACAACCAGATCACCGTCGATCAGGCGTTCGAGCGCGGCGCCATGCCGTTGCGCGCCTTCATGGAAAAGAACGTCCGCGAAAAGGATTTGCAGCTGTTCCAGGACTTGTCGGGCGACAAGCCGCCGGACACCCCGCAAGACCTGTCGATGCGCATTCTGGTTCCCGCTTTCATGATCTCCGAACTCAAGCGCGCCTTCGAGATCGGCTTTCTGTTGTTCCTGCCGTTTCTCATCATCGATCTCGTCGTCGCCTCGGTGCTGATGTCGATGGGCATGATGATGCTGCCGCCGGTCGTGGTGTCGCTGCCGTTCAAACTCATATTCTTTGTTTTGGTCGACGGCTGGACGCTTGTCGCCGGATCGCTGATTCAGAGCTTCGGAACGTAGCGTTACACCGCATTATCCCCAAACCTGCCGCGCCACTTCGGCGACGCGTTCCAATTTCCGCTTCTGATCGTCGGGACTGAGGAGGTTTCCGACCACGTCGGAGGCGAAGCCGCATTGCGGTGAGATAGCGAGCTGATCGAGCGGCAGAACTTTGCTCGCCTCGCCGATGCGGCGCTTGAGCATCTCTGCCGATTCCAGCTCCGGTCCCTTGGTGCTGACCAGACCGAGCACAACCACCCTACCCTTCGGCACGAAGCGCAACGGCGCGAACGAGCCAGCCCGATCGGTGTCGTATTCCAAGAGAAAGCGGTCATGCGGCAGCGTGTTGAACAGCTGCTCGGCGATGGCATCATAGGAACCTTCGCGGTGCCACATGCTGCGCTGGTTGCCGCGGCACAGATGAATGCCAAACGTCACGCCCGGAAAATTCGTAGTCACCGCTGCCTCGGCCTTCAGCGAACGGGCGAAATTCCGCTCGGGGTCCTCGCCGCGTTCGCGCATCTGCTGCATCGACGGTGCGTCCACATAGGCGGTGAACCCCGGGGCGTCGATGTGCACATAACGGCAGCCGGCTTCCACCAGGCTCGTAACGATCTGCCGCTCGATTGCAACGACATCTGCCAGGAATTCGTCCATGTCGCGATACACCGCCGTCGAGCTCTCATAGGCGAAACGCTGCGAAATGCGATCCGGGCCGATCAGCGAAACCTTTGTCGGTTTCCGCGCCACAGCGGCCGCGAAAAGGTATTCCTCAAGCGGCAGATCATGTGCGAGCTTGAGCCTGCTCTTCGCCGGACGACGATGCGACACTGCGGTGCCGACATCATGCATCTGACTGATATCCCAGCGCTGGCCGGGCGCCGCACCTTCGACCCGGCGCTCGTAGACTTTGACCGTGGAGCGGTTCGCATCATAGCCCTCGACCGACGCGCCGAAACTGTCCTGAAAATTCAGCCGGCGCATTTCGCCGTCGGTGACGACATCGAGACCGGCGTCCTCTTGCAGGCGGACGGCGTCACGCACCGCCTGGTCTTCGATCGCGCGAAACTCAGCCGCCACAATCGCGCCGTCGTCGAAACGCATCCGTGCCTCGCGCAATGCCGCAGGACGCAGCAGACTGCCGACAACGTCAGCGCGGATTTTGGTCAAGTCCGCTCTTGTGTCGGTTTTCAGATTGGCAGTGGCATCCAGGGCTTCGGTCATGTCGTTTTGTCACTCCACCTGATGGAGTGATTGAGTCTGCCCGACCGTATCCTCGGCAGCAAGCAGCGCTAGCGCAGGGCAGTCTGGCCGCCGGAACTTGACGTCGTCGCGGGTGCGGACGATATGCCCGGCGCCGGCGGAGCGGCCGGCACAGCCGGGCGCGTCTGCGGCGGCGCAGAGACAAGCGGCCCCGCGGACTTCCCGGCAGCCGGGGCTGCGACGGGCGGTGACGCCGCGGACGCGCCAGGCACTGCCGAAGCTTCCGGCGCGTAGTCCGGTGGTCCAGACGAGATCGGACTGGATTCCGGATAGCGCGTCTTCATGTCACGCAAGAAATCGTCGAGCGTGTCTGAGGCCGCAGCAGCGCGGGCGATCGCTTTGAAATCCTCACCGGCGCTGCCGAGCGGCGCCGAGACAACCTCGAAGGCGCGGGCATCCGGCGTACCAACCATCTTCGGCGCGTATCTATCGCGGAAGCGTTGGATGCCGAGCTTGTCGTCGGCGAGCGCGTAGCCGATCTCGGCGCGCAAAATGTCGGAGCGTTCGATGTCGGTCAGCGGTTGCCACTGTTTCCAGCGATCGCCGTACATAAGTTCAATCTGTTCGGCGGATTTCCGCCACTTGTGTGCCGCCCAATAGATATCGGAGCGGAGCCGGATTGCCGGCGTCCCCTTGATGTCGGCAACGACCTCGAGCGCAACCGCGTGCCGTCCGAGATTTGAGAGCGCCCGCGCCTCCAGCAGCAAGCGCTCATCGCGCAACTCAGTCGAAAGGCTGACGGAGCGGCTCGCGCGCAACACCGCCAGCGCCTTGTCGGGCTTGCGGTTCATCAGATAGATGACCGCCAACCGCGTCGCCACCTCCGAGCGGGCCGCGCCCTGCAGCCGCTTATCGACCTGATATTGCAGCAAACCAGCGGCCTGATCGAGCAGATCGACGGATACCAGACGGTCAGCGAGCCGGCGTATCATCTCATCGCCGCGGCCGCCGATCGGCGTCAGTTCGCGGAAATCGTAGAACAGGGACAGCGCATCGATCGGCGCCATGGCGTCGCCCTTGCCGGCGAGGAATAGCGCATCGAAGGTCTTGGCCGCTTCCTCCTGGATGCGGCGTGTCATGTCCCAATCGGGATGCGCCGCCATGGCGCTGCGCATCACGTAGAACGAGTCGCGGTAGCGGTGCTCTTCGGTATAGAGGCGCGCGAGCATCTGAAGCGCCTCGATCTCGGTCTCGTCGCCGCGCCAGACGGTAGTGAGGGATTCGAGATCCGAGATGACTTCGTCGCGTTTGAGATCGCCGAGCGAATTGCGCAGCGCGGTTTCGCGGAGCCGGCCCTGCGCCGCCGCGGGCCGGTCCGGCGAATCGGCGGCCGACCGATAAGCAGCGAGCGCATCCTCGGGACGGCCCAATCCTTCGTCGAGCCGCCCCACCAGGACCGAAATTTGCGGTTGCAGGTCGTCTGGTATGCCAATGGTCTGCAAGTCGTTCAGCTCGTTCTCGGCGGAGGCAAAATCACCGACCTCGATCGAAGACCGCAGTTCTTCCTTGAGAGCGAAGCGCTGCAATTCGATCGGCAGCGTCGCTATGGCGCTGTCCACGGACTTAAAGCTTTCGTGCGCCTGACCCCACTTGCCTTGCCGAGCATAGGCGAGCGCACGCCACAGCGCCGCATCGTGCTGATCGCCGACGCTGGGATCGCTGAGGTCCTTCAGCGCGCCGTCGGCACGATTCATCATGACCTCGGCGACTGCGCGCAGCACACGCGCGGTTACATCCGCGGTGTCGGGCCGCTGCTGCGCCATGGCGAGATCGAGCACGCCCTTGGCTTCTGCATACATCGAACGAGCCAGATAGAACCGGGCGAGATCGAGACGAGGCGCCAGCCGTTTGTTCACCGGCGCGGCAGCGGCGGCACCTATGAGTTGAGATTGGCGCGCTTCGTATGATCCTTTGCGATCGAAACCCCAGAGCTGGGGATCGAATGTCATTGGATGCAGTCCACTGCCGCGCAGCAGCGATTGCAGCGAACTCGACAGCGTCAGTCCACCGGGACGGCTGATGATAATCTTGCCGGGAGTGAGCGCCATGTTGAGATCGTCGGCGAGCGGCTCGATCGCCACACCTTGCTGCGTGGCAAGCGCGCGGAACTCGATGAAGGATTGTTTATGAATCACGCCTCGCACCGGAGGAAACGCGGTGACGACGAGGATCTGGTCGCGCGCTTCCGGATCGGTGATGCGGTGCAATTCATGCAACGCTTCTAGCGGGATGCTCATGGTCGAGCGGTTGGTGCCGATCAGGCTGCGATTGAGATCGAGCGCGTGGATCGGCGCCTCAACGGAATCGCCAATCTCCAACGTCCACGCCGGCCCATCGGCGCCAACACCGGCCAGGCGGGGCCGATCGAGCTTGATGCGCACAATATCGGCGTCAGGCGCGCGTATCAGTTCGGCGCTGCGAATAGTGTGGGTTGCCTCGCCTTTGAGAGCGGCAAGATCAATGTCCGCTTTCGAGTCGAACACAAGCCACAGCGTATCGGCCCGATTGAACACCGCAGCCGCCGTGGCCGTCGAGAAGTCGAAGGTCAGTTTCAAGTTCTCGTTATTGCGCTCAAGCTCGACCGCTATTTTTCCCCCGGGCTCGCCGGCTTTTGTCGGATGTGGCTGCGGCGTTTGCGCGGCAGTGGCCGGTTTGATTGCAGGCGACGACGCCTTTGCGGCCGGCTCCGACTTGGCCGCACCCGGAACCGCTCCCGCCTGTACGGGATGACCGGGCTGAGCCGCCGGCGCAGGACTTTGGACCGGAGCGACGCTCGGCTTGGCGGCGAGTGGCGGTGCCGGTGCGGCGGCCACCTTTGTGGGCGGCGATGTGGGTGCCGTCATTGCCTTCGGCGACACCGGCACCCCAGGAGCGGCCGGCGCTGCGTTGGAAGGCGCCATCGGCGGCGCGATAGCCACTGATTTTGCCGGTGGCGGATTTTCCGAGTGGGCGCCGACCGGCGGCTGCTGGGTCGGCGCCGCCGCTTTGGCGCCAACGCCGTTCTCTCCGGCGGCGGGAACCGGCGGCAAAAGCGGTTTCGCCACATCGCCTGGTGCAACCGGCGGCGCATCTGCCTCGGGCAGAACAATGCGCAGCGTTTTCTTGTCGGCATCGACCTTGGCTTCGGGGTCCACGATATCGACGGCGTAACCGTTCTCATCGCGAAAGCTGCGCACGTCGACCTTGGCGAGAAGATCAAACCGCACGACTGCGGCACCATCGCTGATCTGCGTCTTGACCGCGCCGATTGTAGCCGGCAGCGCGGTGAGCACGTCGCCAAGATCGAAATTGACCGGCGCGTCAAAAGTCAGCGTCAGTTCTTTTGTCGTGCGACGGCTGGACACCGAAATCTGATTGGGGATGGCGAACACATAACGCGTAAACGTTGGCTGCGTCGCGACGTGGACACGAACCGGCGGAATTTTTCCCAGCGACGCGAGTCGATGCGCGCGCTCCAGCGCCATTTCGGCGTCCCGCGCGCGCCGCGTCAAATCGTCGACGACATCCTGCGGCAGGCCCGGCGGCAGCCCCTGCCAGGTATCGGGCAACAGGTCGACATAGTACTGCTGGCCGACCGCCATCGCATTGACGGTAACTTTGCGGGCAAGCGCGAGCCGCACTGCCATGCCGTCCGGGTCGCGCCGCGCTGCGCCGATATAACCGGGCGTCTGTGCGGCTAGCCGGTCGACCGAAATATCGATCGGAGTTTTGAAGCTGATGACCAGCACATTGCCGGTCTGACGCACGCTCACGTCATTAAAATCGCTCATGCTGAAGATGAGCCGCGCATATCCGCCGCTCGTGCCCGCAACAACATTGGCTTTGATTGGATCGGCAAACGCCGGGCGCGAGGCGGTTGGCAGGGCGGCAAGCAGCAAGATCAAAAAGAAGAGCAACGCGCCGGCCGATGAGGTCGTGCGCCGGCACGACGCCGCAGGCCCCGAATGGCCGCGCTCGCGACCTTGAGCGGACACAGACTCAACCCAACCGCACGCCATGACAAAACTCAACCGACGCCTCGCCAACCGAGGCCGGCACGCCTTCCGACCGCGATGCTGCGTTCCGTACCGCCGAGACGTTAAAGTAAAGCCGGGCGTTTAACGGCTGATTAACAGCTTTCCCAATGATTCCAGGCGGTTATGCAGGGAATGCGAGGCCAAACGGTCGTCCAATGAGCCGTGGCCGCGGATTAAGCCCGCGCCGCCTATTATTCGGCAGCCACCAGCCTGGCCGCCCGTTCCTCGTCGTGGAGTCGCGACAAGATACGGCGGGCCGCAATGGTTCCAGCGTCGGCCGCAATGTCGATCTGGGGCGGATCGGCAAAGGTATTCAAATTGCGCTGTTGTGCGGAGAAGACCGCAACGTCCTCAAGGAAGGCGGTGCGGATCTGCTCGAAGATCTTGTCGGTGAGTTCGCCGTTGTTGACGTCGAAATCGTGCGCCTGACCCCAGAAATAGTGTGAGGTGGTCTCGGTTTCCGGTGTGATGGCATTGAGGTTGCGCATGCCGATGCCGCCGAGCCGCTTGCCCTCCGGCGCGCCGGTGCCGGTTGGAGTGGCGCCGACGTCGAGCCGAAGGAACGCCGGCGGGACGAAGTCAATGATCTGCCAGCGATCGACATTGCCGGTGAACCCGCCGACCTTCTGAAAAGTAGGCGGCGGTTCCTGATCGATGATCCAGCGCGTCACGACAACATTGCTGGGAGCGCGGGTAACGTTGACCTTGGCGTGCTCGGCAAGCGCGAGATTGCCGATCGTAGTCTCGTGTACGAACGCCAGATGCGTCAGATCGAGCAGATTATCGACGACGAGCTGCCAGTTTGCCTCGACGTGCAAGTAGGAGCTTTTGGCGCCCCAATCGCGATCGTCGAGCCAATGGAAATCGGTGATGTCCGCGGGATTGGCAAGCGCCGGATCGCCCATCCAGATCCACAGCCAATGATAGCGCTCGGCCACCGGATAGGTCCGCACCTTAGCGCTTTGCGGAATGTGCTCTTGACCGGGAATGCGCACGCAACGGCCGTCGGCGCCAAAGCGCAGACCGTGATAATGGCATTGCAGTATGTCGCCATGGAGCTTGCCCATCGAGAGCGGCAAATGCCGGTGCGCGCATCGGTCTTCGAGCGCCACCGGTTCGCCAGCCTCGGTGCGGAAGAACACGATCGGCTCTCCCAGAATCATTCGGCCGAGCGGGTTACGGCCGATCTCGCTCTCGCTCGCGGCGACGTACCAGTAATTGCGCAAGAACATGGGCATCTCTCCGGGCGTTTCTCCGATCACCCTCGGCGGGGGTGCCTGACACACGACCTGCCGACGGCGTCGCCAGACATTATACTTTAAGCGACGCCCGGCGCGAGAGCGCATCCTTGAGGCAGTTGTGGAGCTTTTTGCCGAAGCTCCCGGCGCGCCGATAGTAAATCGCTAAGACTAAAAGTCATTGCCAGGGCAACGAAGAGCAGCCTAGTTTGCCCACTGGTTTGACTGCAACGAGCACGCGTACTTGTCCCGAATCTTCATCAGCCATTCGAGCAAAAACGACGATTGGGCCATCGCGCTCAAGGATTGGCTGGTCCACGAAGGCTGGAGCGGTCCCGACGATATCTTTCTCGATCTCGATCCCGACCGCGGTATCTCGGCAGGCCAACGTTGGGCGCATGCGCTCGAAGACGCGGCCACCCGCTGCGAAGCAGTGCTGTTCATCGTCTCGAATGAATGGCTCGGCTCAAAATGGTGCGCCGACGAGTATCAGCTCGCCAACAAACTCAATAAAAAGCTGTTTGCGCTTTTGACCGACGACATTGCACTCGACCAACTGCCCGGCGGGCTTGCGGCGCAATGGCAGATCGTTCGGCTCAAAGGCGAGCCGGCCGAGCGTTTCGTCACGGTTCATCCACTGACGCAGCGCCAATTGCCGGTCCACATCGCGCAAGCCGGGTTGAAGAGTCTGAAACGCGGGTTGGAAAAGGCCGGTATTGGCCCCGAGACCTTCGAATTGCAACAGGATGCTGACGGCCCGTTCGGCTGGCGCGCACCCTATCGCGGCCTTGAAGCGCTCGAACCGGAGGACGCCGCGGTATTCTTCGGACGCAGCGCCGATATCCTGCGCGGCATCGACGACTTGCGCGGGCTTGCGGCGCGCAAGCTGCCGCGGCTATTCGTCATTCTCGGCGCGTCGGGCGCAGGAAAGTCATCGTTTCTGCGTGCCGGCCTATGGCCGCGGCTTCACCGCGACGATGGTCAATGGCTTCCGTTGCGCGCGATCCGCGCCGGCCGTGGCGGCGCCATCGAGGGCCGCGAGGGACTTCTTGCGGCGCTGGAAGAGGTGCATCGGCGTTTCGCGCAACGTGCGAGCCGCGCCGACCTGCGCGATTGCCTGGCGACGCCGGAAGCCTTCGTCGAACTCTTGCGCAAACTGCGGAAAATCGCGGCACAGCGCGCCCTTATCGCCGAACCACCCTATCCGCTTCCGCTCCTCTGCGTGGACCAGGGGGAAGAATTGTTCGCCGCCGAAGCAGGCCCGGAAAGCGAACGATTTCTGCAGCTTGCCCGCGCCGCCATCGACGCCGACGCCGCACTTTTGCTCGTAACTATCCGGTCCGATGCCTACGGAGCGATGCAAAGTGCGAAGGTGCTCGCCGAGGTCGATCAGCTCCCGCTTAGCCTCGGCCCGCTGCCGCATGGTGAAATCGGGCGCGTCATTCGCGAGCCGGCCGAGATCCTGCGCCGCAAAGCGGGTCCGGCGGCGCCGGTGTTCGACGCCGCCGTCATCGCGCGGCTGCAAGCCGAGATCGAGGGTGAATCGGATGCGCTACCGCTGCTCGCCTTCGTGTTGCAACGGCTGATGCGAGAGCACGAGAGCGCGGGCACGATCGGTCTCGCCGAGTTGGAGCGCACCGGCGGCGTCGCAGCTGCGATCGAGTCGGAAGCCGAAGCTGCACTCGCCGATGCCGGCATTCCATCCGATCATGCCGCGCGGCGCGATGCGTTGCGCCGGTTGTTCATCCCGCGGTTGG
Source organism: Xanthobacteraceae bacterium (assembly GCA_049300295.1). Taxonomy (GTDB): domain Bacteria; phylum Pseudomonadota; class Alphaproteobacteria; order Rhizobiales; family Xanthobacteraceae; genus BOG-931. Next base: position 8,753 of record JBAQJL010000088.1, read on the forward strand.
CGCGCGTCGATCGCGACAGCAAGACCGCGCAACGCCGGATCGCCCGCCACGGCGAAATGCCAGCCGACTACCTATCACTCGCCAAGGCGCTCACCTCGAGGCGGTTGCTGGTGGTCAAGCTCGCCGCCGAGACGCCGGGAGAGGCGGCGGAGGCGGCAACCCTTGAAGTGGCGCACGAGGCGCTGCTTCGCCGTTGGCCAACGCTGGCCGACCTGCTGGCGGAGGATCGCGATGCCCTGCTCCTGCTCGACGGGGTGCTTTCGGCCGCTGCCGATTGGGACAAAGCCAACGCGGCACGCAAGCCTGACTTCCTCGCCCATCGCGGTTCGCGTTTAGCAGATGCCCAGGCGCTGGCATCGCGGGGCGCCGATTGGGGACAGGCGATGGCGCCGGCCCAAGCCTATCTCGCCGCCTGCCACGCTCGCGAGGTCGCCGAGCAGGCCGAAAAAGAATCTAAACGGCGACGCATGCTCGGAGCCAGCCTCGTTGCGGTTGTGGTGCTCGCTGCTTCGACTGTCGTTGCCGGTTTCCAGTGGCACGCGGCGCAAGTGCAGCGCGACCGCGCGCGGCAAGGACTTGGCGCGGTGACTGATCTGGCAAGGGCCCTGGTCATCAAGATCGGGCAGGATTTCTTCGAGCACGGTGAGAAGGTTGAAGCGAAAAGGTTGTTCGATCAAGCCATCCAAAGTTTCGACCAGGTCATCAGACTGTCTCCCAGCGCGCTCGCTTATAGCGGCCGCGGCGATGCGTATTTAGAGCAGGGCGACTTCGACCGCGCCCTCGCCGATTTCGACCAAGCGATCAAGGCCGATCCGCAATATCCCAACGCATACCACAACCGCGCCATCGTCCGCCTCAGCCGCGCCGAGTACGATGCCGCCTTGGCCGATTGCAATCAGGCGATCAACCTCAATCCAAATTACGCGCTGGGCTATTTCCAGCGCGGCTTGGTCTATTTCGACGAGGGCGACTTCACCAAGGCGCAAGACGATCTAAAGAAGTCGAGCGAACTCAATCCGAAACGCGTGGTGACGGCGCTGTGGCTTTACGTGACCGAACGACGAAACCATGCGCCGACGGAATTGGCGCAAACTGCCGGGCAGTTCGAAGGCAAGGCGTGGCCGGCGCCGGTGATCCGGCTGTTCCTCGGCGAAGCGAGCCCTGCCGACACGCTCAAGGTCGCCGAAACCACCGGGCCGGTGAACAAAACGACGCAAATCTGCGAGGCGGATTTTTACGTCGGCGAGTACGATCTGGCGACCGGCGCCAAAGACGAGGCCCTGCGCCTGCTGCGGCTCGCCCACCAAAATTGCACACCACTCGATGATCAATGGCGCGCTGCAGACTCTGAAATTAAGCAGCTTGCCAAAGCACCGTGACGGCAACGCGCAAAAATCAGCCAGCGCAGTCGGTTCTCGCGCGCCGCGCCGCGTTACGGCATTGTCGGCTTGCCTTCGATCTTCGGCAGTTCGGCGGGTCCGTCGTTCTTCGCGGCAGCCTGCGCCTTGCTGGCGAGCGCCACGGTCAGCCGCTGGGCAATATCGGGCGTCATTTGCCCCATGACGTCGGCCATGGTGCGCGGATTCATCGACGAGGCAACTTTAATTAGAACGTCCATATCGAGGCCGTCGAAGATTTTGGCGGCGTCACGCGCTTTCATGCTTTCGTACATGGTCACCAGGCTTTTGAAACGGCCCACTTCGGCCTGGTCCTTCTGCACGGTCTCGGTCTTAATTCGCCCCTCGACTTCCTTGATCTCCGCGAGGTGCGCGGTAATGCGCTGTTCGGCGGCCTTGACCAGATTTTCCCGGATGTCGAGTTCGCGGGCTCGCTTGTCGAGTTCCTCACGGCGCTGTTGCAGCCGCTGCAAAATTTCCCTCTCAGCGCCGGACGGAAGCTTGGCGCCGTCGATCGGGATGACAATGCCGTCAGGCGCTTTCGGTGGTTCCTTGGGTCCAGGCTTTTCCGCACCCGGCTTGGCGGGAGGTGGCTTGGCGCCGGCCGCGGCCGAGGCAGCCGGCTCCGCGGCAATTGAGCCGGTAATGTCGGTGGTGTCCCCCTCCCCATCCCCGCGGTTGATCCGCGCCAATTCGCTGCGCGGTATCGGCAGGTCGCCGCGCGGCGCTTCACCGCTTTGGCCGGTCTCGCCGTTGACCGGGAAGTTGAACATCTGCTGCGCCCAGGATTGCGTTCCGCCGCCACCGTTCTGCAAATCCGACGCATGGCGGACCACGCCCTCCGCGTTCACCGGTGCATCGCCGGAAATCCAGCGACTGCCGTCGAGCGCAAGGTCGGCGAGTTTAATGACCAGAAGGCAGACACTCGCCAGGAGGGCGATCGGAATAAGGCGCAGATCGCGAACGAAACGGATCATGCAGCGCGACCGATCGCCTTGTGGCGCAGCCGCTCGGCGAATTCCTGCACGGCCGCGGCAATCGCCTGCGGATCCTGCAGCGGCGCGGCGGCCTGCTGATTATGCTGGCTCGGTGGAACGTGCTGAACATGCTGCTGAACGTGCGGGCTTTGCGCGACGCGTCGGCCGGCAGTCGCGATTTGCATCAGATCGCCGACCACGCTCTTGCCTGCGGCAAGCTTACGGTCGAGTTCGGCGCTTAAAATTTCGGCAAGGCCGAGCCGGTCGCCGAGTCCCGTCTCGCAATCGTGCGCGACCGCTTTCAGCCCGCCGATCGCGCGTTCAGCAATCTCGGTCGCGGTAATCAGTTCGGCGATAGTGGCGCGCAAGGAGTCTTCATCGGCACGCAACAGCTTCAGCCGACGGTTCAAGAGCATGCAATAACCGATGGTCAGCATGAGAAGAATTGCGACCAGTCCCTCAATCATAATTCCCAGCACGTCACTCATGATGCCTCCATCGGGCCGCCCGATCCGCCCGCCATTTCAAACATCGCGAAGGTCGTCGCCGGCTTGCGCAACGGTTTGGCGACGCGGACCGCGACGCGGTCGCCAACCCGGCCCATGCGCCCTTCAGTCAGTGTGATGTCGCCGCAGCGCACGATGACGGGCGCATCGGATTTCAGCTCCAGCATAAGCGTGTCGCCGACCTCGAGCTTCATCATCTGCTTTAACGGTAGCCGCGCTTCATAAAGAACGGCGTCGACTGCAATTTCCGCGAGGCCGATTTCTGTTGCGAGATGGCCCTCCCAGGTCGGGTCGCGGCCGAACTTCTCGCCCATGAACATCTGCAGCAGCACGTCGCGGATGGGCTCGATGGTCGCGTAGGGTAGCAGCAGCTCGATATTGCCGCCGCGGTCCTCCATGTCGATGCGCAGCCGAACCAGGATCGCCGCATTGGCCGGCCGCGAAATGGCGGCAAAACGCGGATTGGTCTCCAGCCGGTCGATGTTGAACTTCACCGGCGACAGCGGTTTGAACGCCAGTTCCGCGTCGGCGAGGACGACCTCGATCATGCGCTTGACGAGATTGGATTCGATCGTGGTGTACGGGCGGCCTTCGATACGGATTGCGGTCTGACCCCGGCGGCCGCCGAGCAGCACGTCGATGATCGAATAGATCAGGCTCGAATTGACCGTCACCAGACCGAAATTCTCCCACTCCTCGGCTTTGAACACACCGAGGATCGCGGGCAGCGGTATGGAATTGAGGTAATCGCCGAAGCGAACCGAGGTGATGCGGTCGAGCGACACTTCCACGTTATCGGAAGTGAAATTGCGCAGGCTGGTCGTCATCAGCCGGACCAGCCGATCGAAGATGATCTCCAGCATCGGCAACCGCTCGTAGGAGACCATCGCCGAGTCGATGATGGCGCGGATGCCAGAATTGTCGGTAAGCGACACGTCGTCGAGCGAGAAGCCGAGCAGCGAGTCGATTTCCTCCTGGGTGAGGATGCGTTCGGCGCCGCCCTTGGTATTGGGCACGGAATGGCCGTCGTCGACCATCGTCGCCCAGTGCGCGGCCATGGCCTCGGCGCCGCCCTCGGCTTCGGCCGGAGCGGCCGTCTTTTCGGCCTCCGCAGCATCCTGTTCGGCTTCGAGCGCCACACCCCATTCGGCGGCGAGCGCGTCCTGATCGACTTGGTCTTTTTGTTGCGCCATCGGGCTTAAGCCTAATCGGTTCCCGTCATTGCGAGTCGACGGACCCGCGCGAAGGCGCGTGGTCTGGCCACTCCTCGCCAGACGCGAGACTCACTGGATTACAATTTCCTTGAACAGCACGGCGTTGATGCGATCGGGCGAGATCGCGGCATTGACACGCCGGGTCAACTCTTCCTTGAGGCGATAGAGACCGGCCGAGCCGTCGAGATCGGTCGGTCGCAATTCACGCAGATAGGTCTGAAAGGTGTCCATCAGCCGTGGCATCAGCGGCTCGATCTGCGCCTTCATCGCCTCGTTTGGCAATTCGAGTACGACTTTGACCTTGAGATATTGAGTCCGGTCGTTGCCAGTCGATGACAGGTTGACCAGGACGTCCGGCATCTCGAAAAAGACCGGCGGCTTGATCTTGGCGGCGGGCGCAGCCTCGCTGCGGCTGCTGCCGCCGAGGAAATGCCAGGCACCGCCGCCGACTCCGCCTACCGCGATAAGGGCGACAGCGGCGATCGCGATGAATTTGATCGAGAGAAAGCGTTTAATACCTGAAGGCTTTTTTGCGCCCTCTTCGCCCTCGGCGCCGGCCGGCGCTTCAGTTTCAGCCTCATCACTCTCTTCTTTGGCTGGTTTCTTTGCCATGACCGCTTCCAATTGGGTCGGTGGCTCATACAACCGGCAGGACGCAAATAACCAACGCTGCAGGTGCTTTTTCAGCACCTTAAGGCTGCGGCACCGTCTTCGGCCAAGCTAGGTCGCAATGGTTAACAGTTACTTGCCGGGACGCTTGCGGCAGGAAATTTTTGCCGGGTACATCGTAAACAACGGCTCTTTCTGCCCGCTCCCCACTCCTGGCAGCGCTGCCTACGATACTGTTTTCACTCGGTAATTTTCATTGGCACGGCTTCTGCAGTTCGCCCATTGCCGCGGCTTGGGAGAGCCTGCGGCGTGGCGCGGATGCCGGGGGGCATCGCGAACCGGCTCAGGGGAGTATCCGATGGAGAACGCGCTTCTCGTCGGCTTGTCGCGACAGATGGCGCTCAGCCACGAGCTCGACGTCGTCGCCAACAACATCGCTAACCTCAATACCACCGGCTACAAGGCCGACAATACGCTGTTCGCCCAATATCTGATGCCGGACGCCCGGAATGACGACTTCACCGGAAGCGACCGGCGCATCAGCTTCGTCACCGACCGCGCCAGCTGGATCAATTTTACCCCCGGCGCCATTCAGCGCACCGGCAATCCACTCGACGTTGCCATCGACGGCAACGCCTATCTCGCGGTGCAGACGCCGAGGGGCGTGCGCTACACGCGAAACGGTGCGCTGGTTACCAACGCTTCAGGGCAGCTCGTCACCAGCGAAGGTTATCCGGTGATGGGCGACAACGGTCCGATCACGTTTCAGAACACAGATCACAACGTGATCATCAGCCCCAGCGGCATCATAACCGTACAAGAAGGCAACAGCATCGGGGACTCGCAGCGCGGACGGCTGCAACTCGTCTCTTTCGACCAGCAGGCGCGTTTGGAGAAGGACGGCGGCAGCACATTTCTAGCGCCGCCGGGCGTCAACCCCGGGCAGCCGGCGCTCGGCGTCCGCGTCGTTCAGGGCGCGATCGAAAAGTCCAACGTCAATCCGGTCGGCGAAATGACGCGCATGCTTCAGATTACACAGTCCTACACCGACATCGCCAACGTACTGCAGCAGCAGAGCGACCAGCGCAAGAACGCGTTGAGCCAGCTTTCGCAAACGCCTGCATCGGGCAGCGCCTGAGTAGAGCAGGTTGAGGAGATATTAGATGCGTGCGCTCGATACGGCGGCAACCGGCATGGCGGCCATGGACCTGCAGGTCCAGGTCATCGCCGGCAACATCGCCAACATGACGACCACCGGCTTCAAGAGCCAGCGCGCCGAGTTTCAGGACCTGCTCTACGAACACGTGCAGCGCATCGGCGCGCAGGCCTCCGACCAGGGCAACATTCTACCAGTCGGTATCGAACTCGGCTCCGGTGTGAAGACCGTCGGCACCCCGCGACTGATGACGCAAGGCTCGCTGGCGCAAACCGGCAATCCACTCGACGTCGCCATCCAGGGCACCGGCTGGTTCAAGATATTGATGCCCGACGGCACGTTCAGCTACACCCGCGACGGCTCGTTTCAGATGGATTCGCAGGGCCGCGTCGTCACCGCCGAGGGCAACCTCGTGCAGCCGACCATTACGGTGCCACAAGGTTCAACCGGGCTGACGGTCAATCAGCAAGGCCAGGTCTCGGTAACGCCGACGGGCAGTACGACATCAAGCGTCCTGGGCCAGTTCACGCTGACGACCTTCATCAACGACGCGGGCCTGCAGGCCAACGGCAGCAACCTGTTCACGGCGACGCCGGCATCCGGCACGCCGCAGGACGGGACACCGGGAACGAATGGCGCCGGCACGCTGCTGCAAGGCAGCCTCGAACAGTCAAACGTCGAGGCAGTCACCGAAATCTCCAATCTGATCGCCGCGCAGCGGGCCTACGAAATGAACTCCAAGGTCGTCACGGCTGCCGATCAGATGCTGCAGACGACATCGCAACTGGCCCGATGAGAAGAATTCCGACCATGATCATCCGTCCATTGTTTCTCAGTGTTCTGCTGCTGGCTCTGGCCGCATCGGCCGTTACAACGGCCGTAGCGCAATCCGAGCGCCCGGCGCTGCGCGCCACCGTCACCGTCGTAGGCGACGTCGTGCGCATCGGCGACCTCATCGAGAACGCCGGGCCGGTCGCCGCCGTTCCGGTCTTCCGTGCGCCCGACCTGGGCACCACAGGCGCGGTTTCGACCGATCGCGTCATCGAGGCGATCCGTCCGCATCAGCTGATCGACATCGACACCCGCGGCCTCGCCGAGGTGGTCGTGACGCGCTCAAGCCGCACCATCACGCCGCAAGAAATTTCCGATCGCATCGCGCGGGCGTTGTCGACGCAATACCAGCTCGGCGACGCGCACGACGTTTCGCTCAATTTCGACCTACCAGTGCGTCCGCTCGAAGTCGAAGCGCGCGCCGCCGGCGACTTGCAGGTGCTGGCACTCAACTACGATACGCGTAGCGGCCGCTTCGACGTCACGTTCGGCCTGCCGTCGAGCTTGCTGCTGCAGCGTCACCCCGCCCATTTCACCGGCGTCGCGATCGAGACTGTTGACGCCGTCACCGTCGATCACCCGGTCGAGCGCGGCGAGGTGCTGCAGGCGTCCGATCTTACGGTGCTGCGGCGGCCGAAGGCGCAATCCGGCGGCCTCGTCGACATGAAAGGCGCCGTCGGCCTCTCGGCGCGTCGTCAATTGCGCCCCGGCCAGCCGATACAGGTCGGCGATCTGATGAAGCCCAACATCGTCCAGCGCAACGACACCGTGACGCTGGTCTATGAAGCACCGGGCCTGGTGTTGACGCTGCGCGGCCAGGCGCAGGAAGCCGGTGCGCTCGGCGACACGATCAGCGTACTCAATCAGCAGACCAAGCGCGTCGTGCAGGGCGTGATCAGCGGTCCCGGCCGCATCATGGTCGCCAACGCAACCCTGCATCTTTCGCAAAACATTCCGGAGTCGGGCCGCACCGTCGTAACGCCGGATCGACGGGAGTAACAGTACGCAGTGAAAGGTTAGTGTCATGTGTCATCGAGTCGTACTTTTGCGTTGCGTGCTGCTGTCTTCGGTCGCGGTGTTATCCTGCTCGTGCTCGACCTTCAATCAATTGGCGCACCTCGGCGAGACGCCGAAGCTGTCGCCGGTGAAGAACCCGACGACGGAACCTGGATACAAGCCGGTACAGATGCCGATGCCCACACCACAGCCGGCCGTCTACAATCCCAACTCACTGTGGCGCAGTGGCTCACGCGCCTTCTTCAACGATCAGCGCGCGCATCAGGTTGGCGACATCCTTACCGTCAAGGTCAACATCAACGACACCGCGGAATTTCAGGATCAGACGCAGCTGACGCGCAGCACCACAGAAGACTCCAACATCACCAATTTTATCGGCGCCAATACCATCGCCAATCCGGCGAAGGCAGTTTTGCCGGGCTCGGTCCTTGCCGCCGACGGCAATACGCAGATGCAGGGCAACGGCACGATCAACCGCCAGGATCAATTGCTCACCAATGTCGCCGCCGTCGTCACCCAGGTGTTGCCGAACGGCAATTTGGTGATCGAGGGCAAGCAGGAGATCCGGCTCAACTCGGAAATGCGCGAATTGCTCGTCGCCGGCGTCGCGCGCCCGGAGGATATCCAAAGCGACAACACCATCGATCTGCCGAAGATCGCGGAGGCACGCGTCGCCTACGGCGGCAGAGGCACACTCACCAACATTCAAACCCAGCCATGGGGACAGCAGGTGACCAACGTCATATTGCCCTTCTGAGCCTCCGTTTTCCGTCATCTGACGGCCGATCTCCCCGGGGTTCGCATTGCGCACGCAGCCCCGAAACGACGCGGCCTCCGGCAGCTCCCCGCCGGAGGCCGCGATTTTTTTACGGTCCAATCAGCCGTGATGTTCGGCGTGGATCTTGGAGGCATGCGCATGATGCTCCGTCGCATGCAGAGCATGACCATGCGCGATCTTGGAATGATGGGCGGCCTTCTCGGGATTACCGGCCTGATGATGCTTTGCCGCCTCGCGGTGATGCTTGGCTGCATGCTCGTGGTGATCGGCTGCCTTCTCGTGGTGTTCGTGGATATCGTGGCCGCTCATGACGCTCTCCCTGGGTTGGCCCGTATCGGGTTATCGACCATTGCCAGGGCGAATGACGCGCCTGCGACAATTCTATTTCGTCACGCTGACATCCGGCGCGCGGGCGGCAAAAACGCCGCGTGGCGCAACTCCTGTCGCAGCGCCTCGACGGCGCCGGTCCAATCCCCGAACTGCCGCTGACGAAACAACCGCGCCGTCGGATACCACGGGCTGTCACTACGTTCGCGCAGCCAGCGGAAATCGGCGGCGAATGGCAAAAGCAGCAGCAGCGGCTTGCCCATGGCGCCGGCAAGATGCGCGACAGCGGTATCGACCGCAATCACAGCGTCGAGTTGCGCGATGGCTCCAGCCGTATCGGCAAAGTCGGAAAATTCTCGCCCGATCTGCATGATATCGGGGCGTGTTTGCAGCAAAGGCGCGTCGCAGTCGCGCACATCGTGTTGGAGACTGACGATTTGCACTTGCGGCAGATTGAGCACGGGCGCCAGCGTCTCAAGCTTGATTGAACGATTGAGGTCGTTGTCGTGTGCTCGCTCGCCCGACCACACCAGACCGACGCGCGGCCTCCGGTCGGCACTCATCTGGGCCAAGCGCCCGCGCCAAATTTCGGCGATGTCCGCGGGCGGTGCGGCATAGGAAACGGCGCCTGGGATGTTGTCGAGCACCGTGCCGAATGCGAGTGGCAGGCTGAGCAGCGGACAATGCAAATCAAATGGCGGCAGCGCCGCCTTGCGCGGCAATACCTGCGCGACGCCCGCCGAGCCGGACAACAACCGCATCAATTGCGGCTGCACCTCGAGCACGACGCGAGCGCCGCGCGCGGCGAGAAGCGGCGCGTAGCGGACGAACTGGATCGTGTCGCCAAAACCCTGCTCGGCGTGGAGCAGAATGGTCTTGCCGGCAACATTCCCCTCCCCGAGCCACAGCGGCGCCGCGAACTTGCGGCGCTCGCCCGCCATTGCTCCGCCCCAACGCCATTCGTAGCCGCGCCAGCCGGCGAAATCGCCGAGATATAGCCGCACTGTGCCGTCGACAAAGCGCGCCGGCGCGAAATCCGGCTGTGCGGCAAGCGCGCGCTTTGCACTCAGCAATGCTTCGTGCGGCCGCTCCAGACGCCGCAGCGCGATGGCGCGGTTGGTCCAGAGCGAGGCATTATCGGATTTTAGTTCGAGCGCCCGATCGTAAACCTCGATCGCCTCGACCGGGCGGTTCAGCTTGAACAGCGAATTGGCGAGATTGCCCAGCGCCTCGAAATGACGCGGGGCGCGCGCCAACACGCGCTCGAACTCTTCGAGCGCCTGTTGTATCCGGCCAAGCTCCAGCAGCGCCACGCCGCGGCGATTACACAGGTCCGCATCGTCGGGCGCGAGACGTAGGCCTGCCTCGAAACTCGTCAGTGCCCGCGCAAAATCTTTCAGCGTGTAGAACACGAATCCCAAGCTGGCGAAGCCGTCGGCGCGGTCGGGGTCGACTTTGAGCGCCTCCTGAATGAACCCTAGCGCGGTATCCGGCCGCCCACGGCTCAGTTGAATTCCGCCAAGCCCATGCAGCGCGTCGAAACTGTCCGGCCGCTGCGCCAACGCCGCGTTGTAGAACTGCTCGGCCTTTTCCAACTCGGCCGCTTCGTGCGCGCGTTGCGCACGGCGAATGAGGCGCGATACGTTTTGCGGCACAAGCGGCTGCGCGTTCATTCAGGGTGCCCGTCTGCGGCAGCGAAACTGTTAACGAGCGGTAAGCAGACGTGGTAAACAAAACCTTAATCGGAGGATTCCGCCATCGACTTCGCCCTGTCCGATTTACAACGGTCGTTGCGTGAGGCCGTCGCAAGGGTTTGCGCACGCTTCGACGATGAGTATTGGCTCAAGCGCGACCGCGACGGCAAGTTTCCCGAGGAATTTCGGCGTGCCATCGCCGATGCCGGCTGGCTCGGCATCTGCATGCCGGAAGCCTATGGCGGCTCGGACCTCGGTATCACCGAAGCTGCGATCATCATGGAGGCGATCACGGCCTCCGGCGCCGGACTGTCCGGCGCGTCCGCCGTGCACATGAACATTTTCGGGCTCAACCCGGTCGTGGTGTACGGCACCGACGAACAGAAGGCCCGCATGTTGCCGCCGGTCGCCGCCGGCAAGGACAAAGCCTGCTTCGCGGTGACCGAACCCGACGCCGGCCTGCAGACCACGAAGCTCAAAACCCGCGCCGAGCGCCGCGGCGACCGTTACGTTCTCAACGGCGCCAAAGTTTGGATCTCCACCGCGCAAGTCGCCGACAAGATGCTGATACTCGCGCGCACCACCCCGCTTGAAGTGGTGAAGAAGCCTACCGACGGCCTAAGCCTGTTCTACACGACGCTCGATCGCCGCTTCGTCGAGGTGCGCGAGATCGAAAAGATGGGACGTGCCGCGGTCGACTCCAATGCGCTGTTCATTGACGGCCTCGAGGTGCCGCTTGACGACCGCATCGGCGAGGAGGGCTCGGGTTTCAAATATCTGCTGCACGGGCTCAATCCCGAGCGCGTTCTGGTCGCCGCCGAGGCGATCGGACTCGGCCGTGCCGCGCTCAGACGCGCCACAGCCTACGCCAAGGAGCGCGTCGTGTTCGATCGGCCGATCGGGCAGAACCAGGCGATCCAGCATCCGCTGGCGCAATGCTGGATGGAGTTGGAGGCCGCCGATCTCATGGTGTTCAAGGCTGCCTGGCTCTACGACCACGGTGAGTCCGCTGGGCCCGCCGCCAACGCCGCTAAATATCTCGGGGCCGAGGCCGGCCACAAGGCCTGCCAGACCGCAGTGATGACTCTCGGTGGCTTCGGCTACGCCAAGGAATATCACGTCGAGCGCTATTTCCGCGAAAGCATGATCCCGCGGCTCGCGCCGGTCTCGCGCGAGCTGATCCTCTGCTTCATTGCTGAGCGGGTTTTGGGGCTGCCCAAATCGTATTGAAGTCGTCTCGAACCATGCGCGGCAGTGTCAGCGGGACTGTCGGAATTTCTGTGTGAGGCCGGTTAGCCATCATGAGTTCACGAAGCGCTCGTTGAACATGACGGCGAATTGGGTCTTCGCCTCGGCCCACTCTCGCGGCGGCCGTTTCCGTTCCGCGGCGGCATGGTTCAAGACCAGATATAGCAGTTTTGTGGCCGCGTCGTCAGATGGAAAATGCCCTCTGGTTCGGACAGCGCGGCGCAGCTTCGAGTTCAACGCCTCGATGGCATTCGTGGTGTAGATGATGCGCCGCACGCCTTCCGGGAACGCGAAGAATGGGATTACGAGATCCCAGTTGCGTCGCCAGCTCTGCGCGATCGCCGGATACTTTATGCCCCACGATCCTTGTGCGAAGCCGTCAAGGGCGGCCTGGCCGGCGGCTGCATCTGTGGCGCGATAGACCGTCCGCAACGCCTGTGCGACGTTCTTGCGATCCTTCCAGGAGGCAGCAAAATCCATGGAATGGCGAATCTGGTGGACGATGCAGGTTTGCACGACAGTCTGCGGAAAAACGGCGTTGATGGCCTCCGGAAAACCCTTCAGGCCATCCACGACGGCGATCAGAATGTCCTGGGCGCCACGGGTCTTGAGCTCGTTGACGACGCGCAGCCAGAACTTGGCGCCCTCGGTCTGCTCGATCCAGATGCCAAGTATCTCCTTGGTGCCGTCCGGCAGCACGCCGAGCGCAATGTAGATCGCCTTGTTGCGCACAAAGCCTTCGTCGCGGACCTTGACCCGAATGGCGTCGAAGAACACCAGCGGGTAGCACAGATCGAGCGGGCGGTTCTGCCATTCCGCAACCTCTTCCAGCACCGCGTCAGTGACCGCCGAGATCAAGTCCGGCGAAACCTCGATGCCATAGAGTTCCTCGAGATGGCCGCGGATCTCCCGAACCGTCATCCCGCGCGCATACATCGAGATGATCTTGTTGTCGAAATCCGGAAACCGGCGCTGGTACTTGGCGATCAGCTTTGGGTCGAAGGTGCCGGCCCGATCCCTCGGCACTGACAACGTCATCTTCGAGGTGCCGGTCAGGACGGACTTCTTCGAATAGCCATTGCGGTGATTCGACTTGCCCTCGGCGCCGTCGCCGTCCAGGTGCTCGTCGAGCTCGGTATTCAAAATCCGTTCAGACAGCGCCTTCTTCAGCTCGTCGACCAGTCCATCCTTGTTGAATACCTCCTTCGGATCGCGGCCGGCCAGCAGCTGGTCCAGCAGGTCTTTCTCGATTGCCATATGATGCTCCCTCGTCTTCCATCACTATGGCCTCACACACAAGATTCCTGACAGTGCCGTGTCAGCCCAGTCGCCTAGTCCGAATGCGTTGACCCGCCCCGCACATTTGGTTCAACTGTGCCCCGGGGCGCACGCGGGCACGCAATGGACCGGCTCGAAAAGCTTCTCTTTGGCATTGAACGAACGGCACGGATTCTCGAAGTCGGGCCGTCGCACAACCCGGTGGCGCCGAAGGTAGCCGGGTGGCAGAGCTTTGTGCTCGATCACGCAACCCAGGCAGACCTGAAAGAAATATACCGCGAACACGGCGTCGCACTCGACCGGATCGAGCCGGTTGATTTTGTCTGGGCCGGCGGCGCCATCCATGACGCGGTCCCGGCCACCCAGCACGGTACCTTCGACGCCTGCATCGCGAGCCACGTGCTTGAGCACCTGCCCGACCCGCTTGGCTTCTTCGCGTCGCTCGACCACCTGCTCACGGCGGACGGTATGGTGTCGCTTGCGCTGCCCGACAAACGCTTCTGTTTCGATTATTTCCGGCCGCTTACACTCGCGCCAGCCTGGATCGAGGCGTTTGAGCACAGATTAACCAGACACACACGGCGCAGTCTTCTCGAATCCTCCGCCTATCAAATGTCAAACGGCGAGCGAGTCGCATGGGGCCAATTGGACGAGACTCGGATTCGCCTCACGGGACATCTTGAAACAGCCAAACGCGACGCCGACGCGGCGGGACTGACAGGCTCCGCGCCCTACGTCGACTGTCACGCGTGGTGTTTCACCCCATCGAGCTTTGAGCTTCTGGTGCTCGAGCTCGGCGCGCTCGGCCTGATCGAGTTTCGCATCAGCCGGCTTTTTCCCACGGACGGACACGAGTTTTTCGTGTCGCTGTGCAAAGGGCGCGACCAGCATGGCTCGGATGTTCAGTCCAGGCGTCTCGAATTGCTCAAAGCGATGATCGATGAGCTTGGCGATCAGGACCGGCGCATGAAGAAGCGGTTCAAGCCGCAAATCATGTATCGCGGTCTTCATAAGCTCGGCCGGATGGTCAAATCCGCAGCGCGGACGACTTTCCCGCTTAAATGAGGCGCGGAAAACTACTCTTCCCGATAAACTCGCTCGCGGCGCTCGTGGCGCTCCTGCGCCTCGACCGATAACGTCGCGATCGGGCGGGCTTCGAGGCGCTTGATCGAGATCGGCTCGCCGGTCTCCTCGCAAAAGCCGTAAGTGCCGTCTTCAATGCGGGTGATCGCCGCATCGATCTTGGAGATCAACTTGCGCTGCCGGTCACGGGCCCGCAACTCGATGGCGCGGTCGGTTTCCGACGACGCGCGATCCGCTAGATCGGGATGATTCTGGCTCTCGTCCTGGAGATGCTGCAGCGTCTCCTTGGCTTCCCTGAGAATGTCGTCGCGCCATTCCAACAGTTTGACGCGGAAATATTCGCGCTGACGCTCATTCATGAACGGCTCTTTGTCGGTCGGCCGATACAGAATCGGCGTGCCCTTACCGTTCTTGATGAACTTGTCGTCCGATCGACCGTTTTTGCTTTTGACCAACTGCATTTCCCTCACTCCGCGCACGCAACAGGTGCGGGGCGCTCCCCCGCGAGGCTGGCCTATATATCGAGCGTCTATGACAGTGACAATAAGAATGATGCGGGTCACTGCGCCCGAGATCAGGCAAAGAGATTTTGCGCTGCAGCAAATTGGGGGCGCCGCACAAATAGCCCGTATTTCAGATGCTTGCGCTTAAGATATGCCGGCTTTAGCGAGCTCAACCTCGACCCGTAGATCGATCTCCGCGAGCACCGAGTCGAGCCCCGCGTCTCCCGAACCTTCCTTAAGGTCGGCGGCCACAGCCTTGAGCCGGAGCATGGTCCCCTGGTCGAGCGTACCGGACAGCAACCCCAACTTGACCTCGTCGAGCGCATCGAGCGCCCGGCGCCCATGCTTGACCACCCGGCGGCGGCGCTCGATTGGATCCTCGACTCCCTGCAACGCGATGAGCGCATCGATGCCGCCGAGCGTGCGCAATGCAACCGCTGAAGTCTGCGATTGCTGGCTCGCCGGTTCGGACACCGTGAAGGTTCCGCCCGATGCCCGCCGCGCCGGCGGTGGCGTGGTGGCGAGTGAAGTTCCGTTCGGTCCGTAGACGCGCATGCCTTTAAGGTGTCGGTTTATGGTTAATGGCCGGTAAAGCGGCGGGCAAAAGTTGCCCGGCCCCGGCAAGGCCTGCGCACTAGCCAGTTCGCGCAATGCTTTAATTCAATACAAATAATATCATAAAATCAATATCTTGGAAAAAATGGCTCGGCTGGCACGCTCCTCGCATCGCTGCCTGCGTCCGACCTCTTGGGGAGCAAGAGATGAAAGGGCCGTTTAAGACCGCGCTCGCCGCGCTGGTGGCGCTCGGCATTGCCGTGCCGCCCGCAGCCGCGACGTCGCGTATAAAAGACTTGGCGAGTATCGAGGGTATCCGGCAGAACCAGCTGATCGGGTACGGCCTTGTCGTCGGCCTCGATGGGACCGGCGATACGCTCAATAACGCGCCTTTCACCAAGCAGTCGCTGCAGGCGATGCTGGAACGGCTTGGCGTCAATATTCGCGGTCAGCAGATCCGCACCGGCAACGTCGCCGCCGTGATGGTGACCGCGAACCTGCCGGCATTCGCCACCCAGGGCACGCGCATCGACGTTACCGCCTCGGCCATGGGAGACTCCAAGAGTCTTGCCGGCGGAACGCTGCTGGTCACCCCACTGCTTGGCGCCGACGGCAACGTCTATGCGGTGGCGCAGGGCTCGCTCTCGATCGGTGGCTTCCAGGCCCAGGGGCAGGCCGCCAGCATCACCCGCGGCGTTCCGACCGTCGGGCAATTGCCGAACGGCGCCATCATCGAACGCGAGATCGAATTCTCGCTCAATACAATGGGCCAGTTGCGGATCGCACTGCGCAACCCCGATTTCACAACGGCCAAGCGTATCGCGGTCGCGATCAACGATTACATGGGAATGCCGGTCGCCCAGCCACTCGACCCGTCGACCGTGCAGCTCACCTTGCCGAAAAAGCTAAATGAGAACGTCGTCGAGATGCTGACCGACATCGAGCAGCTTCAGGTCGAGCCGGACGAGGCCGCCAAGATCGTCATTGACGAACGCTCCGGTGTCATCGTCATCGGACGCGACGTGAGGGTCTCTACCGTCGCGGTCGCACAGGGCAATCTCACCGTCACCATTTCGGAGGCGCCGCAAGTCAGTCAGGCGCAGCCGTTTGCTCCAGGCGGCCGCACGGTCGTGGTGCCGCGCAGCCGCGTGGGCGTCCAGGAGGAAGGCAAGAAACTTGCGCTCGTCCACGAAGGCGTATCGCTGCAGCAGATCGTCGATGGGCTCAATGCGCTCGGTATCGGGCCGCGCGATCTCATTACCATTCTGGAAGCCATCAAGGCCGCCGGCGCCATTCAGGCCGACATCGAGGTGATGTGATGACAGCGACAACCGCCGCGGAACTCGGTTCTTCGCTCTCGGCGTTGGGAAATGCCGGCCTGGCAGGCGTTCAGGCGGAGATGAAAATCAAGGGCAAGGCCAAAGCCGCCTCTGAGGATTTCGAGGCCATGTTCCTCAATACCATGTTCCAGCAGATGTTCACCGGCATCGAGGGCGACGGCCCGTTCGGCGGCAGCGGCGCACTGAAAGTGTGGCGTTCGTTCCTCACCGATCAATACGCCAAGACGTTCGCGAAGAGCGGCGGCATAGGTATTGCCGCCGATGTTTACACCGAACTGTTGCGGCACCAAGGAATCGACGTCAACGCGACGGAGGGCAAAGGAGTGGGCGGCAAGGGGGTAGGCGGCAAGGCAGTAGGCGGCAACGGACTGTACGGTAAAGGAGCATATGCCCAATGACCCCGATCACCAGCAAAGCCGAAGCCGAGCGCGCGGTCGACGATCTGACCGAGCTGTTCGCGGGCCTGTCCGCTCTGTTGCAGCGAGAAACCCTCTTGGTGCGCGCCGGCAAGGTGCGCGGCGCCGCCGAGATCGAGCCGGCGAAGAAGGATCTGGCGGGCAGGTTTTACGCCGCCAGCGAACGGATCAAGGCGCACGCCAAGTTTGTCATGCAGGCCGTACCGAACCGCTGCACCACGCTCAAAAGCTCACAGGAGGAACTTCGCACGGTGCTGCAAAGAAACATGGCCGTGCTGGCGACGGCGCACGCAGTCTCCGAGGGCATCGTGCGGCGGTTGTCCGGCCAGTTGGCCAAAAAATCGTCGCCACAAGTCTATGGCGCGTCGGGCCGCGCCGTGGCGCCGAATCCCAAGCACGGCCGCCCGCTCGCCGTAAGCCGCACACTGTAGATCAGGCGTTTGCCGCGCCGCATGCTGAAGAAAACCAAGCTTCCCGGCCATAAGACCCCGAAGAGCTTGGCAGTGGTGCAGCGCGCGGGGACGGCACCGCCCGCGTCGACCTTCGCCGAGGGACTGGCGCGACATCAGGCCGGCCACCTGGCGGATGCGGAACGCATCTACACTCAAATCCTCACGCTGCAACCCGGCCATTTCGACAGCCGACATCTGCTCGGGGTCGTTTATCTGCAGCGTGGCAATCACGCTCAGGCGCTACGTCATCTCGACCTCGCCCTTACGAACAGTCCCGACAATGCGTTCACCCTCAACAATCGCGGCGTCGCGTTGCAGGAACTGCACCGGCTCGGCGAAGCGCTGGCAAGCTTCGAACGTGCCATCGCGCTGAAAGCGGACTACGCGGACGCGCATTCCAATCGCGCCAACGTCCTCAAAGCGCTGCGGCGCTACGACGAGGCGCTGGTCGGTTACGATCGCGCGCTTGCGCTGCGGCCGGATTACGCCGAAGCACACTCTAATCGCGGGGACGCACTTTATCAGCTGAAGCGGTGCGATGAGGCGCTTGAGAGCTGCGATCGTGCACTGACGCTGCGGCCCGACCTTGCCCAGGCGCACACCCATCGCGCCAATGCGCTCAACGCGCTCAAGCGGTTCGACGAGGCCCTGACGAGCTGCGACCGCTCTCTGGCGTTGCGGCCGAATCATGCCGAAACGATATCCAATCGCGGCAACACGCTGCACGAACTGAACCGCTTCGACGAAGCCCTGGCTGACCACGACCGCGCGATTGCACTGCGGCCTGACCTTGCCGCCGCGCACTCCAATCGCGGCAATGCCTTGCAGGAACTGCGGCAGCTCGAGGCGGGACTGCAAAGCTACGATCACGCGATCGAGCTCACGCCCGATCTGGCCGAGGCCCATGCCAATCGGGGCAATGCGCTCGTGGAACTGCGGCAGTTCGGAGAGGCGGTTGCGAGCTTCGACCGTGCGGTCGCCCTGCAACCTGACTTCGCCGGCGCGCACACCAATGCCGCGCTGTGCCTGCTCTTAATCGGCGAACTGCACCGTGGCTGGCAGAAGTACGAATGGCGATGGCGGACCGATCACCTGAAAGGCGCCGAGCGCCATTTTGCGCAGCCCCAATGGGCCGGCCTCGATGACGTTACCGGCAGAACCGTTCTCCTCCACGCGGAACAAGGTTTCGGCGACACCTTGCAATTCTGCCGCTATGCACCGCGCGTCGCCGCTCGCGGCGCCCGCGTGATCCTCGAAGTGCAGAAGCCGCTTGTAGAACTGATGCGCACGCTTAATGGCGACATCGAAATCATTGCAAAGGGCGATCCCCTCCCCGACTTTGATCTTCATTGCCCGCTGATGAGCCTACCGCTCGCGTTCAATACAGAGCTCGACACGATTCCGGGCGAAATACCTTACTTGTCCGCAGCGCCAGCCAAAAGCGATGCATGGCGCGCACGGCTCGGCCCGCGCCGGCGACCGCGAATCGGGCTGGTCTGGGCCGGCGACCCGCGCAAGCAGCTGCCCAACGCGCATCTCATCGACCGCCAGCGCAGCGTCGCCTTCGACATGCTGATACCGCTATTTGACGTCACGGATTGCGACTTCGTGAGTCTGCAGAAGGGCGAGGTGGCAGTCGCACAGTTGAAGGCGAGCGCGCTTCGCCACCGCGTCATCGATTGGAGCGGCGATTTCCAGGACTTTTCCGATACCGCGGCGTTGATCGACAATCTCGACCTCATCATCGCCGTCGATACTGCGGTGGCGCATCTCGCCGGCGCACTCGGCAAGCCGTTGTGGCTCCTCAATCGGTACAACACCTGCTGGCGCTGGCTGCTCGACCGCGACGATAGCGCCTGGTACCCGTCGGCGCGTTTGTTCCGGCAGGACGCCACACGCACCTGGGATCCGGTTATCGGACGGGCCGCCGCGGCATTGCGGGACTATGTCCACCGCGCGGCCTAGGCGTCCGAAAATACGCATTGATCTTACCGTCGGGCCTGCCGAATATCCGTCCGGCGCCAGCGTGCGCCGCAACCTTTGCGGTGCTCGCGCATTCCGGACGGGAAGTGCATATGACCAAGCGAAACAAACCCAATCACCTGAAGCTCGGCCTTTTCGTACGGCCGGTCGGCCACCACGTCGCGTCCTGGCGTCACCCCGACTCGCACGCAGACGCCAATGTCAACTTCAAGCGCTTCGTCGAAATGGCGCAGACCGCCGAGCGCGGCTGTTTCGACATGATGTTCTCCGCTGACACGCAGAGCGCATGGACCACCAGCCCCGATGGTCTGCACCGCATGCATTACGTCGCCTGGATCGAGCCGTTTACCCAGATGGCGGCGCTCGCCGGCTTCACCCGCAACATCGGGCTGGTCTGCACTGCCAGCACCACCTACGAGGAACCGTTCGCGCTGGCGCGCAAGTTCGCGTCGCTGGATCTCGTCAGCGAAGGCCGCGGCGGCTGGAACCTGATCACCTCGGGCAACGAAACCGAAGCGCAGAATTTTGGCCGCGTCGCGCATCCGCCGAAGGCCGAACGCTATCGCCGCGCCCGCGAGTTCGCGCAGGTCGTTGTCGGACTGTGGAACAGTTGGGACGCCGACGCCTTCGTCCGCGATCGGACCTCCGGCGTGTTCTTCGATCCCAACAAGATGCATGTGCTCGATCACCATGGGAAATATTTCGACGTCAGAGGGCCGCTGAACGTGCCGCGCTCGCCACAGGGCCAGCCGGTCCTGGTCCAGGCCGGTGCCTCGGAAGACGGCATGGAGCTCGCCGCCGAAACCGCCGAGGTTGTTTTCGCGGCGCAGTCGCGGCTCGAGGACGGCCAGGACTACTACGCTAGCGTCAAAGGCCGCATGGCGAAATATCGTCGCAAACCCGAACACCTGAAGATTTTGCCAGGGCTCGCCGTCACCGTCGGCGGCACCGAAGAGGAAGCAAAGAAAAAGTATGCGTACATGCAGGACCTCATCCACCCGGACGTGGGGCTTGGCCTGCTGTCGCGCCGGATCGGCTTCGATCTCACCGGCTATCCGCTGGACGGCCCGCTGCCCGAACTGCCCAAGAACGACGTGGTCGCCAGCCGTGCGGATGCCGTAGCGGAGATGGCAAAGCGCGAAAAGCTCACCATTCGGCAGCTCTATCAGCGGTTCGCCGGCGCGCGCGGCCACCTCGAAGTGATCGGGACGCCCGAGCAGATCGCCGACACAATGCAGCAATGGGCCGAACAGGGCGCCGCCGACGGATTTAATGTCATCCTGCCTTATTTCCCTGGCGGCCTGAATGACTTTGTCGACGGCGTTATTCCCGAGTTACAGCGACGCGGGCTGTTCCGAACGGAGTATGAGAGTTCGACGTTGCGTGGCAATCTCGGGCTGCCGATTCCCGAGTACCATCAGGTCCATATGCGCGAACTGGAAGCCGCATCGTGATGATGTCCCATAGAGTTCTTCTATCGGGTGCGATTTTGTTGTCGCTCATTCCCGCTCTTGCGCTTGCTACGCCGCCACACAAGAAGCGGCCCGTCTATCACTGGCACGGTTACGGTTTTCTGCCCGGTTATCATCAGCCACCAAACAACAACCGACCTATTTATGGACCGAGGGGCGCCATTGGCGACGGGCCGGAATACGTACCAAGCTACTGGGATTATCGCGGCCACTACTATTTCGGCCGTCCCGGATTCTACCGCGGCCGTTATAACGGCGGCAGCTTCGGACCGTGCTGGACTCCGACGCCGATCGGACCGATCTGGAATTGCGGATAGCGGCCGCTTCTCTTGAACCGAGACGTTCCAACTCAGTTCTCAAAGATCAAACATGTCGTCGTGCCGTGGGCGAGCAACCGGCCCTGCACGTCTGTGATGCGGCCTTCGGCCGTAGCGATGCGGCGACCGCGACTCAGCACGATACCCTCCGCGGTGACCAGACCAGTCTCCGGCGTGATCGGCCGCTGCAGCGATATCTTGAATTCGAGCGTTGTCGAACCGGCGCCCTTGTCCAGTGTCGAGCGGATCGCGAGTCCCATGCAGCTGTCGAGCAGAGTCGCCGCATACCCACCGTGGACCGTACCGGACGGATTCAGATGGGTGCCATTCGGCTTGGCGGCAACAATGACGCGGCCGCTTTCCGCTTCGGCCACGTCGTAGCCCAGCGTCTGCGCCATTGTATTCAGCGGCAGCGTTCTGTTTGCAAGTCCTTGAACAAATTCCAGGCCGCTCATCGACTTTTGCTGGTCGGCACCGACTGTCCCATAAGTTCTGTCGGCAATACGATACGGCATCGAGTCACCCGCCATCGCTGATTGAGCCGCCAGTGTTGTTATCGCGGCGCGACGCGCCACCCGATTTCTGGCGCGACTTCCGGGCGACTCATGATTTCGATTAGCGTATCGCGCACGCGTATGATGACGCCGTCCCAACCGCCGAGCGTGGTCTGGCGGAACAGCCGCACGGTCGGATACCACGGCGAATCGTCGCGATCGAGCATCCACCGAAAGTCTGGAGAGAATGGCAGCAGCAGCGCGACGGGCTTACCCATGGCGCCAGCAAGATGCGCCACCGACGTATCGACGGAAATGATGAGGTCGAGCATCGCGATGACGGCGGCAGTATCAGCAAAATCCGCGATGTCCGCCGACGGTTGCGCAATGTCGTGCGTGCGCAAGAGCGCGGCGTCCGATGGGCCGACCTCTTTCTGCAAGCTGACGAGGTCGATGCCGTCCACGGACAGGATTTGGCAAAATTGATCGAGTGAAATTGAACGGTGACGATCGCTGAGATGCGCGCCGCTGCCGGCCCAGCACAATCCAACCCGCAGGCGCCCGCGGGAAGGCAACCGGTGAAGCCATTTTTCCATGCGCTGCGCGGGCGGCCGGATGTATGGAACGTCGCATGGCACGGTCGCGAGTTCGGTGCCGAACGCCAGCGGCAGGCTTAGAAGCGGACAATCCACGTCGAATGGCGGCAACGGCTCCCCGGCTGCAATCACGTGCGCGACGCCATCGATATTCTGCAGCAAACTTTTGAGCTGCGGCTGGCATTCGAGTACGACAGTCGCACCGCGCTCGGCGACAAGCCGTGCGTAGCGCGCGAACTGGATCGTATCGCCAAAACCCTGCTCCGCGTGCAACAACACGGTCTTGCCTGCGATCGGCCCCCCGCCCCGCCACGGCGGCGACGCAAAGTCGCGCTGTCGTCCGGCCCAGTCCGCCTTGCGCCAGCGCCATTCGTAGTCGCGCCACCCGGTGGCGAAATCACCGTGGCGCAGCCGGACGAGTGCCGCGTTCCAATGAGCTTCGGCGCAATCCGGCTGCACGGCTGCCGCGGCGGCAAAACTTGCCAGCGCTTCGTCATCGCGGTTCAAGGCGCGTAGCGCGGTGCCCTTGTTGACGTAGAGCTCGGCCGCAGACGCGATAGCC
This sequence comes from Xanthobacteraceae bacterium, assembly GCA_049300295.1. Taxonomy (GTDB): domain Bacteria; phylum Pseudomonadota; class Alphaproteobacteria; order Rhizobiales; family Xanthobacteraceae; genus BOG-931. Next base: position 31,558 of record JBAQJL010000088.1, read on the forward strand.
AGCGCCCTATCATAATGGGCGAGCGCGGCTTCCGGCCGACCGAGCCGCGTGTTCAGTCCACCGCTCTCGTTCATCGCGCCGAGATGATCGGGCTGCACGGTCAGGAGCCGCGCATAGGCAGCAAGTGCTTCTTCGTCGCGCTTGAGACGCTTCAAGGTGTCGGCGCGATTGGCGAGCGCATTGACGTGGTCGGCGGCAACGGCGAGCGCCTTTTCGAAATGCGCGAGCGCCTCCTCCTGGCGGCCGAGTGCGGCGAGCACCAGGGCGAAATTGTTGATGATGTCGGCCGACTTGTCGGCACGCGCGAGCGCCGCGCCGATGAGCCTGAGCGCCTCGGCGTTGCGCCCCTGCTGATAGCGCGCCAGGCCGAGCAGATTGAGCACGTCTGGCCGGTCCGGAGCCGCGGCGAGGATGACGTCGTAGAGCTGTGCCGCTTCGTCAAACTGGCCTTGCTGGTGGAGGGCGACGGCCCGGCTGATTTCGCTGACGGCGTCCGGCCGCGCGCTCGGCTGGGCCATGCTCAGCGCGGACCTGTGGGCCGCTTGGCGATGTCGAATAGCTCCTTGCCGAGCCGGTCGAACAGCTCTTCCCAGTCGCCTGGCGACTTCTGCCGGAAAATCCGCATCGTCGGATACCAGGGGCTGTCACTGCGATCGAGCAGCCAGCGCCAATCGGGCCCGAATGGCAGGAGCAGCGCCACCGGCTTGCCCATGGCGCCGGCGAGGTGCGCCACCGATGTATCGACCGCAACAACAAGGTCGAGCATGGCGACGACGGCGGCCGTATCGGCAAAGTCGAGAAACTGACTACCGAGCTGCAGCACACCGTTTTCGTGCAACATCTCGCGCTGCGCATCGCTAACCTCCTTCTGCAGGCTGATGAAATCCAGCCCGGAAACGGAGAAGAGTTTTGCAAAACGTTCGAGCGCGACCGAGCGATTGTAATCGTTCAGATGCACGTTATTGCCCTGCCAGCAGACGCCGACGCGCAAGCGACCGTTGTCTGGCAGACGCGGACGCCAGATCGCGAGCCGCTCCTGGAACGGCCAGATATAAGGAATCTTCGCCGGGATCGTCGCCAGCTCGGTATGCAAAGCCATCGGCAGGCTAAGCAGTGCGCAGTGCGTGTCGAATTCGGGCAACGGCTCGCCGTCGCATATCACCGCGGACACTCCCGGGACGGTCGTCGCGAGCTCCCTGAGCGGCGGTTGCACGCCGAGAATCACCCGCGCGCCCATCTGGGCGAGTAGAGGCGCGTAGCGGGCGAACTGAATGGTATCGCCGAGGCCCTGCTCGGCAAGCATGAGGATGGTCTTGCCCTGCAGATCCTCTTCGCCAGTCCAAACCGGCTGATTGAAACCCCACGGCTGCCAGACCACGCCTTTCTTTTTCCAGCGGTATTCGTATTCCTTCCAGCCCTGGCGGAAATCACCCATGCACAGCCGGGCCATGGCCGAATTAAAATGCGCGTCGTAACTCTCCGGCGACAGCGCGATCCCGGCCTGGTAGCTCGCCAGCGCTTCTTCCATACGCGTGAGACACAGCAGTACGTTGCCGCGGTTGACGTGCCCGGCCAATAGTTTCGGGTCGAGTTCAAGCGCACGGTCATGACACGCCAGCGCCTCCTCGTACCGGTTCATGACAACCAAGGCGACGCCCCGGTCCGTGGTCGCGACCGCGTTGTTTGGCTCGATCGCGAGCGCCGCTTCATATGAGGCAAGCGCGTCGGAGTAGCGCTTTAGCTTGATCAGCACATTGCCGCGATTGATAATCGCCGGAACGCTGTCCGGGTTTTCGGCGAGAATCTTATCGAAACACGCAAGCGACTCCTCGAAACGTTCGAGTTGCAGCAGGCAATTGCCGCGATTGTTGGCAACGTCTGCGCGATCCCGCAGACCTGCGAGCGCTGCGTCGAAACTGATCAACGCCTCGTCACCGCGCCCGAGTTTTCCGAGCACCATGCCGCGCGTGTTGAGGGCGTCGATGTGCTTTGAGTCGGTTTCAAGGATCTTATCGCAGGTCTCAAGCGCCTCGTCATACCGCTCAAGGGTGAGCAACGCGGTTGCGCGATTATGAATTGCGTCGAGGTCATCCGGCGCGGCCGCGACGGCGGCGTCGTAACAATCGAGCGCGTCGGCAAAGCGGCCGAGCCCCGCGAGCGTCAAACCCATATTGTTGCGCGCGTCGAACCGCTTGGGGTCGCGCTCCAGCACCGCCTCGTAGCACGCTTTCGATTCTTCGAAGCGGCCGAACGTGAGCAATGCGTTGCCGCGGTTGTAAAGCGCATCGGCATAGTCGGGCCTCAGTTCGAGCGCCCGCTCAGCGCTCTTGAGTGCATCTTCGCCGCGACCGAGATCCGCCAGAACGACACTGCGATTGTTGAACACCTCGGCGTCGTCCGGATCGATGGCCAGCGCTGCGTCGTAGGCGGCAAGTGCTTCATCAAGCCGTTCGAGCGCCGCCAGCGCAATGCCGCGCCGATTGAGAGCGCGCACGTGCTGTGGACGCAGCAACAGCACCTTGTCGTAGTCGGCCAGCGCGTCGTCGTGCTTGCCCATCGCGGCAAGCGCGTTGCCGTGGCTGTAAAGCGCATCGACGTGGCCAGGCTGAAAGACAAGCGACTTCTCGTAGCTCACCAAGGCCTCAGCCGTGCGACCCAGACCTGCGAGCGCCTTGCCACGGTTGAAGTGAATGGTGGCATCTGAAAATCCAGACGCCAGCACCTCATCGAACGCCGCAACCGCCTCTTCGTGACGTTTAAGCACGTCGAGGATCACGCCGTAATTGGTGAGCGCATCGGTCGATCTTGGCCGTGCCTTGAGCGCAGAGGCGACAAGGCGCAAGCCCTCGACCGACTGGCCCTGTTGATGCCGCAGCACGCCGCACAGATGCAGGGCGTCGAAATTGTCTGGATCGGCCGTAAGGACGGCATCGTAGATGTGTCCGGCCTCCTCGAACCGTCCGCGCTGATGCAGCGCCAGCGCCTGCTCAACGGCATCGGGCGCGGACAAGGGCAAGGGCAATGGCCGCGCAGTCGCCTCATTGGTCATGCTTGGATCACCCGCAGGCCCTCACGGCCTCGCCATGGATAATGTTGCTGCGGTGGCGAACACGGCGCGCGGCTCGCCGCCCACATTCCGAGATGTTCCATGAACATCAGCCAACATGGTTAACCAAAGGTAAGGGTTTCTCGCCGATACGTAGTGTTAACCGCGCTCGGTCATGACGGTGCGTGTGCGCAGGCGGCAAGACTCAGTGCCAGACACAGTGCCATGAGTACCATCAGCATCGGCAGCTCCACTTCGTTCTGGCAGCAGGACCAGGCTTTCCAGCAGCAAAGTCAGCAGCAGACCAATAGCTCCATCGCTGCGGCCCAATCCATCAACAGCGCGATGAGCGCCGCCGAAGCCAATCTCGGCAAGGGCCTCGCCAGCATCGCCAACGCCACCGCCCTGAAGCGGGTCGATACGCAACTCGCGCAAGAAATCCAGAATGTCCTGACCGGCAATACGGGACAGCCACTATCGTCAAGCACGAGTTCATCGGCGGCATCGAGCAAAGTCCCGGTGGCGGCTACCGGCACCGGCACGGCCGCGCTGACCACGACGACGCCGCTGTCGACGCTCGGAATTCCCGCCGGAGGCGTGATCACGGTTTCGGCCGGGCAAAATATGACGACCTATGCGTCGACGGGTTCCGATACCGTCGGCAATCTGATGAATGCGATCAACTCCAACCTGGTCGGCAATGCTGCGGTAACTGCAACGTTGAATCCAAGCGGCCGGCTGGTTCTCACCAGCAAAAACACCACCGATACAATCACCGTCGGGGCGTTATATTCCCGCAATGTCGGCTTTGGCGCAGGCAACAACACCTTCAAGCCGACCACGAAGACGTCGACAGCGCCACCCGCGAGCGCGCCGCCGGCAGCGTCGACACAGTCATCGTCCACGGCGAGCACGAGCACAAAGAAAAACTACACGACGACCGCTAGCGAGACGGCAAGCACGGCCGCCTCGCTGTTGTCGGCTAGCGGCGTCGCCGGCTCTATTGTCAACATGCTGGCGTGATCCGGACCGGCAACAGCCGCCGCCGTGTCCTACCCTGCCTGGGTAAATCGTGAAGCGAGATCGCCGCAGAACGTCATCGGTCCGACGTGATGAAGGCGGCTGTCGAGATCGGCCCAAATCTCGCCACCCATGTCGGTCCAGCGCTTGCAGAACGCAAAATCCTCGCTGAGATAGGTGCCATCCTTCGCGATCGTACATTCGAACAGAGCGAACCGGTTGCTGCTTTCGGTCGCGGCATCGATCGAGTGATCGCGCTTGTAGCGAAGCTGCGGATAGTGGGTGCACATGCGCTCGATCGCCCCGCGCCGGATCATCAAAAATCCGGTGCCGGCGTAGCGCACCTTGATGAAGCCGGAGCTCGCCACAACCGCGTTCGGATTTTCGACTTCGAAGGCGTATTGCAGCGACGACGCCGGATTAGGCTGCTCGGCCGACAGCGCGTTCTTCATCCGCTGCCAATCGATGCGTTTGATCGGATAGACAGCCGCGCACATCTCGGCGCCGCATTCGATCAACCGTAGCACCTGCTCGGACTCGAAGCCGATGTCGGCGTCGATGAACAACAAGTGCGTTGCGGTTGGGTCATCGAGAAACTGCGACAGCAGGCTTGCCCTCGCCCGGGTAATCAACGCATCGCCGTCCTTCATCAGCACCTTGAGGCTGCAGGCGCGGTAGCCACGCATGCGCGTCTGCAGCTTGAGCAGGGATAGCGCATAGACGGCTGAAATTTGCCCGCCGAAACAGGGCGTAGCAACCACAAGACTGATCGGACCGCTGTTGGCGGAGGGGGGCGCGGCGGGTGCGGAGCCCGCGGCCGGCGCGGCCGCGGTTGCAGAATCGAGCATCTGTGCCAGACCGGTTTTGCCGAAAAAAATTGCAACACTCCAAACATGGTTAACCAATAGCAAACAACAAACGGTTAACGTTCAATTAAGGCAAGCGCGGCGGCGGCCTCAATGCGCGGAAACCCTTATGGCCGCGCTGTGGCGAAGCATAGATTATTGATCTGCGCTAAATCCCGGCCGAACGGGCCGCCCGCGCCGTTAAACTCGGCTTAAGCCCTGTAATAAGGGCTTTTACGCGTCTTTAAGCGAAATAATGCATGGATTTGGCAGCCGATCGTTTCGAGATCGGAAAACGCACTCGCCAGTACGGGTACGTACAGCAAGTGCAAGCCAGTACGGCCTGTAACCAGAAGGGTACACCACTATGTCTGATATCACCTTGACCGCAGGTATTCGGCAAAACCTGCTGTCGCTCCAGCAAACGTCTGCCGACTTGACGCAGACCCAGGAAGCGCTGGCGACCGGGAAGTCGGTCAATTCGGCGGCCGACAATCCGAGCGCCTATTTCACCTCGCAGAACCTGACGAACTCCGCCAACTCGTTGAGCACCCTGCTCGACCAGATCGGCCAAGGCCTGCAGGCGATCGATGCGGCCAACAACGGCCTCACCGGCATCACCAGCCTGCTCCAGCAGGCGCTGTCGACGGTCCAGCAAGCGCAGTCCGACAGCTGGACGACCTCGGCCTCCGCAAGCGGCACCGTGGATCTGGCGAGCGGCACCGCGACCGGCTCGAAGAACCTTACTGCCACGACGGCAGGGAGCACTGGCACGGTCGACCTGGCGGCCTCGACCGCAGGCGCCACGACCGGTTCGGTGGACATATCCACGACGACGCTGGCCGCAGGCACCTTCACGATCAGCGCCGGCGGCTCGAGCTACACTGTGTCCGTCACCGCGTCTGAGGCCCTGAGCACTCTCGAAAGCTCGATCAGCACCGCGACCGGCGGCGCCGTGACCGGCACCGACGACGGCAGCGGCCATCTGGTGCTGAGTGGCGCGAGCAGCTTCGTGGTCAACGACAGCGCGGGCGCTGAGGCAGTCGGCCTCACCGTCAGCAGCAACGTTAGCGTCAACCCGTCGCTCACCAACCCGGCGACCGCCGGCACCGTGGTGCTGATCTCCGGCAGTTCGAGCTTCACGGCCTCCGTCACCGCGAGCGAATCGCTGAGCAGCATCGAAGCCGCCATCAACACCGCCACCTCCGGCGCTGTGACGGCGACCGACGATGGCAGCGGCCACCTCGTGCTTTCGAGCAGCTCCGCCTTTACGATCACAGACAACGCCGCCACCCAATCGCTCGGCATCACCTCGGGCAGCGACGTCAGCGAAGCCGCGTCGCTGAGCAACCCGGCCACCGCCGGCAGCTTGGTGCTGGTCTCCGGTGGATCGTCCTACACCGCCGCGATCACCGCAAGCGAAGCGTTGTCCAGCATCGAATCGGCCGTCAACACCGCCACCGGCGGTGCTGTCACCGCGACCGATGACGGCGCTGGCCACCTGCTGCTCACGTCGGGCACAAACTTCACGGTCAACAACAGCACGACCTCGAACTCGCTCGGCCTCACGACCGGCAGCAGCGTCGCGGCTGTCACCGCCAGCCCGAGCGCAGCCACCAGCCTGGCCGCAGGGACCCTGCAGATCCAGGTCGGCTCCACGACCTACAGCGTTTCGGTTTCGGCCAGCTCTTCGCTCGCCTCGATCGAATCGGCCATCAACAACACGTCCGGGCTCGGTAGCGCCGGCGCTGTGACGGCGACCGACGACGGCGCCGGTCACCTGGTGCTGACCTCCAACTCGTCTCCGAACGGATTTACCGTTGTGGACGGCACGTTGGCGGAAGGTCTTGGCGTCACCACCGCGGGCAACAACGCCAGCCCCGATGGTTCGAGCTCCGCTCGGACCACGCTGCAGGCGAACTACAACGGCCTGTTGAAGCAGATCAACCAGCTCTCCTCCGACTCAGGCTACAATGGCGTGAACCTGCTCGGCGGCGACAACCTGACGATCAACTTCAACTCGACCGGCACAAGCTCGCTGACCATCACCGGCGTGAACTTCAACTCCCAGGGCCTTGGGCTGTCGTCGATCAGCGGCAGTTCTGGCACCGGGTCATTCCAGGACGACACCAGCCTCAACGGCCTCGTCAGCTCGCTCAACACCGCGATCTCGAACGTGCAAAGCCAGACCGAGACGTTCGGTACCAACTCGTCGACCATCTCGACCCGGCAGTCGTTCACGACCAACATGATCAACACGCTGCAGACCGGCGCCAGCAACCTGGTGGCGGCTGACCAGAACCAGGAAAGCGCGAACCTGCTCACCGAGCAGACGCAGCAGCAGCTGGAAATCTCGGCGCTGTCGATCGCCAACGACGCTAACCAGTCGGTGCTCAAACTGTTCGGCTAAAACCCTCGGTAAAAAGGCTACTGGCGAAAGGCGGCGGGGCAAAACCCCGCCGTCTTTTTTGTTACCGAGACCGGACCGCCGAATCCTGTCGATAGTCTTCCGTCTTGATGCTTCCGAGTTAATCGTAACGGGCCGAGGCAGACCGTCTCCTAGCCGGCACCGCTCTATGCCGCGCGTGGCATATCCAGGCGAAGCCGACCGCGCAGATGAGGCACGCGCTTCACATCCATCTTGGCTGCGAGCGTGCGCATACAAAACAGCTCTTCTTTGGTGGCAATACTGAAATCGGCAAACTCTCGTTGTCCATCACGAAAATCGGCGTCCGACAACACAGCCTCGAACAGGTCAAGCCAACCCGACTGCTCGACGCTGGCCCCCGCGCCTTCATGAAAGAGCGCTTTCCGCCGATCTCGAATAAACGTTGGGAGTTGCGAAGGGTACAGGTCATAGAGTTTTCGCAACGGCGCTTTTCCCACCAGCGCATCAACTGTCTGTTGGAGCAAAGCGGACCTGTCGAGCCTGGTCGCGAAGGTGACGAGCGACTGATCGAGAAACGGTTCGCGTATTTCGAGTTGGAATCGCATAGAACAGCGATCGACCCGTTGCAGATTCGCGCGGTGCATCATGTCCAGGCATTGCCTGCGCAGGCCGGAGCCTGTCGTATTTGCCTGGGTGAAGGCGGTTTCGAGCGGCTCGTAACCGGCGAACAGTTCGTCGGCACCCTCTCCGCATAAGGCGACGCGGAAACCGTCCTGATGAATTCGCTGCGCAACGCGATAAGTATAGATGCTCGGGCGAATTACCGCGGGTTCGAACGTTTCCACCGCGTCGACAGCCGCTTCTATCAACGACAACGTGCTGTCGGAGCGGACATCGACGCTCACCTCGTGGAGATCGAGACCGGTTAAGTCGGCATAACGCTCCGCATAGATGCGATCGGGGGCATCCGATCCCACGGCGATATAAGCCGGCATTTCGGGGCGGAACCGCCGCGCGTAGTGAACGATTAACGTGCTGTCGATGCCACCGCTGAATAGTGCCGAGACCGGAAGATTTGGCGGCAGACGAACGCGCACGGCTTCGGACAGGATCTGATCCAGCTCCGCAGGCGACGAGGCGCTCAAGGCTGTCGGCGACGGCAGCACGTAATGGCGTCCGCAATAATTGCGGGTGAGCATAAAGCCCGGGGGCAACAGGAGAACCTCGCCTTCTTCGGTTGCCTCCAGCAGCGGTTTGATTTCCGAGCAGAACAGAAAACCTTCGCCAGATCGTATCAGATAAAGCGGTTTGACTCCGAAGGGATCGCGCGCCGCAACAAACTCGCCGGTGGCGGTATCGATGGCGACGAAGGCATACATGCCGGCCAAGCGTTTAATGCCAGATGCGCCCCAGACCCGGATCGCATTTGCGACAACTTCGGTGTCACACCCGGTGCGAAAGCGCACACCGAGCGCCTCCAGCTCCTGGCGTATATCCATGTGATTGTAAATCTCGCCGTTCAGGGAAACGAGAAAGCGCTCGTCGAATGAGGTCTGCGGCTGAGTACCGTGTGCCGCGTCCACGATGCGCAGACGGCGGGTACACATCGCAATCTTTTCACCAATCAAAACACAGGGATCGGTGACATCTCCGCGATGCAGAATTCCCGCAATCAAACGCCGTACGGCCTTGTCAGCGCCATCCCAGTCGATGGCCACCGCAATGCCGCACATCGTGCCCCCAGAATTGCAGCCAGCCTGCGAACGAATACCCGGATAAACGTAGGTCGTTATGGCTAATGAATTGTTACACCGGGGCTCGACAAGCCTTGGCGCGCCTTGATAAGCCTTGGCGCGCCTCGATAAGCTTCGGCAAGGGCACCTCGATAATTTGATTAATAATAATCGCCGGCTCGCCGCTGGATAACCCGGCCGGCAACAGGCCCTTAACCCGCATCCGCAAGCATGGACGGTGCGGGGATCAACGTGCCTCTAAAAATCGAACTCAAACCCGGCGAGCGCCTCATTCTAGGCGGCTGCGTCGTTACCAACGACGGCCGGCGAACGCGTCTTGCGATCGAAGGCGCGATGCCCGTTTTACGCGAAAAAGACATCATGACGGCGCGACAGGCCAATAGCCCGGCCAAGCGCCTTTATCTCGCGGTACAGCGCATGTACACGAGCAAGCGGACGCCGGAGAATTATGCCGATTACCGCGCGCTCATCCGCGGAATCGCGGCGGCAACTCCGTGCGCGAAAGCCTTAGTCGACAGCATTAATAATCGAATCTTAACAGGGGAGTTGTATGAAGCGTTAAAGGAGACGCGCAAGCTGATCGCGTACGAAAAGGAGTTGGTGAAAGTGAACTATGCCGTACAAGCCTATGCGAGAGCCGCGAACGACATTGCCGGCCCCCGCGAACTCGAAGCCAGTCTGCTGTTGCAGGCGGCAGCGAAGTTGCAGGCCGTGCAGAGTTCCTGGAAGGAGAAGCCCGGCGACACGAAGGCAGCCGTGCTTTTCAATCGGCGTCTTTGGACGGTGCTCCTCGACTCCCTGATCCAGGACAAGGATCGCCTCCCGGCGCCGCTCCGCGAGAATCTGAAGACGCTTGGTGCTTTCGTGATGTGCGAGACTTTTTCGCTGGTGACAAAGCCCCAGCAGAAGCACTTCGAAAATCTGATCAATATCAATCGTAAAATTGCCGCTGGACTTCGCAGCAAGCACTAGCGCAGCTCAATGGGCGAGCCGCCTTGTCAGGAATTCCTGTCAGACGAGCCGAGCCTGATTGCCGGCGACGCGCTCAAAGCCGCCGCGCTCAAATACTCCGCCGAAATGCGCCAACGGGTCGAGACTGAGCAGGGCGGCCTGCTCAGTGTGTTCGACGGCTGGTTTACCCGCGTCGTCGGCCGACTTTTGCAATTCGATCCGGCGCGCTCCTGGGAAGATAGCGTGCACGACAGCGCAACCGGCCCGGCGCAGGCGCTTGACCTGCGCTGGGATCTGTTCCGGCTGCGGCAGTTCCTCGACCGCTGGCAGCAAGGACGGTTCGTCGAATATTCCGAACGTGAGCAATCCGCCGCCTTCTACCAGCCCCGGTTCGGTACCGAATTCGGCGTCGATGTACAGCTTACCTGTCAGGGCGCGCCTTCCCTCATGCGCTGGCGCGGCACGGCGCTGATGAAGAACGTGTTCGATTTCGCCATGTACCCGGCGCTGATCGCCGAACTCCGGCCGCGCACCATCTTCGAGATCGGTTCGGGGCTCGGCGCCAGCGCGGCCTGGTTCGCCGACACCATGACATCGTGCGGCATCGCCGGCCGCGTCCATTCTGTCGACCTGCGCAAATCCAGAGTGGAGCATCCGCTGGTTAGCTTCTATCAGGGCAATTGCGCCGATCCCGCGGGGCTGTTCGATGCCGCACTCTTGCAGTCGGCGCCGCATCCATGGCTCGTGGTCGAAGACGCCCACAATAATGTGGCCGGCGTGCTCGATCATATGCACACGTATCTTGTGCCCGGCGATTACCTCGTGGTCGAAGACAGTGACGTCAAGCGCGAAGCGCTGCGCACATTTCTCGGCGCGCATCCCGGCCGTTACCTTGTCGACACGCGTTTCACTGACAATTTCGGCCGCAACGCCACCTGCGCCGCCGACTCGATCTTTGTCCGCACCAAGCCGGGTGAAGTCGCGCCATCAGCGAGTGCGCCGCACTAGACCGACCTACAAGATCGGCCGTTCCTAACATCCCTAATGCATCGTTCATCGCGATCAGCCGGGATTTGCGGTTGGCTTGGCGAATTTCTTTACGGCCGTCTCCTATGTCTTACGCCAATCCGCACTCTGTCGAAGAGGTGAGCTCGTGTCCGACTCTGAGGATATTGCCGCGAAAATCTCGCAACTCCTGGAAACTGCCGCGCGCTGCGCATCGGCCGAGAACGAAGACAATTTTAGTATTTTGGGCGACGAACTGGGCGAACTCGAATCCTGCGCCGGACAGTCTTTACGCTCGCATGCCGCATACGAGTTTCTGATATCGAAGCTGGAGGACGACGGCCAGCTCACCCCAGACGACTTAAAAACGCTCCGGGCGCTGATCGTCGGCGATGCGGATGCGTATCTGAAATACGACGATGACTTCGACGAGGCGAAGCGGGAACTGGCTCGCGTCATCGACAAAATCCGTCAATTGCAGGCCGGGGATCTTGAAGCCGAAGCGCTGATGCAGCTGCGCGTGCTATGCCGCGAAGCCATGAGCGCGCTGGCGCCGACTGTGCATTATCTCGAGCAAAAGCAGCGAGTGAAGAATTTCGAGGAGCACACAACCAGCGATCTGAGCGGCGACATGAGCAGCGATACACGGCGCGCGCTCGCCCGAATGATCGGCAGTTTGGCAAGCTGACCCAGCCAAATCCGAGGCGGCATTTCCACGCGGCGACCGCAACGCTCCGGCTTCCGCGCGATCAACCGCTGGACGGGGCCAGGAAATTGACCAGGCTCAATTGCGCGAGCCGCGCGGTCACCGACATCGACGCCGAGAGCGTGTTCTGCAACGTCAGAATCTGTTCGCCGATCTGGGTCTGATTGATGCCCTCGAAACCCTGCAGCATGTCCTGCAGGGTACTTTGCGTCTGCGTGTTGAGCGCGGTAGCGTTTTGCACCGTGGTCTGGGCGTTGGCGATGTCGCTTTCGATGCTGCTGATCGACTGCGTGCCGGACTGGCCGTTGAGATTGCCGAGCACGCTCTGCGACAGCGCCTGGTAGCTCGCCTGGGCATTCGGATCGGCCGCAGAGAATGTGGTCGCGGCCAAAGCCGCCACATTGGCGACGAGCGAAGTGATGGCCGGCTCGGTGGCGCGCATCCCGTACGCGATGGTCATCGACGGGCCGACCTGCGCGGTCGCAGTCTGCAGTGCCGGCGTCGCGCCGTTCTCGCCGGTATACCAGAACACGGTGTTGGCGGGGGTGCCGTTTGTCAGCGTCATGGCGGAGCTGTAAGGCGAGGTCACGATCTGCGGCGGATCGGCGAAGAAATTATTGGACGCGGCGATGGCGGACGCGGCCGGCAGCGCGGTCCGCGCCAGATTGCCGATGGCGGTGCCCAGCGCGGTCTGCAGGTTGGCGCCGGTCGCCGTCTGATCCGCCCCAATAGTGAACTGGTTGGCGCCCGGCGGCGCAGCTGTGGTTGCCTGAAGGCTGATGGTTTGACTGGATCCATCGGGCAGCGTCAGCGCAAACGAAATCGTATCGCCGGCATTGGGATTCGAACCGAGATTGATGGTGATCGCCGGCGGTGAACCAGTTGGACCGCTGGCCGTGGCGCCGGTCAGGCTCGAATTGACCCCGGCAAGCTGAAAGCCGAACGGTGAACCATCCGATGACAACGTCACGGCCGGGCTGGTGCCGCCGACTGTGAGCCGGCCATTGTTGCCAGACCCTTCGTCGGCCTGGAGCCGCTGAGCGATGGTCTGCGTCAGGCCCTGCTGGGCGCCATTGCCGTTGAGAATGTCGTTGGTCGAGGCAACGGCGGGCTGGTTCACGGCGCTGCCGGAAAACATGTAATTGCCGCCGACCTGAGTGTTGAGCAGATCGAGGATCTGACTGAGATAGCCGGCAGCGGCCTGCTGGGTCGTGGTCTGGCCGTTGCCGTCGAGCGTAAAGGTGCCCTGCTGCGTGATCGATTGCGCCACCGCAGCGCCTGCCTCCGAAAGCTGTCCGAGCACCGACTGCGCGACCGACAGCGTCGTGCTGACATTGGTGGCGGTGGCGCTGTAGCCGTTGATGGCAGAAACCTGCGCGCCCAGTTCCACCGCCACGCCGGCCTGCGAATCGAGCCCGGAAAAGGTTTGCGCCGCCTGGCCAGTGCCGAGCTCTTGGCTCAGCGTGGTCAGCTGACTGAACATATTTGTCTGCGCCGTTAGATTGAGCGCGGTGATTGAACCCGGTCCGGTAACACTCATCCAGCCACCTGCAACAGCGTCGACATCATTTGTTGGACGACGCTCATGACGCGCGCGTTGGCGCTGTAGGCGTTCTGCAGCGCGATGAGGTTCGACATCTCGGTGTCGATATTAACACCGGACTGGTCGTTGAAGCGTTGTTGCAGCGCGGACAAAACCGTGTCTTGACCTTGCTGCAGATTCGTCGCCGCGTTCGCTGCCTGGCTCTGCTGGCTGACGAGCTGGCTCATGTAGTTGACCAAATTCGCCGAGTAAGGCGCCTGCGCGGTCCCGATCCCGGTGTCGGGCGAGAAGGTCAGCGTGGCGCTGGTCAGCTGGTTGAGCATGAAGTTCGGCCGCGTCGGGTCGCCTGCCGATGTATTGGCCGCGTAGGCGACGAGGCTTGACGGCGAAATGATCAGCGCCGGATTGACCGCGATGGTGCCGGCGAGGCCCGTGGTCTGCGAACCGGTCGACGTCAGTACACCTGTGATCGGCTGGCCGCCGGCGGTGAACAGCGGTAAGGGCGCGCTGCCGCCCGTCAGCGAGGTCGCCGTCGCGGTCGCCGACAGCGAATTGACGACATTGCTGCTACCGTTGGCGTTGAGCACCTGCAGCACGGTTCCCGATGGATTGGCGAACTGCAGATTGGTGCCGAACGCGGTATTGAGCTGCGATACGACGGAGTTCAGGCCGCCGGAGAAGTTGATGCCGATGATCTGGTTGTTGGAATTCGGCGGCGACGTCTGCAGCGGCAACGTGCCGCCCTGGCCGAGCGACACGATCGTGAGGTTGTGCGTGACGTTACTGGAATCGGTGTAGCTGAGTTGCACCGAATTGCCGGGCAACACCGCCCCTACGTCGACATTGAAGCCCGCCTGGCTGCCCGAGGTGACCGCCGTGCCGGTCGTGGTCTGGTTCGACAACGCCTGCGACATCTGGTTGGCCAGTTCGTCGAGCTGATTTTGCGCCTGCGGCAGGATGCTGTCGCGCATCTGGACGTAGGCGCCGAGCTGGCCCGATTGGACAGCGCCTTCGGCGATCAGGTCAGTGGTAGTGCCGCCTGGCGAGGTCAGCGTGATGGTACCAGCCGCGTCTTGGCTCGGATTGGCACTGTATAGCGAGGTCGGCGACAGCGTCCCGGAATTGCTGAAGCTGAGCTGCGAGGCCTGTGGGCCGGCGACCAGCTGCTGGCCGTTGGCGGTAAAGATCGAAATCTGGTCGTCGGGGTTGCGGACGACGGTGACGTTCATCAGCTGCGCCAGCTGGGTGATGTCCTGGTCGCGCTGATCCTCGAGCGAGGCCGTCGCACTGTCGTCGCTGGCGGCCTCGAGCTGGTTATTGATCTGCGCGATCTGCTGCAAGGCGGTGTTGGCGGTCTGCACGCCGGTCGAAATGCCCTGCTCCGCCTGCGTGCGCAACTGCTGGATTGTCGACGTCATCGAGTTGAGATTCTGCGTCAGCGATTGCGCGGCGCCGATCACGGCGTTCTGCTGCGACGCCGAGGCGGGGTTGCTCGACAGCCCCTGCAAAGCAGTGGTGAAATTGTTGTAGATCGCGTCAAACGACGTCGATGTTCCGGGAGTACCGTATATCTGCTGCAGCTGCTGATAGATCTGCGAGCTCGTATCGGCATACGAGTCGCCTGAGGTTTCGGTCCACAGCTGGCCCTGCAGCAGCGTGTTGAGGTCACGGTTGATGCCGGCGACGTCGACCCCCGCGCCGGGCTGGCCGCTGACGGCAACCGCAACCTGGCTGGCCGTCTCCTCAACGTAACCGGGCGTGTTGGAGTTCGCCACGTTGCCGGCGATCACCGACAGGCTTTGCTGCGTAGTGTTGACGCCCGCCAGAGCCGACGATAGCGCTTGAGAAAGGCCCATAGTCTCAGCCGTCCATGCGGCTCAGCCGCGTTGCGCCGTTAACCGCGCCACGCGACCTCACTGGATCACTTGCAGCAGACTCTGGATCATTTGATCCGCGGTCGACATCACGCGGGCGTTCGCCGAATAAGCCTGCTGCGCCACGATCAGATCGCTGAATTGCGTCGCGATATCGACGTTCGACGATTCCAGCGAGCTGCCCTCGATCGTGCCGGTGCCTGAGAAAATCGGGGTGCCCGATTCCGGCGTGGCGGCGTAGGCGCCGCCGCTCAGCGCCTGCAGAGAGTTGGCGCCGTTGAAGTTGGCGAGCGAAATCTCCGCGAGCGGAATGGTCTGCCCGTTCGAGAACGAGCCGACCACGCGATTATTGGTATCGACCGACACCGATTGCAGCGAGCCCGCGGCGAAGCCGTTCTGCTGTACCTGGGTGACCTGCGCGGTGCCGGCGGTGTTGGCGAATTGCGTCAGCCCGTTAGTGCCGAAATTGATTTCGACGCTGGGGAGCGTATCGCCATTGACGCTCAGCGGCAGGGTTAGCGTGCTGGTGGTCGGCTGGGTGAGCTGGCCACTGGCGTTAAAGATGAAGTTAGTCCCGACGTTCTGCCATGCCGGCTGCGACCCGGTCGCGCCGGAGTTCGCCTGATAGTATAGGTTCCACATGCTCTGACCGTTGGCGCCCGCCACCTGCGCCCAGCGGAATTGCACGTTGAGCGGATTTCCGTCCGCGTCGTAGGAGGTGATCGAGCCGCCGTCGATCGATTGACTGGTGAAGGTCGAGAGATCGCTGCCGATCACCGTGCCATTGCCCGGCGCAACTGTCGTCGTCTGAACGCCGAAGGCCGATGGCGACGCACCGCCGGTGCCAGTCACCGCGAGCGTCGCGGTCGGATCCGTGGCCACCAGCGAGATATTGCCGTTCTGGTTATTCACCGTGCCCATCACGCCCGACAGGCCTTGGACAGCGGTCTGCAACTGCGCAAGCGTCTGCACATCGCCCGCGCCCGTGCCGATGACGATATTCTGCGCCGATCCACCACCGACCGACACGCTCAAGGTGCCGCTCAGGCCCTGGGTTATCAGGTTGGTCGGATTGAACGAATTGTTGCTGGAGCCGAAACCCAGGAGAGTAGCGTCAGTGCCGACGGTTGCGTTGTTGTCGGAGATCGAGACGACGGCGGTGTCGTTATCGCCCGTGAGTTTCAGGTTACCGTTGCTCAGCGAGGCTGTCGCCTGCGCGTTACCGCCGTTGATGGCGTTGATCAGATCGCCGACGGTCGAGCTGCCGGTAACGGTGTAACTGGTTGTCGCAGTCCCGTCGCCAATAATGATATTGTCACCGCTTGTAATTCCGAGGCCTCCCACCAGCAGAGTTGCGTTGGTCAGGTTGGAGACCGTCCCGGTGCCGGCCGCCGTTGCGTCCGGCGAAATCGTTGCCCCGGTGCCAAGAATTTCCGCTCCTGCAACCGGATCATTGGCAAAATCACCCGGTGCGATCTGGCCCGAGGTCGGCGAACTCGGCAGGTTGACGTTGTAGTTGATCGATGTCGTCGCCTGCGCTGGAATGAAATTGTTGTTGAATTGCAGGACCTGCGGAACGCTGCCTTCCGGATTGCCGGTGGCGGCATCGACCGGAATGCCCATCAGGTAATAGCCGGCGCTGTTGACCAGGTAACCGGAACTGTTCATCTGAAAGTCACCGGCGCGCGTGTAATCGTCGACGCCGGAGAACTGCGGCTGGTTGTCGGTGAGCCCGGTCGGATTTGACACCACGAAGAACCCGGCGCCGTTGATCGCCATGTCGGTCGCCACAGACGTGCTCTGGATCGTGCCCTGCACGGTGTTGGTCGCCACCGAACTGGCGATGACCCCGCCCGCGGTCTGCTCGTTCAAGGCCGCTTGCGATACCAGATCCTGGAAGCTGGTATCGGTCTCCTTAAATCCGGTCGTCTCCGAGTTGGCGATGTTGCCCGAAATGTTCTGTAACGCAAACGACTGCGCTTGCAGACCGGCGACCGCGGTCGTCAGTGCATCGAAGATACCCATGACTTGGTCTCCAACTCGATATGCAACGGGACGCAACCGGCGACCCCAATCCCGGGCAGCACGCAGCAAACCGCGTGCCATGGATTTACTCACGCAATTTCAATGCGTTATGACGGGCACCGGCACGCTGACCGGGTCGGAACTGCCTGTCGCCCGGCAGAAATTGCCGCAGGTCGCGCAGTTACGCGCCTTGTTAGCGGAGGCCGCGGCGTGTTTTATGGCGGACCCAACAGACGGAAAGAACGCATGCGTTTTGAAGGCACCAGCGCCTACGTGGCGACCGACGATCTGAAAGTGGCGGTCAACGCCGCGATCGCGTTGGAGCGGCCGCTCCTGGTCAAAGGCGAGCCCGGCACCGGCAAGACCGTGCTCGCCATCGAGATTGCCAAGGCGCTCTCGGCACCGCTGATCGAGTGGCACGTCAAATCGACCACCAAGGCACAGCAGGGCCTTTACGAGTACGACGCGGTGACGCGACTGCGCGACAGCCAGCTGGGCGATGCCCGCGTCAAGGACATCCGCAACTACATCAAACGGGGCAAGTTGTGGGATGCGTTCGCTGCCGACGAGCGGCCGGTGCTGCTGATCGACGAGATCGACAAGGCCGATATCGAGTTCCCGAACGATCTTCTCCAGGAACTCGATCGCATGGAGTTCTTCGTCTACGAGACCGGCGAAACCGTCCACGCCCGGCGGCGGCCGATCGTGGTGATCACCTCCAACAACGAAAAGGAATTGCCGGACGCGTTCCTGCGCCGATGCTTCTTTCACTACATCCGCTTTCCAGACTCCGATACGATGCGTGCCATCGTCGAGGTGCATTTTCCCGGCATCAAGCAGCAGCTGGTGGGCGAGGCGCTCAAACTGTTCTACGAAATCCGCGACGTGCCGGGGGTGAAGAAAAAGCCTTCAACCTCTGAGCTGCTCGACTGGCTCAAGCTGCTTATGGTCGAGGATATTTCAGTAGAAACGCTGCGCGAGCGCGATCCGAAAAGGCTCATTCCGCCGCTGCACGGCGCGCTATTGAAGAATGAGCAGGATGTGCACCTGTTCGAGCGGCTCGCCTTTATGGCGCGGCGCGAGGGGCGCTGATGGGAGATCACGTCATGACCAAAGACATCACCCGCCGCACTATGCTCGGCGGCCTTGCCGGACTTGCGGCCAGCAGCGCTTACGCGGCGGACTGGCCGTCCCGCACCATCACCATCATCCACGGTTTTCCAGCTGGCGGCCCATCCGATGTCATCGCCCGGCTCATCGCCGACGGTCTGCAGAGGTCGCTCGGTCAACCAGTCATCGTCGAACCAAAACCGGGCGCATCAGGCACCAGCGCGTCAGCGTTCGTGTCGCGCGCCACGCCCGATGGCTACACACTCATGGTCATCCCGTCGGGCTTTGCCACCGCCGCCGCGACCTTCGCCCACCTGCCTTATCGTTCGCTCGGCGGCTTCGCGACGATCACGCTCGCTTCCGAATATCCCTATCTGATGTGCACCAATGCCAGCAGTGGCATCAAAACGGTGGCCGAGTTGCTCAATGCCGCACGCACGCGGCCGGCGCCGCTGCTTTATGGCACGCCGGGCCTTGGATCGGGGCCGCAATTGGCGATCGAATTGTTCGCGCTGAAAACCAAGATCAAGGTTCAGCACGTTCCGTTTCGCGGCAGCGAGCCAGCGTCGCTTGAACTCCTCGCCGGCCGACTCGATTTCATGATGGACCCGCCTGCGACGCTCGTTCCGCATGTCCGCAGTGGCAAACTCAACGCGCTCGCCGTTTCCAGCGCCAAACACTATTTCGCGCTGCCGGAGGTGCCGAGCGTCGCCGAAAGCGGCGTGCCCGGCTTTAATGTGAGTGCATGGCAGGGATTGGTCGCTCCCACCGGCCTGCCGGCACCGATCCTGACGCGACTCAACACCGAGGTCGTACGCATCCTCAAGGAGCCGGCCACAATCGAAAAGCTGCACGCCTTTGGCAACGAGCCAGCGTCGACGACGCCTCAGCAATTCAACAAGCGGCTCGTCGACGACATCGCGCTGTGGTCCGCTCTCGCCGACGAGATTCATTTCCAGAAAATCTAAAGATCTGACTGGTTCGACCTGCGCGAGGCGCGGCTAAGAGCTGTTCTCCGCGGACTTATCCGGCAAAAAACGCACACTGACCTCAAGGTGATCCCGTCGCAAGACGCGGCATCGGCGTCGGCTGCGGCCGTCCGCCGTAAGGACCAACACGAACTCCTCAGGGAGCTTTGAGTCCTTGGCGAGCGTCAACCGCGCGCCGGTTTCGGACATGTCGGCCACGATGCAATGCAGCGGCCGCGTGCCTCGCCCGGGATCAATCCGCGCCGGAAGATGCAACTGCACCTTCCGCAAACGCTCAGGCATGAATTCCAAAAAGCATTGCCGAGAACAACAGTAGCGCTATGAAAGCAGCAATGGCTGCGGTATTTCCCCAATTTCCCATCACCGAAGCCCACATCGATTTCAGCCTCTATTTTCTTATGCGTTTGTCCTGCACCGTCATGCTCCATTTCGTGTGACAGTTTGATGTCACCTTTGTTGCAAGATGGAAAAATACAACCGTGCTCAATGCATTTTCTACCGCAGGGATCATATCGCTGACGCGAAAAGCGCCTATAATGTTTTCTTATTGTATCGCGTGCCTATGTAATGTGATCGCACCCGGATGGATCACGCTTCATGCACGGGCTTCGTTTCCTCTTTGGCTTGGCTGCGGCGCTTACGCTGGCGGCGTCCCCCGCGCCGGCGCAAGGTTCTGGCGGCGCGGGCGCGCCCAGTTTCATCGTTCAGGGATCGACGACCTTTACGCATCAAGTCATGGACCCGCACCAGGGCGCCATCGAAAAGGCTGCCGGAGTCAAGCTGACCGTCGTGCCGAGTAAATCGAGTCTCGGCCTGCTCGCGCTGTTCGAGAAGCGCGGCGATTTTGCTATGATTTCCGGGCCGCTCGAAACCGAAATCGCCGAATTGAAATCCACTCATCCGGCGCTCGAATTCGGCCGCTTGAAAACTTTCGAAGTCGCGAACACCCGCATGGCATTCGCGATCAACAAGGACAATCCCGTCGTCGCGGTTTCCGACGACACGATGCGCCGGATATTGCTCGGCGCCATCACCAGCTGGCGCGAGGTCGGCGGCCCCGATCGGCCGATCAGAGTCGTCATTGTGCGCGGCGGCGGCGGCGTACAGGCATCGATCGAGGATGAACTGCTGCACGGCAAGAGCATCGCCGCGCCCAATCCGATTGTCGTTCAAATCAGCTCACAGGTCATCAAGGTAACGGAGCAATTGCCCGAGGCATTGGGGCTCTCACAGCTTAGCATTGTCGCCAAATCCACCGCGCACGAACTGAAAACCGACCACCCCATCGTGCAGCGGCTCGCGTTGGTCACCCTGGGCGACCCGACCCCGATCATGCGCCGGGTGATCGAAGCCGCACACAAAGTCATGGCCGACGCGCCGCAGTAAGCGCGCACCAGGCGTCGTGCGAGTGCCGGGATAGGCTGGCAGGGGTCGGCGACTGTTTGGCTACACCTCAAACTCCGAGGGCTTGCGCCTAGACGCTGTTATGTTCTTATTAAGTCGCGGCCAGTACCAGCTTGCTTGACTTGGCTTGAAGGAACTTTCGCTTCTCTGCGGATTTATCCCGCAACCAACCTCAACCCAATGACGCGCCGGCGTCCTCATCACGGCTTCGGGTCTGCAAAGGCCGCCGAGACCGGCTTATCGGATTATATTGAATGGATGAAAAACTACCGATCCCGTGTGACGCCTGCCATGCTTCGGGAATGCGCCACGGAGCCGTGTGCAGCGAATGCCAAGGAAAAGGCTATCGCCTGGTCGTCAACGGTAAGCAGGTTTCGGTGCAACACCGTAGTCAACAGCGTCAGCAACGCCCGCGCCCGAGACAAGAGCGTTGGCACATCCGCTGAGTGACCGATCGGATCTGGGACTACAGGTTAAGAAAAAGGCCGCCCCGAAGAGCGGCCAATTTCTGTAGTTTGCGGGAATTTTACTTTGTTAAATCTCGCGCCGCATCTTTAACATTGCCCGCTGCGTTATGTGCGTCGCCTTTTGCCTTATCGAGCTTGCCTTCAGACTGAAGTTCCTTATCGCCAGTCAATTTGCCGGCGGCATCTTTGATGGCGCCCTTTGCCTTATCAGCCGCGCCCTTCACGTGTTCGCGATCCATGTGTGTTCTCCATTGTATCGATGGTGCATAACAACGGCGGGTCGTGACGAAAGTTCCTAGCCAAAGGCCTCGCCTGCGATCCAGAGATCGCTAATTGCATGGATCGCTAAGTGCCATGTCGTCAGTCGACGGAGTTGGTTGCTGCCGCCAAGGCTATGGCGTTCCACGCTGGCCACATCATCCTCGCTAAAACGGGAGACACGGTGTTGCTTATGATGTCCCCCAGCACCGGGGCCGCCTGCCACGACGCGAGAACGTCGCTCCGAACGGTCGGATAAAAATATCCCGAAGCGAGGATCAGGCGAGTGACCAGTTCGGGAGCCTGCAGCGCGAGCGCGATTGCCACTGATGCTCCCCATGAATGGCCAAAGAGCTATGAGCGGAAGTTGGTGACGGCATGAAGGGGTAAGGCGACGTATCGTGGGGGTGTTCGACGCCTCCACTTCTCCACCAAAGGAGTGATACGCCGTGACCGACACTAACGTCATCAAGCTGGC